>NZ_JBIAKG010000002.1:0-808617 GCF_042872345.1 Micromonospora sp. NPDC005299
GCAGGAAGCCGGCCGTGGCACCCACGGTGGGGGAGGCGAGCGGGACGCCCTGGGTCTCGTCGTCGATCCGGCCCGGGGCGCCGGTGGCGGTGGCCTCCGTCACCGCGCGGTCGGCCGCCGCGATGGCATCTCGCCGTTCCTCGCGTCGCCGCTGCTTGATCATCTTGTAGAGCTTCGCGGTGGCCCGTTGCACCCGCACCACGTCGGGGTGATCGGGCGGCAGGTCCTCCAACGCCTCGAAGACGCTGAGACAGGTCTCCAGCCGCCTGCGGTCAATGCCGTATTGACCGGTTTCGGTAATGTTGTCCGCCGTCATGCCGTCGCTGTCTCGTCCCGTTCCCTGCGCCGGATCTACCCGGCCCACCCCAAGTCCGACCCGGAACTGTACGCACCGCACGGTCTCCGACGCATCCCGCGTCTGTTCAACAGCCCAAAGATCGTGGAGGCCAACCTCGCCCGGTGTACGGAAACTGTGCATATCCAGCCGCACGAAGCTCGGAGCAGCCATGGGCAGGCCGGCCGGCCGCGCCGCCACCGACATTTAGCGTTTGGCGCCACGGCGGACGGCGGTCAGCTCGGCGGCTGTTGCCCCTGCGGTCCTACCAGCCGCGCCGTGACCTGCCTCAGTGGGTGGCTGCTGTTGACGATCCTCTTCATCCGTTGCCACGCCGCTCGGGCCGGAGATCCGCCCAGCACGCTGCCCAGACCCCCACCGCCGCCAGCCGCCGCCCCGCTGTTCTGAGCCAGTTGCTGGGTGGTCTGTCCGAGCTGTTGACCGACCTGCTGGGTGGCCTGCTGCAGCGTCTGCGACAGCGGCCCGTTGGGCCCCAGCGCCTCCTGCGCCGTCTGCCCGACGTGGTCGAGCGTCCGCGCGAGCGGCCCCTGCGGCCCGAGCACCTGCTGAGCTGTCTGCCCGACCTGGTTCACGGCGGTGTCCACCGTCTTCACCACCGACTCGATGATCTGAGGGTTGCGCTCGATGGTGCGGAGGGCGCTGTCGAGAATGCCGCGGAGCTCCTCGAGCCGAACCTCGAGCATCGCCTCGGCCTCGACGCCCTTGATATCGATCTTCACCGTGCCGAGATGCGCCTGAACGCCCACGTCGAGCTGGAGCAGGCTACCCAGCCGGGCTCGCAGTGAGACGGAGGCGTCCAGGTTGTCGACCTCGACGTAGATCTGTTCGACCTTGACCTGCGGGATCTGAAGGACGACGTCCGGGTCTGACACCGTCTTGCTGCTGTGCCCGCCAGCCGGCTGGGGAAGGTCGTGCTCACCACGCTGCGGGGCGGCGGGGCGTTTGCCGGGCTCGACACCCGTTGGCCCGCCGGCGGGACCGAGGTTCTGGCCCCGACCGGCGACTTCCGCGCCCTCCTCGGCGTCGCGCTGCCGATCGACCTGCTCGCGCGGTTGCCCGGGCGACTCCCGTGCGCCCGTGTCCCGGCTCTCCGGTTCGGCCATCCCACACTCCTCGGGGCCTCGCCCAGCATGCGGACCGGATGGAGCCGACCATCGGTATGTGGCTCCGATCCTCGGCCCACCCCCTCGGACCGGGCCGCGGTCTACCCGTGTGCCGACGCATCAAACGACTCAGCGGTGCAGCCGAGGAGACGGCGGATCAGCTGCGGCTAAGAGCGAGGGGCGAGCAGGCGAGCACCTGCTCCCACCCGTGCCCGCGCCCACGACGATCCCCATGACAGGTCGGCGTGCCAGTAGCGATGGGTGTCGTCGTTGCTGGCGATGACGATCATGCCGGTCGCGCTGGTGACGGCCTGCTTGGTGGTCGTCACGTTGTTGAGATTGGGCGACTGGCTGTCCCGGATGCCGGCGTAGCACGCCCGTCGGGGAAGGCGGAGCTGCGCCACCAGGTCGTTCATGGCCGTGTGTACATCAGGCGCCGCCGTCGTTCCCCCTGCGGCGGCTCATGGCCCAACCGCGGGCCGCCAGGTCCATGATGCCCGCTAGGCCCCCTGGTTCGAGATCTGCACTATTGATTCGCATTCGGGGCGGCCGTGCCCGGCTGTTTACCGCGGGCGCCCCTGGGTAGGCGCGCTCGGTGAGCGGGCCAGACACGGACCTCGGCACCCGGTCGGACACCAGCCGTGCCGTGGCGTTCAGCGACGCCATCTTCGCCATCATCATCACGCTGCTGGTCCTGGATCTCCGGGTGCCGGACGTCCCGCCCGGCCGCCTCCTGTCCGGACTGCTCGGCCAGTGGCCGTCGTACGTCGCGTATCTCGCGTCCTACTCGTACGTGGCCGTCGTCTGGCTCAACCACAAGGCGGCGTTCAACCGCATCCAGCAGATCGATCGCGGCCTGCACTGGATGAACCTGCTCGTGCTGTTCACCACGGCGCTGCTGCCGTTTCCGACCATCGTCGTGTCACACGCGCTGCAGGAGCACGACAACGCGGACCAGCGTGTGGCCATCGCCTTCTACGCGCTGATCGGCGCGTTGCTGTGCGCGACTTGGCTGGCGTTCTACCACTACCTGGCCCGGCACCCCGACCTGCTGAAGGAGCAGGTCAAGGACGGGTTCTTCCACGTCGAGCGGTTCCGGGCCCTCGCCGGGGTCGTTCTGTACGTCCTGGCGGGGGTGGTCGGCTACCTGGTGGCGCCGCTGGTCGGCCTCGCCATCTTCCTCCTCCCGCCCGTCTTCTACGCCGTCACCAGCGCCGGCCTGTACCAGTTGCGGGTGACCCGCCGGATCACCCACCGCCCTCCGCCACCCGGCTGAGGGCGGGCGAACCGCCGTTTCACCCCGGCGGGCGCGGGTACCCGCCGCAATCCGGTTCGAGAGGGGATCCGAGGTGGACTACACCGAGTTCATCCAGTCCGTGGCAGCGCGACCGAAGGTTCCGCCGGGGCAGGCGGAACCGATCACCCGCGCCACGCTCGAGACGTTGGCAGAACGGATCACTGGCGGCCAGGCAAGGGACCTCGCCTCCCAGCTCCCTGAGGAGCTACAAGGCCTGGTGCGTAGGCCCACCGAAGATCCGGAACGGTTCGGGCTCGCCGAATTCTTCGAACGGGTGCAGTCACGGGCCGGGGTGGATCGCCAGGTGGTCACCGACGCAGCACGGGCGGTGCTGGATACCCTTCGTGAGTCGGCCAGCGCGAAGGAGTACGGAGACCTTGTCGACCAGTTGCCGCAGGAGTTCTGGCAGTTGACCGGGCCGGGGACGGGACGGCTCGAGCCCCGCCGGGTCGGCACCTAGGGCGCGCGGACCCGCCAGAAACCTCGGGCGGTAGCGGCGCAGGCGCCGCTACCGCCCGTTGGAATCGGCGGTGAGACCCGCTACCTGCGGCCGCCCTGCCCGTCGAACGGCGGCACCGGGCCGGCGACCTGCGACAGTTCGGTCGGGAGCTGCGCGACGACCTGGTCGTACTCGCCGGCGGAGACGGCCTCGCGGAGGGTGTCGAAGACCGCGCGGGCGCCCGCTTCCGCGAGAGCCCGGTCCACCTTGGCTCGTCCCGGCACCCATGTCCTCATGCCGGTACGGAAGCGGACCGGCGCCGGCCACGAGATGGGCGCCAGGGCCCTCGGGTTTCTCCTCGCCCGGCATCGCCGCGCTCACCAGTGCCACGGCAGCGATCCTGCAGTCCATCGGCGCGCGGCGGATCCCCCACCGCGCGCCTCGATCCCAGCATGTTCTGACGGCTGGTTCGCTGCGCCCCGTACGCCGCCGGGTCGGCGCTGGACGGGACGGGACCTCTTCCGGGCCGAGACTTCACGGCGCTGCGGTCCGTGCCGCTGTTGTCGTGCAGGCCGTGGGGGCGGCCAACCTGACCCCCAATTGCCGTCCGTCGCCTGCCGCCGCAACGCGGCTTCCTGGTCTCCGCCGGGCTGGCCGAGGCGCTGGCGTCTATCGAAGGCTTCGACTTCGCTGAGGAGGACCTGGGCTGTCTGCGGGATGTCGGCTTCGATCAGTCGTCCCTGGAGACGTTCGCCCGCCCGCTGCCGGCTGGCCGCCGCGCACGCACAGGTGATCGACTTCGCGTTTCACGTACCCACGGCATCGACGTCGGTGCGGCTGTGGCGCGGGCGTCCGCCATCGCCGCCACCGGCCGGTGGGCCACGTGGAGGCCGCCCGACGGTATGGGCTGCGGGCCGTCCGGCACGATGGCGCACTCTTACGTCGAGGCCTTCCCCGACGGCGCTCACCGCCCTCCACCGCCGGATCGCCGAGCGGATGGCGCCGACCTCGACCGGTGCCGTCCGCCGAAAAGGTCGGTGACGCTACAACATCTCCAGCGGTTGCGGGCCGGCCGGTGGCGGGAACGCCGTGTCGAGTGCCGCCACGTCCTCCTCAGTCAGATACAGGTCGCGCGCTTCCGCGTTCTCCCGGGTGTGTTCGGGCTTGGACGACCGAGGGATGGCCGCAACCATCTCCAGCCGCAGCAGCCAGGCCAGCGCCACCTGAGCGGGCGTGACCCCGTGCCGGGCGGCGATCTCCGCGATCTGGGGGTGGCCGAGCAGTCGGCCCTGCTCGATCGGCGAGTACGCCATCACCGGGATTCGGTGCTCGCGTAGCCACGGCAGCAGGTCGTACTCGGGACCGCGGCGGGTGAGGTTGTACAGGATCTGATTGGTCGCGCAGGAGTTCCCGCCCGCCTCGAGTAGCTCCGTCATGTCGGAAAGATCGAAGTTGCTCACACCCCACTGCCCGATGTCACCGGCGTCGACGAGTTCGGCGAACGCCTCGATCGTCTCCGCGAGTGGATGCGTGCCGCGCCAGTGCAGCAGGTAGAGGTCGATGTGGTCGACGCCGAGTCGTTGCAGGCTGCGACGGCAGGCCTGCACGGTTCCCCGTCGGCTGGCGTTGGACGGCAGCACCTTGTCGACCAGAAAGACGTCGTCGCGTCGTCCGATGATCGCCTCGCCGACGAGTTCCTCGGAAGCGCCGTCACCGTACATCTCCGCAGTGTCAATCATGGTCAGGCCCAGGTCGAGCCCGGTGCGTAGGGCGGCTAACTCGTCCCGCCGCCTCGCGGGGCGCTCGCCCAGGTACCAGGTTCCCTGGCCGAGCACGGGCATCGTCTGGCCGGACGGCAACTCGATCGCGGCGGCAGCGAGGGTCATGTCGACCTTTCCGGGGGCCTGGGTACCAGTGGGTTGCTGCGTTACCCGCTGCGACAGGCAGCACTCCCTCGTAGCGCGACCTTTCTCCGCGCGAGCCCTCGCTGGTGCAGCGGGCATGTGGCCGGATTGTCCGCCCTCGAGCGGCGTTCGCTGGCCTGTTTGCCGGTGCCCGCACCGGGAAGGCGATCGCGAGCGAGCGATGCGCCGCCGACGGGGCGGCGCCGCGAAGGGAGGCCGCAGAAATGGCGCAGAGCCAGCAGCCACTGACCGGCAAGCGAGTCGCTTGCCTCGCCGCCGACGGGGTGGAGGACGTGGAGTACACCCAGTCCCGGGCCGCCGCGGAGCAGGCGGGGGCCGAGGTCCACCTGATCTCGTTGAAATCCGGCGAGATCCAGTCGATGAACCAGGACATCAATCCGGCCAACCACTATCGGGTGGACCGGACCGTGAACGAGGCCAATGCGGCCGACTACGACGCCCTGTTGCTGCCGGGCGGGACGGTCAACCCTGACCGGCTCCGGATGAATCCGCAGGCGATGGACTTCGTCCGGGCGTTCTTCCAGCAACAGAAGCCGGTGGCGGCGATCTGCCACGGTCCCTGGTCGTTGGTCGAGACCGGGATCGTCAACGGCCGGACCGTCACCTCGTTCCCCAGCCTGCGCACCGACATCCGCAACGCGGGCGGGAACTGGGTGGACCAACAGGTGCAGGTCGACAACGGCCTGGTCACCAGCCGCAGCCCCAGCGACCTTCCGGCCTTCTGCGCCAAGATGGTCGAGGAGTTCGCCGAGGGCAAACACGTCCGCCAGATGGCGACAGCCTGACCTGGGTGGGGCTCAGGGCCGGGAGGATCAAGCCCGGCCCTGAGTCCCGGCCCGGCGGGTATGTCGCCAACCGGAACGGCGCCGCTTGCGCCGAGCAGCGGCCTTTGCCTCACTCCGCACCCGGCGCAGTAGTCGTACCGGGGCCGGCGTGGACGTTGCGCTTGTGTCCATCGCAGACGTTGCTCGCCCGCGCCGGCGTCGCCGAGGCGAGCAACGCCTATGCCGTCAAGACCGCCGGCGCTACCGGCTCGACCAGTTCACCGTCAACGTCGATGTCGGGACGCTGCGCGACCTGCTGCGCGACGCGATCATCGCCACCCGACCACGGCTCCGCGAACCGCTGCCTGTGACCATTACACCGTGCTGCTGGCCGAAGCCCAACACTACGAATGGCTTCAACCGCACCAGGAAGCCGTACGCCGCTGAGGCACCGAAGCCCACCCTCTGCTCGCCGAAGGCCTGCACGACAGCGCCCCGCAGGCGGCATCCGACCTGCTCGACAAGGCCATCGGACCGGGCTGCCGGCCCGGCGGATACCGATGGTGTCGTTCATGGTGCTCTCCTTGAAAAGCGTTCATGGTGCTCTCCTTGAGAAGGTGGCGGCCGGGCGGCACCGGACGTGGCCGGTGCCGCCCGGGAGGGATCACGGGGTGCCGATGGCGGCGAGGACGTCCAGCCGGGCGGCGCGCCGGGCGGGCAGCAGGCCGGCGAGCAGCCCGGCGGCGAGGGCGACGGCCAGCACCAGGAGCAGCCGGCCGGCCGGCACGGCGAGCACGGTCGGAGCATCCCGACCCAGCGCCCGGACCGTGGCGGCGGCGAAGCCGCCGCCCAGCGCGATCCCGAGGACGCTCGCCAGCGCGGCGACGAGGACAGCCTCGCCCCGGATCATCCAGCTCAGTTGTCGGCGGGTCATTCCCACCGCGCGGAGCAGCCCGATCTCCGCGGTGCGCTCGGTGATCGACAGGGCGAGGGTGTTGGTGATGCCGAGCAGCGCGATCAGCACGGCCAGCGTCAGCAGCACCGTCACCAGACCGAGCACCTGGTCGATCATCTGGGTCCGGCCGGCCACCGCGGCGGCCTGGTCGCGCAGTTGCGCGGTCGGGGTGTCGGCCAGGGCCGCCTTGATCGCCCGCTCGGCGGCCACCCGGTCGGTCCCATCGGCGGTGTGGATCAGCACGCTCGCGTCCATCTCCTCGCTGTAGAGCCGGGCGAAGGTGTCCAGCGAGATGAGGTAGTCGGTGGAGAGTGCCCGAGCATCCCCGTCCCGCAGCAGGCCAACCACGGGAAGGTTGCGGATGCCGGTGCGGGAGAACGTCATGCGGAGTTCGTCCCCGACGGTCAGGCCCCGGTCCCGGGCCACGTGCTCGGCCAGCACGATTCCCCCGCCGTCCAGCGCCGCCAGGTTGCCAGCGGTGAAGTGCAGGGACGTTACCCGGGGCAGTGTCGACGGGTCCACGGCGGTGAGTGCCTGAGTGGCGTCCCCGTCGCGCCAGTGGCCGTAGCGCAGCCGGGACGCGACCGCCACCTCGGGCAGCCGGCTCACCCGGTCGTACACGGCGGGGGAGAGGCCGCCGAGCATCTCGTTGCGGGCGCTCTCCACGACGTGATCGGCGGTGATCACCTCGGCGTAGGACGCCCGGACCGAACTGTTGACAGAGGTGCCGAGGACGGCCATGAAGCTGATCAATGCGAGTCCGAGCGCCAGCGCCAGGGCGGTCGCCGCGGTACGGCGCGGGGCGCGGGCCGCCGACGCGGTGGCCAGCCGGCCGGTCACCCCGGCGGCGGCCAGCGGCCGGCCGACGAGGCTTACCAGGGCGGGGGTGATGGCCGGGCCGAGCAGCGCGAGCGCGCCGACGGCGCCGAGCGCGGCGACGCCGAGGAGCGGGACCGGCGCATTGGCGGCGAGCACCGCTGCCGTCGCGGCCAGGCCGGCCGCGGCGGCCAGCGCACCCCAGACCACCCGGAGCCGTCCGGTGCGGGCGGCGGCCGCCTCCCGCAACGCCGCGACCGGCGCCACCGCGGCCGCGCGCCGGGCTGGCCCGACCGCCGAGCCGACTGTGACGAGGACGCCGACGGCGAACGCCACCAGGACGGTACGGGCGGTCAGCACCAGCCCGCCCTCCGGCAGCGGTACGCCGAACGCCCCGGCCAGGTCCCGGATGCCGGTGGCGGCGGCGACGCCGAGGCCGAGCCCGACGGCCGAGGCGGCGAGCCCGACCAGCAGCGCCTCGCCGAGGACGGAGCGCAGCACCTGCCCGCCGGTCGCCCCGGCGGCCCGCAGCAGGGCGAGTTCCCGGGTGCGCTGGGTGATGACGATGGAGAACGTGTTGGCGATCAGGAACGCGCCGACCAGCAGGGCCGCCGCCGCCAGGGCGAGCAGCACCAGTTGCAGCCAGCTGAGCTGGTCCCGGGCGGCCGCCGCCCCGGCCGCCGCGATGTCCCGGCTCGGGGTGACCTCGTAGCCGGCGCCGACGGCGGCGCTGATCCGGTCCCGTAGTTCCTCCGGGGCGACGCCGGGCGCGGCGACCACCGCCACCTCGGAGATGTCGGAGCCGAGCCGGAGGAGGCGCTGCGCCGACGGGAGGGTGACCAGGGCGACCGTGCTGTTCGGCAGGCCGTCGCGGGCACCGAACCCGGCCAGTCCGACCACCCGCAACCGGGCGGTGTCGGTCGCCCGGACCGTCACGGTGTCGCCGAGCCCGATCCGATGACGGCGGGCGGTGTCCTCGTCGATCACCACGTCGTCGTCGGCGGTCGGCGGCCGGCGGCTGCGGACGGTGAACGCGCCGACCGGCGCCGGCACCCAGGAGGAGAGAACGGAGGCCCCGCTCGGCACGACCGCCGTGCCGTCCACCTCCAGCAGGCCCTGGCCGCGGACCAGTGGCCGGGCGGCGGCCACGCCGGGCACCGCGCCGATCCGCTCCGGCAGGCCCGCCGGCAGTGGGTCCCGGGCGACCTCGACACCCATCGCGGAGTCGAAGGCGGCCGCGTCCCGCACGGTCAGGTCGACGCCGGCGGTCGCGGTGCGGAACTGGTCGTCAAGCAGCCGGCCGGAGGTGTCGGTGAGGATCAGGCCGCCGGTGGCGAAGGTGACGCCGAGGACGACCGCGAGCAGGGTCAGCGCCAGCCGGGTCCGGCGGGCGAGCGTGGTACGCAGGGTCAGGCGCCACATGTCAGTTCCCTCCGGTGGCGGCGGGCGTGGCCAGGCGCGCCATGTGAGACAGGATGGCCGGCACGGTCGGGGCGTCGAGCTCGCCGTCGATCCGGCCGTCGGCGAGAAACACCACCCGGTCGGCGTACGCGGCGGCGTGCGGGTCGTGGGTGACCATCACGATGCTCTGTCCGAGCTGGTTGACGGCCTGTCGCAGGAAGCCGAGCAGCGCCTCGGCCGCCTGCGAGTCGAGGTTCCCGGTCGGCTCGTCTGCAAAGACGATCTCCGGGCCGGTGACCAGCGCGCGGGCCACCGCGACCCGCTGCTGCTGGCCGCCGGAGAGTTCCCCGGGCCGGTGCCGTAACCGGTCGGTCAGGCCGAGGATGGCGACCAGGTGGGCCAGGCGCTCGGGGTCGGGCCGGCGGCCGGCCAGGGTGAGCGGGAGGACGATGTTCTCCCGCGCGGTCAGGGTCGGCACCAGGTTGAAGGCCTGGAACACGAAGCCGATCCGGTCGCGGCGCAGCAGGGTGCGCTGCCGCTCGGTCAGCTGGCCGAGGTCCGTGCCGCCGAGCAGGATCTGCCCGGCGTCGACGGTGTCGAGGCCGGCCAGCGCGTGCATGAGCGTCGACTTGCCGGAGCCGGACGGACCCATGATCGCGGTGAACCGGCCGGCCGGGATGGACACGGTGGCGCCGTCCAGGGCGCGGACGGCGGCGTCGCCGCGGCCGTAGGTGCGGACGACGTCCCGGGCCTGCACGGCGACGGTGGTGGCGGGTGCGGGGGCGGTGCTCGTGGTCATTGGAGATCTCCTGTCTGGTGCGTCGGGGGCGGGTGGCTCAGCGGGCGGTTCGGCGGTGCAGCGAGGTGCGGGTCGCGCGAACGATGGCGGCGTGCCGGTCCCGGCGCAGTTGGCGGACCAGCTCGGCGCGCTCCAGCTGGAACAGCTCGGCGGTGAGCAGGTGGTTCATGGCAACTCCTCGGTCAGGTGCGGATCGGTGACCCGAGGAGAGTGGCCCGACGCGCTGTTCGGACGCTGGCCGTCGATTGGCGGGGGCGGACGGCGGATGGACAGCCGACCGCCAGCGGCCCCGGCCAGGCTGGCGGCATGGTGGAACGGAACGACCCGACGGCACCCGCCGCGGGCGCGACGCGGGTCCTGATGGTGACGGTGCCGCCCGGCATGTGCCGGCGTTGCGTCCGCGCGGTCAGCGGGCGGGTGAGCGACCTGCCCGGGGTGGTGTCGCTGGAGTTCGACGTGGACGCCGGCACGCTGCGGGTGGGCGGGGAGGTGGATCCGGCCGCGCTGCGCCGGGCCGGCCTGACGGTCCGCCCGGACGGCCCGGACTGCTCCGGTTAGCGGCTTGCCTTCAGGTCCGCGGCGGCTCGCCGGGCCGCGTCGGCCTCCTGCGGCCGCCCCGCAGCCGTCGCCGCGTCGGCCGCCAGCGACCAGAGCCGGCGCCGCGCCCACGGGAACTCCCGCTCCTGGAACAGGTCCAGGGCCCGTCGGCACTCGTCCGCCGCGCCGACCGCGTCGCCCGCCGCGTACCCGATCCGGGCCCGGCCCCAGGCTGCCCAGGCCTGGCAGCGCGGGTTGCCGCTGCGGCGGGCCGTGTCGTCCGCCTCGGCGAGCATCGCCGCCACCCCGTCGACCTCGCCCCGGTCCAGCCGGCTGTGCGCGAGCTGCACGAGGGTGAACGCCGTCGCATGGGGGGAGGGGTTGCGCCGCGCCTCGGCCGCCGCTTCATCGAGCGTGGAGATCGCCTCGTCCGGCCGGCCGGCCTCGCGCAGCGCGATGCCGAGGTGCGCGAGGATCCCGGCGGGCAGCAGCAGGTCGCCCGCCTTCCGCGTCCACTCGAGGCTGCGGGCCCACTGTTCGGCGGACCGCTCGAAGGCGCCGGTCCGCAGATCCAGCAGCGCTTCGACGTAGTGGACCGTCCCGTGCCACCAGGGGTCGTCGGTGTCGCCCCGCTCCCGGATCGCCTGGGCGACCATCGCCCGGTACCGGTCCGGGTCGCCGTCGTACTGGCCCTCCCACGCGACGACCAGCCGCGAGGTGGCGGTGTTGACCCGGTCGCCCAGCTGCTCGAACGCCACCACGCTGTCCCGGGCCGCGGCCCGGGTCTGCGCGGTGGGGTAGTAGACGCCGAGCAGGCCGATCCGCTGCAGGGCGGCGGCCCGGGCGGCCGGCGTCGGGACGCCGGCGGCGAGCAGCGCGGTCAGGGCGCGGACCCCCTCGTACCGGGGGCCGTAGTTCCAGAACAGGAAGAGGGCGTCCGCCAGCCGCAGGCCGGCGTCGACCCCGTCGCGCCGGTCCAGGCAGCGGTCGATCGCGGCGCGGAAGTTGTCGTGCTCCTGGGTCAACCGCGCCCAGGCGTCGGCGTCGGACCGCGCGTGCGGTCCGTACCGCTCGGCCTGCTCGATGAAGTGGGTGAGGTGCCGGTCGCGGGCCGCCTCCGCCTCGCCCGCCTCGGCGAGCCGGGCGGCGGCGTACTCCCGGATGGTGACCAGCAGCCGAAACCGCCCGGTCGTCGGGTCCGGCACCACGAGGGACCGGTCGACCAGGCGGAAGAGCAGGTCGAGGACCTCGTCGGTGGCCAGGCCGTCGAACGCGCAGACCTGCTCGGCGGCCGCCAGGTCCCAGCCGCCGCGGAACACCGCCAGCCGGCGCAACAGGCGCCGCTCGGTTTCGGACAGCAGGTCGTGGCTCCAGTCCAGGGTGGCCCGCAGCGTGCGGTGCCGGGCGTCGCTGGTCCGCGCGCCCGCCGTGAGCAGCGCGAACCGGTCGTGCAGCCGGGCCGCGATCTCCCCGGGCGGCAGCGCCTTCACCCGCGCGGCGGCCAGCTCGATGGCCAGCGGCATGCCGTCGAGCTGCCGGCAGATGTCCGCGACCACCGGCGCCGTCGTCTCGTCGAGGACGAACCCGGGGCGCACCGCCCGCGCGCGATCGACGAACAGGGCCACCGCCGGGCTGTCGCCGAGTCGCGCGAGATCAGCCGGCCCGTCGGGTACGCCGAGCGGCGCCACCGCGAGCTGGGTCTCGCCGGGTACGGCCAGCGCCTCCCGGCTGGTGGTCAGCACGGTCACGGCCGGGCAGGCCGCGACGAGCTGCTCGACCAGTTCCGCGGCCTCGTCGATGACGTGCTCGCAGTTGTCGACCACGAGCAGGGTTCGGTCGGCGCCGAGCCAGGCCACCAGCGCGGCGGTGGCGGCCGGTCCCGACCCGCCGGCGGCCACGCCGAGCTGACCGGCGACCGTCTCGGGCAGGTCCGTCCCGCTCGGCAGGGCGGCCAGGCGGACCAGGTGCACCCGGTCGGCGAGGGCGTCGTCGGCGTGGCGTGCCACCTCCAGGGCGAGGGTGGTCTTGCCGACGCCGCCCGGTCCGGTCAGCGTCACCACCCGCGCCTCGCGCAGCCGGTCGAGCACCCGCTGTACGTCGTCCTGGCGGCCGATGATCGAGGCGAGCCGGCGGGGCAGGTCGTCGCGTTGCGGCGCCCAGGGGGCGGGGATCCGCGCCGCCTCCGTCCCGGCCGGCGCCGCGGCGGGCGGGGCGGGCGGGGCGGCCGGTGCCGGGGCGGGCACCTGCTGGCGCAGGATCGCCTCGGCGAGCGCTTGGAGTTCGGGTGCCGGGTCGATGCCCAGCTCGTCGGCGAGGCGGTGCCGCAGCGCGTGGTACGCGGTGATCGCGTCCGCCTGCCGCCCGCCCCGGTAGAGCGCCAGCATCAGCAGCCGGTGCAGCCGCTCGCGCAGCGGGTGGGTGGCGACCAGGCGTTCAAGGTCGGCCACCGCCTCGGCCTGCCGGCCGGCCTCCAGCAGCAGTTCCAGCCGGTCCTCCACCGCGCCGAGCCGCAGCTCTTCCAGACGGGCCACCTCCGCGAGGGCCCACTCGGCGTCCCCGGCGTCGGCCAGGGCCGGCCCCCGCCACAGCCGCAGCGCCTCGTCGAAGCGAGCCAGCGCCGCGGCCGGGCCGTCGCCGGTGGTCGCGCTGCGCGCCGCTACCAGCAGCCGCTCAAAGCGGTACGCGTCCACCGCGTCCGCGGTGACGGCGAGCTGGTAGCCGGGGGCGCGGGTGACCAGCAGGTCGCCGCCGGCCCCGGCGGCCACCAGGGCGCGGCGCAGCTTGGACACCCGCAGCTGCAGCGCGTTCGTGGCGTCGGCCGGGGGCTGCTCGCCCCAAAGCGCGTCGGTCAGCGCGTCGGCGGAGACCACCCGGCCCGCGGCGAGGACCAGCCGGGCCAGCAACGCGCGGACCGCCGGGGCGAGCGGCGTGGCGGGGCGGCCGGCCACCCGGAGCTCGACGGTGCCGAGCACCCCGAAGCTCACCGTGGGCTCGCTGTCCCGGCTCATCGCACTCCCGTCCGCCGCGGCGGACGCCCCCGGGCCCGCTCCGGTCGCCGGGCGGCTGCCCGGGCGGGCCCATGGTACGTCCCGACCGTCCTCGGAACGATCATCCGAGCGGCGGTGAGCTGCCCCGATCAGGCCGGGATCACCGGTCGGGCCGGTGCCAGCCGCCGGTCCTCGGCCAGCCGGGCGGCCAGCACGTCGGCGTCCTGGCCGACCCAGCCCAGCACCGCCGAGCCCCGGGCGCGTTGCCAGGGCAGGCCGAGGAAGTACAGCCCCGGCCAGTCCGTCACGCCTTCGCGCTGGACGGGCGCGCCGGACGGGTCCAGCACCGGCACCTCGAGCCAGGGGTAGTGCGGGCGGAAGCCGGTGGCCCAGATCACCGCGTCCACTCGCCGCTGCCCGCCGTCGGCGAACCGGAGGTTGTCCCCCTCGGCGTCCACCACCCGAGCGACCCGGTCCACCCGGCGCAGCAGCCCGGTCACATCGGTGCCGATGACCGGGTTCTGGGCGGCGATCCGGCGGCCCAGCCGGCTCTCCGGGCCCAGCCGCATGGTGCCCAGTCGGGAGAACCACCAGAAGATGTCCCGGCCCAGCCAGCGCTGCGGCAGCACCGGACCGAGGGTCGGTGCGGCAAGTACCACCCGGCGGCCGTCGTCGACGAGTTCGGCGGCGATCTGCACCCCGGTGTTCCCGCCACCGACCACCAGCACGTCGTGCCCCGGCAGTTGGCCCGGCCGGCGGTACCGGCTGCTGTGCAGTTGCGCGACCCGCGGCGCGAGCTTCCGGGCCACGTCGGGGATCCGGGGCGTGTGGAACGCCCCGGCGGCGACCACCACCCGCTGGGCGCGCAGGGTTCCGGTCGACGTGTCGACCGTGAAGCCGCCCGCCGTGCCGGGGCGTACCGAGGTGACCCGGTAGCCGAGCCGGATCGGCAGGTCGAAGTGGGTGGCGTACCGGGCGAGGTAGTCGGCGACCTCGTCCTTGCCGGGGTGCCCGTCGGGGTCGCCGGGGAACGGCAGCCCCGGCAGGGCGGAGAACCGGCGCGGCGTGAACAGGGTCAGCGAGTCCCAACGGCGCCGCCAGGCGTCGCCCACCCGCAGGTGGGCGTCGAGGATGGTGAAGGGTACGCCGGCGCGGCGCAGGTGGTGGCCGAGCGCCAGCCCGGCCTGCCCGCCGCCGACGACCACGGTGTCCGGTGCGGTGTCCATCGGTCCGGCCCGCTCACGCGACCTGGTGGCCGGCTTCGCCGATGGCGGCCACCACCGCGGCCCGGTCGGCGTCGCCGTCGACCCGGACCGTACGAGACGCCAGGTCCACCGCCACGGCGCGGACCCCGGCGACCAGGCCGACCTCCTCCCGGATCGCCTCGACGCAGCGGCCGCAGCTGATGTTCGGCACGGAGAGCACGAGCTGGTTCACGGTTCACTCCTTCGTTCGGCGGGCCGCGCTCCTGGCGACCCGGCGGTTCGAACCGTGCCGGGCAGCGCTGTCCGCGCCCTGTCGCGTACCCCGGGACGGGCCGACGGGACGCGGACAGCGGGCGGACAGCGGTGGCCGGGAGCGTGGCCTCACCGGCCGGCGAGGGCCGCCGGACCAGCGAGGGCGCCTGCGACGCCCGGTACGAGAGGAGCACTGCGATGACGACACCGACTGTCGTCTCCGGCACGCTGCACATCGGCGGGATGACCTGCGCGTCCTGCGTCCGGCGGGTGGAGCGGGCGGTGAGCCGGGTCGAGGGTGTGACCCGGGCCGAGGTCAACCTGGCGACCGAGACGGCGACCGTGGTCTACGAGCCGGCCCGGGTGACCCCACCGGCGCTGATCGCGGCGGTGGAGCGGGCCGGTTACACGGCCACGGTCCAGGCCGACGAGCCCCGCCGGCCGGACTTCCCGGCCGCCGAGAGCGCGGATGACGACGCCGAGCGGGCCCGGGCCGGGGAGCGGGAAATCACCCGGCTCAAGCGGACCTGGCAGCTCACCCTGGCCACCGGACTGTCCATGATGGTGCTGATGTACCTGCCGCTGCCCATCGACGCGATGGACTGGCTGATGCCGGCGCTGCTGGTCGTCGCGACCGTGGTGCAGTTCGGGGCGGGCCGGCCCTTCTACCGGGCGGCCTGGGCCGCGGCCCGGCACGGCGGCGTCAACATGCACACCCTGGTGGCCCTGGGCACCACGGTCGCTTACGCCTACAGCGCCTTCGTCACGCTCTGGCCGGCTACCGCCGAACGGCTCGGCCTGCCGCTGCACGTCTACTTCGAGATCTCCGTGGTGGTCATCGCGCTGGTGCTGACCGGGCGCTGGATGGAGGCCCGGGCGCGCCGGCAGACCGGCGCGGCCATCGGGGCACTGCTCGGGCTGCGCCCGCGGACCGCCCGGGTGCTGCGCGACGGCGTCGAGATCGAGGTGCCGGTCGACTCGGTCGTCGTGGGCGACCTGGTCCGGGTCCGACCCGGCGAGAAGGTGCCGGTGGACGGCACGGTCACGGAGGGCACCTCCACCGTCGACGAGAGCATGCTGACCGGCGAGAGCATGCCGGTGTCGAAGAGCGCCGGGGACGCGGTCATCGGCTCGACCGTCAACCGGACCGGCGCCCTGGTGTTCCGGGCCACCGCGGTGGGCCAGGACACCACCCTCGCCCAGATCGTCCGCCTGGTCCGCGAGGCACAGGGCGGCAAGGCGCCGATGCAGCGGCTGGTCGACACGGTCTCCGCCTGGTTCGTGCCGGCGGTGCTCGGGCTCGCGCTGCTCACCTTCGCCGTCTGGGCGATCGCCGGCCCCGCCGACGGGCGGCTGACCCTCGGCATCGGCACCGCCATCGCGGTGCTCATCATCGCCTGCCCCTGCGCGCTCGGCCTGGCCACCCCGACCGCGATCATGGTCGGCACCGGCAAGGCCGCCGAGCTGGGCATCCTCATCTCCGGAGGCGAGGCGCTGGAGCAGGCCCGGCGGATCACCACCGTGGTGCTGGACAAGACCGGCACGCTGACCCGCGGCCGTCCCGACGTCACCGTGGTGCACACCGTCGACGGTGTCGACGCCGACCAGCTGCTGGCCTACGCCGCGGCGGCCGAGACCGGCTCGGAGCACCCGCTCGGCGAGGCGATCGTGAGGCACGCCCGCGCCCGCGACCTCACTGTGCCGGCGGCGGAGTCCTTCGCGGCGGTGCCCGGGCACGGCGTCGAGGCGCGGGTCGAGGGCTGCGGCCTGCTCATCGGCAACGCCGCCCTGATGCGTCGCCACGACGTCGACGTGACCGCTCTGTCGAGCCAGGTCGCTGCCGTCGCCGCCGCCGGTGGCACCCCCGTGTACGTCGCCCTCGACGGCCGGCTCGCAGGCGTCGCAGGGGTCGCCGACACGCTGCGGCCCGAGTCCGTCGAGGCGGTGGCGCAGTTGCAGGCGCTGGGCCTGGAAGTGTGGATGCTGACCGGCGACAACCGGCTCACCGCCGAGGTGGTCGCCCGCGAGGTCGGCATCGACCACGTGATCGCCGATGTCCGGCCGGAGGAGAAGGACGCCCGGGTCGCCGCGCTGCAGAAGCGGGGCGCGGTGGTGGCGATGGTCGGCGACGGCATCAACGACGCTCCGGCGCTGGCCCGCGCGGACCTGGGCATCGCCATCGGCACCGGCACGGACGTGGCGATCGCCGCCTCCGACATCACTCTGGTCGGCGGGGACCTGCGCGGCATCGTCTCGGCGATCGCGTTGTCCCGGCGTACGGTCACCACGATCAAGCAGGGCCTGGGCTGGGCCTTCGGCTACAACGCCCTGCTCCTCCCGGTGGCCGCCGGGGTGCTCCACCCGACCTGGGGCATCCTGCTCGACCCGTCGCTGGCCGCCGCCGCGATGGCGATGAGCTCGGTCAGCGTGGTCACCAACGCGCTGCGACTGCGCCACTTCGGCCGCCCGGAGACGGCGGCGGCGCTGCGGCCCCGCCTGGGTGCCCGGCTCGCCGAGTGGGCGTACTTGACCGGGGTGGCCGCGCTCGCGCTCGCCGTGGGCGCCGGCTTCACCGCGCTCAGCCGCACCGACGCTGCCGCCCGGGGGATGAACGGGGTGCTGGCCTGGACGCAGAACACCGGCATGCCGATGCGGCCCGCGATGAGCACCATGATGACCGCTGAGACGGAACCGGTGCCTGCGGCGGACGCAGGGGTTCGGGTCGACGTGGGGATGCCAGCCGCGGTGGTGCCCGGCCAACCCGCCACGCTGCGGATCCGCATCACCGACGCGGAGAGCGGCCGGCCGGTCCGGGACGTGGGACGCAGCCACGAGGCCTGGATGCACCTGATCGCCGTGCGCGACGACCTGGCCAGCTTCGCCCACGTCCACCCGCAGCCGACGAGCCGGCCCGGCGAGTTCGACGTGACGCTCACGTTCCCCACTCCCGGCCGGTACATCGTGCACACGGAGTTCCGGCGCAAGGGCGAACTGACCGACGTGCTGCAGCGGCACGACATTGCGGTCGGCAACCCCGCGGAGGTTATCCACCAGCGGCCGGTGGTGTCCGGGCGGCAGCAGGTCGTCGACGGCGTGCGGGTGACCCTGGACGGGACCGCGAACGTCGGTGGCAGCCGCTTCACCTACCGCTTCGCCGACGCGGGCACCGGCCGACCGCTGACCGGGCTGCGGCCGTACCTCGCCGCCGCCGGCCACGTGGTCATCATGTCGGCGGCGGGCGACAGCTTCGCCCACGAGCACGCCGAGACCGAGGATGCCGACGGGCGGCCCGTCTTCGCCCTGCCGGGTCAGACCTACGGGCCGGACCTGGACCTGCACGTCGACTTCCCCCGCCCGGGCCGCTACCGACTCTGGGGCCAGTTTCGCCTCGCCGACGGCCACGTGATCACCGTGCCGTTCACCGTCGACGCCCGCTGACCGTCCCACACCCTGGAAAGGAAAACGCCATGCAGATCGCCGTCCTCCTCTTCGATCGGTTCACCGCCCTCGACGCCGTCGGCCCGTACGAGGTACTCGGCAGGCTCCCCGGCGCCCGTACCGTCTTCGTCGCCGACCGGCCCGGCCCGGTCACCACCGACGTGGGCACCCTCGCGCTCACGGCCACCGCCACCCTGGACGAGGTGACCCGCCCGGACGTGCTGGTGGTCCCCGGCGGGCCCGGGCAGATCGCCCGGATGACCGACGCCCGGCTGCTCGACTGGCTGTGCGCCGTTGACGCCACCACCACCTGGACCACCTCGGTCTGCACCGGCTCGCTGCTGCTCGCCGCCGCCGGGCTGCTCACCGGCCGCCGGGCCACCTCGCACTGGCTGGCCGTGGAACAGCTTTCCGTGTTCGGTGCCGAGCCGACCGCGGAGCGGGTGGTGGTGGACGGCAAGTACGTCACGGCCGCCGGGGTGTCGGCCGGCGTCGACATGGCGCTGACGCTGGCCGGCCGGATCGCCGGGGACGCCGTCGCCCAGGCGATCCAGCTCGGCATCGAGTACGACCCCCGGCCGCCGTACCCGGCTGGATCCCCGCGCACCGCGCCGGCGCCGCTGGTCGCCGCGCTGCGCGCGAATCCGCATCGGGTGCTGGGCTGAACAGGCTGCCCGGGTGGGCGCGCGACGGGCCCACCCGGGCGACGTGATCCGCGGGCCCGGCCTGCCGTCGGTTCTGGCGGAAGGCCGAGCACGAGGACCAGGAGGTAGGCGGGGTACAGGTCGCCGTCGCGGTCGCGGGATGAGGGAAACTTGCGTCGACGCGGTAGCCGCCGGTGGGGCGTGGCCCGGCGAGCCGGGTTCCACCGTGGACGGAAGTCCGTTCCCCGAATCGCCCCACGGAGGTCATGACTGGCCCAGGTTGGTGACCAGGTTGACGGCGACGGCCAGGATGCCGGTTCCGAAGGCATACGAGAGCAGCGCGTGCCCGAGCGCGATCCTGCGCATGCGGTTGCTGGTCGGTTCGTTCTCGCCCGGGGCGAAGGACATGCCAACCGTGAAGGCGACGTACGCGAAGTCCGCGTACGCCGGGGGGTCTTCCCGCTTGAAGTCGAACCCGCCGTCTTCGTCGCAGTAGTACAGCCGGGCGTACTTGAACGCGAAGACGGTGTTCACCAGCGCCCACGCCAGGACCACCGCGACGACGCTGAGGATCACCAGCGCGACAGCCACCATGTCCTGCTCGTCCGAGGCGCGGACGAGCGCCTCGGCCACTGCGGCGATACTGATAACCGACGCGATGAGGATCGCCGTGTCGGGGGAACGGGAGTGCCGCTCCGCCTCGGCGAGTTCCTCGGTGCGCTCCGGGCTCGCCGACCAGCAGGCCCGCCATACCCAGACGAGGTTCGTGCCCGCCGCGATCGTCCAGATCACCAGCGGCGTCAGCTCCGGCGCCCCGGCCAGCGCGGTGGCCGTCCCGGCGACGACACCGACGGCGAGCGACCACAGGGCGCGTCTGACGGACAGCAGGCGTCCCAACGCCGGTCGTCGCGATCGCTGCTCCACCTCTTCAGCGTTCCGACTCGACCGGGTCGCGCCGGGGAAACCTCGAGCGATCACCGGATCGGGGTGCATTGAGGATGGCGGGAAGCCGCGATGTTTCAAACATCTTGACCGCCGAAGTCCCAGGTCCGGAGGGTCAACTGAAGATCCTGCTTCGGGTGGACTTAGGGGTCCGAATTTCAATTCCGTGCGTTGTTGCCTGTTGTGAACAAACGCGTCCCCTCTAAGGACGGCAGCGAGCGACGTTTTACCAACATTTCCCTCGCCCAATAGCATGACCTTCGCCTCATACGGGGGTATGTCATCTCGGAGGCTCTACAAATATGAGGCAAGATCTGTGGTGGTGCGGCGTTAAATCAGGTGGCTGACCAGGTCCGGAGACATCGCCTCGGTCACAGCTCGGGCCTAGGCTTAATCGCCGTGACGGCCACGGCGAGGACGATGCCGAGCCTCCCCAGCTGCACCAGGGGCGCCCACACCGGCGCGCGTACCGTGAGCAACCCGCCGAGCGCCGCGCCCCGCGATCAGCCCAGGAGGGCGAGTCGCCGTACGCCAGGCGGATCCGCGCGGTGTCGTAGGAGTCCATGCGACGGCTGGTCAAAGGCCCGCCCGATCCGGCGGCGACCGCAGTGACGGTCCTGGGTGGCTATCAGCCGAGTGGGATGGCGCCGAGAAGGCGCAGCCCGTGTTGGGAATCGGCTCGTGTCGCCCATCGGACGCGAGCCGATTCCCCACGGCGTAGCACCGGCGCCGGTGGTTACCTGGGTGCCAGTTGTAGTTCTTCCCGGACGACGTGCGGTGGAACTCGGGTTGTTGACGACTACTTGCGGCCTTTGGACAGGCGTCCTTCTGAGGGAGCGTTCGACTTTCCGCCCGCGCCGCGCATCAGCTCCCCGGGAGGCGGAGGACCTTGGCGTCGGCCCAGTCCGCGTGGTCGCTGTTGTTCGTGTTACCGGCGTCCGTGACCCGCAGCACGAGCCGCTCGACACCGAGGACGTCGAGTTCGACGCGCTGCGGTGGCGAGTACGGCTGCGCGCGCATGAGGCCGCTGTCGTACACGACCTTGCCGTCGGCGAGCACCTGGAAGACGACCGACGCGTTGGGCGACGTGCGCTGCACGTCGTCGATGCCGACGATCGCGATGAACCTCGTGTCCGTCGGTTCGAGGTCGTAGACGACCTCCGAGTTCGCATGGGTGCCGATGCCCTTGGCGTACTCGGTGCCGGCGAGGCGGATCGGGCTCCCCGACACGGCGCGGTCCTTCAGCACCGACCGCCACCCGGCCGTCGCCGAGACCCAGTCACGGTCGCTGAGGTGTTCGGCGGGGCCGTCGGCGGGCGCCGCCTGCTCCTCGACGACCGTGCCCGGCCCCTCGCCGATTTCATTCGTCGAGGTCACCCGATATCGGTACGGTCCGCCGGCCGCCTCGCGATCCAGGAAGGACCTGCCGGTCTGCCCGGTCGCGATGGCCGTGAAGTCGTCGCTCCCCGCCGGCGCGCGGTAGACCGTCGACGTCAGCGCGCTCTCGGCCGCCGCCCAGGTGACGCCGACGACGTCACCGACGCGGTACGCGGCCACCGGGGACGGCGCTTCGGGCACGGCGGCGGGCAGGGTGCGGAACCCCCACTCCCCGCCGGGGACCACGAGTTCCTGTCCGGTCTTCGGGTTGACCGCCGTGACCTCCCAGTAGAAGGTTCGCCCGGCATCGAGGGAGGCGATCCTCGCGGTCGGTTCCGTGACCGTGGCCTCGGCGACGACGTCGGTCATCGCGGCGTCGCGAGCGACCCGCAGGCGGTACTCCCGCGCGTTGACCGCGGGCTCCCACGCGAAGGTCACACCCTTGGCGGGCAGGCCCGTCGCACCGTCGGCCGGCGAGAGCAGCGCGTAGTCCTGCGGGTGGGTGAGGATGAGGTCGCCGTGCCGGTTCGGGTTCACGTCACCGCTCGTGGTGACGGTGACGGACGCGCCGACGGGAACCGTCAGCGTGACCTGGGTGAGCGCCCGGCCGTTCACGTGCACGTACTCGGGCTTCACGGGTTTGCCGTCGACCTTCAGCTTCGGCCAGCCGCCGGGGAACTGCACGGTGACCTCGAGCGGTTGGGGTCCGGCGTTGTGGTTGACGACGGTCTTCGTCGTGCCGTCGTGGCGGACGCCGAAGTCGTGCTCGCCCACACGGATGTGGTCGAGGTCGAGCCATCCGATCTCGGCGGGCAGGTGCGAGCGGACCGACACCGCGTGCTCGGGCGCGTTGGGCCGGACCCCGGCGAGTCCCTCGACGGTCTGCGACAGGAGCGTGAAGCTGGTCTCGGGGTAGTCGCCGTTCGTGCCCTGCGTGGGCACTTCGTGCGGAAGGTGGAGCTTGGCGATGATGTCCTTCATCCAGGTCCACGCCTGCTCGTCGAAGCCGTAGTTGAACAGCGCGTCGGGCACGTACGTGGTCGCCTCGATGTTCGGTGGCCGGTCCTCGACGTACATGTGGTCGAGGTATGCGAGGTAGTCCCACGTGCGCTTGTCGTTGGCGTCGAGGAACTCCTTGACGGCGTAGAAGACAGAGTTCTCGCGGCCGAAGCCGGCGTACGGCTCGTTCGCCGGGCCGCGACCCCGCACGTACTCCCAGGTGCCCCGGACGACGCCCCAGTCGTCCTCGAAGTACCGCTTGAGCGCCGCGGCCTTCTGCTCAAAGGTCGCCGCCGTTCCGAGATCGCCCTTCTCCCGGGCGAGGTACGCGTAGGCGAGGTACGCCCGGTACTGGGAGGCGAGCCCGTCGCCGGCTTCGATCACGGCGTGGTCGCTACGTTCGTTGTAGCTCGCGGCGCCCTGGAAGATGCCCCGGCCGGTGCCCTCGGCGATGCCGTTGGGCAGCTGCGTGTCGTGGAGCGCGACGAATTCGGTGACCGCTTTGGTGTAGTACTGCCAGAGCACCGGGTCGTCGAGGTAGTCGGCGTCGCCGGTCCAGCGGTACTGTTCCTCGGCCTCCTGCACGAGTTCGAAGACCGCGGGCACCTCGCGCACGAAGTTCGTGTCGCTGCGGTAGTCCACGTTGTAGGGGCTGCCGTCGAAGTTCAAAGCCCAGAGTGGATACCACTTGCGCGCCTCGTTCGCGCTCGCCGCGAAGGCGGTGAGCATCGACTTGTTCTCCTCCTCGAGGCCAAGGAGGTGGCCGCCCGCGGCCTGGTGCACGAAGTCCCGTGAGTAGAAGGCGGTGCGGTGGGCGTAGCCCGCCCAGTACGACGGAATGTAGTCGGCCTCGCCGGTGCCGGGGTTGCTGCCGTTGCCGTTCACCGGGCCGCGCTTGCCGGTCTGCACGTGCTGCCGTGCGCGCGCCATGGCCCAGTTGACGGCGTCGGCGAGCTGCGGCGACGAACTCGCGACCGTGATGGGTCCCTGGTCGAGCCCGGCCGTGGTCTCCGGACCCGCGGCGCGGGCCGGGGCGGCGAGCGGCGCGAGCAGCAGTGCCGCGACCATGGCGGCGGCCGCGCCGATGGTGCTCCGCCGCGACGGCGGACTGCCTGGTGATGGTGTGCGCATCGCATCCTCCTCGGAAAGGGACTGGCTCGAACGGTCGAACGAGGCGCGTGCGATGCCGGGCCGCGCGGGCCCGGCATCGCATGCTGACGCGGACAGCTACGGTCGGTCGCAGGTGGTGATCTTCGGTTGCCACCGGCAGGCCAGCCCGGCGAAGCCACCGTCGGCGACCACGCCGACGGGCAGCGTGTCACCGGCCCGCATGACCCGCTGGCTGCGCACGAGCCCGCTCTCCCCGTCGGTGATCAGCTCCACCAGCCACCGCCCGGCAGGCAGGTTCAGCGGTACGTCCAGGGTCCGGGCGGCGCCGGCCGAACTCCCGCCCAGGAACCATCGCTCCCCGCTGCGGCGCGCGAAGACGGCGCTGTCGGCGGGACGGCCGGCGAGCAGCCTGGTCTCGTCCCAGACGGTCGGCACCTGTTCGAGGAAGCGCACCGCCTCCGGCCGCGCCTCGTACGACTCAGGAGTGCCGGCGAGGTCCTGCAGGCCGGACTCGAAGACGACCGACAGCCCCAACTCGTGGGCGTCGGAGGTCGGCCGGTTCCGGTGGAAACCCATCGGTGTGTAGTCCATCGAGCCGACCACGTTACGGGTGAAGGGAAGGGCGGTGATGTGGCTCGTGGTGAGGCTGCTCTTCTCGGCGCCGTGGACGCCCTCCATGGTCATGACGTGGGGCCAGACCCGGTGGATGCCCTTCGGGACGTTCGAGCCGTGGAAGTTCACGAGCAGCTGGTTCGCGGCTGTCGCGGGCAGGATCTCGTCGTACCACCGCAGCCGCTCCTGCGACTCGGAGTCCATAAAGTCGATCTTTACGCCCTTGACGCCCCACTCGTGCAGCGTCGGCAGCCACTCGGACCGCTCCTGTGGGGTGTCGAGGTCCCGGTAGTGGATCCAGACGACGATGCCGACGTTGCGCTCCCGCGCGTAGCGGACGAGTTCGGGCATCCAGCTGGTGGTACGCCAGTTCGGGTCGGTCACGTCCCACTGCTGCGGGTCGAAGTACCAGCCCGCGTCGACGGCGACGTACGGCCAGCCGCGCTGGGCGGCATAGTCGACGTACCCCATCTGCTTGGTCAGGCTCTGCCCGGCGGCCCGCCCGCCGGCGAGCCAGGTCCAGAGCACCTGGCCGGGACGAATCCACGAGGTGTCGGTGATCCGCGACGGCGGCGCCAGGTCGTCGACCAGCGTCGAGGTGGCGATCGTGCCGAGATCGCCGACGACCATCACCCGCCACGGGGTCGCCAGCGGCCCGTCGACCAGGACGTTCTGGTCCCACAGCTTCACCCGGTAGGTGCCGGTGCCGTCGTGCACCAGGCTGCCGCCGGAGTACCGTCCGTCGAGGTTGGACTCGGCGAGCATCAGGTAGGTGCCGTCGACGTCGAACAGCGCCGGGGCGAGATACTCCCGGTCGTCCGCGGCGGCGGCGGTGGTCTGGACGTAGGGGTTCTCGTAGTCCCGCCGGTGGTTCGCCAGCCAGGCCGTGCTGTCGGGGGGAACCGTGAACGCGGACGCCTCGCCGAGCACCGACCCGTAGTCGCCGGGCAGTTCGTACCGGTAGGCGACCCCGTCGCGGGCGGCCCGGACGACCAGGTCGACCCGGGCGCCACCCGCGCCGGCGAACCGGAACCGTGCCTCCCGGAAGATCGCGAGCCGCCGCACCTGCTTTCCGACGGTCGTCGTGTAGCGCTCGATGTCGGTGCGGTCGCTGCGACCGAGGAACCGCAGTCCGCCGGTCAGGTCGGCGCCCTCGGTGCGGATGCCCAGCGTGCTGGGCGCCAGTACGGTCCGGCCGCCGCGGGACACGGCCAACGAGATGGTGCCCGCCGCCTTGTCGTGAATGACCTCCGCCCTCGGGGCGCCGGGTGCGGAGTCCGCAGCGACGGTCCATCGGGCGGTGCCCGCCCGAGCGGGTGTCGCCGTGAGAGTTCCGGCGAGCAGCGTGGCGATCAGGGCGACCGCGAGGGCCGCGATCCGGGGGGCCGGACGGGCGACGGCAGCCCGCCGCGCCGACCGATCTGGTGTGTGCTTCACAGGTGACTCCTCCTCGATTGTGGTGGGGAGACCGGTGGTCGGCGCGGGTGAGCGCCTCAGTCGATGCCCTGCTCGCGCACCTGGCGGAGCAGGGCATCGACGGTGGGTGGGTGCCGCGGGGAGGGTCAGCCCAGCGACAGCCGGTCGAGGTCCGGTGCGGAGTCCTCGTCGTTGTGAATCTTGATGGTGTTGGCGCCCGCCTGAAGGGTGACGGGGACCGAGGTCGTGTAGGGCGTGTTGTTGCCGACGCCGCTCACCTTGACCTCGATGGGCGTACCGCCGTTGACGGTTACGAAGAACGAGCGGTCACCGTTCACCGTGAAGTCGATGAACAGGGTGTACTGGCGAGCCGTGTCGACGGTGACGTTCTCGAACAGCACGTAGGCGTCCGAGCTGCCGCCGATGTTGCGCACCTTCTGTCCGCCGGAGCAGGGCGAGCAGCTGGTGATGCCGGAGCTGCCGAGCTGGTTGCCCGAGTCCTCGGCCTCCCGCATGAACACCCGGTCCGTCGGGCGCAGTTGCACACGAAGGTCGCGGCTGACCTGGCTCGGCCTGCCGAGCGTCTCGAACGACGCCACGACCGGGATCTTCGCCGAGCTGACGTCCTGGCCGGCCGGCGAGGTGATGGTCCAGCTGCCCTCCAGAACCTGCCCGAGGCGCATCTCCCTGGACGTCGCGGCGCCGCCGGTGATCGACCAGCCGGAGGGGACGACCGGGGCCATGCTGACCTGGTCGAGTGCGTCGTCGACGTCGAGCCGCAGCCGCGCCGTGACGGTGATCGACTGCTGCCCCGGGCCGACCCACTGAACGCCGGCCGGCTCCACCGTCATCGTGGTTCGCGGCACGGAGGACGCGGGTGGCAGGGGCCCGACCGCGATCCGGTCGATTCCCGGCCCGCGGGCGGCCGAACTGAACAGCGTGATGGTGTTGGCGCCGGCCCGCAGCGGCACGGGGACCGCCGAGGCGACGGGCACGTCCGGGTTGTCCGCGGCGAGCGGCACCTCGACCGGGGCGCCGCCGTTGACGCTCACCGAGAGCGAGCCGCCGGCGCCGGCGGCGGTGTGGTCGATCTGCAGCCGGTAGGTACCGGCCTCCGGTGCGGTGACCCCCCGGTAGGTGACCGAGTTGCGGGTGCCGCCGCCGAGCCCGACGACCTGGTGCGAACCGGAGCAGGCGAGGCACTTCGCCGGCTTCGCCTTGCCGTTGAGCGCGTTGCTGCGCGACTCCGCCTCCAGCGGCAGTTGGGTGCCGACCGGCCCCGGGTAGTCGTAGGCCACCTTGACCTCGTCGATCCGCAGCTGCCGGTAGAACGTCGGCGCCTGCGGACCGCTCCAGGTGTTCAGGACCTCCAGCTTGATGAACCGGGCGTGCTGGTCGCCGAGGTCGATGAACTGCGCCCCACGGGCGCTGGGCATCGCGCCGCTGCGTACCGGCTGCCCCCATCGCACGCCGTCCTTGCTGACGTAGACGCGGTAGTCCTTGATCCGCGCCGAGTCCTCCGGCCGGCCGAACGACTCCCGGGCGTAGGTCGGCGACCACTCCCGCTGGTTCACCGCGAGGTACCTCGCCTTGCGGGTGTCTCCGAGGTCCAGCGTCAGCGAGACCGGCAGCTGCCCGTTGCTGTCCCAGTAGTTCTCGAAGCTTCCGTCCACCAGGGCTCCGGCCGGGTGGCCGTCGCTGGAGGAGGACGCGGACGCCTTGATCATCGACTGGGGGTAGAAGGACTGCTGGCCGGCCGTGCTCACCTGGAACACCGTGTCGTAGGTGTCCCAGGTGTCGATGCCGAGGATCGTCAGGTACCCGCCGGACTGGCTGAACCGCATCCGCTCGCCGGTCCTCAGGTCATTCACGCCGGTCACCTGGTAGCCGTTGTCGCGCAACCGGACCTGATCCGTGCGCGGCCGGGTCAGTACGTGCACGTACTGGGTCCTCGCACCGGGTTCCACGGTGATGACACCGTGAGCCCCGTCGTTCCAGAAGCCGGGCTGCATGCCTCCGTACAGGTAGCCGCCGCCCTCGGTTCCGACCAGCGAGGACCGGATCGGTGGCACCCATTCGGCCATGAAGTTGTTGAACGCCTCCTGCTGGGCGGGGAACTTGCCGTTCACCATCGGTGTCTCCGCCATGAGGGACTTCATGGACGAGCCGGCGTTGGTGATGTAGCGACCGGTGCTGAGCCGGACGTCGACGGCGTGGTCGCCGCCGTCGTACCACCAGGAGCCGGTCGTTGGCAGCTTGTAGTCGGCCTCGGTGAGGCGCGGCATGGGGGTGAAGGCGGCCTGCGGGTAGTCGTAGGCCGGCGTCATGCCGGTCTTCTGCTCATTGCTGACCGTGTCCATGATCGGCGTGTCCTCGTTGTTGTTGCTCAACAACCAGGACGGTCGCTTCTCGCGGATCTGCTCGTAGAGGTTGTTCCGCTCCCAGTAGGCGTTGTCGTTGTCGATCCAGAACCCGCCCAGGTCGGCGTACTTCTCCATCACCTCGAAGAACAGGTCGTAGCTGAACATGCCGAACCCGTCGCGGGTGGTCAGGTCGACCTGCTGGCCCTTGTACGCCGAGTAGGCCGCCGAGTCCAGCGTCTCGACGCCGAGCTCGTTGTGCCACTGGGGGTCGTCGGTCATGTAGAGGATGACCCGGACCCCCTTGGCCTTGCCGGCCTCGATGAGCTCGCCGAGGATGTCGCGCTCGGTCGCACAGCTGCCGGGGATTTTCGACGGCCAGGGGCGGGCGTACCCGAGCCGGCTGTGGAAGGTGGCCAGGACGATGTAGGAGGCGCCGAGTTTGCGGGCCTCGTCCACCCAGTAGTCCGGGTTCCAGCCGCCCTCGGTGACGTCGTCCTCCCACTCCGCGCAGTCGCGGTGGGCCGGGGCGGTGAACATTCCCCAGTGCAGGAACAGGCCGGCCGTGGATTCACGCATCCACTGTTGTCGCGGATGCTGGACCTCCGCGTGGGCGGCGGGGGCGCCGATGAGCCCCGCGGTCAGGACGAGGACGAGCGCGGCGCCCAACAGGCGCCACCTGCTCCACGCCCGCTCGGATCGTGGTCGGGTACCGCCGTGCGGTCGAAGTCTCATGGGGACATCGCCTCTCGATGGTCTGTCTGGTCAGTGGTTACATCGAGGTTTCGAATAAAGACATCCGATGATTACAACTGCCATCGGCGATGGTCAAGACCTCTGTAGACCCGTCGTAGGGCGCGATGAACATCGGCGCAGGCAGATCGCACCATACGAGGGGGAGGCGGCCAGGTCGGTCCGCCGTCGGGCGAGCGTGGTGAGTGGTCATCCGATCATTGCCGGCCCACCCGTGATTCATCGGATGACCCGGGCGTGCCCCGCTGGTGGAAGCCAGCAGCCGGTGGACGTCCCCGTGCTGCACCACCGCATCGATTCGCTTGTGCTGCGCCACCAAGCGCCCTGGTCCAAACAGGCGAAGTCGCTCGAATCCGAGAAATGCCGTTCATCGGGCAGTCATCCGATCGATCCGGCGTTGGATGACGTCTTTTCCGGGTTCAGGCGTTGACACTCCGCCCAAAGATCGGATGTACTGCGCTCCGGCGTTGACCCTTCGCCACTCCCACCACTGTCCGACCTCACGAGAGGTGGCTCAATGCGGAACAAGCCCCGAGCATTCCGGGTGGCGGCCGCACTCGCGGCCGTCGTCGCCCTCAGCGCCTGCACGGTCGGTGACAACCCGTCCACCGTGGACGGCAAGCAGGAGGTCACCTTCCTGACCTTCGAGACGCCGAACCTCACCCCCGGGTACTGGGATGCCGCGATCAAGCGGGTGACCGACAGGAACCCCGACGTCACCGTCAAGAAGCTGGTGGCCCCGACCGCGGACGGTCGGACGGCGTACGCCAAGCAGCTGCTGCAGTCGGGCCAGTTCCCGGACGTCATGATCGCGGTTTCCCCGGCGGGGTTCGCCGAGGCCGGAAACCTCTACCCGTGGCAGCCGGACGAGTTGAAGGACTTCCTCTACCCGACGGCGAACCCGATCAACGGGAAGTACTACCAGCTGCCGGCCAACACCCAGACCATCCCGCCGATCTACTACAACAAGAAGATGTTCGCCGACGCCGGCGTCACCTCGACCCCGAAGACCTGGGCCGAGCTGCTCGACGCGTCGGCGAAGCTGAAGGCGAAGGGGATGACGCCGTTCGTCATCGGCGGTGGCAAGGATGGCTTCGCCTCGTCGATGATCCTGTCCGGCCTCGTGAGTGTGGACCTGTACGCGAAAACGCCGGACTGGCTGACCAAGCGACGGTCGGACCAGGCGAAGTTCGCCGATCCCGACTTCGAGAAGGCGCTCGGCAAGTTCGCCGACCTGGCCGCCAAGGGCTACCTCGACAAGTCGGCCGTCTCCCGGGACTACGCCGCCACAGAGCAGGCGTTCCTGGACGGCAAGGGTGCGATGTATCCGATGGGGAACTGGTTCGCGGCGAACGCCGACACCAAGAAGCCCGGCTTCGAAATCGGCGTGTTCAACTTCCCGACCGAGGACGGCAAGGTCGTGGCGCCCGCCTACACCGGCGGCGGCATGATCGTCAGTGCGAAGGCGAAGAACCTCGACGCGGCCAAGAAGTTCGCGCTGGCGTTCCAGCTCGACAAGGAGCAACTCGACGCGTCCGTCAAGGCTGACGGACTCTTCCCCGCAATCAAGGGCTACACGCTGCCCTCGGACGTGGGTCCGGTTTTCAAGGCGGGATACGAGCTCTACCAGCAGGCGCAGGCCCAGCAGGCCGTCGTGCACGCATTCCGCTGGGAAACGGCCGACGACGGGCTGCTGCCCGGAATGACCGACAAGGTCGACTCGGCCGCACAGGATCTGATCACGGGACGCAAGACGCCCGCTCAGGCCGCCGCCTTCCTGGACACGGAGTGGTCGAAGGCCGGCTGATCCGGCGACGCGTTCGACCGGGTGTGGAGAGCGCGCTCGCTCTCCACACCCCTCGGTCGCACCGAAGCTGGCGACGGTCGACCGGTAAGGATGGAAGGAGTAGGCGCAATGGTTGCCCAGGTCGCTAGGCCTGCCACACGGCCCGCATCGGAGGAGACGACAAGAACCCGGCGACGACGCCCGTTGGGGCCGGCCCTCGGGCACTTCGCATCGTTCGCCGCGCCCGGGGTGCTGATCTACGCCTGCTTCGTCCTGGCGCCCATCCTGGTCAGCCTCGGCTACAGCCTGACCAACTACAACCCGTTCAACCCGCCGACGAAGTACGTGGGACTGGAGAACTACCAGCTGCTGCTGCGCGACGACCAGTTCCTCACGGCGCTGCGGGTGACGACCATCCTCACCGTGATCGTGGTGATCGTGCCGAACGTGCTCGGGCTGGCGGTCGCGCTGCTGCTCGACCGGCACGGGTGGCTCTACAACGCCCTGCGCAGCGTCTTCTTCACCCCGGTCATCCTGAGCTCCGTGGTCGTGAGCGTCATCTGGTCGCGCCTGCTGGACAGCGAAGGGCCGCTCAACGAGACGCTGAGGGCCCTCGGGGTCGACCAGCCCCCCGGCTGGCTCTCCGACCCGGCCGTCGCCCTGTACTCGGTGGCGTCGATCATCAGCTGGCAGATGCTCGGCTTCTGTGTCGTGGTCTACCTCGCCGGCCTCCAGGGTGTGCCCGTCGAGCTGCAGGAGGCCGCGGCGATCGACGGCGCCGGCCCGGTCCGCCGGTTCCGCGCCGTCACCTGGCCGATGCTGGCGCCCGCCCTGACCGTCAACACCGTCGTCCTGCTGATCTCCGCGTTCAAGGCATACGACTACATCAAGGTGATCACCAACGGCGGGCCGGGATCCGGCACCACCGCCACCATCGCCTTCAACGTGCTCCAGACCGGCTTCGACGCCAACCACGGTGGATACGCCTCCGCCATGGCGATCCTGATGTTGCTCATCGTCGCGGTCGTGACCGCGATCGCGCTGAGGTTCCTGCAGCGCCGGGAGGTGGACCTGTGAAACATGGCAAACCGTCGTTCCTGCGCCCCGGTGTAGCGATCACGCTCGCCGCGCTATTCTTCGTGCCGCTGTACTTCGTCCTGGCGAACGTCTTCAAACGCGGCGACCTGATCGCCAAGCAACCCGCCCAGCTTCCGCTGCCGCCCACACTGGCCAACATCCAGGCGGTGCTCACCCGTCCGGACCGCCTGTTCTGGGTCAGCCTCACCAACAGCATCGTCGTCACCCTCCTGTCGGTGCTGGTGCTCATCGTGCTCTCCGCGATGCTCGGCCACTACCTCGCCCGCACCCGCAATCGGTGGACCCGGGCGCTGACCCTGCTGCTGCTCTGCGGGCTCATGATCCCTCCACAGGTGATCCTGATACCGATCACCGATGTGCTGCGGTTCACCCACCTGATGGCGACACTGCAGGGTCTGGTGCTGTTCAACGTCGGCTACTACGTACCGTTCGGCATCTTCGTCTTCATGGGCTTCATCCGCGCCGTGCCGGTCGAACTCGAAGAGGCGGCGCGCATCGACGGTGCGAGCCGGATGCAGGTCTTCTGGCGGGTCGTCTTCCCGTTGCTGCGCCCCGCGACCGCGAGCGTCGTCATCTTCCTCAGCGTGTGGATCTGGAACGACTTCATCAATCCACTGATCATTCTCGGCCCGAGCCAGGGAACCACGATCACCACCGGCATCTACCGCTCGATCGGGCAGTACCAGGCGGATTTCGGCAGCCTCTTCGCGCTGATGTTCCTGGCCACGCTGCCCGTGCTCATCTTCTACCTGGCCCTGCAACGACAGTTCGTCAAGGGCCTGACCGGAGGCGCCACCAAGGGGTAGCCGGGGCGCCGCAGCGCCGCGGTGCATTGACGTGAGCTGACAGAGAACCGACGTATTGGATGTGCGACATGAATTCTGGGGGCGACGCATGAGGCTCTTGCGGGTGGGCGCACCAGGACAGGAGCGGCCGGCACTGCTGGACGAGGCCGGGCGACTGCGCGACCTCAGCGGGTTGATCGACGACCTGGACGCATCGTTCCTCGCCACCCACGGCATCAGGCGGCTGGCGGAACTCCCGACGGCCGAGTTGCCGCTGCTCACCAGCGGAGGACTGCGCATCGGACCACCGCTGCGACCCAACAAGATCGTTTGCATCGGCTTGAACTACCGGGACCACGCCGCCGAGACCGGTGCCCCGCTCCCGACCGAGCCGGTCGTCTTCCTGAAAGCCCCGGACACCGTGGTGGGGCCCGATGACACGGTTCTTGTTCCGCGTGGCAGCACGAAGACCGACTGGGAGGTCGAGCTCGCCGTCGTCATCGGACGCACCGCTCGCTACCTGTCCAGCATCGACGAGGCGATGGACTGCGTCGCCGGCTACGCCGTAGCCCACGACGTCTCCGAGCGGGAGTTCCAACTCGAGCGTGGCGGCCAGTGGGACAAGGGCAAGTCCTGTGAGACCTTCAACCCGCTCGGACCGTGGCTGGTCACCGCCGACGAGGTGCCCGACCCGCAGGCCCTGAGGCTGCGGCTGTGGGTCAACGGTGCACTGCGGCAGGACGGCACCACCGCCGACATGGTCTTTCCGGTGGGGGAGACCATCCGCTACCTGAGCCAGTTCATGGTCCTCCACCCGGGCGACGTGATCAACACCGGCACCCCGGCCGGAGTGGCACTGGGGCAACACGAACCGAAGCCGTACCTGGTCGCGGGCGACGTCGTCGAGCTGGAGATCGACGGGCTGGGGCGCCAGCGCCAGGAGGTGGGGCAGGCATGAACTTCACCGAGCTGGAGGTCCTCGACGTCCGCTTTCCGACCTCGCGCGAGTTGGACGGCTCCGACGCCATGAACCCCGACCCCGACTACTCGGCCGCCTACCTCGTGGTGCGCACCGACGAGGTGGACGGACACGAGGGGCACGGCTTCGCCTTCACCATCGGCCGCGGCAACGAGGTGCAGGCGGCCGCGATCGCCTCGCTGCGGCCGTACCTGCTCGGCAGGTCGGTGGAGGCGGTCCTGGCCGACCTCGGCGGCCTCTGGCGCGAGCTCGTCCACGACTCGCAGCTGCGCTGGCTCGGCCCGGAGAAGGGCGTCATGCACATGGCGATCTCCGCCGTGATCAACGCCCTGTGGGACCTGCGGGCCAAGCGGGAGGGGCTGCCGCTGTGGCAGCTGCTGAGCCGGCTGAGCCCGGAGGAGCTCGTCGAGCTGATCGACTTCCGCTATCTCACCGACGCCCTGACCCGCGACGAGGCGCTGCGGATCCTGCGCACCGCACAACCGGGACGCGCCGGGCGGGAGGAGTTGCTGCGGCGCGAGGGGTTCCCGGCCTACACCACGTCGCCGGGCTGGCTGGGCTACGACGACGACAAACTGCGCCGCCTGTGCAAAGAAGCGGTGGCGGAGGGCTTCACCCAGATCAAGCTGAAGGTCGGCGCAAATCTGGCCGACGACATCCGGCGGATGGACATAGCCCGGCAGACCTGCGGGCCGGACATCCGCATCGCGGTCGACGCCAACCAGCGCTGGGACGTGCCGGAGGCGATCAGCTGGGTGCGCGAGCTGGCCCCGTTCGACCCGTACTGGATCGAGGAGCCGACCAGCCCGGACGACGTCGTCGGGCACGCCGCCATCGCCCGCGGGGTGGCACCGATCCGGGTCGCGACGGGCGAACACATCGCCAACCGGGTCGTCTTCAAGCAGTTGCTCCAGCTCGAGGCGATCTCCTACGTGCAGATCGACGCGGCCCGGGTCGCCGGCGTCAACGAGGTCCTCGCGATCCTGCTGCTGGCGGCGAAGTTCCGTGTGCCCGTGTGCCCGCACGCGGGCGGGGTGGGACTCTGCGAGTTGGTCCAGCACCTGTCGATGTTCGACTTCGTCGCCGTGTCCGGCTCGATGCAGGACCGGGTCATCGAATACGTCGACCACCTGCACGAACATTTCGTCGATCCGGTGGTGGTTTCGCGTGGCCGCTACCTCGCCCCGACCGCACCGGGCTTCGGCGCCACCATGCGGCCGGAGACGCTGGCCGAGTACGTATTCCCGCACGGCCCGGTCTGGTCCGCCGCGGGCGCGCCCGGTCCGACGGTGAGTGGGAGTGGCGGCGGGCGGCACCGCGACGAGGACGACCGGACCGATGGTGAGGTGGAACGGTGATGGGTGATCGAGGCGAGTTCACCGGGTTGAGGGCCCTGGTGACCGGCGGGGCGTCGGGCATCGGGCTGGCGACGGCGACCCTGCTCGCAGAGCGCGGCGCCGCCGTGGCCTGTCTGGACCTACGTCCCGAGGCGGTGCCCGAGCCGCTGCTCGGTTTCGCGGCGGACGTCGCCGACGACCCCTCGGTGCGCGAGGCCGTGGCCGCCGCCGCCCAGGCGCTCGGCGGCATCGACGTGCTGGTGAACAACGCCGGCATCGGAGCCCGCGGCACGGTGGAGAGCAACCCGGACGACGAGTGGCACCGGGTGCTCGACGTGAACGTGGTCGGGATCGTCCGGGTGACCCGCGCTGCGCTGCCGCACCTGCGCGCGTCGTCCCACGCGGCGATCGTCAACACCTGCTCCATCGCGGCGACCGCCGGACTGCCGGACCGGGCGCTCTACAGCGCCAGCAAGGGCGCGGTGCAGTCGCTGACGTTGGCGATGGCGGCCGACCACCTGCGGGAGGGGATCCGGGTCAACTGCGTCAACCCCGGCACGGCGGACACGCCGTGGGTGCGTCGGCTGCTGGAGGCGGCCGAGGACCCGACGGCGGAGCTGGCCGCGTTGCAGGCCCGCCAGCCCCTCGGCCGGTTGGTCAGCGCGAACGAGGTGGCGGCGGCGGTCGCCTACCTCGCCAGCCCGCTCGCGGGGTCGACCACCGGCAGTGTCCTCGCCGTCGACGGCGGCATGCAGGGCCTGCGGCCGCGCCCCGCCGCGGACCGTCCTGACTGAGGGAAGGAGCTGCCATGCAACGGATCGCCCTGCACACCCGGCTCAAGCCGGGCAAGGAAGGCGAGTACGACACGGTGCACCGGGTCATCCCCGCCGAGCTGGACAGCGCGCTGCGCGCGGCCGGGGTGCACTCGTGGCGGATCTGGCGGGACGGGCGCGACCTGTTCCATCTGGTCGAGGTCGAGGACTACCAGCGGATGCGACACGAGTTGCGGGATCATCCCGCGAACGTGCCCTGGCAGGCCCGGATGGCGGAGTTGCTGGAGGTCGAGGACGACTACTCGGGTACCGACTCGGGGCTGCGCCTCGTCTGGGAGCTGCCGTGACCGTCGTCAGGTTGGGCCGGTCCGAGGTGACCGTGAGTCCGCAGGGTCTCGGCTGCGCCCAACTCGGCAATCTCTACACGGCGCTGAAAGACGCCGAGGCCGCGGACACCGTGGCGGCGGCGTGGGAATCCGGCATCCGGTACTTCGACACCGCACCCCACTACGGGCTCGGGCTCTCCGAGCGCCGGCTCGGCAACGCGCTGCGCAGCCTGCCGCGGCCCTCGTACACGGTCAGCACCAAGGTGGGTCGCCTGCTCGTGCCGGATCCCGCCGGTGCGGCGCGACGTGACCCGGCGGGCTTCCACGTGCCGGCCGACCACCGTCGGGCGTGGGACTTCAGCGCCGACGGGGTGCACCGTTCGCTGGAGGCGAGCCTGGTCCGGCTCGGCCTGGACCGGATCGACGTGGTGCTCATCCACGATCCGGAGGACCACCAGGTTCAGGCACTCGAGCAGGCCTATCCGGCCCTGCACGACCTGCGGGCACAGGGTGTCGTGGGCGCGATCGGAGTCGGGTCGATGCAGTGGCAGGTGTTACACCGGTTCGTCACCGAGACCGAACTCGACGCCGTCATGGTCGCCGGCCGGTACACGCTGTTGGAGCAGCCCGCCCTGGACACGCTGCTGCCGGAGTGCGCGCAGCGCGGCGTCTCCGTACTCAACGCGGGCGTCTTCAACAGCGGCCTGCTCGCCGTCGACCGGCCACACACCGGGCTGCCCTACGACTACCACGCCGCGCCAGCCCCGATGGTCGACCGGGTGCGGGCGATCGCTGCCGTCTGCGCCCGGCACGGGACCTCGCTGCCGGCGGCGGCGCTCGCCTTCGCCGGCGCACACCCCACGGTGGCGTCGGTGGTGGTCGGGGCGCACGACCCAGGGCAGGTGCGGCGGAACGCGGCGCTGCAGGCAGCCGCACCACCGCCGGCCGACTTCTGGTCCGAGCTGGTCGCCGAGGGGCTGCTGCGCCCGGACGCACCGGTACCCACCCATCGGGTGCGTACGCCGTGATCGTCGACGCGCACCACCACCTGTGGCGGATCGACGACGGCTACCGGTGGCTCGACGAGCCGGAGCTGGCTCCGATCCGCCGGTCGTTCCTGCCCGCCGACCTCCAGCCGGAGCTGTCCGTCGCCGGCGTGGACCGGACGATCCTGGTGGAGGGCGGACGCTGCGACACCGCGGAGGCGGCCATCCTGCTCCGGTACGGGAGCAGCACCGCAGCGATCGGCGGGGTGGTCGCGTGGGCCGATCCGGCCGACTCCGCGCTCGCCGACACCATCGCCCGCTACCGGCAGCTGCCCGGGGGCGAGCTGCTGGTGGGCGTCCGGCCGCAACTGCAGGGCGAGGCGGACCCGGAATACCTCGACCGCCCGCAGGTCCGGCGCGGGCTTCGTGCCATCGCCGAGGCCGGCCTGGCGTTCGACGTCGTGGTCCGGGTCGACCAGCTCGCGGCGGTGGCCCGGGCCGCCCGGGACGTCCCGGAGCTCGGCTTCGTCCTCGACCACCTGGGCAAACCCCGCATCCGCGACGGCGCGGCCGGCCTGGCCGAATGGTCGGGTCCGGTCGCGGAACTCGCGGCACTGCCGAACGTCACCGCCAAGATCTCCGGGCTGGTCACCGAGGCGGACTGGAACCGGTGGCGGGTCGCGGACCTGCGCCCGTTCGTCGGCGCGGCGGTGGAGCTGTTCGGACCCGAGCGGCTGATGTTCGGCTCGGACTGGCCGGTCTGCCGGCTGGCCGCCGACTACGGCGCGGTGCTGTCGGCGGTGGCCGAGGCGTTGCCTCCGCTGTCACCGCAGGAGCGGGCGGCGGTGTTCGGCGGCACAGCGGCGCGAACCTACCGACTCGGCCCCTGAGCACGTATCGGTTTTCGTGGTAGATAGGGACGGTGAAGGAACGCATGGCGGTCACCGACGAGGCGATCGGCAAGATTAAGCAGATGATCGTCGCGGGCGAACTGCGCCCCGGTGATCGGTTGCCGCGCGAACCCGACCTTGCCGAGCGGCTCGGCCTGTCCCGCAACTCCCTGCGCGAGGCGGTCAAGGCGCTGTCGCTGATCCGGGTGCTGGACGTACGCCAGGGCGACGGCACGTACGTGACGAGCCTCGATCCGGCGATGCTGCTCGACGCGTTGAGCTTCGTCGTCGACTTTCACCGCGACGACACCGTCCTGCAGTTCCTGGAGGTACGCCGCATTCTCGAGCCGGCCGCCACCGCGCTCGCGGCGCAGCGGATCAGCGACGAGGAACTCGGCAAGCTCCGGAGCGTCCTGGACGCGCTCGGCGAGGATCCGAGCATCGACGAACTCGTCGCCAACGACCTGGAGTTCCATCGGCAGATCGCGGCCTGCGCGGGCAACAAACTGCTCACCTCGCTGCTCGACAGCCTCTCCGGCCCGACCACCCGCGCCCGCATCTGGCGGGGACTGACGCAGGAAGGCGCCGTCCACAAGACCCGCGAACAGCATGCCGCGATTCTGGAGGCCATCGCCTCCCGGCAGCCCGAGCTGGCCCGATCCTGGGCGACGGTCCACATCGCCGGCGTCGAGGAATGGCTGGGCCGCATTGTCTGAGCGTGCCGATCGTTGGACGTACCGCTACCGGCATCCCCGTGACGAGAGAGCGGCCCCCGGGCTGTGGCTCACCGGCGTGGCTGATGGCCGCCAGCTGCACCCGGACCTGCCGGCACTGCTGGCCCTCCGGCCCGATACCCCGCACCCCGTCCGGTACGAGCCGCGAGGTGACCAGGCGGCCCGCCGAGCCGCCGAAGACCGGATGGGTGGCTGACGATGCGGATCGCCCTGTTCGTGACCTGCCTCGCCGACACCCTCTTCCCGGAGGCGGCCAAAGCGACAGTACGGCTGCTGGAGCGCCTGGGCCACGAGGTGGTCTTCCCCGAGGACCAGACGTGCTGCGGGCAGATGCACGTCAACACCGGCTATCCGGACGAGGCGTTGCGGCTGGTCCGCCGGCACGTGCGGGTGTTCGCCCCGTACGACGTCGTGGTGGCGCCGTCGGGCTCGTGCGTGGGATCGGTGCGGCATCAGCACGCGATGGTGGCGCGTCGGGCGGAGGACGAGTGGCTGGCGCGTCGGGCGGAGGAGGTGGCCGCGCGGACGTATGAGCTGTCGGAACTGCTGGTCGACGTGCTGGGGGTGACCGATGTCGGGGCGTACTTTCCGCACCGGGTGACGTACCACCCGACGTGTCACTCCCTGCGGATGATCCGGATCGGGGACAAACCCTTGCGCCTGCTGCGCGAGGTGCGTGGTCTGGAGCTGGTAGAGCTGCCGCAGGCGGAACAGTGCTGCGGCTTCGGAGGCACCTTCGCGCTGAAGAACGCGGACACCTCGACGGCGATGCTGGCGGACAAGATGCGCAACGTGCTGGCCACGAGGGCGGACGTGTGCACCGCCGGAGACGCGTCGTGCCTGATGCACATCGGCGGCGGGCTGTCCCGGCTGAGAGCGGGGGTGCGGACGGTGCATCTGGCGGAGATCCTCGCCAGCACGGAACGGTCGGGGACAGCCGGTGAGCGGGACCGGTGGGAGGTGCGGTCGTGAGCAGGACGTTCCTGGGCATGCCGACGCCTGCGCCGCGCGGGGTGGGGCATTTGCGTGGCGACGAGCCGTTCCCGGCCGCGGCCCGGCGGGCGTTGGGTGACGCCCAGCTTCGCCGGAACCTGCGGCATGCCACCACGACGATCCGCGGCAAGTCGGGGGCGGTGATCGATGAGGTACCGGACTGGCCGGAGTTGCGGGCCGCCGGCCGGGCGATCAAGACCGACACCATGGCCCGCCTGCCCGAGCTGCTGGAACAGTTGGAGGCGGCGGTCACCGCGGCCGGCGGCACGGTGCACTGGGCGCCTGACGCGGTCGAGGCCAACCGGATCGTCACCGACCTTGTCCGGGCCACCGGCGCCGACCGGGTGATGAAGGTCAAGTCGATGGCCACCCAGGAGATCGGCCTGAACGAGGCCCTGGAGGCCGCCGGGATCGAGCCGGTGGAGACCGACCTCGCCGAGCTGATCGTGCAGCTCGGACGGGACAAACCGAGTCATATCCTGGTGCCGGCGATCCACCGCAACCGCGCGGAGATCCGGGAGATCTTCCTGCGCGAGATGCCCGACGTCGACCCGGGGCTGACCGACGAGCCGCCGGCGCTGGCGGCGGCGGCGCGCCGGCATCTGCGGCAGACCTTCCTCAGCACGAAGGTGGCGATCTCGGGGGCGAACTTCGCCGTGGCCGAGACGGGCACCCTGGCCGTGGTGGAGTCGGAGGGCAACGGGCGGATGTGCCTCACCCTGCCCGACACTCTGATCACCGTGATGGGCATCGAGAAGGTCGTCCCCACCTGGCGGGACCTGGAGGTCTTCCTCCAGTTGCTGCCGCGGGCGTCGACGGGGGAGCGGATGAACCCCTACACCTCGATGTGGACCGGCGTCACGCCGGGCGACGGCCCGCAGACGTTCCACCTGGTGCTGCTGGACAACGGCCGCAGCGCGGTGCTCGCCGACGAGGTGGGCCGGCAGGCGCTGCACTGTATCCGCTGCTCGGCCTGCCTGAACGTCTGCCCGGTGTACGAACGCACCGGCGGGCACGCGTACGGGTCGGTCTATCCGGGGCCGATCGGGGCGGTGCTGTCCCCGCAACTGACCGGTGTGGCCGACAACGCCTCGCTGCCGTATGCCTCGTCGCTCTGCGGTGCCTGCTACGACGCCTGCCCGGTGATGATCGACATTCCGTCGATCCTGGTCCACCTGCGCGCCGAGGCCCCCCACCCCCGCGCCGAGGCGGTGGCGATGGCCGCGGCCGCGTACACGATGGACCATCCGGCGCTGTACGCGGCCGCGCAGCGCGCCGCGAAGCTGAGCCGGCTCGCCGGCCCGCGCGGGCGCGGCCTGCCGCCGCCGCTGTCCGGCTGGACGGCCAGTCGTGACCTGCCGCAGCCGCCGCCGCAGAGTTTCCGCCAGTGGTGGGCCGAGCGGTGACCGGACGGGACCTCATCCTCGATCGGCTCCGTGCCGCTCTCGGCGAGCCTCGGACCGCGCCGGCCGCGGCGCCCCGGGACTACCGGCCCGCCGGCACGGTCGCCGCCGATCTCGACCTGCTCGTGGACCGCCTCACCGACTACCGGGCCACCGTGCACCGGTGCGCCGACGCTGACGTCGCCCGCACCGTCGACGAGGTACTCGGCGGCCGGCAGATCGTCGTGCCACCCGGACTGCCCCGGCACTGGCTGCCGGCCAGCGTCACCGCGGTGCCGGACGACAACCTCACCGCGGCGCGGATCGCGGCCCTGGACGGGGTCGTCACCGCGGCGGCGGTGGCCGTGGCCGAGACCGGCACGATCCTGCTCGACGGGGCCCCCGACCAGGGCCGCCGGATCATCACGCTGCTGCCGGACGTGCACGTGTGCGTGGTGCGGACCGAGCAGGTCGTCGCCACCGTGCCGGACGCCCTCGCCCGGGTCGATCCGCACCGACCCCTGACGTGGATCAGCGGGCCGTCGGCAACCAGTGACATCGAACTCAACCGGGTCGAGGGCGTCCACGGACCTCGGAACCTCCACGTGATCGTCACGACCTGAACCGGGCCAGCGGGCGTGACGATCGGGCCGGCCGCTGGACTCGATCAGCCGGCAGTAGAGATCGTCGGCGGGGGAGGTGTGCCGGTCCAGTTACGGGAGTTCGGTGCTGTTTCCGTCCGTCACCAGCCGGGCGGCCGTGTCGGGTAGCGCCACCTCGTGCCCGTTTGCACACTTCACCACGACGCCGAGCGGACTCCCGCAGCCGGCGTGCACGAGTTCGACGCCGCCGTCGCGGCCGAGCCGCTCCCCCCACTGCATCAGGGCGACGAGCACGGGGAAGAGCTCTCGGCCCAGTTCGGTGAGGACGTACTCGTACCTGGTCCGCTTGCCCGGCTCCTGGTAAGGCCGTCGCTGCAGCAGACCGTCGGCGACCAGCCGCTTGAGCCGCTTGGCGGCCACCGCCTCGGTCAGGCCGGTATGCCGGGCCAGTTCGTCGAAGCGACGGCCACCGTAGTAGATCTCGCGCATCAGGATCATCGCCGACCGGGTGCCGATCAACTCCAGCGCGTGCTCGATGTGGCACCAGCCCTCCGCCTGCCACGCGTCGCGATCGGCGAAGCGGCCGGTCAAGGTGATGACGGCCTCGGTGTCGGGCCCGGCCGGCCCGGCTGGCTGTGTCATGGGTACCACACCCCTCTGGCTAGGCATTTGCATAGCCAGGGGTGCTACCGTCCTGGCTATGGTTTCCACTAGCCAGCATAGCGCCGCCGCAGCGCCCCGCCCGGCGTCCACCACCGGGGCACGGCGACGATGGTTCGCCCTCTTCGTCGTCTGCCTGGGCGTGATGATGACCTTCGTCAACGTGTCGTCGACCATCTCGGCGCTGCCGCCGATCCAGGACGACCTGCACCTGTCCGCCAGCACACTGGTCTGGGTGAGCAGCGCCTTCAGCCTCGCCGTGGTGAGCCTGGTCCTCTCCGCCGGCGCGCTGAGCGACCTGCTCGGGCGGCGGCGGGTCTTCTGCTACGGCGTTGTTCTCGTCACGCTCGGCAGCGCGCTCGCCTTCGCCGCGCCGAACGCGGGTCTGCTCATCACGGCCCAGGCCGTGATGGGCGTCGGCGCCGCGGCCGTGCTGCCATCGAGCCTGTCGATCGTGAGTCACGCCTTCACCGACCCCAACGAGCGGACCGGCGCCATCAGCGTCTGGGCCAGCTGCGCCGGCCTCGGGCTGGCGATCGGGCCGCTCGTGGCGGGCGCGCTCCTGGACCAGGCATCCTGGCACGCGGTCTACCTCACCAACCTCGTCCTCGGGGTGCTCGCCCTCGTGCTCGCCCCGCTGTTCGTGGCAGAGAGCAAACATCCGACCCGCCGACTCGATCCCGCCGGCGTGCTGCTGGGCACCATCGCGATCGCGTCGGCGACATACGCCATCATTCAAGGCGGCGCCAGCGGCTACGGCCGGCCCCCGATCATCGTGGCTTACGCGGTCTTCGCCGTCTCGCTGGTGGCCTTCGTCCGGCTCGAACTCCGCCACCACGATCCCATGCTGGACCTGCGGCTGTTCAAGAGCGCCTCGTTCGCGACCGTGATGACCATCGGCGCCGCCACCATGTTCGGCTTCGTCGGCATCTCGCTGCTCACCGTCCTTTACCTGGAACGGATCGCCCACGCGAGCGCCCTGGAGACCGGGGTGAAGCTGCTTCCCATGTTCGTCTCCTACATCGTCGTCAGCGCACTCGCCGGACGCCTGGCCCGCCGGGTCGGCATCGCCCCCGTGCTCGCCGCGGGGCTCGTCCTCATGGGCGCCGGGGCCCTCGCGCTGCTGATGGTCGGCCCGTTCAGCGGGTACGGGGCGATGTGGCCGGGGCTGTTCGTCGCCGGCGTCGGCTCGGCGCTCCTGGTGGCGCCGTCGACCGCCGCCGCCGTCAACAGCGTGCCACCGCTGCAGGCCGGCATGGCCGCCGGCTCGGTCAACATGTTCCGCCAGCTGGGCAGCGTGCTCGGCCCGAGCATTCTGGGCACCCTCGCGACGACCCGCTTCCCGAAGTACCTGCACGAGCAGCTCGCGGCGGCCGGAGTGCCGTCCGACAAGGCCCAGGCGGTCGTCGCGGGAGCCACGCACCCCGGCAGCACCGACCAGCTCCCGGCCCCGCTGGCACACACGCTCTCCCTGGCCGTGCCGCGGGCCTTCACCGACGCACTCCACCTCGGCTGGCTCGTCGGCGGCGTCGTCCTGCTCGTCATGGTGATCCCGACGGTGCTGTTCGTCCGACACCGCCCAGCAACTTCCTGATCCACCGGTCGCCCGCTCGTCACTGACGATCGAGAGAGGCGTCCCGGCTCCGGCTCGGACGCCCCGTCTCCCGCCGATCGAAGCGCGACTTCGGTCGCCGATGATCACGGGCCGGTTGCCGCCGTCCCCCTCGCCTGGATGAGGCGATCACGCGGTCGCGGGGACGGCTTGTTGGCAGAGTGAGGTCGTGCGGAGCTTCGGTCGACTCCACCTGGCCCGGGGAGAGGGCAGTGTTACTCGGCTGGAGCTGTTCCTGGACCTGATCTTCGTTTTCGCGTTTCTGAACGTCACGGGTGTGACTGCCGAGCAGCTCAACCCGGCCGGTCTCCCACGAGGTCTGCTGCTGCTCGTACTGCTGTGGGGTTGTTGGGCACCGTACGCGTGGCTCGGCAACATCCTCCGGCTGGACCGGGGCATCATGCCCGTGTTCATGTTCGGACTCAGCGCGACCCTCTTCGTGATGGGCCTGACGGCCCGGGAGGCCTTCGCTGACCGTGTCGGCGGGCTCTCCGGGCCGGTCGTGTTCGCGATCTGCTACATCGTCGCCCGCAGCGGCGCCCTCGTGTTCGCCACCGCCGCCGGCGTGGCGGAACCCGGCACTCGCCGGCGACAGTGGAAGGCCTGGCCATTGCTCGTGGCCGGTGAGCTGGCACTGCTGGCCGCTGCCCTCGTGCCATCGTATGAGCACAGTGAGCAGGCATTCGCCGACGGTGTGGTGGCCCGCGAATGGCTCCGGTTCGCCCTCGTTGCGTGCGCGATCATCGCCGGCTACGGCGGTACCTTCCTGCTGGGTGCCGGAACCTGGCAGATCAGATCCATCCGTTACTGGGCGGAACGGCACAGCTTGATCATCCTGATCGGTGTCGGCGAGGCCATCATCTCGGTCGGGCTGGGCCAGGGTGTTGCCGTGGCGCATCCCCTCACCCTGGAAGTGCTGGCTGGCGCGCTGCTCGGCGTCATGCTTGCCGGACTGCTGTGGTGGACCTACTTCGACGTGGCCCGGTACGCCGCAGAGCTGGCGCTGGAACGGGTATCGGACGCGCGACGGGCGCTCCTTGGACGCGACGCGTACAGCTTCCTGCACCTGCCGATGATGGCCGGGCTCATCCTGGTCGCTCTCGGCATCCAGCACACACTGTCCGAGCAGCGCGTGCCGTCGGAGACGTCGGCCGCGATCCGGCTGATGGTGCTCTACGGCGGGGTGATCCTCTACCTCGTAGGCCTGATCCTGTTCGAGGTACGTACGCTGCGCCTGCTCGGGCGGTCACCCATCCTCGGAATCCTCCTGGTCGGATCCCTGGCGACGATCGCTCCTCACGTGCCGGTGCTGGCCCAACTGGCGCTGTTGACGGCAGCGGTGGGCGCCATGGCGCTGGCCGACGCCACGGTCTTCCGGCGCCGCCATCGCCGGCTGCACGCCGAGATACAACCCGTCATGAAGCAGTCCGGGGTGACGCCGAAGGAGCTCTTCTTCGACCTGGTCTACGTGTACGCATTTCTGCAGGTCGCCGCCCTGATGGCGGACGACCCGACCTGGCGTGGCGTGTTCCGGGGGCTGCTGGTGCTCATCGTTCTCTGGACTGCCTGGTGCGCCTACACCTGGCTGGGCATCGCGGTCCGCTCAGAGCACCCGGTGGTACGCCTGGTGCTGGTGCTCGTCGTCGCGCTCACCGCGCTGATCACCCTGGCCAGCCCGGAGGCGTTCAGCGCCGACGGCACCGGCCTGCCGGGACCGCTGGTCTTCGTGACCTGCTACGCGCTGATCCGGCTGCTGTTTCTCGGCGCGTTCTGGTACACCGTCCGACAAGATGCCACGCGACGGGCCGCCCTGATGCGCTACGCCGTGCCGACCCTGCTGGCGCTCGCCATCCTGCTTGCCGCCGCGTTGATCCCGCAGCCCGTCGGTGATGTCCGGCTGCTGACTCCTGTGCGCGCCGGGCTCTGGATCGCCGCTATCGCCGTGGATCTCGTCGGCAACCGACTCGCCGAAACCCGCCACTCGTGGACCTGGTCCGCCGAGCACTGGGCCGACCGGTACAGCCTTGTCATCATCATCGCGCTCGGCCAAGCGGTCATCTCCATGGGCACTGCCGTGGCCTACACGCCCGTCTCCGCGCGAATCATCGTCGCTTCCGCAGTGGGTACGGCCCTGCTCGCCGCACTCTGGTGGATCTATTTCAGCACGACAGCCGTCTACGGTGGGCGCGTGCTGGCGGCAAGCGGCAGAGACCGGCGTGCGGCGCTGGCCCAGGACGCCTACGCGCTGCTGCACCTGCCGATGATCGCCGGCATCGTGCTCGTCTCGCTCGGGCTCGGCAAGACGATGTCCGTGCTGGGCAACCGGGGCCTGTTCGAACTCGGCGTCCCGCTGTACCCGCTCTCGCACCTGGCCCTCTTCGGCGGCGTGATCGTCTACCTGCTCGCAGACCACGCCATCCGGTGGCGGCTGACCCAGCGTGCTGACCCACAACGGATCACACAAACGTTGGTGATCACAGCACTGGCATCCGCCACCGTCCATGTGCCGGCGCTAACCACGCTCGCCGCACTGACCGCAGTCTGCCTCGGGTTCATCGCGATTGAAGTGAAACGCCGAGGTTGGTTGGCCCGACGAGGTCAGTGAGGAAACGGCCGTCGACTATGCCGGGCGAGCACCTCGGCAGTTCCACACCGCCCCGTCCAACCGATGCCCGCACCACAGCATCGGCCTCGACGAATTCGCCGTGAGGCACCCCTGACCTTCACCCGTTCCATACGTCTGGGGTCGTAGCGGGCGATCAGCTCGGCGAGCTATCAGGACGGAGGCCCGGGCGGCGCCGTGGTTGCCCGTCGTCTGCCGTTCCCCGAACGTTCAAAGTCTGTCCCTGCCTGGGGATGGGTCCCTTCCCTAAGTTGCTTGGGGCTACGAAAGAAGGGGCTCATGGACGGACTCCTCGGCATCCGGGCTCGCGGTATCACCAAATGTTTCGGCGACGTCGTCGCCCTGGACGGCATCGACCTCGATGTGGCGCAGGGGCAGATTCACGGCCTGGTCGGGCCCAATGGCGCCGGCAAGACCACCTTGCTCGGCCTCCTGCTGGGCCTGGCCGTCGCCGACGGCGGCCGTCTCGAGATCCTGGGTACGCCGGTCGGGCGGGCGCTCGCCGCACCCGAGGGTGTCGCGGGCTTCGTGGACGGGCCGGGCCTCTACCCCTCGCTCACCGCCCGGCAGAACCTCGCCGCGCTGGCCGCCCTCCGCGGCCATGACGTCCGGGCGACGGGGATCGATGACCTGCTCGACCAGGTCGGACTCACCGATGTCGCGGATGACCGGGCCCGCGGCTTCTCCCTCGGCATGCGTCAGCGGCTCGGGCTCGCCGCGGCGCTACTCACCAAGCCCCGGCTGCTCGTGCTCGACGAACCTGCCAACGGCCTCGACCCGGCCGGCAAGAAACACGTACACGGCGTTCTCGCCGGGCTCGCGGCCGACGGAACCAGCGTCGTGCTGTCGAGCCACCGCATGGACGATCTCGAGGCGCTGTGCTCCGAGGTCACCATCCTTGCCACCGGACGTGTCGTCTTCTCCGGCCCGCTGAGCAAACTGGCCGCCGAGACCCGTGACCTCGACTACCGGCTGCTCACCTCCGACCCACAGGCCGCCCGCCGGCTGGCTGCCGACACGGCCGGGATCCGCGTCGTCGCCGGTGCCGGGACACGGCCCGACGCCGAGGTGCTGGTCGTGCACGCGCTGGTGCCCGCCCTGGACGACCTGGTGGTGCGGCTCGTGCACGCGGGCATCGCGGTGCGGGAGCTCGTGCCCGTGGTGTCGCCGCTCGAGGCCGCCTTTCTCGCCCTCACCGAGCAGCAGGAGGTCAGCCGATGACCGCGACCATCGCCGACGCCCATGTCGCCGGTGTCCGCCGCGTCTCCGTGGCGCGCGGTTACCGCTTCGAGCTGGTCAAGCTGGTCTCGCAGTGGCGGATCCGCCTGCTGGTCCTCGCCTGCTGGATCGCGCCGGCGCTCTTCGTCGCCGCGGTCAGCCAGCAGAGCTCGCTACCGGTCGACACCCTCTTCGGTCGCTGGATGCACGCCACGGGGTGGGCCGGGTCGCTGGTGACGCTCGGTTTCGCAGGGACCTGGGCGCTTCCGCTGGTGACCTCGGTGGTCGCCGGCGATGTGTTCGCCTCCGAGGACCGGCTCGGCACCTGGCGTCACCTGCTCGTAGCGGTCCGGTCGCCTCGACGGATCTTCGCCGCGAAGGCACTGTCCAGCCTCACCGTCATCCTGCTGCTCGTTGCCGGGCTGGCCTGCTCCAGCGCGGTGGGCGGGATCGTGGCAGTCGGCAACCAGCCGCTGGTCGGCCTCGACGGCCACCTGCTCACGGCCGGGGATGCGGCCGGGAAGGTCCTGCTCGCCTGGGTCTGCGTACTCGCCCCGACCCTGGCGCTGGCCGCCATCGGGCTGCTCGGGTCCGTGGCGCTGGGCCGGTCCCCGATGGGACTGCTGCTGCCCGCGCTCGTCGCGCTCGCCATGCAGCTCGCCCAGATGCTGCCACTGCCCGTCGCCGTGCGCCTCGCGCTGCCCGGCTACGCCTTCATCGCCTGGAACGGCCTGTTCACCAGCCCGGCTCAGGTCGGCCCGCTCCTGATCGGCATCGGAGTCAGCCTGCTGTGGGCCGTGACTGCGACGGCGCTGGCGTACCTGTTGTTCGTCCGCCGCGACTTCACCAACCTGACCTGTGACGGCTCGGGGCGCCGCGCGGTCACCGCCGGAGTGCTGCCGCTGGTCGGGTTGCTGGCCGTGACGATCGGGGCCGTCGCCGCAGCGACGCCGGCCACGGGCTCCGGTATCGAGCAGGACAAGGTGCAGCGCTCGGTGGCGATGGCATTCGCCCACCTCTACCGCCTGCAGACCGAGCAGCTCAACCGCCCGGATGTCACCGAGGCCCAACTGAAGGCGACAGCGACGTGCAACAAGGGCGGCGGCGAGCTCGCCACCGAAGGTCCGGGCAACGACTGGCGTTGCGTCGTCTCCTGGCACCTCCCCGACGTCGAGGCCGCAGGGACGGCCATCTACCAGCTCGACGTCACCCCCGATGGGCGGTTCGTGGCCGATGGCGACGGACCGAAGGAAGTGAACGGCTACTTCCTGGTGCGGACCCCGACCGGGGACGCACCGAACCCGCTCTGGCAGTTCGACGGCAAGGTCGAACTGCTCCACACCACGAAGGGATGACTTCATGCAGGTAACACGCCGCCGTCGGCGTGTCGAGAAGGGCGCTCCCGGCCTTCTCCGTCGACGCATCGGCCGCCGGCTACCCCTCGTGACGGCAGGCGCCACCGCTGTCGTCGTCGCCGCCGGCACCGGCATCAGCTTCGCCCAGACGCACCAGTTCGGCACCGACCAGGTCGGCCAGGTGACCGCCAAGGGCCAGGTCGTGTCCGACGACCAGTACATCGACCCGATCGGCGAGCGCCTCGTCATCAACAATGGCAAGATCATGTCGTCCTCGGTCAGCCCGGACGGCACGCACCTGGCGGCCTCGGTCACCGACGGTGGCATGGCGCTGGCCATCGTGGACCTGAAGACCTGGAGAGTGCAGCAGCTCGTCGGCAACAACGCGGCGGCGAACCTGCGCATCAGCGGCAACGACGTGGGCCAGGAAGGCCCCACGTACTCGCCCGACGGCTCCCAGCTGTGGCTGGGCCAGGCCGACGGCTACCGCCGGTTCACCGTGAACCCGGACGGCAGCCTGGCCAACCCGGCGTTCATCCAGATCCCGCAGGACGGACCCAGGCGCGCGCTGGTGGCCGAGGCGGTGTTCTCGCCCGACGGCTCCACCGTGTACTCCGCCGTCAACGGCCAGAACCGGGTGGTCGCCATCAACACGGCGACCGGCGCCATCCAGCAGAGCTGGGCAGTGGGCAACGCCCCGCGAGACCTGATCATGGTCGGCGGGAAGCTCTACGTCAGCAACGAGGGCGGGCGTCCCGCGAAGCCCGGCGAACCCACCATCAACTCGTACAACACCCAGGTACCGGCCGACCAGGTGACCGCCTCCACCACCACCGGCACGGTCAGCGTCATCGACCTGGCGAACCCGGCCGCCGCCGTCGCGAGCATCGACGTCGGTCTGCACCCGACCGCCCTGTACGCCAAGAACGGGGTCCTGTTCGTCACCAACACCAACAGCGACGACGTGTCGGTCATCGACACCGCGCGCAACAAGGTCGTCCAGACCATCGCCACCCAACCGTGGCCGGAGGCGACGGTGGGCTACCAGCCCAACGCCGTGACGCTCACCGACGACGGCCGCCTCCTGGTGACCCTCGGCCGCGCCAACGCGGTCGCCGTCTACCGCTACACGACCCCGCTGGAGCCGGTCAGCTACGTCGGCCTGCTCCCGACGGACTACTCCCCCGCGGAGATCACCGCCACCGGGAACCAGGTGCTGATCTCCAACACCCGTGGTATCGACGCCCGCCGCCCCGCCAACAGCGCCGGGCACGGCACCCACGACACGACGTCGAGCCTGCAGCGATTCACTCTGCCCAGCGACAAGGTCATCACGTCCGGGACCGGCAAGGTCTTCAGCCAGAACGGCTGGACCGGCGGCTCGGTCAAGCTGGCCAAGGGCAGCAAGGCGAAGCCCGTGCCGGTCCCACAGCGGCTCGGCGACCCCTCGACGATCAAGCACGTCTTCCTGATCGTCAAGGAGAACCGGACCTACGACCAGGTCTTCGGTGACGACCCGCGGGGCAACGGCGACCCGTCGCTGGCGCAGTTCGGCGAGAACGTGACGCCGAACCAGCACGCGATGGCTCGGCAGTTCGGGCTGTACGACAACACCTACGACATCGGCACGAACTCGGCCGAGGGTCACAACTGGCTGATGCAGGCCGACAACCCGGAGTACACCGAGTCCACGGCCGGTGAGTACATCCGCAGCTACGACACCGAGGACGACGCTCTCGGTCACCAGCGCACCGGCTTCATCTGGACCGGGGCGCAGGCGGCCGGCAAGACGGTGCGGGACTTCGGCGAATTCCACCAGTTCCTGACCAAGCCGACGGGCTCGAGCTGGCAGAACCTGTACTGCGACACCAAGAACATGGCCGCGACCGGGCAGGACACCGCCTACCGCATGGTCTCGTCCTCGCCGATTCCGTCGCTCAACAGCGTGTCGGTGCCCGGCTTCCCGAAGTACGACACCAGCGTCCCGGACATCTACCGGCACGAGATCTGGAAGCGGGACTTCGAGAAGAACGGGCCGGCGAACCTGAACATGTTCTGGCTGTCCAGCGACCACACCGGTGGCCCGCCGAACGCGGCGGCTCAGGTCGCGGACAACGACCTCGCGGTCGGCAGGATCGTCGACACGATCTCGCACAGCCCGTACTGGAAGGACTCGGCGATCTTCGTTGTCGAGGACGACTCCCAGGCCGGCCTCGACCACGTCGACGGCCACCGCGCCCCGATCCAGATCATCAGCCCCTGGGCCCAGCGCGGCGTCGTCGACAGCCGCTACTACACGCAGATCACGATGATCCGGACCATCGAGCAGATCCTCGGCATCCACCCGATGAACCAGAAGGACAGCGCGGCCAGCCCGATGCGTCAGGCGTTCACCAAGAAGCCGAACATCACACCGTTCACCGCGTTGCCCAACCGGACCTCGCTGACCGCCGGCCTGGCCACCCCGCCTGCCTGCGGCCCGGACACCCCCGCGCCGCAGAACCCCCTCGCCGCAGCCGCACCGTCGGCGACGGTGCCGGCAGACAAGCAACAACTGGCGGCGCAATGGGACGAATGGAAGTCGCACCAGCGGCTCAGCGGGCCCGACGCCAAGCCCGACTACGCCAACCCCGCGCAGATGAACCACTTCACGTGGTACCAGGCGCACGACTGGACGAAGCCGTACCCCGGCGAGAACAAGATCGTCGCGCCGGAGGACGTGCCCGGCGCCTACATCCCGTCGTCGGAGTCCGACGGCTGACGTAGCCTGATCGCTCCACGAGGCCCCTGACCGGCGTGACCGCTGGTCAGGGGCCCCTTTCGCCCTCGTAGGGCCGTCGCGCTTGCTACCTGAGTGGGATTCTCACTCGCCGGACTGCTGCCCTTCACATGATCTTCATGAGTCGGGCGACCAGACTGTCCACGCTGTCGGGACTACGTTGTCCCGATCAAGGCAGGTGTGGCAGTGGCCGACGCATCCCCCTCAGCCGGCGACGGTTCCTGGCCCTCGCGGGCGGCACCGCCGGCATGGTTGCCGTCAGCCAACTGGTCGCCGAACTCCCGGCGGCATACGCGGACGACCTTGATCCGGCGCCGTTCGCCCTCGGGGTCGCATCCGGTGAGCCGGACCACGAGAGCGTCGTGCTGTGGACGAGGCTCGTGCGCGATCCACTGAACGCCGTCGACGGCGGCATGCCCGCAGATCCCGTGCCGGTCCAGTGGGAGGTGGCCCGCGACCCGCAGTTCCGCCAGGTCGTCCAGTCGGGCGAGGTCACGGCGGCGCCGGCCTCAGCGCACACCGTGCACGTAACCGTGGACGGCTTGGCCCCCGATCGCTGGTACTGGTACCGCTTCCGCGCCGACGGGGTGTACAGCCGCACCGGGCGTACCCGGACCATGCCGCCGCCCGGCGCCAAGGCCGACCACATGCGGTTCGCCTTCGTCTCCTGCCAGTCCTGGGTCGGCGGTCCGTACCCTGCGTACCGGGACCTGGCCGAGCAGGACCTCGACTTCGTCGTCCACCTCGGCGACTACATCTACGAAACCACCAACGGCAGCCTGACCGAGTTCCGCCGGCTGCACGCCCTCTACAAGACCTCCCCGGACCTCCGTGCCGCCCACGCCCGGTTCCCGTTCATCCTCACCTGGGACGACCACGAGGTGCAGAACAACTACGCCGGCCCAGTCCCGCCCGGCCCGGCCGACGGTCGGCCTTTCCTGGAACGCCGCGCCAACGGCTACCAGGCCTACTACGAGCACCTGCCGCTCCGCCCCGAGCAGCGCCCCAACGGTCCTGACGCGCTCATGTACCGCCGGGTCAACTTCGGCCGGCTGGCCCAGTTCAGCGTCCTCGACACCCGGCAGTACCGCAGCGACCAGGCGCTCGGCGACGGGCGTAAGGAACCGACCGGCGAGGTCTTCGATCCGACCCGCACCATGACCGGCCCCGCGCAGGAGCGCTGGCTGCTCGACGGGCTGAGCCGGTCGAAGGCACGCTGGAACGTCATCGCCCAGCAGACCATCATGGCCGCCTTCGACTACGACCTCGGGCCCGGGCAGATCGTCAACCTCGACCAGTGGGACGGGTACCCGCCGGCCCGGTCCCGCATTCTCGACTTCATCGCTGCGCACCAGGTACGGAATCCCGTCGTGCTCAGCGGGGACTGGCACACCCACTGGGTCAACGACCTGAAGACCGACTTCTCAGACTCCCATTCGAAGACGATCGCCACCGAGTTCGTCGGCACCTCGATCTCCTCCGGTGCTGGATGGGACGCGGACGTCCGGGCCGGGCTGGCGGCCAACCCGCACGTCAGGTTCTACAACGGCAGCTACCGGGGCTACGTGATCTGTGACGTGACGGAGGAGCGTTGGCGGGCGGACCTGCGTGTGGTGCTGAACGCCCGCGATGCCGGCTCGCCGGCGTACACAATCGCGGCGTTCGAGGTGCGCGACGGCCTGCCGGGGGCGTACCGGATCGACGCCGGCGACGGCATCGTCGCCCGCGTCACCGACGCGGCCACCGGCGCCGCCCTGCCCAACGTGCAGGTGACGGTGACGACGACCGACGGCAGCCAGCCGGTGGCGAACACCACGGACCCGGCGGGTGAGGTCCTCACCTTCGCCCCGCCCGGCAACTACCTCGTCGCCGTCAACGGGGTCGGCTACGAGCCGGAGAACCGACCGGTGACCGTCGTCCAGGGCACGCCAACGAAGCTCGACCTGCGGCTGCGCCGTGCCGCGACCACGGCTGGCACCGGTCGCACCGTCCCCGGCCCGCAGTCCGAGGGCAAACCGTCCGACCTGGTGCTCGGCAACGACCTGGTGGCCCTGTCCGTGTCCGCCGGGACCGAAGACCCGCAGTTGTCCGGGGTCACCGTCGGCAAGCCACTGGACCTGGCCGCGGTCGGACGCCTCGACCAGCTCGACTGGATCAACCTGCCGTACGCCTCGGCGGCCCAGCCCCGCGGCGGCAACGCCTGGCAGCAGCGCACCGTCCGTTCCACCGCCGTGGAGGTGCTCTCCGAAGGCGGCTCGGCGGCGACGGTACGAGCCACGGGTGCCAGCACCGCAGTGCCCGACCTGCGGGTCGTCACGACGTACGCCATCCGGCCGAACCAACCGTGGGTGACGGCGGAGAGCGTCTTCACCAACCTCGGCACGGCCGCGCACACCTTCTGGACCGGCGACGCACTCGACCACGACGGCGCCGGCCAGCGCAGCGGGGTCCCCGGGCACGGCACGATCACCAGTGGCACGCCGGCCGACTACCCGCCCACCGCGCCCTGGATCGGCATGACCGGCTCGGACCGGCAGACCTACGGGCTGCTCTACGACGACACCGACTTTGTCGCGTACGCCGCCTACAACTGGGTGATGAGCCAGCGGCAGGTGACCCTCGCACCGGGCGGGACATTCACGCTGCGGCGCCGGATCGCGGCCGTCGACAGCGGCGAGGACGTCGACCCGTTCGCTGTGCTCGGCCAGCTCTGACCGAACGGAGCCGGATCGGCGACGCCTCTCCCTCCGTACGTGTGGTCGAGTCGGGGGAGGCCTTCCAGCGCCTCGACCGCACCAAGAAGGCTGCGGAGGCCGACGTCGTCGCGCTGGGCGTCAGCCGGATCGAGCAGCCACTCGTTCTGGCGGCGCACAGCGTGCTGCGGGCACCGGTCACCCACACGGCGAGCTGAGGCCGGCGGGGGCGAGGCGAATTCTGGCCGCGACGGCGACCACCGTGGCGAGGACACTGCGTCCATTGTCGACACGCGGCCGGTGTCCGTGTCCGCGATCGGGCCAGGGCTGGTGCTGGTCTCGCTGGAGCGCGCCGGCATCACCAAGCTCATGGCCACCGGCCGGGCGTCGCCGGAACGGTTCCGCGTCAAGGCGGATTCTGGGGCCCGTGCCGTTACAGGCGTTTCGCCCGATCCAGGGTAACCTGGCCGGAATGAAATGAGGCGGGGAGGACTGGGTGCATTCGTACCCTGCGGTGGAGGCCCACGGCTTGATCGGCGACCTGCAGACCGCGGCGCTGGTGGCGATGGACGGGACGCTGGACTGGTTCTGTGCCCCTCGATTCGACTCGCCGAGCCTGTTCGGTGGGCTGCTCGATCGGCGCAAGGGTGGGCACTGCAGGGTGTCGCCGGAGGGCGTCGAGTACGTGAGCAAGCAGTTGTACCTGCCCGGCACGCCGATCCTGATCACCAGGTTCCTCAGCGCGGACGGCGTGGCCGAGCTCGTGGATTTCATGCCCGTCGCGGGCGATCAGGCCACCGACCGCCACCGCCTGGTGCGGATGCTCCGGATGGTCCGAGGCACGATGCGGTTCCGGATCGACTGCGAACCCCGCTTCAACTACGGACGGGATCCGCACGAGCTCGACGTGCACCCCGAGGGGCAGGTGTTCCGTAGCCGTGCGCTCTCCCTGTCCGTGAACATCGTTCGATACCCCGAACCCCCGCCCGGCGAGCAGGACTTGCGGCGCAGCGAGGAGGGCGGCTTGTGGACGATCGCTACCCTGCGCGAGGGCGAGGCGGGGGCTGTGGTCCTGGAAACAGGAGTGTCGCCTGACCGGCCGCGCTCCTACGCCGCGGGCGAGGTGCAGGAGCTGCTGGCGCAGACCCGCGACTTCTGGCGGCGTTGGCTGGGCCGTTCCCGTTACACCGGTCGTTGGCGGGAGATGGTCGAGCGGTCGGCGATGACGCTCAAGCTCATGACGTACGCGCCGACCGGCGCGCTCGTCGCCGCTCCCACCGCCGGGCTACCCGAGCAGATCGGCGGCCAGCGCAACTGGGACTACCGCTACACCTGGATCCGTGACGCGTCAATCTCCGTACACACCCTGCTCACGCTGGGCTTCACCGACGAAGCGTGGCGGTACATGCACTGGGTCGACGACCGGGTCCGGGAGGCCAGGGACCGGGAGGTGCCGCTGCAGATCATGTACCGCGTCGACGGCTCACCGGATCTATCCGAGGAGGTGCTCGACCACTTAGAGGGTTACCGCGGATCAGCGCCTGTGCGGATCGGCAATGGCGCCGCGAACCAGTTGCAACTCGACATCTACGGCGAGGTGCTCAACGGCCTCCACGAGGCCGACAGGCATGGTCTGCAGGCCTCTCACCAGTTGTGGCTGGACACCGTGCGACTGGTGGACTGGGTCTGCGAGCACTGGGACCAGCCCGAAGACGGGATCTGGGAAACCCGTGGTGGCCGCCAGGACTTCACCTACGGACGGCTGATGTCCTGGGTCGCCCTGGACCGGGCTGTCCGCCTCGCCCACCGGCGCGGACGACCGGCCGACATCGCCCGGTGGGTGCGCAACCGAAACGAGATCTACCAACAGATCATGGCTCGGGGCTTCCATCCCGGACGGGGCGCCTTCGTGCAGCACTACGCGACCGACGTCCTGGACGCGTCGCTGCTCGCCATGCCCGGCGTCGGACTGGTCTCGTCAAGGGATCCGATGTGGCGGTCCACGCTGCGGGCGATGGACGCCGAGCTGGTGTCCGACAGTCTGGTGTACCGGTACGACCCGGCCGCCTCACCCGACGGCCTGCCGGGCCAGGAGAGCACCTTCACCATGTGCACCTTTTGGTACGTCCGAGCCCTCGCCGAGTCCGGACGGCTCGACGACGCCACACTGACCTTCGAGAAGATGCTCACCTACAGCAGCCCACTCGGCCTCTACTCAGAGGAGATCGCACCCACCGGTGAGCAGACCGGCAACTTCCCGCAGGCTTTCAGCCACCTCTCGTTGATCGGCACGGCCGTGAACCTCGACCGCCTGCTCGACGCCCGCCCCTGAGGGGCCGCGCGGCGCTGGGTGGAAGCGCCAGTCAGGGGCGCGGGGTGCGCTCGGGATCCGGCGAAGCGCCACGACCGGGCGGAGCCAGTCCGTACGATCGACTGCGACCATCGGGCGCCCATCCGTCCGGCGACCAGGGGCCCGGCGTTGGCCGCCCCGCGGATCCCGCCGCCGCTGGCCGCGGCCCGGGTCGCGCGACGGAGAGGAGCGGGCGGGTGAACGCCTCGTTCGAGACCCTGCGTACGGAGCTGACCGACGGTGTCCTGACGGCGACCCTGGACGCACCGCCGATCAACATGATCGGCCCGGAGTTGGTGCGGGACCTGGTCACCCTGCTCGGTCGACTGATCACGACCAACGAGGTGCGGGTAGTCGTCTTCGACAGCGCCGACCCCGACTTTTTCATCTCTCATGTCGATCTGACCAAGGTCGCCGAGTACTCGGCCGAGGCGGCCAAGGCGGGCGGGGGTCCGCAGGATGCCTTTCTCGGCATGCTGCTGCGCAAGCTGAGCGAGGTGCCGGTCGTTACGATCGCGAAGCTGCGCGGACGGGCTCGGGGAGCGGGCAGTGAGTTCGTGCTCGCCTGTGACATGTGCTTCGCGGCGCGGGAGAACGCGCTGCTCGGCCAGCCGGAGTGTGGTTTCGGCGTGGCGCCCGGGGCTGGTGGCGTGCAGCACTTGGCACGCCTGCTCGGCCGAGGACGGGCCATGGAGATGATCCTCGGCGCGCAGGACGCGGACGCTGACCTCGCGGAGCGGTATGGGTGGATCAACCGGGCGCTGCCGGATGCCGAGCTCGATGAGTTCGTGGCCACGCTGGCTCGACGAATCGCGTCCTTTCCCTCGGCGGCGATTCGGTCCACGAAGCGGGCGATCAACGAGCTGACACTCGCGCCGGCCGAGGCCGTACGCGCCGACGGCCGCCGGTTCCAGGAGTTGGTCGCCGCCCCGGAGGTGCAGGACCGGTCGAAGGAGTTGTTCGGCCGAGGCTTTCAGACCCGGGGCCCGCTGGAGCTGGACCTCGGCGCACGGATCGCCGAGCTGCCGGCGGCCGGGTGAACGCCGCCTGTCGGCGCAATGGGCTGCCGGTGCCACGCACGCCCGGTCGCGAGCCCACTCAGGCCGTACCCGCCGCGGTGGCCGACCGCGTAGGTACAGGAGCCCACTGAAGACCGTGATCCACACAAGGGCGATGATCGGCGCGATGAACCGCGAATAACCCCCGTCCGGTGCCCAGAACCCGTCGGTCGCCCACGTCGTTCCCCTCAACAGCACGAGAACGATAGCGAGCACCCCGGCCCAGAAGAGCCCATCCGAGATGATTCCCGCCTGCCGAAGGCCGAACGACCCGGCCATGATCAACATGGCCGAGGGAAACGACGCCAGGATGCCCGAGGCCCGCGCGAGGTCGTGAAGACCCGATGTGATCGCCGGGTTGCCGGAGCCCGCAATCGAGTACGCCAGCGCCGCGTCCACGGCGATGATCACGAAGATGAGAGCGCCCAGTGCCCCGCTTGCGGCGATCGCCGCCGCGCCCAGATCCCTTGGCCGGCATCACGCAGTGTGCTCCCGATCGCCGCGGCGAACCAGAGCAGGTTCAGGACGGCGAAGCCGAGAATGACGCTGGAAATCAGGATCCGCACGCGGTCGCCGTCGTAGAACGAGACGAGCCGGTCGGTCGAAGCATTCACCCCGGGTGGATTGCCATGGACGAGGATCGCGGCGAGCGTGAGCAATCAACGTGGGGACGTCGGGAGAGCAGCCGTCCAGCACGGTTTCCGCCGCTTATGGCATAGCGCGCTGCAACGAAAGGACCTGGCGGCAGTTGCTCGCCTTTCAACTGCGAGCAGATCCAGTACGGGGCGGGGGATCGGCCCCGGTTCAGGGGAAATCGTGCTTGCTGAGCTGAGCCTGGCGAACCTCGGGACGTCAGCAGGTCGGCCAAGGACCGTGAGTGCGGCGCTCAGGCTCGGGGGCGCGAGACGCAGGGCACGAACAGGCATGCCGCCAGCCGGTGATTGGCTCTCGACCCGGAGCGGCGCGTCAGGGACAGTGGCGAGCTGATGCCGTACGTGGGGGAGTTGTGATGCAGGTAGCCGTGGTCACGTTCGACGGGTTCAACGAGCTCGACAGCTTCATCGCTTCCGCACTGATCAACCGGTGCCGCAGGGACGGCCTGGAAGCCTTCATCACGACGCCGACGCCGGTGGTCACGTCTATGAACGGCGTCGAGGTGACCGGGCAGCGCCCGATGGAGTTCGTGACCGAAGCCGACGTCGTGCTGATCGGTAGCGGGGTGAAGGCGCGAGAGGTGGTCGTCGACGACCGGATGCTCTCCAGGCTGCCGCTCGACCCGTCGCGACAGCTGATCGGTGCGCAGTGCTCCGGCGCGCTGGTGCTCGCCCGGCTCGGGTTGCTGGACGGCATGCCCGCCTGTACGGACATGACGAGCCGGCCTTTTGTCGAAGCCTGCGATGTCAGGGTGCTGGACGCGCCGTTCCACGCCGAGGGGAACATCGCCACGGCGGGCGGATGCCTGGCGTCCCAGTATCTCGCCACGTGGGTGATCACCCGAATGCTCGGGCAGGACGCCGCGCGCGACGTCATCGACTACGTGGCTCCGGTCGGCGAAAACAACGAGACTGTCGAGCGCGCCATGCGTGCCATGCACGCGGGCGAGGTCGCATTGCGCTGACTCCCCGCGATCAGGCCTTCGGGCCGGCCCGCAGTCATGGCGACGTAAGCTCGCCAAGGCCGCCGCTGAGGGGGTGCCGCCACCCCTGCGGGCTCGAGCACCGTGGCCAAGCTCGCGGTTTGGACTGGCCGCATGATGAAGACCAAGCCATTGCCGTAGAAGGCGCGGTGGCTCGCCGATGACGACCGCGGTGAAGCCACGACGCGGGTTGCGCGAGGTGGCGAGCGGCCGGCTGGCTTTTCGGCGACGCTGCCACGGCAAGGCCCGGCTGTGGCCCACGTCGAAGAACTCCTCGACGATCAGCCCACCTCGAGGCGTGATGGGCGTCCGGGCGAGCCGCTACCGGCCGCTGGTGAGTTCGGTCAGATCGACCGCGGCGACGAGCCGGGCGAGGGCGGGTTCGGCGCCGAGGTCCAGCGGCAGCAGTTCCCCGGTCCGTGCCCGGGAGTGGAGCAGCAGTTCCCGGCTTGTGTCGTGCACGATTGCCGTGGCGTCGGCGCTCTGCCACCGCACCCCGTGCAGGGCTTTGCGGTCGAACGTCGCCGCGAGCAGGCAGGACATCCGCGGCCGGCCGTAGGCGTCGTGGCCGTCCTGGCGCAGGACTGCCACCCGCGCGGCGGCGATGCCGGGCGCGACGGCCAGAGCCTCCCGTACGGTGACCAGGACCTGGCCGCAGACGAACTGTTTGTAGTAGGCGGCGCGGTCGCGCTGGGGCAGCTTGCGCAGCGTCAGGTTGCCGGCCTGCGTCGTGGCGGGCATCCGCTCGGGCACCACCTGCTCAACGCCGGGTACGAGCACGGCCAGGGAGACCTCGTCGGCGCTGACTCCGACGGAGGCGCTGGGCGCCTCGTTGTCCTCGAAGGCCTCCTCCAGGGTTTCCAGTACGACCTCGGGCACGTTCGTGCAGAGTTGGTGCCACCGCTGGTCGAGGTACTGCTGCCACCCCGCCTGCTGCTCGAGCCGGCTGGCCCACTGCCGTTGCATTTCCGCCTCGGTCCACTGCGCCGCCTGCTGCTTCGCCTGGGCCCGTCGGCTGCGCTCGAACAGCCCAATGCCGGCCAGCGCGTGGTTCTCATAGTGCTTGCGGATGCTGTCCCGATCAGGTGGTGCCGGTTGTGGCGCGATCGGCCGGGCGGCGGCGGGGAAGTCCACCCGGTGCAGCTCGAGGATGCGCTGGAACGCCTGGGCGAGGCGCTGGGCTTCCTCGGCTCGCTGCGCCTGCGCCGCCTGGCGCTGCTGCGCGGCGAGCTGCCGCTGATAGCTGGCCGCGGACGAGGACCGGCCACCGGATCGGCGGCCGCCCCCGAGGGAGCTGTAGAAGCCGACCGGTCCGACGCCGCTGGAGAAGCCGGTACGGCCGCCACCGACGTGGATCCGGGCGGCGCGCGGCCCGACACTGGTGCGGATCCCTCGGGAGGAGGCCCGGATACGCACGCCCGGCGCCAACTTAATCGAGAACCCCATCCGCTGACCGTAGACCGCCACGACCTCGGGCCTGTTCATCCAGCGATCCGACGTCGCCTCACCGGTCGGGCCAGCTGGCCCGCCAGGTCGGCGTCACGCTGGGTCAAAACGGTGACACAGATGGGGACGATTGGGTATTAACAATATTTGCGCTCGCACACTTCCTGGCCTGGCCGCAAACGAAGAATGCACGGAGCCGGCCAAGCTGGCGACTGCCGGGCATCGCCGGCCCGGACGCTGCGGCCGAGGCGGCCAGCAGCGGCATCACCGAACATCATGGACAGCGCCGTCAGGTTAAGTGTTGCCGGACGCCCGGCCACACCGGCCGGCCGCCGGAACGGCGACCGGCGGGCAAGGGCTGCCCGACGATGACGTTGGCCTGCGCGCACGTGTCGAGGCAGTCACTGACCCGCACCGCCGCGACATCCCCTACCGACGCGCAGCTTGGGCCAGCTGCCCGGCGTTGTCGAACCCGGGTCCGTTGCCGCGGCAGCAGCCTCGACAGAGCGTGACCGTGCAACCGGCTGGCGCGCCACCGTCCCGGACGCCGCGTCTCATGACGCCCCTTCGGCTTGCGCGCGTCGCCACGCCGAGGACGCGAGTAGGCGTAGGCCGTTGAGGCCGACGATGATGGTGGAGCCTTCGTGGCCGGCGACGCCGAGTGCCAGGGGGAGGTGGCCGAACAGGTCCCAGGCGACCAGCGCGGCGATGAACGTGGCGGCGATAGCCAGGTTTGCCTTCACCAGGCGGCGGGCGCGTCGGGACAAGGCTACGGCCGCAGGCAGGGCAGGCAGGTCGTCCCGGACGAGGACGGCGTCGGCACTGTGCAGGGCCAGGTCGGAGCCGCCGCGACCCATGGCGACGCCGAGGTCGGCGGCGGCGAGCGCGGGGGCGTCGTTGACGCCGTCGCCGACCAGCAGCACCCGCCGGCCGCCGGCCTGCACGGCCCGTACCCGGTCGACCTTGTCCTGCGGCAGCAGCCCGGCGTGCACGTCGGTGATTCCGGCCTCTGCCGCGAGGTGGCCTGCGGCGCCGGGGTTGTCGCCGGTGAGCAGCACCGGCCTGGCCCCGGTCAGTCGAGTCAGCGCGGCCACGGTGTCGGCGGCGTCGGGGCGGATGCGGTCAGTGAGGGCGAGCACCCCTGCGGGCGTCCCGTCGACGAGAACCACCACGGCCGTCCGTCCAGTGGCCTGCGCGTCAGCGGCCACCGTCCGGGCTTGGACCACGGCCGGGTCACCGGCGGTGGGCGCGAGCTCGTCGAGCAGCACAGGACTGCCCACGGCCACCCGGCGGCCGTCGACCACGGCCCGCACGCCCCGCCCGGGCACGGACGTAAATTCACGTACTGCCGCAACCGGCAGCCCGCGGTCCCGGGCGGCCGCGAGGACCGCGGCGCCAACCGGGTGCTCGCTGGCGTGTTCCGCCCCGGCGGCCAGCCGCAGCACCTCCGCGCTGTGCGCGTCGCCGATGGTGTGGATGTCGACGACGCGGGGGTGGCCTTCGGTGAGGGTGCCGGTCTTGTCGAACGCCACCAGCTCGATGTCGGCCAGGTGCTCCATGACCACGGCGGATTTGACCAGCACGCCGTGGCGGCCGGCGAGGGCGATCGCCGACAGCAGCGGCGGCATCGTGGCCAGGACGACCGCGCACGGCGACGCGACGATCATGAAGGTCATCGCCCGCAACAACGTCGACTGCAGGTCGGCGCCGAAGGACAGCGGGACGGCGAACAGCGCCAGGGTGGCGACCACGACCGCGATCGAGTACCGCTGCTCGACCTTCTCGATGAACAGCTGGGTCTTGGCCTTGGTGGCCGACGCCTGCTCAACGAGGGCGACGATGCGGGCGATCACCGACTCGCCGGCTTCGCGGTGCACCCGGACGACCATGGCGCCCGTGCCGTTGAGGGTGCCGGCGAACACCTCGTCGCCCACGCTCTTGGTAACCGGCAGCGGCTCGCCGGTGATGGTCGCCTGATCCACCTCGCTCACGCCCTCGACGACGACCGCGTCCGCGCCGATCCGTTCACCCGGGCGTACCCGCACCAGGTCACCAACGCCCAGGTGGACGGTGTCCACCACGGTCTCACCGCCGTCGGTATTCAGGCGGGTCGCCTTCTCCGGGGCCACGTCCAGAAGTGCCCGCACGGAGTCTGCGGTGCGGGCGGTGGCGAACGCCTCCATCGCGCCGGAGGTCGCGAAGATGACGATCAGCAGCGCGCCATCGAACACCTGCCCGATTCCCGCGGCGCCGAGCGCGGCCACGATCATCAGCAGGTCCACATCCAGGGTTCGCTCGCGCAGCGCCCGCAGGCCCGCCAGCGCCGGCTCCCAACCGCCAGCGGCGTAGCAGGCCAGATACAAGGCCCGCACCTGCTGGGCGTCGGCACGCCCAGCAGGTGCGCCACTCCGCCGGCGGCGAACAGCATCGTGGCCAGGGCCGCCCACCGCACCTCGCTCAGCGCCCACGCCCGGGCAGCCAACCGTCGGGGTCCCGCAACCGGCGCGGTGGCGGTCGGGGGAGGGTAAGTCGTCGTCGCAGTCACAACGAGGAACACTACCTGCATAGCCACGCAGGTAGCCATTCAACTAGGTAGCTGACTGCGCAGTCTCCGCTACCATGGGCGGGTGCATACCTCGCTGCCGGACTTTCGGATGCCCAACGACGAGCAGGTTCATCTCGCCGCCGAAGGCTTCCGGCTGCTCGCCGACCCCACCCGCATCAAGATCCTCTGGGCCCTGCTGCAAGGCGAAAGCTCGGTGGCGTGCCTCGCCGAGATCGTCGGTGCCGCCCCGACCGCCGTCAGCCAACACCTCGCCAAACTCCGCCTCGCAGGCCTCGTCCGCGGCCGGCGCGAGGGCACCTTCGTGCACTACTCCGCTGCCGACACGCACGTTCGGGCGCTGCTCGCCGAGGCGCTCTTCCACGCCGATCACACTGACCGCAATCTGCCCGACCACAGCAGCCCGCACAGCCACGCCATCGCGCCGTAACGGGTTTGGGCCTGGAGGATGTCGGGGCAACTGCTCCTGGCCGCGCCCCGGTTCCAGCCCGGGCGACCTCATCCGGAATCGATCAACACGCGGAGACGATGAGCTGAGCGCCTGAGGTCGGCCATCTCGCCATCCGTCGCCGAGCGAGCGTGCGGATTGGACAAAGCTGGTGGAGGCCAAGGGGGACCCCACCACTGTCACCGGACGTCCTTGGGCGGCCTGCGTTTCCCTGTCGTTACGGCGCTGGCGACGGCCGGGCGAAGGTCGCGGCCAGCAACCCCGCTGCGAGAACCTGACAGGCGCCCCAAACAGTGACAAGCAGCAGCATGCCCTCGCCGGGCGCGCTCATCCGCGTCGCCCTGTCGCAACTGGACGCTGGCGTGGAACCGGAGTTCGAGACGCGCGAAGTCGACAGAAGGTCAGGCACCTGACCTTGGTGCTCCCGCAGTTTCAGCTGGTCCTGTGGTCCACGAGACGGCGGAGCGGTGAAGTCCAACGCACGGGTCGCGGCCGGATTGTGCGGCAACGCCCCACGCTACTCGGCGTGCTGTTCGGCGGACTGCTGGTCGCTGGCCATCAGCAGCGCATTCGAGGGGGCCAACGGGATCGCCTTCGCCGGGGCGTACGTGGGCCTGCACCTCTGTCGCGGGCTCATCCTCATCACCGCCCTGCGCGGTCACGCCCTGCAAAGGCGGCCCATGCGGGTGCTCATCTGGTTCTGCCTGACCGGCGTGCTGTGGCTGGTCGGCGCGTTCCTGCCCAGCCCGGTCCGGCTGGTGCTCTGGGCGGTGGCGATCACGACGGACTTCGCGGTCGGCCTCTTCGGTTATCCGCTGCCCCGGCTCGGCCGTTCGAGCGCCGAGGAACTCCGGGTGGGCGGCGAGCACCTCGCGGAACGCTACCGGCAGATGTTCATCGTGACCCTCGGCGAGATCATCCTGGTCGGGGTGAGGCAATATGGTGACCCCCCGTTCGTGTCCCTGCGGACGGCGGGGGTGATCCTGCTCTTCGTCTTGACCGTGACGATGTGGCGGATCTATATCGTCTACGTCGCCGACTATCTCGCCACCGGGATCGACGAGGCCAACAATCCCGGCCGGATCGCGCTGGTCGCGGCGTACGCGCATCTGGTCAAGGTGGCCGGTGTGGTGCTGGTCGCCGCCGGTGGTGACCTGGTCGCCAGAGACCCCGTCGGCGAGATCAACCCCACCGAGCTGGCCATCGTGACCGCCGGTCCGCTGGTGTTCCTCGCCGGCCGCTCCGTGTATGCGCTGGTGGTGTTCCGGGCGATGCTGTGGCGGCTGCCCATCGGCGTGGCCGTCCTGTCGCTGGCGGCGCCGATGATGCGAGGGCTGCCACCGCTCACGGTCGCCACCGTCATGACCGTGGGAATGATGGCGATCGCCTTCATCCCACACTGGGGGCAACCGGTGTACCGCACCCGCTGGCACATCCGTACCCGCTGGTGATCCGACCGCGCGCAACCCCGCCGCCCCACGCGTGAGGCATCCGATGCTCCCTTCGAGCGGGCTTCCTGCCGCCGGCTCCCGATCATCGAGCGGGTGATCGGCGGCCCGGTGCAGCGGTGGGGGATGCTGGGTCGGTGCACATCACGATCCTCGGCCCGCTCGCCGTCGACGGCCGGCCGGTCCGGGGCGACCGGCTCGCGACGGTGATCCGCGTGCTCGTCGACGCGCGTGGGCGGGCTGTCTCCACCACGCTGCTGGTGGACGCCGTGTGGGGCGGCACGCCGCCGGACGACGCGACCGGCGCCATCCAGGCGCTCGTGTCCCGGGTACGCCGGCTCGGGCTGCCGGTGGTCGCGGGTCCGGGGGGATATCGCCTGCCCGCCGAGAAGATCACCGTTGACGCTGTCGAGGCGCGGGCGCTCGCCGAGCGGGGACGGACCGCGCTCCGGACCGGTGACGTCCGTGCCGCCCGCAGCTCGGCCGACCAGGCCCGGGCCCTGTTCCCCGAGGTCCCCGAGCTCGTGACCGCCGAGGAGACGCGCCTGTTCGCGGACGTCACCGCGCTCCGCGCAGAGGCGGCACTCGCCGGTGCGGGGCCGTTCGACGAGGCGGACCTGCGCCGGCTCGTCGCACGTACGCCCCCGGACGAGCCGTCGGCCGCCCTGCTCGTGCGCGTGCTCGCCGCCCAGGGCCGCGACGCCGAGGCGCTGGAGGTGATCGACGGGCTTCGTGCCGAACTGGCCGACCGGTACGGCGCCGACCCGTCGTCCGTCATCACGCAGGTCCACCTGGCGCTGCTGCGCGGCGAACTCACCACCCCGGCTGTCGTGACGCCGCCCCGGCAGCCGACGCGGATCGCCCTGCCCGCCGCATGGCGCCGGCCGGTGACCGCCCTCGTCGGTCGGGAGCGGGACGTCGAGGCCGTGGGCGAGGCGCTCACCGAGGCGGCTCTGGTGACGATCGTGGCCACCGGCGGCGCCGGCAAGACCCGGCTGGCCGCCGAGGTGGCGCGTCGCGCGGCGACGGCCGGGCAGACGGTCCGCGTGATCGAACTCGCCGGTCTGCGCTCACCCGACGAGGTGCTGCCCACGGTGCTCGCGGCGCTCGGCGGAGGGGACACCTCGACGACCGGAGGCAACCTGGGCCTCGAACGGCGGGTCCTCAGCCCCGAGGAACGGTTACGCGCCGTAGCGCCGGACCTCGACGGGCTCGTTGTGCTGGACAACTGCGAGCATGTTCTCGACACGGTGGCCACCGTCGTCGCGGACCTGGTCGCGGTGACCTCGCCGGAGGTCACGGTGCTCGCGACGAGCCGGGCCCCGTTGGGCCTGGCCGGTGAGCGGGTCCACCGGCTGACCGCGTTGCCGGACGCCGACGCGCTCGGGCTGCTCGAATCCCGGGCGCGGGCCGGCGGCGCGGTGCCGACCTGGGACACCGCACGAGCGCTCGCGCTGTGTCACCGGCTCGACAACCTGCCGCTGGCGCTCGAACTGGCCGCCGCTCGACTGCGGCACATGCCGATCGACGACGTACTGGCCGGGCTGACCGACCGGTTCGCGCTCCTCGACGACGCGCTGCGGGGCCTGCCGGATCGGCACGCGAGCCTGTGGGCGATGGTCGGCTGGAGCCGGGAACTGCTCGCGCCCGACGACCGCGAGTTGCTCCAGCGGGTCGCGGTCATCCCCGCGCCGTTCACCGCGGACCTCGCCGCAGCGGTCGCGCAGACCCTGGACGTACGACGCGGCCTGGCGACGCTCGTCGAACAGTCCCTGCTGACCCTGGTCGAGGGAGACGGCCCGCCCCGCTACCGGATGCTCGAGACCGTCCGCGAGTACGGCGAAGCCCGCCTCGGCGCGGCCGGGGACCGAGATCCGGCCATGGCGGGCCTGGTCGGTTGGGCCCGGCAGCAGGCGGTCGCCCTCGCCGACCGGTTCATCGGGCCCGGCCAGATCGAGGCCCTGGACCGCTGCGCCGCCGAGCAGGACAACCTGATCGCGGGCCTGCGCTGGGCGTTCGGGCACGACGACGAGCCGGCCACGATCGACGTCGCCACCGTGTTGTTCCACCTCTGGTCGGTGCGCGGCCTGCACCTCGAGGTCACCGGTTGGGCACGGGGTCTGCTGCACGTCGATGACCCGGACCGACGGCGCGCATCGGCGATCCTGCGCGGCCGGGCCGCCGGCCGGCAACTGCCCGATGCCGACCGGCTCGCCTGGACCTGCCTGTTGATCGCCGTCAACGCCGGCATCAGCGGCGAGTTCCGGCTCGCCGTGCTCGCCCGACGGGCGCTACGGAGGCTCCTCGCCGAGCGGCCCGCCGAGGTGTCGCCCCGGCAGACCGTGCTCGCGTCGGCGGTGCCCGCGTTCGACGCGTCCGACCTGGACGGGAGCATGAAGGCCGCCGCCGAGATGATCGCGCACCCGGACCCGTACGTGCGGGGACTCGGCCTGTTCGCCCGCGCCGCCATCCGGGAGAACGGCGGCATGCCCGAGGCGTCGATCGTCGACGCCGAGCAGGCGTACCGCCAGTTCGAGGTCGCCGGTGACCACTGGGGCATGGCGATGGCGGCGGGCGCCGTCGGTCAGTTCTTCATCCCGGGCGGGGACACTCGCTCGGCCGACTGGCTGGCCCGCAGCGTCCACCACATGGATCTGGTCGGCGCGACGCAGGACGCCCGCTCGATCCGTGTGCGGCTGGACGTGCAACGTGCCCTGGCCGGCGACCCGGAAGCGGAGCGGCGGCTGGGCGAGACGGCGACCGCGGGCCAGGCCGAGGAAGTGGAGATCGCGCAGGCGCGCCTCGGGCTGGCCCACCTCGCCTGGCAGCGCGAGTGCTACGACGACGTACTCGCCCACGCCGACGGGGTGACCCGGACCCTGGCCGGGTGGGCCGGGCCGCCGCCGCAGCCGCGCGTCATCCTCCGGGTCGCGGTGGCGGTCCTCCACCTGCGGGTGGCCGAGGTGCGGCGGGCGTCGGGAGACGACGCCGACGCCCACGCGGCCGCGTTGCTGAGGCTCGCCCGGGACGAGGCGCTGTCCTCCAGGGACCTGCCGGTGATCGGGGCGTTGGCGGTGGGCGGTGCCGAACTCGCGGCGTACCGAGGTGACGTCGGAGCCGCCCGCGAACTGTCCGCGCTCGGGATCCGGATCGGCGCCCACGACATGACCTTCTTCCCACCCGGAGACGGCGAGCGGCTCAACGCCGCCCTCCGCGACGAGGAGCAGCGTGAGCCGTTGCTGGCCGCGTGGCGTGAGCGGCCCGTCGCCGCGACCACCGCCCGGATCCGCGAGCTGATGGACGACCTGCTCGCCTAGGTTCAGATCTTCCGGCGATACGCGCGCAACGCCAGCGGCATGAACACCGCCACGAAGCCGGCACACCAGGCGAGCGTCCACCACACGTGCGAGCCGACCGGGGTGCCGAGGAACAGCCCGCGCACCGCTGCCACCAGGTGGGTCATCGGGTTGACGTCCACGAAGGCCTGCATCCAGCCCGGCAGGGTGTCGGCGCTGACGAACACGTTGGACGCGAAGCTCATCGGCATGATCAGCGCGAACATCAGGCCCTGCACGGCGCCCGGGGTACGCACCTTCATCGCCACGAGGACCGGCAGCCAACTCAGGCAGAGGGCGAACAGCACCGCGAGCAGGCAGCCGGCGATCGCCCGCAGCGGGTCGGAGTCGATCCGGAAACCGAGCACGTAGCCGATCGCGAGGGTCGAGATCGTGACGATCACGTACCGTACGACGTCCCCCAGGACCGCGCCGACCAGCGGCGCGGAGCGGGGGACCGGCAGCGACCGGAACCGGTCGAAGATGCCCTTGGCGATGTCGGTGTTGAGGTTGACTCCGATCGCTATGGCGCCGGTGGCGATGGTCTGCGCCAGAATTCCGGGCAACAGGAACTGCAGGTAGTCGTGGGTGGATCCGGCGACCGCGCCGCCGAAGATGTAGACGAAGATGATGAGGAACAGCACCGGTTGCAGCGTGACGTCGATGAGTGCCTCGGGCGTACGCCAGGTCTTGATGAGGCTGCGCTTGGCGAGCGCCAACGAGTGCCGGGCGAGCCGGAAGGGTCGTGGTTTCGCCGCGATCGCCGACAGCGGGGAGTTCGTCGTGGGTGGTGCATCGGCCAGGGTGCTCATGCCGCGACCTCCGTGAGGTGGATGGTCTCGTCGTCGGATGCCGTACGCCCGGTGAGGGTGAAGAACACCTCGTCGAGGCTCGGCAGGTGCAGGGAAAGCTCGGTGACCGCGATGCCGGCGGCGGCGAACCGCGCGACGCTCTCGGTCAGGGCCGCGTCGTCGGCGACCGGCACCGCGAGCACGCCCTTGCGGATCTCGTCGGCCTGCGCACCGGAGCCGACCTCGGTCAGGATCGCCGCGATCCGGGGCAGCTGCGCGGGATCGGACGGCCGGACCTCGAGCGTCTGGCCGCCGACCACCCGCTTGAGCCCTTCGGGTGTGTCGTACGCGATGACCCGCCCGTGGTCGATCACCGTGATCGCGTCCGCGAGCGCGTCGGCCTCCTCCAGGTACTGCGTGGTGAGCAGCACGGTCGAGCCGTTGGTGACCAGCGAACGCACCACCTCCCACATGTCCTCACGTTTGGCCGGGTCGAGCCCGGTCGTCGGCTCGTCCAGGAAGATCACGTCGGGCGAGCCGACAAGGCTGGCGGCCAGATCCAGCCGTCGCCGCATGCCGCCGGAATAGGTCTTGGCCTGCCGATCGGCGGCGGCGGTCAGGTCGAACCAGTCGAGCAGTTCGGCGGCCCGCCGCCGCGAGCCGGTACGCCCCAGCTCCAGCAGGGTGCCGAACAGCTCCAGGTTCTGCCGCCCGGTCAGGTCCTCGTCGACCGAGGCGTACTGGCCGGTGAGTCCGATACTCTGCCGGACCCGCTCGGCGTCGCGGACGACGTCGAAGCCGCTGATCCGGGCGGTGCCGCCGTCCGGGGCCAGGAGCGTGGAGAGGATGCGTACGGCAGTGGTCTTGCCGGCGCCGTTGGGGCCGAGCACCCCGAGCACCGTGCCCCGGGGCACCGCGAGGTCCACGCCCTGCAGCGCCCTCGTCTTCCCGAAGGTCTTGACGAGGCCCTCGGCCTCGATCACCAGGTCAGCTGTCATGCCTGACAGCGTGCGCCGGCCACCTGACACGGCCCCGACACGGCACCGACACGCCCACCGAGGGCGGTATCGGCCGGGGCGGGCCGCCTCGGTCGCCTGACGATGGCGACGATGACACCGGCCCGGGCCAGCTGGTGACGCCCCGCGTCGCAGCCAGCAGTCCTGTTGCGGGACCGGTCATCACGACGTCCGGCCGACCGACGTGTCAGCGCTCCAGCGCCTGTGTCGGTCGGGTCCGGATCGTCCTGAAACCAGCGAGCAGGCGGCGCTCAGTACTGGAAGGCCGAACGAACTGAGCCGCCGACAATCGCGCACCACGTGTCCACGTCGACCTTCCCATTGGGTACCAGGCCGTGCAGGCGCTGCATGTCCTGGACCGCCTTCATGGTGCTGTGGTCGAATTCGCCGCTCACCGTGACGTCGTCGTACCCCTTGCGGCCGAGCAGGTACTGCAGCGCGTTGGCGGGAAGACCGTTGGCGTCCTTGGCGAGGGTCGGCACAAGCGCTTCCCAGGTGGCCGCGTCGAAGGTCGCGTCCGGGTCGACCCGAATCCCGTGGTTGGCTTGGAAGTCGGCCACGGCGGCATTCATGTCGTAGCCGAAGTCGCCGTTCGGGGTCAGTGGGTACCCGAGATCCGCGAGCAGGTACTGCGCGACCTTCACCACCGGGCCGTCGACGAAGCGCCAGATGTCGGGCCACCGGCGTGCGGGGATGTCCGGCTGTTGTGTGGCGAGTGCTGCCGCGACACGCGAGCGCACCATCGGGAACAGCCGGTAGAAAGCGGTGCCCGGGCACTCGGTGGTGTAGAAGTCCCCGTGGCCGAAGATGTCCCATGGCTGCAGCCGGAACTGCTGGCACACCGCGGCGCACAACCTCACCAGCGCGTCGAGCAGTGCGTCAGGCGGCGTCTCGGTGATGTACGTGCCCTCGTTCTCGATCCCGATCGCGTTCCCGTTCTCGCCCGGGCAGTGTGCGGAGATGACCTGGTGCGCGCCGGTGTCGAGCGTCTCCAGGCTGCGGTGGCGACCCTCCAGCACGTAGCCGCCACGGCTGACCGTGAAGTGCTGTCCGGTGTCCGCCCAGCCGTTGACGTCCATGTGCAGGTTCTGACAGTCCCGCGCCAGTTGGATCGCCTGGTCGCGCGAGTAGTCCGTGACGTTCGGGAACGCCATGTGGTGCAGGATGATCTTGTTGGTGACGTTGCCGGTGATCTGAATCGCTCCCCTTGGCGGGCGCGCACCCCATGTGTCGCAATCGATGATCCAGGGGAACGTGGCGCTGGGCGCGGCACCCGCTGGTACCGCGGCGAACAGTTCAGTGCCGACGACCGCCGCAATCCCGGTACCGAGACCTGCCTTGAACAAGGTGCGACGACCGACCTCGTGCCGATGAGCTGACATGCGCTGCCTCCATGAGGGATGTGGCACAACAACGACAACTGCTGTGGGTCGACTGAGCTATGTCGGTGAAGGCGCAGGGCGGGCGCCCTACGCGGGCAGGAACGCCGGGCGGCTGTGGTCCTCGGCGGCGAGCATCGACCGTCGCCGTGCCGAGAAGACCGAGTGAGCGGACTGACATGAGGCCACCTTCATCCGCGAGGACCGGTGGTGAAACATTTTGACTATTTCACCGCAACGCTTGGCAATTTTCAACAGACAAGAGTCAACGGCTGGCTCTCTGGGGCGCATTGCCTCGCCCGAGGCTGGGCGGTCGACGATGGTCAGGTGTGATGATCTGCCGCCGACACCGACGTGCGGCTGGGCCCATTCAGGGCGGCCCCCGACGATCCGGCCAGCTGGGCGCGAGTCAGGCGCTGTCCGGGGGCGGGTGGGGGCACTATCGTTCTGGCGTGCACATCCGTTTCGACGTCCCAGCCGATCCCGCCTACCCAGGCCGCGTGGCCGCGGCGCTCAGCAGTGTTCGGCTGCGCAAGTACGGCTATGTCGGCGCGGTACTGGCGGTGGTCGGGGCGGTCGGTTTCGCCGTCTCGCGGGGGTTCGCGTGGGGCGACAAGATCTCGCCGCTGTGCATGACGATGGTCGTGGGTGGCCTGCTGTCGATGCTGTACTCGCCGTGGGTGCGGATGCGCGCCCGGCGCCGCTCCAGTCGCTACGCGGTCGAAGGCGCCTACGACATCACCGACGACAACATCATGATGCGCAGCGGCTCGGAGTCCGGCGGCATCGCCTGGGACGGGGTCGCCCAGGTAAGGGACACCCCTGAGTTCTGGATCGTGTACGTCGGCCGGATGCCGGCGACGGTGATCCCACGCCGTTTGATGTCCGCCGAGGACGCCGAGACGATGCGAGCCTTTCTGGCCGAACGGGGGCTGCTCCAGCCTCGGTGAACTCACCTGGCATCCGAGCGCATCGAATCTGAGCAGGGTGGGACGCGTCGTCACGCGTGCCCTCAGTCGACGGTGCGGCAGGCGGCGTCAATGCGGTGGACTGGCCGGACCCGCCGGCCCAGTCCCTCCAGCAGCGAGTCCACGACGTGGAAGTCGCGCACGCGTAGCTGCCGGCGGGGCAGTTCCTCCTCGCTCGGGCAGAGCACCTGAGCCCGGACCTGGCCGATCGGCACGTACCGGACCCCGCCGCGTTCCCGGAGCAGCACCATGTTCACGTCGTCCACGGTGACCACGTGGCCCCGAACGTCCTCGGTGACGCCGGGCGACGACTCGACCGTGGTTACGGCCAGGGGCAGCGCCGGCGTGCTGATCACCGGAAGCGCCGCCCAGACCAGCATGGCAAGCACCGCCGCCTCGGTGATCGAGGCGAGCGGTCGGATCACCGCCGCCGGCAGCGGCCCCGTGACGAACAGGGCCAGGACCAGGGGTACGACGAGCAGCTTGATCCGGCCCGGCGAGACCTGTGCCGTCACCCCACTAGCCTCGGCCGCGGATCATCGACATCAGCAGCCCGTGGGTCTCGGCGTCGCCGGCCACCACAAGCCCGCGGCCTGCCGGCCCGATCGGGGCGCCGTCGATCCCGGTGATCACGCAGCCGGCAGCGCGGCACACAGCGATGCCGGCGGCGAAGTGCACACTCCCGGACAGGTCACCGCCGTCGGTGACGTACGCGGCGCGCTTGCCGGCCGCGACCCAGGCCAACGCCAGCGTGGTGGACACGACCCGCGGCCGGAACCGCTCGACGAACCCGGGGTGGGCCAGCAAGTCGACGGCCCGGAATCCGGGTGCGCTCGGAAACGGCGGGTCCAGGTTGACGTCCACCAGCTGGTTGGCGGGAGTGGGCGTCAACCGCGCGTCGACACCGTCGTGCCGCACCCAGGCGGTCTCACCGTCCGTGAAGAAGACCTCGCCGGTGAACGGGTCGGCCACCGCCGCTGCTCCGTTGCGCAGCGCCACGTTGACGGCCACCAGCATGTTGCCGACGGCGTAGTTCAGCGTGCCGCACAGGGGATCCACCAGCCACTGGCGCGCAGCGTCGGCCGCGCCCCGCTGCCCGCCTTCCTCGCCGAGTACCGCATCGTCGGGCCGAGCGGCGCGGATGACGCCGAGGATCGTCTGCTCGGCCTCCACATCGGCGTCGGTGGCGAAGTCCCCGGCGCCCTTCTCGATGCGGCTGAGCCGTTGGCCGTACATGGTGCGCACCACGTCCGCACCGGCACGGGCCGCCGCCATCGCGACCCCGGCATCGTCAAGGCCCGCGTACGAGTTGATCATGCCTGGCAGAATATCGGGGCGAAGCTATCTCCCGGCGGTCAGGGGCGGCATCGCGCCGCTCCCGCCGCCGCAGGGTGCAGCTCACCGCCGGGCGCGACGCACTAGACGTGAGTGATCACGTTCTTGCCGTACGCGGTGAGGGTCTTCTCCTTGTCGTCATGCATGAGGTAGAGGGCGAAGTTGTGGACCCCGATCTCCTTGAGCTCCTGCAGCCGGTCGACATGGGCCGACTCGGGGCCGAGCAGGCAGAATCGGTCGACGATGGCGTCGGGGACAAAGTCGGTGGACGGATTGCCGGCGCGGCCGTGGTGTGAGTAGTCGTAGCCTTCGCGGTCTGTGATGTAGTCGGTCAGCGCCTTCGGTACCACTCCGGAGTCGCCGTAGCGGGCGACCAGGTCGGCCACGTGGTTGCCGACCATGCCGCCGAACCAGCGCAGCTGATCCCGTTGGTGCACGAGGTTCGTACCCACGTAGGCGGGGGCGGCCACGCACATCGTGATCGAGTCCGGATCCCGGCCGGCGGCGCTGGCCGCGTCGCGTACCGTGCCGATCGTCCAGCGGGCGATGTCCGGGTCGGCGGTCTGCAGGATGAAGCCGTCGGCCTGCTCGCCGACCAGCCGCAGCGCCTTCGGGCCGTAGGCGGCCATCCAGATCTCCAGCTTGCCGTCACGCACCCACGGGATGCGCACCGGCGTGCCGTGGTGTTCCACGTCGCGTCCCTCGGCCAGTTCCTTGATCACGCGCATGGCGCTTCTGAGGGTGGCCAGGCTCGCCGGCGGTTGGCCGATGACTCGGCGGGCCGAGTCGCCCCGGCCGATCCCGCAGACGGTTCGGTTGCCGAACATGTCGTTGAGGGTGGCGAAGAGTGACGCGGTGACCGACCAGTCGCGGGTGCTCGGGTTGGTCACCATCGGTCCGACGATCAGGTGCTTGGTCGCGGCGAGGACCTGCGAGTAGATGACGAACGGCTCCTGCCACAGCACGCAGGAGTCGAACGTCCACCCGTAGCGGAATCCGTTGTCCTCGGCGGCGGCGAGGCCCGCCACGACGTCGCGAGCGGGCGGGTCGGTCTGCAGTACGACACCGAAGTCCACGGTCAACTCCTCGTCAGACCAGGTACTGGCTGAGGTCGCGCTTCAGGAACGTGCCGTGCCCGGCGGCGCCGTGGAAGGCGTTGTCGTCGACGACGATCCGGCCGCGGGACAACACGGTGGAGACCTTCCCGGTCAGCCGCATGCCCTCGTACGCGGAATAGTCCACGTTCATGTGGTGGCTGCCGGCGGAGATGGTCTGCTCGGCCGTCGGGTCGTACACCGTGATGTCCGCGTCCGCGCCCGGGGCTATGACGCCCTTGCGTGGGTAGAGGCCGAACATCCGGGCGGGCGTGGTCGAGCTGATCTCGACCCAGCGCGGCAGGGTGATTTCGCCCTTCACGACGCCCTGGTAGAGCAGGTCCATCCGGTGCTCGACGCCCGGCATCCCGTTGGGGATCTTCGAGAAGTCTGCCCGGCCCAGCTCCTTCTGGTCCTTGAAGCAGAAGGGGCAGTGGTCGGTGGACACGAGCGACAGGTCGTTGGTGCGCAGGCCCCGCCACAGTTCCGCCTGGTGCTCCTTGGGCCGCAGCGGGGGAGAGGCGACGTACTTCGCGCCCTCGAAGTCAGGCCTGGCCAGGTCGTCCAGCGACAGGAACAGGTACTGCGGGCAGGTCTCGGCGAACACGTTCTGCCCGGTGTCGCGGGCCTGGGTGACCGCGTCGAGGGCGTGCGCGGCGGACAGGTGCACGATGTACAGCGGTGCGCCGGTGACCTTCGCCAGGGTGATCGCCCGGGAGGTTGCCTCGCCTTCCAGCTCGGGCGGCCGGGTCAGCCCGTGCTGTACCGGGTCGGTCCGCCCACTCGCCAGTGCCTGCGCGACGAGCTGGTCGATGGCGATGCCGTTCTCCGCGTGCATCATGATCATCGATCCGGTGTCCCGAGCCTTCTGCATCGCCCGCAGGATCTCCCCGTCCGTGGCGTAGAAGACACCCGGGTAGGCCATGAACATCTTGAAGGTGTTCACGCCCGCGTCGATGCAGGCCTCCATCTCTTTGAGCGACGTGTCGTTGACGTCCGCGACGATCATGTGGAACCCGTAGTCGATCGCGCAGTTGCCGTCGGCCTTGCTGTGCCACTTGTCCAGCGCGGACAGCAGCGACGTTCCCTTGCCCTGCACGGCGAAGTCGATGATCGTGGTCGTGCCACCCCAGGCCGCCGCGGTCGTCCCGCTCTCGAAGGTGTCGGCCGAGAAGGTGCCCCCGAACGGCATCTCCATGTGGGTGTGGCCGTCGATGCCGCCTGGCACCACGTACTTCCCGGCGGCGTCGATCACTCGCTCGGCGCCGGACGCCCACTGCTGGGCCAGACCCGAGTCCGGCGCGGCGAGCGCGGCGATCCGCTCGCCCTCCACCAGCACGTCCGCCGGGTACTCCCCGGTGGCGTTGACGACTGTTCCGTTGCGGATGACGATGCTCACGGCGTCACCAGCGATTCGTAGGTCTCCGGCCGGCGGTCGCGGTAGAACGCCCACAGGTCGCGCACCTCGGCCAGCCTGTCCATGTCGAGATCGCGGATGACGACCTCTTCTTCGGTGTCCGACGCGGCGTCGCCGACCAGTTGCCCCCGCGGGTCCACGAAGTAGGACTGGCCGTAGAAGTCGTTGTCGCCCAACGGTTCCACGCCGACCCGGTTGATCGTGCCGACGTAGTATTCGTTGGCGACCGCGGCGGCCGGCTGCTCGAGGCGCCAGAGGTACTCTGACAGGCCCCGGCTCGTGGCGGAGGGGTTGAAGACGATCTTTGCGCCGGCCAGCCCCAGGGCCCGCCAGCCTTCCGGGAAGTGCCGTTCGTAGCAGATGTAGACGCCGATGCGGCCCACCGCGGTGTCGAACACCGGGTAGCCGAGGTTTCCCGGCCGGAAGTAGAACTTCTCCCAGAACCCCTTCACCTGCGGGATGTGGTTCTTGCGGTGCTTGCCGAGGTAGGTGCCGTCGGCGTCGATCACCGCCGCCGTGTTGTAGTAGACGCCTGGTTGTTCCTGCTCGTACATCGGCACGATCAGCACCACACCGTGCTGCTCGGCGATCTCACGCATCAGCGCGGTCGTCGGCCCGTCGGGGATCGCCTCGGTGTACGAGTAGTAGTCGGCGTCCTGCACCTGGCAGAAGTACGGACCGTAGAACAACTCCTGTAGGCAGACGACCTGTGCGCCCTGCGACGCGGCGCTGCGGATCGCCTCCACCGCGTTCGCGATCATCGACTCCTTGTCGCCGGTCCACTTCTGCTGCACCAGCCCGGCTCGGATGATGGTGCTCATCGGTTCTCCTCCTTGGCGTGAGCGGTGCGCGGCAGCGACAGCGCCAGGTAGACGACGAACGCGCCGACCAGACCGGCGACCCAGCTGTAGTCGTAGAGCGGCTTGAGCCACGGGATGAACCCGTCCTCGGGGAACGGCCCCTTGCCGGGTGCGGAGTAGGCGCCACCCACCGCGAGGACCGCGCCGACGACGGTGGCAACGACGGCCGCCCAGTTCCAGCCGCCGGAGAACCAGTACCGACCCTCGGGACGGTAGAGGGCGGGCAACTGGAGGCGCGTGCGGCTGCGGACCCAGTATCCGGCGATGAGCACCCCGGCGACGGCGCCGAGCAGGCCGCCGTAGAACCCGAGCCACACGAAGATGTAGATGTTGGGGTCCTGCACCAGCCGCCACGGCTGGATCAGGATGCCGAGCACGCCGGTGATCAGCCCTCCGGTCCGGAAGTTGACCAGTCGGGGTGCGGCGTTGGAGAAGTCGTACGCCGGGCTGACCGTGTTAGCAGCGACGTTCACCGACAGTGTCGCGACCACCACCGTGAACAGGCCCAGCGCGACGACCAGCGGGTTCTCGAACTTGGCGGCGAGCTGGATGGGGTCCCAGATCGCCTCGCCGTAGATGACGGCCGTGCCCGAGGTGATCATGATCGACAGGATGGCGAAGAACGACATCGTGGTCGGCAGACCGAGGATCTGCCCGTACGCCTGCTGCCGCTGGCTGCCGCCGAACCGGGTGAAGTCGGGGATGTTCAGCGACAGGGTCGCCCAGAACGCGATCATCCCCATCAGCGATGGGGCGAACAGCTTCCAGAAGTCGGCGCCCCAGCCCAGCTTCGACGGCTCGGACAGGATCGGGCCGAGCCCGCCGGCCTCGACCAGCACCCAGATCAGCAGGGCGATGGCGACCACGAGGACGAACGGCGCGGCCCAGTTCTCGAAGCGTCGAAGGGTGTCCATGCCCCGCCAGATGATCGCCATCTCGATCGCCCAGAACAGGAAGAAGGAGGCCCAGAGCGTCCACGGGTGGTCCATGATCTGCGCCGCGTCGACCCACCAGGAGCCCAGCAGCTTCCCGGCGATCGCGTAGATCGCCTCACCGCCGATCCAGGTCTGGATGCCGAACCAGCCGCACGCGATGAACGCGCGCAGCAGAGCCGCGAGGTTGGCGCCGCGAACTCCGTAGAAGGCGCGGGCGAAGACCGGGAACGGAATCCCGTACTTGGTGCCCGCGTGGCTGTTCAACAGCATCGGGATCAGGACGAGCAGGTTGCCCAGCGTGATCGTGAGGAACGCCTGCACCCAGTTCATACCGAGCTGGATGAGCCCGGCGGCGAGCAGGTAGGTGGGGATGTTGTGCGCCATGCCGATCCACAGCGCCGCGAAGTTGTACGTGCTCCAGGTGCGCTTCTCGATCGGTACCGGGGCGAGCTCCTCGTTGAAGTAGCGGCTGTCGGCGATCGTGGAGAAGTCGCGCAACTCGACTCGGCCGTCCGGATGGGTGATCTGCGTGCCGGGTTCGACCGCGGTGGTTTCGGCCGGGGGCAGGGGCTCGACGGTCATCGGTCACCTCCTGTTACGGTGCCGCAACACTGGCCGACCAACCCGGCTCACGCGCTCCTGGTGGGCGGTTCAGCGCGATCTTTATCTGGGAATGGTGGGTGCCGCGAGCCCGCCACGGGCAGCGGCAAAGTGTCCACGCTTGCCATGATCGGGGCACACTCTGTCCACGGCATGCCCGCACCGACCTGTCAATCAGCACGGTGGGTGGATTAGCGCTGCGAGTGGCCCTACGCGTCGAGTTCGTGCACCAGGAGCGCGACGTACAGCGACAGCACCGACTCCGGGTCCTCCAGCGACACCCCGAGCACCTGCGCGATCCGCGACAGCTGCTGGTAGTAGGCCGTACGTGACAGGTGCGCCGCAGCGGCCGCCGCCGACTTGTTCCCGCCCTGCTCGCAGTAGCAGCGCAGCAGCTCCACCAGCCGGCTGCGCTGGTGGGCGTCCCGCGCCAGCAGCGGGCCCAACTCCCGGTCGGCGAACGCCTGGACCCGCTCGTCCTCCCGCAACAGGTGCAACAGGCCGCGCAGGCGCACGTTGTCCAGTCTGTGGTAGAGCTGCGCACCGGGGGTGCGGAGGGCCGCCCCCGCGACGTGGGCGGCCTCGCCGAGGCTGCGGCGCACCTCGGCGGCGTGCGACACGGTGGTGCCGACCGCCACCAGCACCGGGCCGGCTGTCGAGCGGTGTACCTCCTCGGCCAGCCGACGGAGGACCGCGTCGACCCTGGCGTGGGCGGGCAGCGACAACAGCGCCCGTACGCTCGTGTCGTCCACGACGCCCACCAGGGCGGGCACCGACACCCGCCGTGCGGCCGACGCGGTCACCTCGGCGAGGTCGCGCAGCACCTCCTGAGTGGCCAGCGCAGGCGCGCGTGGCGTCATGTGCCCGGGCCGGATCGCCACCCCGACGAGCTGCCGCCGTTCGAGGCCGACGCCCAGCGCGGCCGCCCGGGCGGCCAGATCCGGCGGCGGTACCGCCTGACCGAGCAGTTGCGCGAGCAACATCCGGTGCGTCTGCCGTTCCAGACTCTCCCGATCACGTGCCACGAGCCGATGCACCGCCAGCGCCGACGCGGCCCGCTCCGCGACCACCATGTGCCGGTGCGGCGGAGGGTCCGGCGAGAGCAGCACCAGGCGTCCCCAGTCGGCGCCCTGCGCGCCGACCACCGTGACCAACCAGCCGGCCTCCTCGTCGTAGGCCGTTCGCTCGGGCACGGCCACGGACCGGGACCGCTGACTCCAGTCCGCGAGCAGCTCGGTGGGATCCTGCCCAGCCGCGTCGTACGCGAGCACCTCGTGCCCCAGCGTCTCCAGCACGACGGGCAGCCCGGAGATCCTGGCCACCTCGCGCAGCACCTCGGCCGGCTCGGCCCCGGCCACGGTGAGCGAGGTGAACGTCTCGTGCACCTGCTCGGCGGCCCGCAGCTCGGCGAGCTGGGCGTCGACGATCAGCGCCACCACCGCCTCGGTGACGGACACGAACCGCGTCTCTTCCGCGAGCGTGATCAGGGGGAGTCGGTGCCGGTCGGCCGCTGTCACGAGCGCCTCGGGTACGTGATCGTTCCACCGGCGGACCAACTCGATGACCAGTCCCGCCGCGTGGACCGCGGCCAGGTCGTCCACGTAGCCCGTGAGCGCCGCCGGCTCCTCCGGCAGCGCGATGCCGGTGGTCAGTACCAGTTCCCCACCGCGGAGCAGGTGCGCGATGTCGGCGACCTCCGCCACGTGGACCCAGCGGACCCGGCCCTGCATCCCGGCCGACCCGGCCACCACCCGTGGCCTCGCGCGCCGGATCACCGGCAGCGCGACGGCTTCTGCGACGGAGGGATACATCGCGACCTCCCTACTACGGGGATTGCACACAACGTAATGGCAGCGGCCGCAGAGCGGTACAGGTTGCACATAGCGGTTGGACAACGAATGCCGCCACACTCGGCCTACCGGCGGAGATACGGAGGACGCGATGGCGCACCGCGAGCTGCTGACCAGACACCGGTCCGTGATGCCGAAGTGGCTGGCGCTGTACTACGAACAGCCGATCGAGTTCGCCAGCGCGTCCGGTCGCCGGGTGACCGACCGGGAGGGACGCACCTACCTCGACTTCTTCGCCGGCATCCTGACCAACGCGATCGGCTACGACGTGGCCGAGATCAGCGACGCGGTCCGGTCGCAGATCGACACCGGCGTGCTGCACTCCTCCACGCTCTACCTGATCCAGTCGCAGGTCGAGCTCGCGGAGAAGATCGCGGAGCTCTCCGGGATCCCGGACGCCAAGGTGTTCTTCACCAACTCGGGCACCGAGGCGAACGAGACCGCGCTGATGCTCGCCACCCAGCACCGGCGCAGCGAGCAGGTGCTCGCCCTGCGCAACTCCTACCACGGCCGCGCGTTCGCCACCGTCGGCATCACCGGCATCCGCGGCTGGTCGGCCAGCGCGCTCAGCCCCGTCAAGGTGAGCTGGGTGCACGGCGGCTACCGCTACCGCAGCCCCTTCCGGGACCTGTCCGACGCGGACTACATCCGCGCCTGCGTCGCCGACCTGCGCGAGATCATCGAGACGACGACCGCGGGTGACGTCGCGTGCATGATCGTCGAACCGATCCAGGGCGTCGGCGGCTTCGCCACCCCACCGGACGGGCTGTTCGGCGAGTTCAAGAAGGTGCTCGACGAGTACGGGATCCTCCTCGTCTCCGACGAGGTGCAGACCGGCTGGGGCCGCACCGGCGAGCACTTCTGGGGCATCCAGGCGCACGGCGTCGTACCGGACGCGATCACCTTCGCCAAAGGCCTGGGCAACGGCCTGGCGATCGGCGGAGTCATCGCCCGGGCGGACCTCATGGACTGCCTCGGCGCCAACTCGATCTCCACCTTCGGCGGCAACCCGCTCGCCACCACAGGCGCTCTGGCCTCGCTCAACTATCTCCTGGAACACGACCTCCAGGCCAACGCCGCAGACCTGGGTGCCCGGCTGCTCGACGGCCTCCGTGCGGTCGCGCAGGCGCATCCCGTGGTCGGCGACGTCCGCGGCAAGGGCCTGATGATCGCGCTGGAACTCGTCGGACCCGACGGCGCGCCCCACCCGGCGGCCGCCGCCGCACTGCTGGAGGAATCTCGGGAACGTGGACTGCTCGTCGGCAAGGGCGGCCTGTACGGCAACGTCATCCGCCTGGCACCACCGATGACGCTGACCCGGGCCGAGGCGGACGAGGCGCTTGAGATCCTCACCCAGTCGATCGAGTCCGTGGCCAAGGAGGTGCAGCAGCGATGAGGACCACCCATTGGATCGGCGGCAAGCCGTGGAACGGCGTCGCCGAACGCGCCGGCGACATCTACGACCCCGCCACCGGACAGATCGCAGGGCACGTCGACTTCGCGACCGCCGCGGTCGTCGACCAGGCCGTCGCCGCCGCCGGCGAGGCCTTCACCCGCTGGCGTACGGCATCCCTCGCCCAGCGGTCGAACGTGATGTTCGCCTTCCGGGAACTGCTGAACGCCCGCCGGCCGGAACTGGCTGAGATCATCACCGCCGAGCACGGCAAGGTGCTGTCCGACGCCGCGGGGGAGATCCAACGCGGGCTGGAGAACGTGGAGTTCGCCTGCGGCATCCCGCAGATGCTCAAGGGCGGGTTCAGCGAAAACGCCTCCACCCAGGTCGACGTGTACTCCATCCGGCAGCCGCTCGGCGTGGTCGGCGTGATCACCCCGTTCAACTTCCCCGCCATGGTGCCGCTGTGGTTCGCGCCGAACGCGATCGCGTGCGGCAACAGCGTGGTCCTCAAGCCGAGCGAGAAGGACCCGTCCGCGGCGAACTTCCTCGCCGAACTGTTCGCCGAGGCCGGGCTGCCGGACGGAGTGTTCAACGTCGTGCACGGTGACAAGGAGGCAGTCGACCGTATTCTCGAACACCCGGCGGTGAAGGCGATCTCCTTCGTCGGCTCCACCCCGATCGCCCGCTACGTCTACGAGACCGGCACCCGCAACGGCAAGCGCGTGCAGGCGCTCGGCGGCGCGAAGAACCACATGGTCGTACTGCCCGACGCCGACCTCGACCTCGCCGCCGACGCCGCCGTCTCGGCCGGCTTCGGCTCGGCCGGCGAACGCTGCATGGCCATCTCCGTCGTCGTGGCCGTCGACCCGGTCGGCGACGCGCTGGTCGGCAAGATCAGCGAGCGGATCGCCGCGCTCCAGGTCGGCGACGGCCGTCGGCCGGGCTGCGAGATGGGACCGCTGGTCACCGGCGCCCACCGCGACCGGGTGGTGTCGTACCTGGACGCTGGACGGGCCGCGGGGGCAGAGCTGGTGGTCGACGGGCGAAGCCACCCGATCGACGGTGAGCGTGCTGGCTTTTGGCTCGGGCCGACCCTCTTCGATCACGTCGACACCGACATGTCCATCTACACCGACGAGATCTTCGGACCGGTGCTCTCGGTGCTGCGCGTGCCCAGCTACGACGACGCCGTCGAGGTGGTCAACACCAACCGCTACGGCAACGGCACCGCCATCTTCACCAACGACGGCGGCGCAGCCCGGCGCTACCAGAACGAGATCGAGATCGGCATGGTCGGCGTGAACGTCCCGATCCCGGTCCCGGTTTCGTACTACTCCTTCGGTGGGTGGAAGGACTCCCTGTTCGGTGACGCGCACGCGTACGGGCCGGAAGGAGTGAACTTCTTCGTCAGATCCAAGGTGGTCACCAGCCGGTGGCTCGACCCCTCCCACGGTGGAGTGAACCTCGGCTTCCCGCAGAACAGCTGAGCACCAGAGCCTGAGCCGCACGACACAGGTGGCAGGCGTCTCGGCGGCGGCCATTACCGGTTCGGCCGTTGCTCTCGCACCCGGCCCAGTCCTCGACGATCACTTGTCGACCTGCGGGACCTCGTCGCTCCCGGGCACCCGCCGGACCTCGATCTTCGACCCGGGGGCCGCCGGGACCCGCTTGGCCCACTCGACCGCCTCCTGCTTCGAGGCGACGTCGAGCAGGAAGAAGCCCCCGAACAGTTCCTTGGTCTCGCCGTACGGCCCGTCCGTGACCACCGGCGCCTCGCCGCTGAAATCGACCACGACGCCCCGGCCCGGATCGTCGAGCCCTTCGGCCGCGAGGAGAACACCGGCCTTGACCATCTCCTCGATGAACCGGCGGGTCGTGGCCATCATCTCGTCGATGTCGGCCATCATGGCCGCGTTCGACTCGTCGGTGCCCCGCATGATAAGCAGGTACTTCGCCATCGCGTTCTCCTCATCCGGCGCGGCCGCCCTCGGCCCTCGCACCCACCCGCCGAACGAGCGGCCCACGGATCGACACCGCAACGGAGAAACCTCACCGCGACGCCGCCGATCCCTCCGACCCGCGTCTCGCCCGCCAGAGCGGCGCTCCCTGAGCGGTGGCTGACGCGAACGCCCTGCTGATCAGAAAGCTTAACGTCGCAGCTTTGGCAGGCGGCGACGCTACCGGGCTGAAGAGAGGGGGCGCCGATCTTCAGCGGCGTTTCGCCCGCGGCGCACTCTCGTGCCGCCGATCGCTTGTGCCGCCGATCGTGCGCGCCGACAACCTGCGAGGCGTCTGGGCCTGGTACGGCAAGTGCGGACGCGCTGGCGAGACGTCGGCCGAGCCGGCGGGGCTGCTGGCCGCCGAAGCTGCAGCTTCGGCGACCGGGGTCTAGCTCGGGCCGCGGCCGACGCACGGTCAACCCAAGAGGTGAGAGCAGAACAAGGTCGCTCCCCGTGGCCGTGCGCGTTACGGCGCGCGTGTCGTGGCGCGAACGAGCGCAGTCCGGGATAGCCTTGGCGTATATGGCTACCTATCGCAGCGCCTCAGTACTTCTCTCCTCGGACGGCACCAGGACCCCCGGCACCGCCGCGCTCTTCGCCGAGCCCGCTCGCAGGGGCGGGACTCGGCCGTGGGCAGGCGACTTCCGACCCGCCAACAGCGCCGGCAATGGCCCCAAGAACGCGGTCGGGAAGACCTTTACGTTGGAGCTGCCCGACGGCAGTAGCGGCAAGGTCGTGGTCCAGAGCCTCAAGAGCGGGAAGGGAGGCGTCGTGCTGGCGTTGATGGGTGAGGACGCACCCCCCTTCTGATCGGGAGACCGATCGCCGCTGACGCCAGCGGCTGGAGACGGCCGGTCTGCCGAACGTAAGCGGCTCCAGCTTCGGTGAACTCATGTGCCGCCGACCGCGCGTGGCAGGACAACCGGAGTGCGGGCGTCGACCGGACTCGTGTTGACTTTGGCGGTGGATCGTCAACGGCTCAGCAGCATCGCGCACTCACACCACCCGATCGCGGCCCCGATCTTCGGTGTCAACCTCAACCGGCTTCTGCGCCGGGCGGGCCGCCAACCGGCGGCTCGTGTCCTCGACCTCGGCTGCGGAGCGGGATCCTGGGCGCTGCAGGCCCTCGCTCACTACCCGGACGGGCACGCGGACGGCGTAGACGTCGACCCGTACGTCCTCGAACGCGCCGCCGGCGCCGCCGAGGCGCGTGGCCTCGCCGACCGGCTCACACTGCACGAGCGCGACGCCCGGACGTACGTGCCTGACGGCGACTACGACCTGGTGCTGTGCGTCGGATCGACACACGCGGTCGGCGGATTCGGCGAGACGCTGGAGCTGGCCGGTCGGCATGTGAATGCCGACGGCATCCTCATGGTCGGTGAGGGATTCTGGCAAGTCCCGCCGACTCCGGAGGCACTCGAAGCGCTCAATGCGAAGCCGGAGGAATTCACCGACCTCGCCGGCCTGGTCGACGCTGCCGAGCAGGCCGGCTGGACGCCGGTGTACGCCCACGTCAGCGACGCCGCCGAGTGGGACGACTACGAATGGTCGTGGATCGGCTCGCTCACCGAGTGGGCCCTGGAGAATCCCGGCCATCCCGATGCCGCCGAGGCCCTCACCGTCGCCCGGGAGCACCGCGATCAGTGGTTGCGCGGGTACCGCAACGTTCTGGGCTTCGTGACGCTGGTGCTACGCCGCACCTGATCGTGGTGCGGCTTCACTCTCATGCCGCCGATCGGCGCGGCCCCGGTGCCGCGCCTTGTCGGCAGGGCCGTTACCCCGAGCCGTCGGCGGGAATCCCGACCACCCCTGACGGAGGATCCTGTGCCGATCCTGCCCATCCCCGGGAGTCAGGCTTGCGCCGCCAGTCGGCCGGCCGCCGACAACCGCCGGATCACGGTTCCGTGCGGAACAGCGTGACTGGTGTGACCACCCACGCCAGTGGTGGTGGCGGCAGCGAAGAGCGAGTTGAGTAGCGCCTCCTCAACCGCGTCCATGACGGCGGCGAAGACCGGGTTGATCTCCCCGTCGGGGATGGGTGACTGGTCCGGTTGCGCTGTGCTGAACGCAATCGCGTAGTCGCCGCTGGCGTTGCTGTAGGACGCTCCGACCCGGCCCATCGCGAAGACCGCCCGTCGGGCGAGCCGTCCGAGCTGTCGGGCGTCCAGGGGCGCGTCGGTGGCCACCACGATCATGCAGGAATTGCCGGGTGGTTCGGTTCGGTCGGCGTCCGGGATCAGCTCGTCGACCGGCAGCGGGACCCCGAGAGCGGTGAGGACTCCACCGAAGTTGGACTGGACGAGGGCGCCGACCGTGGCCGGGCAATCGGCCACCGGTACCGTCCTGGATGAGGTGCCGATGCCTGCCTTGAAGCCCAGGGCCGTGGTGCCGGTGCCGGCCCCGACGCAGCCTTCCGCCGGCGGTTCGCCGGACGCACCCGTGATGGCGGCGAGCACGTGTTCCTCGGTGATCGGGCGACGGCGGATGTCCGAAAGATGCCCGTCGTTGGTTTCTCCCACCAGGGGGTTGAACGACAGCTCGCCCGGCCGGCGGTCCATCAAGTACCCCAGCAGCGCGTCCGCAGCCCGGAACACAGACAGCGTGCCGGTCAGGACGATCGGTGACTCCAGCACGCCGAATTCGTCCACCTGAGTCGAGCCCACGAGTTTCCCGTGGCCGTTCCCGCAGTACACGGCGGCCGGCAGCGTCCACCGTCCGGGGCCGAGTTGGCTCGGTACGACTGCGGTGACACCGGTGTGCAGGTCGGCGCCGTCGTCGATGGTGGTGTGCCCGACCAGGACCCCCGCGACATCGGTGATCGCGTTGTGCCGACCGGTGGACAGCGGCCCTACGACGACCCCGAGGTCGCGGGCACGACAGCGAAGCTCGTTCATGGTGCTCCTCTCGTCGTTGTTGCAGTCCGGTTGGCGCGTCTGGTCTGTCGAGCTGCCTCCTGGTGCGGGTGCACCCACGGTCCGAGAGCTGCCGGCGACGACGACCAGGGCGTAAGGAAGGTCCGGCGGTGCAGGTCGGCCCAGCGACGCATGGTCAGGACCAGGGCGGTTCGCCCAGGAGGTCACGGCACGCCGTCATCAGCTGCTGTTGAGCCTGGGTGATGCGGGCCTCGGCCGGCGTCATGTCAGCCTTGCCGTGACTGCTCACATCGAGGTCGCCAGCCTCCTTCACGGCCAAGACCAACTCCTGGCCGGCCGCGCTGACAGCGGGGTCCGTCGAACGGACGGCCCGGGAGGCGACGCTGCCGTTCAGGATCCAGCCATGGTCATCTTTCTCCAGCCGTTGCGCCAGCAAAACACAACCACCGCGGCTGTACTGGTCGGGGCTGGGCCGGCTCGCCTCCGGCTTGTCGTCGCTGCAAGCACCGACAAGGAGGGTGGCGCCCAGCAGGTACGCGGCGAGGGATCGATTCACCGGCGGATCGTATACCGGTGATCATGGGACCCCGCATCAACTCGGCATGCCGATGTCGCGTTCTAGCACCAGCGGTCCCTCGTCCTGCACCGGCAGACCGGCGACCGACGCCGTGCAGGCCCTGACATCGTGCAGATCACGTCGGGCGCCCTCTGCCGTGACAGTGCTGCCCATCACGCGGTCCGGGGACCTGTCGGCCTTGACGTTTCGCGGCCCGGCCTACTCGCGAGCAACGATGGACAGCCGGAGGCCGGTCTCTGTTTCCTCGATGAGCACGCGTTCTCCGTGAGAGTGGTCTGGCAGCATCGCGTCGTACAGTTCTTCGTTGCTGATCTCTACAGTGCCACCGGCCCGGCAGATGAGGACGTTGAGTACGGCGCGCAGGTTGACGTCGCTGAGGTACCGCATGGGGGTTGTCTCCGTAGGTCCTGCTGCTCGGTTCGACATTACGGCAGTTCCGTCCCGGCGACCGGGACGACGTCGGGTCGTGAGGAACTGGCCGACGCGGCGGGGGGCTGCTCCAAGCGTAGCTGGATGAGTAGCTGCGGAGTATGGACCATGTTGCGGGCGGTGGCGGCGCGCGCCATCGCCGCCTCGGCCAGGTCGACCGGGGTATCCGGCGGGACGACCAGCAGGTCGACCCGATCCTCGTTGAGACAGATGGCGGTCAGCAGGCTGGCGGGCTGACTGGTGAAGTAGCCCAACCGCAGCACCCTGCCGCCGACGGTCAGGCGGCGTGGATTGCCGTCCCAGATCTCGGTGTTGAAAAGCAGCCGGACGATCGGCCCGTGCAGCAGGTCGATGGCGAGCACGAGGCCGGGCAGCTCCGCGAGCGGATCAGTCGAGCGGGGCCACCAGCCGCCGTCGAGCAGCGTGCGCGTGGACCGGGTCGGTTCGATCCGCAGGCGCGGCGTCGATGGCGGCGATGGGGGAGCGAGGGCGTTGGTCGATGGCGTCATGTTGGATCCTTATCGCCGTGACCGGACCATGGCGACGATCGCGAGCGCCGTGGCGCGGACGCCGATCCGGATCGCGCCGGCGCGGGTCAACGGCACCCAGATCGGTGGGAGGGGGAGTGCTTCCCCATGCTCCGACGGCGGGAGGTCGGTCGGGCCGCTGCGGATCGGGTGCGTTCGGGTACGAACATGCCATCCCCTCGGGCGGAGCCGGCGTGGCGGGCACCTCAGGAGTGGGATGTCGTCGATTCCGGGATGACCCCAGCGTACGCCTGTCCGGGACGGTCAGATCGGTGACGCCGCAAGAGGGGCCGGGGCTTACCCCGAACGGTCCGCGGGCGGCGGCCCCCGACGACGCGCAGCCGCGCGAGATGGCCGAGTTCGCCAGGCCCGAACACCGAGGTGAGTCGGCCAGGCGTTGTCCAAAGGTGCCGTGATCGTGCCGGTGCTGGTCAGCGGGGTTCGGTGGTGATGTGGGGTCGTGTCGGCCGCTGGCCACCTCGACCGGCGTAGAGCGGCAGGAGGAACACCCCGAGTTGGACCGCGATGAGCCAGGCCGACGACAGGCCTTCGTAGTGGACGGAGGCGTCCCGATTGATTACATTGATGTACGGTTATCAATTAACAAAGTTTCCTGATGCGGTCGCAGCGATGGCCGTGCTGTTTCACACGGCGCGGGTCGCCGACCGGAGGACGCGCCGCCCGTCCCCAGCCGAGGAGAGCCAATGCTTCGCAAGCGGACCGTCGCCCTCCTCTCAGCGGCTCTGCTGATGTCCGCCGCGGCGCTGGGCTACGGCATGGCGTCGGCCAGCGCCGCGACGGCCGGACCGATCAACGGCCTCGGCGGGAAGTGCGTCGACGTGGCCGGTGCCAACCCGGCCAACGGCACGCCGGTCCAGCTCTGGGACTGCAACGGCACGGCGGCCCAGGCATGGACGGTCGGCGACGCCGACGGCTCGGTCCGCGCCCTCGGCAAGTGCCTGGATGTCACCGCCGCGTCGAGCGCCGACGGCGCGAAGGTGCAGCTGTACGACTGCAACGGCACCGGCGCGCAGAAGTGGGCCGCCAGCAACGGCGCGCTGGTCAACACCGGCTCCGGCAGGTGCCTCGACGCCACCGGCGGGAGCACGGCCAACGGCACCCGCCTGCAGATCTGGACCTGCTCCGGCAGCGCCAACCAGCGGTGGGCCCTGCCCGGCGGCGGCACCACGCCGGGCCCGTCGGCCCCGGCCGGCACACCACTGGACGACCCGGCGAAGAAGGACGTCGCCATGCAGATCGTCTCGGCGGCGGAGAACTCCTCGCTCGACTGGCGCGCGCAGTTCTCCTACATCGAGGACATCGGTGACGGGCGGGGCTACACCGCCGGCATCATCGGCTTCTGCTCCGGCACCGGCGACATGCTCGAACTGGTGGAGGCCTACACCAGGACCAAGCCGGGCAACGTGTTGGCGGGATACCTGCCGGCCCTGCGCGCCGTCAACGGCAGTGACTCACACGCCGGCCTCGACCCGAACTTCCCCCGCGACTGGCGGACCGCCGCCGCCGACCCGGTGTTCCGGGCCGCCCAGGAGGCCGAGCGGGACCGCGTCTACTTCAACCCGTCGGTACGCGACGGCAAGACTGACGGAGTGCGGGCGCTGGGCCAGTTCGCCTACTACGACGCGGCGGTGATGCACGGCTACGAAGGCATGCGGGCGATCCGCAGCCGGGCCCTCGCCCGGGCGAAGCCGCCGGCGCAGGGCGGCGACGAGCGAACGTGGCTGCACGCCTTCCTCGACGAGCGGGTCGCCGAGATGCGGAAAGAGCAGGCCCACTCGGACACCTCCCGCGTCGACACCGCTCAGCGGGTCTTCCTCAACAACGGCAACTTCCACCTGAACACGCCGCTGGTCTTCGCCGTCTACGGCGACCAGTACCGCATCGGCTGACCCCCGCCCGGCGGCAGGCCTTGGGGGGCCCGGCGACGCGCGCGGCTGCCGCCCCGACGGCGACCTGCTGATCCGCTTCGCCGAGGCGTGCCGGACGACGTGGGAGGGGCTGGCGATCCAGGCTCTTCGCCGTCCTCGTGCCCGTCGCCTTCGGCGTGCTGCTCGTCTACATGCTGCTCGGCCGGCTCACCGACCTGGTGTCGGTCGACGACGGTGCCGGCGCGCCGCTGGTCGGTGGGCTGGCAGCACTGCTGCTCCTCGCCGTCGCGCTCACTGCCGCAGCACGCGCGCCGCAGCGTCGCGGTCGGTCACCATCAGGAGTCGGACGTTTGCCCGGGGGCCGCGTGGGGACACGGCGTCGATATCGGCACCGACCGGCGGGAACCAGGAGACCTCAAGACAGGGGTCTACCGGGGGCCTCGCACCGTCGGCGGTCAAGGAACGAGCGGCACAGGTGGGGGGAGCGATGAGCGACGGGACCGGTCAACCGCGCCGGGACAGGCGAACAGCCGGCCCGAGCGAACGGCTGGCGGAGGACGTGGCCGACGTCGTCCGCGAGGAGGTCCGGGCCATCCGCGGCCAGGTGACCGAGGCCGCCCGCCCGGCCGGGCTGGGCGTCGCCCTGCTGGCCGCCGCGGGCGGCTGTCTGGTGCTCGGCGCGGGGGCGGCGTCGACCACCGTGCTGCGCATGCTGGAGGCGTTCCTGCCCCGCCGGCTGGCCGTCGCCGGCCTCACCGCGGGCTATCTGGTCACGGCCGTGATGCTCGGCCGGGCGGGGCTGGCCCAGTTGCGCGTGGCGGGTGGCCCGTCGGCCCGGCTCGCCGACGAGGTGCGGGACGTGGTTTCCGCGACCGCCGGGCGGGTGGTGCCGGCGGGCGCCGACGCCGCTCGCGACGAGTTGGGCCGGTAGCCGTCAGCAGGATCGGGAGGACGTCATGCCGGACAAGCACAAGCAGGCCGAGGAGATGCGTGACGACGTGCCCTCGACGATCGCCCGCTCGGACGACAAGGCGGTCCGCACGTACGAGAAGACACTGGAGTCGGCCGAGGAGAGCTACGGCGACGGGGAGCGGGCCCACCGTACGGCGTACGCGTCGTTGAAGCACACCCACGAGAAGGTCGGCGACCATTGGGAGCCCAAGGAGCACAAAGGCCCCTCGGACCCGCAGGCGGCACAGGGCACCCCGGCCTCCCGGGACCGGGATCGCCCCACCGCCCAGGGGGTGGACGCCAACGCGAGCAAGGGGCACCTGGACGACGTGGCGCGGAAGGTCGGCATCGACGAGCCGCAGAAGCTGGACAAGGACGACCTGGTCGAGGCCATCGAAAAGGCCAATGCACGAGCCACCGCCCGTGCCCGCCGACGATGAGCCGTCGATCCCTGTGGTGGGGACGGCGGGCGATGTCGTCGGCAGGGTGGTCGATCCCGGAGACGGACTCGGCAAGCTCCGTCCGCCGTCACCCCTCGCGCCGTTGTCCTCCTGACCGCCGGGCTGGTCCTCGGCTGCCTGTCGGCCCGGTTCCGGCTCCGCGGCTGAGGCTGGTCACGAGCCGAGCAGCCGTCGGATCTCTGCGGCGGCCGGGTGCCCCGGGGCCACGGACAGGAACCTTCGCAGGGTGGCCGGGGCCTCCGGGGGCCGGGTGGTCCGCTGCGCCAGGCCCAGCACCAGCAAAGCGTCAGGGGAGTCGGGGGACCGGCCGAGCAGCTCTCGCGCGGTCCGCTCCGCGCCGGCGGCGTCCGCAGCTCGTAGCAGCGCGAACGCCAGGCGCAGCCGGACGGCGTCCTCGGGGCGCTCGTTCAGCGCCTCCCGGTACATCTGCGCGGCGGCGTCGTACCGCTGCTGGCCTTCCAGGTCCTGCGCGAGTCGGACGGCGACCGCCGCCGCGTCGGCGGGTGGCTGCTGCGGCGCCGTCGGTGCCAGCCGGTCGGCGGCCACGGCGACTGTCGCCACCAGGGCGACCAACCCTCCGGCGGCGAGCCACCAGATCAGTCCCACCGGCCGGTCGCGGGACGGCGGGAGCCTGGCATGCCGGAGGTCGCCGTCGGGGCGCCGTGAACGCAACGTGCGCCGGGCCGCGGTGACGCCGCCCAGCAGCGCCACCGCGGGTACGGCCCACACCAGCAGCGCCGGGCCCCGCAGGGGCGGCTGCGCCAGCACCTCCTGGCCGTACCGGTCGACGAACCAGCGGCGGATCTGTTGCGGGCTGCGGCCCTGCGCCTCCTGCTCGGCGATCACCTGGCGCATCGACGCGGCGATCGGAGAGCGGGACTCGGCCACCGACTCGCCCTGACAAGCCGGGCAGCGCAGGCCGGCGGCCACCGCCTGGACCGGGTCGGTCCGGTTGCCGGGGGCGGCCGAGCGGACCACCCCGGCGACTGCCAGCGCCAGCAGCACACCGAGGCCGAGCGAGACGAGCAGCCGCCGCCGGGTCACGCCGTCTCCAGCAGGTGGGCGAGTTGCTCCTGCAGCCACTGCGCGGTGACCACGCCCGGCTGGTGCGCGACGATCCGCCCGTCGCGGCCCACCACGAATGTCTCGGGCACGCCGCGCACACCCCATTCGACGGCCCGGGTGCCGTCCGGGTCGGGCAGCACGGTGAGGTCGTCGGCGTGCGCCTCCTGGAGCAGGGCCCGGACCGCCTCCGGACCGTCCCGCAGGTTCAGCCCGACCACCCGTAGTCCCTGGGGCGACCAGCGGCGGGCGGTCTCGACCAGAAGCGGCAGCTCGTCACGGCAGGGTCCGCACCACGAGGCGAAGACGTTGACCAGCACGACGTGCCCGCGAGCCGCCGCCAGGTCGAACCGTTCCCCGGTGAGAGTGGCGCCGGCCAGCGCGGGCGCGGGCGTCACCGGCCGCTGGCCGGCCCTGCCGGGATCGGAGCGGTGGTGGGTCGCGAGTGCCACGCCCAGGATGGCGGTGAGCATCAGCAGGATGGTCGGGGTGAGTCGGGTCCGCCGCCACCAGCCCGGTCCGGTTCCGGCGCTCATTCCGGCACTCCGGCTGCCACCGGCTGCCGCCGCGGGTGCGGCGGCCGCCGGCGGCGTGCGCGGGCCGTGCCGGCCAGGGCGAGCAGGCCACCGGCGGCGGTGAGGGCGCCGCCGGCCCAGATGACTCCCACGAGGGGGTTCACGGCCAGGCGTACGGTTGCGCTTCCGCCGTCGGCCGGGACGGCGATGAGGGTGAGGTAGACGTCGCGCCGCAGGTCGTCGTGGATCGCCGGCACGGTGACGGCGGTGTCCCGAGCCGGGTCGTACCGCAGCGCCGGGCCGGCTGTGCGGGTGGCGCCGCCCGACGACACCGCCAACCGGGCCCGCACGGTCATCCGGCCGCCGGGTGTGCCGCGCTGCACCGACAGCAGCCGGGCGGACACGTCGGCCACCCGCAGCGTCTCGCCGACGCGCAGGGTCCGTTCGTCGGCGCGCCCGTACGTCGAGGAGCCGGCCACGCCCACCGAGACCAGGGCGAGACCGGCGTGTGCCAGCACGCCGGCCCAGGCCCGGCCGGGCCTGGGCCGGCTCGTGGCGACCTGGACGACCAGGCCGGAGAGGACGAAGGCGGCCGCGCCGAATGCGGTGAGCGCCCCCAGCCCGGGGCGGCTGAGCAGGCCGACCGCGGCAACGGTGGCCAACGCCGCGGCGCCCGGTAGGGCCAGGCGGCGCAGCGCACCGACCCGGTCCCGCACGCGCAGCGCGGGAGCGACCCCGGCCAGCAGCAGCAGCACCACGGCCAGCGGCACGGCGGTTCGCTGGTAGTAGCCGGCGTCGACGCTGGCCCGGCTGCCGGTGAGCGGTTCGGTGAGCAGCGGTAGCACGGTGCCGATCAGCACCGCGGCGGCGACAGTGACCAGCAGGACGGCGTTGGTCAGCACGGCGCTGTGCCGTGACCACAGCGGGGCGGCGCCGCGTGCCGGGGCCGGTTGGCGGCGGCCGGTGAGGACGGTGGCGGCCAGGACGGCCAGTAGGACGAAGCCGAGCAGGAGTGGCCCGAGCGGCGAGTCGGTGAAGGCGTGGACGCTGGCCACGGAGCCGGAGCGGGTGAGGAAGGTGCCGAGCAGCACCAGCAGGAAGCCGGCGCAGCCCAGCACGCTGTTCCAGCGCTCCCGCCCGCGCCCCCCGCCCAGGCTGGTGTGCAGGAAGGCGGTGGTGGTCAGCCAGGGCAGCAGGGAGGCGTTCTCCACCGGGTCCCAGGCCCAGTAGCCGCCCCAGCCGAGGACCGCGTAGGACCACCAGGCGCCCAGGACGATTCCGGCGGTGAGCGCGGACCAGGCCACCAAGGCCCAGGGCCGGGCCACCTGGTTCCAGTGTTGCCCTGACCGTCCGGCCAGCGGGGCGGCCAACGCCAGCGCGAACGGCACGACCATGCCGAGGTAGCCGGCGTACAGCAGCGGCGGGTGCACACCCATCGCCGGGTGCTGTTGCAGGAGCGGGTTCGGGCCTGGGCCGTCGAGCGGCACCGGGTCCACGGCGCGGAAGGGATTGGCGGCGAAAACGGACAGGGCGAAGAAGAAGGTGGTGGCGACGCTGACCACGACCATCGCGTAGGCGCGCAGCCGGTCCGGCCGCCGAGGCCGGGCGAGCAGGGCGCCGTACGCGCCGAGCACCAGCAGCCAGAGCAGCAGGGATCCGTCCATGGCGGACCAGAGGCTGGTGACCGTGTAGTAGACGGGGACGTGGCGGCCGCCGTTCTCGGCCACGAATCGCACGCTGAAGTCGTGGCGAAGCAGGGCGCCCTCGAGGACGGCGCAGGACCCGGCCGCGGTGAGCAGCGCGCCGATGGAGGCCAGTCGGGCCGGGCGGGCCGGGGCGTCGAGCAGGGCCACCCGCAGCCAGAGCAGTGCGGCGAGTGGGGCGGTGAGCAGGCCGGCGGCGAGGGCGGCGGTGCCGAGGTCACCGAGCATCGGACCGCTCCGGGGCGGCGGGGGAGGACGGTCGGTACTCGTTGCCGTGACGCACCAGTACCTGGTCGGCGTGGAACACCCCGTCGGTGCCCAGGCGACCCTCGACGACCGCGTCCTCGCCCTCGCGGAAGGTCTCCGCTGGTACGCCACGCTGCCGTACGGTCACCTGGTGTCCCGTGTCGGCCAGCTGGAACACCAGGAGGTCACCGTCGCGGCGCAGCGAGCCGGGAACGACCTCGCCGCCAAGGCGGACGCGTCCCCGGCTGGCATCGGGGTCGGTGAGCACCTCGCTCGGAGTGCGGTAGTAGGTGAGAGTGTCGCGAAGGGCGCCGGCCACGAGCAGGCCACCGGCGGCGAGCAGCACCGCGACCAGCGCGAGGCGTCCGGGCCGCCGGATCATCTCACCTGCGCCGGCGTGCGTCGGACGGTACGGGTGTGCGGTGTCGGTGGCTCGTTCGGGCCGCCGAGCCGGCGCTCGAGCCGGCGCATCCGGTGTCCCAGCACGAGGAGTGCCGCAGCGCTCGCCGCCGCCACGGCCAGCAGCAGTGCCAGCGCCATCCGCGGGTCGATCGGTGGCCGCTCGGGGGCGAGGATGGTGGCTGGCTGGTGCAGTGACCGCCACCAGATCACGGAGAAGTGGACCACCGGGACGAGCAGGAAGCCGCCGATCCCGGCGGCCGCCGCCGGGCCGGCCACCCGCCGGTCGCCGCCGTCAGGTCCGCCCGTCCGTTCGGCGAGCATCCGGCGGAGGACCAGATAGCCGGCGTACGCCAGCAGCAGGAGTGCGGTGCTGACCAGTCGCGGGTCCCAGGCCCACCAGGTGCCCCACACCAGATGTCCCCACAGGGCGCCGGTGCCGATGGCCATGGCGGTGAGCGCGACGCCGATCTCGGCCGCGGCGCGGGCGAGGCGATCCCAGCGCAGGTCCCCGCCGATCAGGTAGGCCGTGCTCGCGGCGAGCACGGCGGCGAATGCCAGGTACGCCACCCACGCCGCGGGCACGTGCAGGTACATCAGCCGCTGTGCCTGCCCCTGCCGCGCGTCGGCCGGTGCCAGCAGTCCGCCGGCGAGCCCGGCTGCCAGAGCGAGGCCACCGGCGGTCCACGCCGTTGTCCGGCGCGCCGCGGCTCCCCGCGGGGTGTCGGCGGTCAGGTCCACGGTGGTGGTTCGCATGATCTTCCTGTCCCGCGCCGTCGGCGCTTGCCTGCTGTTTCCTGCGTGCCGACCTTAACGGGGTGAAAGGGACCGTTCGCCTAATTCGTGCAATAGGCCACATACCCCATGTAAATGACTATGGTCGGTGCCGGTGGACACGAGACGCGGCGCGACGACGCGGTCCGGGTGGGAGCGCCGACAGGGGCTCCTCCTCCCGGTCGTGATGTTGGTTGGGGAGCTGGCCCTGGCCGGCTGCTCCGGCGGAGCCCCATCCGCGCTGGACCCGGCGGGATCCGGCGCGGGCCGCGTCGCGAACCTGTGGTGGCTGCTGTTCTGGATCTCCATGGCGGTCTTCGCCGAGGTCATGGTGGTGCTGGCTTGGGCGCTGCTGTTCCGCCGCCGGCGTTCGGCCCGGGTCCGGCACGGACAGCCGCTGCGCTTCGTGACGGTGGCCGGCGCGGGACTTCCGTTGGTGATCCTGGTGTCGGTGTACGCCGTCGGCTTGCGCGACCTCGCCGCACTCGGCGACGACCCGGGGCCCCGTGCCCCGACCATCGACGTCACCGGCCACAAGTGGTGGTGGGAGGTACGCGTCCAGGGCGCCGACGGCGCCACCGCCAACGAGCTGCACATCCCGGTGGGGGAGAGGGTGCGGATCCGGCTGCGGACCGCGGATGTGCTGCACAGCTTCTGGGTGCCGCAGCTGATGCCCAAAACCGACCTGATCGCCGGAGAGGTCCGTGAGACCTGGCTGCACGCCGAGCGGGCGGGCAGCTACCGGGGCCAGTGCGCGGAGTACTGCGGGACCCAGCACGCCCACATGGCGTTCCTCGTGGTTGCCGAACCCCGGCGGGACTTCGACGCCTGGGTGGCCCGCCTCGCCGCGCCGGCCCCCGCCCCGCAGACCGACGCCCAGCGGCGTGGCCAGGTGGCGTTCGTGCAGGGCAGTTGCGCCGGCTGCCACGCCATTCGGGGGACCGGCGCGAACGGCCGGATCGGTCCGGACCTGTCCGACGTCGGCTCGCGCTGGAGCATCGGGGCCGGGGCGGTGCCGAACGACGGTGGCCACCTCGGCGGGTGGATCGCGAACTCGCAGACGGTGAAGCCGGGCAACTTGATGCCACCGCAGCCCGTTGACGCCGGCCAGTTGCCGGACCTCATCGCGTACCTGCAGTCGCTGAAGTGAGCGGAGGGAGGGAAGGATGTCCACGACCGCCGCGCCGGCGCCCGGCGCCAGCCGGGAGGACCTGGCCGCGCTGGAGGAGCACTGGGGGGAACGCCCTTCGCTGCGCTCCTGGTTCAGCACCGTCGACCACAAGAAGATCGGCCGGCGCTACCTGGTCACCGCCGGGTTCTTCTTCGTCCTCGCCGGCCTCAGCGCGCTGGCGATGCGCACCCAGCTGGCCCGGCCGGAGTCCCGGCTCCTGTCACCGCAGGAGTACAACCAGCTGTTCACCATGCACGGGACGGCGATGATCTTCCTGTTCGCCACCCCGATGCTCTTCGGGTTCGGCAACTTCCTGCTCCCGCTGATGATCGGCTCCCGGGACATGGCGTTCCCGAAGCTCAACGCGCTCGGCTACTGGGTGTTCCTGTTCGCCGGGCTGTTCATGTGGGCCAGCCTGCCGTTCGGCGCCGCGCCCAACGGCGGTTGGTTCGCCTACGTGCCACTGACCGAGCGAACGAACACGCCCGGCCTGCACATGGACGTGTACAGCCTCGGCCTGCTGTTCCTGGGCATCGCCACCACCGCCGCTTCGATCAACTTCATCGTCACCGCGTTGAAACTGCGGGCCCCGGGCATGTCGCTGAACCGGGTGCCGCTGTTCGTGTGGGCGATCGTCGCCACCGCCTTCATGGTGATCTTCGCGTTGCCGGCGCTGAACCTCGACAACGCCATGCTCTTCCTCGACCGGCGCTTCGGCACCCACTTCTTCGACCCCGGGGCCGCCGGCAACGTACTGCTCTGGCAACACCTGTTCTGGATCTTCGGACATCCCGACGTCTACATCATCGTCATGCCGGCCCTGGGCATCGTCTCGGCGGTGCTGCCCGCGTTCACCCGCCGCGGCGTGGTCGGCTACCCGCTCATCGTGCTCTCCATCGTCTCGATCGCGATCATCTCGTTCGGCGTCTGGGTGCACCACATGTTCGCCACCGGCCTGCCCCGGCTGTCATACAGCTTCTTCAGTGCGGCCAGCACCATCATCACCATCCCCTCAGGGATCCAGATCTTCGCCTGGCTGGCCACCATGGCGCTCGGCCGGCTGGTGCTCAAGGTGCCCATGCTGTTCCTGATCGGGTTCATCGTGACGTTCGTGCTCGGCGGTCTCACCGGCACGATGTTCGCGCTGACCGCCTTCGACCAGCAGGTCACCGACTCCTACTTCGTGGTGGCCCACTTCCACTACGTGCTCATCGGCGGTGCGGTGTTCCCGATGCTGGCCGGCCTCTACTACTGGCTGCCGAAGATCACCGGCCGGATGTACCACGAAGGGCTCGGCCGGTGGGCGTTCTGGCTGGTGTTCGCCGGCATGCACATCACGTTCTTCCCCATGCACCTGTACGGTCTGTTCGGCATGCCACGGCGGGTCTACACCTACCGCAGCGAGCCGGGTTGGGACGGCTGGAACCTGGTCAGCACCATCGGGTCGTACCTGCTGGCGGTCGGGCTGCTGCTGGTCCTGATCGGCGTGGTGCACGCCATCCGCCGCGGGCGGCCCGCGCCACCCGACCCGTGGGGCGGCGACAGTCTGGAGTGGTCCACCGACTCGCCGCCGAAGCCGTACAACTTCCCGGTCCTGCCCCGGGTGCACAGCCTGCACCCGACCTGGGACGAGCCGAGCCGGGAATCCATGGGCTCGGGGGCCACCGAGGACCGGATCCTGGCCGACGGGCGCCGGACGCTGTTCACCAGCGAACTGGACGGCCACCGCGAGCGGGCGGTGGACATGCCGGAGGCGTCCCTGCAACCGCTGCTGCTCGCCCTCGCCATGCTGGTCTTCTTCACCGCGATGCTCCTCGCCTGGTACCCGGTCGCCGCCATCGCCGCGATCGCGATGGCGGCCACCATCGCCGTCTGGCTCTGGCCGCCGCGGCGACCGGAGCGGGAACTCGAGGTCAGCGCATGAGCACCCCCAACGGCATCGCCGCGGCCACCGGCACCGAGGCGCTGACCACCGAGCTGCCGGTGGGCCGCTCGACCGGCTGGTGGGGCATGGTGATGTTCGTCGTCACCGAGGCGACCCTGTTCGCCTGCCTCCTCGGCAGCTACTTCTACCTGCGCTTCCAGTACGGCGGCACCTGGCCCCCGGACGGCATCATCAAGCCGAAGCTGCTGGTCCCGCTGGTGATGACCGCGGTGCTGCTGCCCAGCAGCCTGCCGATGGTGTGGGCCGAGCACGGCATCCGCAAGGGCCAACACCGGCGACTGCGCTCCGGGCTGGCCGCCACCCTCGTCCTCGGCATCACCTTCCTGGCCCTGCAGGCCAGCGAATACGCCGAGAAGCTGCGCGAGTTCACCATGACCACCAACGCCTACGGATCGCTGTTCTACCTCATCACCGGCTTCCACGGCCTGCACGTGCTGGTCGGGCTCACCATGATCGGTTGGCTGCTGGCCGCCTCCCTGCGCGGGGGCAGCTTCGGCGCGCACCGCCACGAGCGAGTCCGCAACGCCGCCATCTACTGGCACTTCGTCGACATCGTGTGGGCCGCCATCCTGTTCACTGTCTACCTGTCGCCGAGGCTGTGATGAGCGCGCACCCCGGCCCCCGCGCGCGCCTGACCGGCGGGCTGCTCCTCTGGTACGCGGTGCTCGGCGGCGCGGTCGCCTGGGCCGTGCACCTGCTCGCCGGCTGGGGCGTGGACGAGCTGACCTGCGCCCGCGGCACCGAGCGGATCGGGGCGGTGCCGCTGCGGGCCGTCATCGCGGTCGCGGTGGTGCTGCCCGCGTTGGTGACCGTCGGCGCCCTGCTGGCCGCCGCGCTCGTCTGGCGGCGCACCGCGCACCCGCCGGACGGGGTGGACGAACGGCCGGTGGGCCGCAGCCGGATGCTCGCCGTGGTAGCGATCTGGTCCAACCTGCTGTTCCTGATCATCATCGTGCTGGGCGGCGCGGCCCTGCTGGTGTTGCCCCCATGCCTGCGGTGAGCGCGGCCGGGTCGGACGATGTGGCAGCCGGCCTGCTCGCCATGCTGCTGGCCGCCGGGGTGGCCCTGCTCGCCGCGGGGTACGGCCGGGGGGTCCACGAGCTGTGGGCTCGCCGAGGCCTCGGCCGGATTCTGCCCGTCTGGCGGGTGGCCGCGTTCGGCACCGGCCTGCTGTGCGTGCTCGCCGCACAGGACGGGCCGCTCGCGGCGGCCGCCGAGCGGTCCTTCGCCGGGCACATGACCCAGCACATGCTGCTGCTGCTCGGTGCCGGCCCGCTGCTCGCCGCCGGCGCCGCCGGCCTGCCGCTGACCCTCGCCTGCCCGCCGGCGCCGCGCCGGTGGCTGGCCCGGCTCCGTGCGGCCGGACCGATGCGTTGGCTACGACGACCGACCGTGCTCGCGATCACCGCAGGCGGCATCCAGGCGGTGGTGCTCTGGTTCTGGCATCTACCCGCGCCCTACCTCGCGGCCGAACAGCTGCCGGTCCTGCATGCGGCGGAACACGCCTGTTTCCTCGGTTCGGCCTGGCTGTTGTGGGCGCCGCTGCTCGGCGCGCCCCGGCACCGGTTGCCGGTCCCGGTCGCAATGCTGCTCCTGATCGGCACCATGCTGCCGGCGTCCGCGCTCGGCGCGACACTGACCTTCGCGCCGCACCCCATCTACCCGGTGCCGGTCCTCGGGCCCGACCCCCTGTCCGACCAGCAGCTGGCCGGGCTGCTCATGTGGGCACCGATGGACGTGGCGGTGCTGGCCGCCACCCTGACCGCCTTCCTGCGCTGGCTCGTGAGCCTGCAGCGGCAGCGCCCCGAGCGGGTGACATCCCCCGAGTCCCGCAGCCCGCTGCCGGCCCGGACCGGGAAAGTCGTGCCATGAGCCGCCGGATACCCAACCGCTGGTTCCTGCCGGTGGCGCTGCCACTGCTGCTCGCCGTGCCCGGCTGCGCCCACACCAACCCGCCGCCGCCGCCCGAGGTACGCGCCGGCCGCCCCGATCGGGGCGCCACACTCATCGCCCAGTACGGCTGCGGCTCCTGCCACACCATCCCCGGCATCGATCGGGCCAACGGCCTCGTGGGCCCGCCGTTGACCCGGTTCGGCTCCCGCTCGTACATCGCGGGGAAACTCGTGAACAACGCCGACAACCTGCAGCACTGGATCACCGACCCGCAGGCGGTCGAGCCCGGCAACGCCATGCCGGACCTGGGTGTTGGCCCGATCGACGCCCAGGACATCGCCGCCTACCTGTACACCCTGGATTGAGCAGTGAGCGCAGGGGCGTACCGGTCGACGCACCGGAGGTGGCATCCGGGACGAGCGGTCGTGCTCGGCGCGGCGCTCACCCTGGCCGCGGGCCCCGCGGCCCTCGCCGCGCCCGCGACCCCACCGCCCTCCGGTTCCGCCGTGTCGACCCCGACCGGTACGGCGAGCGGCGGCGGGCGGGGAGAGGAACTGTTCCGGCAGAACTGCGCCAGCTGCCACGGCGAGCAGGGACAAGGCGCCCAGCGTGGACCGTCGCTGGTCGGGGTCGGACCCGCCTCGGTGGATTTCCAGCTCTCCACCGGGCGGATGCCCGTCCCCGACGAGGTGCAGCAGCCCCGCCACGGCGAGCCGGTCTTCTCGGCCGAGGAGATCAGCGCCCTGGTCGACCACGTCGACAGCTTCGGTGGCGGGGGCCCGCAGATCCCCAGGGTGTCGCCGGGCAGCATCAGGGCCGGCCGGGACTTGTTCGCCGTGAACTGCGCGCCGTGCCACGGAGCCACCGGCGCCGGCGCGCCCCTGACCAACGGCTGGATCGCGCCACCGCTGTACGACGCGACCTCGGTGCAGGTCGCCGAGGCCATCCGGGTCGGTCCGGGCCTCATGCCGGTCTTTCCGAGCCAGGTCCTCACCGACGAGCAGGTCAACGACCTGGCCATGTACGTGCGGCGGCTGCGCGCCGAGCAGCTGGACCGGGGCGGCAATCCGCTGGGTCGGCTGGGGCCGCTGGCCGAAGGGCTCGTCGCCTGGATCGCCACCCTCGGGCTGCTCGTGGCGGCGGCCCGCTGGCTGGGCAGGAGGGCGGGAGAGTGAGCCGGCGTCCACCGGTGCCGGCCGCACCCCCCGGAGTGAACCGCCGGATCGTCCTGTCCTTCCTGACCAGCGCGGCCGGCGCGATCGGCTTCGCGATCACCTACGGCCTCGGTGGGCAGACCCAGTGGGAAGGGGTGTGCCTGGCGGTGGCCTTCGCCGGGCTGGCGACCGGCCTGGCGATCTGGGGCCGGCGCCTGGTGCCGGTCGGTCGCCACGTCGAAGAACACGAGGGCTTCACCCCGCCTCCGGCCGAGCAGGCGCTGACCGCGGCCGTGCTCACCGCGCCGGACAGCCCGATCCGCCGGCGTGGTCTGCTCGCCACGCTGGGGCTGGCGCTCACCGCGCTCGGCGTCGCGGCGCTGTTCCCGCTCCGTTCGCTGCTGCCCGGGGACCGCCCCCGCCCGCTGCGGGCACTCAAGGACACCCCGTGGGGTCCGGGCGTCCGACTGCTGACCGACAGCGGGCAGCCGCTACGACCCGAGGATGTGCCCGCCGGCACGGTGATCGGCGTGTTCCCGGAAGGCGGCACCGACGCCGGCGACGCCCCGGCCTTCGCCGTCCGGCTGCAACCCGAGCGGTTCACCCGGGCCCCGTCGGCCGGCCACCTCAACGGACTCGTCGTCTACTCCGTGCTCTGCACCCACGCCGGCTGCCCGGTCCGGCTCTACCTGAAGGGCACCGGCCGGGTGCTCTGCCCCTGCCACCAGTCCTCCTTCGACCTGTTCGACGACGCCGCGCCGGTTGCCGGGCCCGCCGCCCGGCGGCTGCCCGGCCTGCCCATCGAGGTCGACAGGGACGGCTACCTGCGCGCCACCGGCGACTTCACCGCGCCGCCCGGCGCCGGCTTCTGGAGCCGGCCGTGATCCTCGACCGGCTGGCCCGCGCGGTCGACGACCGGCTGCGGCTGTCCCCGGTGGCCCGTAAGGCGCTGGCGAAGGTGTTTCCTGACCACTGGTCGTTCATGCTCGGCGAGATCGCCCTCTACTCGTTCGTCGCGCTGATCCTGACCGGCATCTACCTGACCCTGTTCTTCGACGCCAGCTCCGCCGACCGGGTCTACCACGGCTCGTACGCGCCGCTGGACGGCACCACCACCTCCGCCGCGTACGCCTCCACCGTGCGGCTGAGCTGGGACGTACGGGCCGGGCTGCTGATCCGGCAGACCCACCACTGGGCGGCCCTGGTCTTCGTCGCGGCGATCCTGGTGCACCTGGTGCGGATCTTCTTCACCGGCGCGTTCCGCAAGCCCCGAGAGCTGAACTGGCTGGTCGGCGTGACCATGCTGACGCTGGCCCTGGCCAACGGCTTCACCGGCTACTCCATGCCGGACGACCTGGTCTCCGGCCTCGGCCTGCGGATCATCGTCTCGGTGGTGGAGTCGATCCCGCTGGTCGGCTCGTGGCTGGTCTTCCTCGGCCTCGGCGGGGAGTTCCCGTCCGACGAGATGATTCCGCGGCTGTTCGTCACGCACGTGCTGCTGGTGCCCGCGGTGCTGGTCGCCCTCGTCTCCGTTCACCTGGCGATGATCGTGCGGCAGAAGCACACCCAGTTCCGCGGGCCGGGACGGACCGAGCAGAACGTGGTCGGCTCCCGGCTCTACCCCAGCTACACCCTGCGCTCGCTGGCGCTGTTCGCCTGGGTGCTGGCGGTGCTGTTCGCCCTGGGCGGGCTCGTGCAGATCAACCCGGTCTGGCAATACGGACCGTTTGCCCCGGCCCAGTCCACCTCACCGGCGCAGCCCGACTGGTACGTCGCCTGGGGTGACGGGGCGCTGCGACTGTTCCCACCGTGGGAGATCCACATCGCCGGCCACCTGGTGCCGGCGCCGTTCTTCCCCGGCGTGGTGCTCGGCGGCGTCACCTTCGGCGCCCTGTACGCCTGGCCGTTTCTGGAGCGGTGGTGCACCGGGGACCGTCGCCAGCACCACCTGCTCGACCGGCCCCGCGACCACCCGGTCCGGATGGGTGTCGGGGTGATGGCGTTGACCTTCTTCGGGGTGCTGGTCGTGACGGCCGGCGACGACATCCTCGCCCGGCTGCTGCGGGTGCCGGTGTACGACGTGCTCAACGTGCTGCGCGTCCTGGTACTGGTGCTGCCCGTGCTCGCCGGGATGCTGGCCTTCCTGCTGGCCCGGGCGCTGCGCCGCGGCGACGCGGCCGGCCTCGGTGAGTTGACCCGGGCCGATCTGCGCGCCGCCCGCCAGCCGGCCGGCGGGGGCGACGCGGAGGCAGCGGCCGACAAGCCGGAACTGCCGGCGCCGGACCGACCCGGAGAGCGGATCGAGTTGTGGCCCGACGGCGACGTATGGCGCTGGCGCTACCGTGACGAGCCGGCCGGTGTCGCGATCCTGGGCAATCGCGCGGTGCTGACCGAGCAGGAGGCCGTCGACTCGGCCCGGCTGGCCTACCCGGGCGTCGACCACGTGACCGTGCCCGGCCCGCCGCCGCCGTCGCCGCCCGGCCGGGTCCGGACCGCGCTGCGTCGCTGGGGCAACGCCGCCCTGGGCGTCTCCCTGCTGGCAGCAGCTCTCCGCCGGCGCCGTGAGCGCCGCGGCGAGGACGGGGACGGGCCGGAGCGCCGGTGAACGCGGTCACCGCGCTGATCGGGCCGCAGACTCGCCGAGCTGTCCGTGTAGGACTTCTGGCCGCGGCCGCGGCTGCGGGCGGGTGGCACCGTCGGCCGGTTGCCGAAGGCACAACCTCAAGCCGGACATTTCTCCATTTTCGGGAGGTTGGGTGTGCTTAGCTGCAATGAAGAGCGGCGGCCCGACCGTGGAAGGGACTGACATGCATGGGCGTGAACTGCGCAACCTGCTGCATCCATTCCTCCTGCTCCTGATCTTCGAGCGACCCGGTCACGGGTACGACCTGATCGAGCGACTTGACGCGATGGGAGTGTCCGACGTGGAACCCGGTCAGGTCTACCGGGTGCTGCGCGGGCTGGAACGCGACCGTTCGCTGCTGTCGATGTGGGAGGCCGCGGCGGCGGGCCCGGCGCGTCGGCGCTACGAGCTGACGGCGAAGGGACGCAACGACCTCCGGTCGTGGACTGCTCGCCTGGCGCACCTGAACCACGTCATGGATGCCTACCTGCGGCGCTCGGCGGACGCATTCGCGAGGCCGCGGGACGGGCGTGACTCGTATGCCACTTCCCGAGGTTGAAGGAGGACGATGCAATCGTCCGTGTTCCCGGCGGTTCACCGCGCGTTCGCTCGCCGGGTAGCACCTGCCGAGGCGCTCGCCGGCGACGCGGAGCAGGTCGGGCGGGCCTGCTACGAGATGTCCCAGCGCTTTCATCGTGGTGGCAAGCTGGTCGTCTTCGGCAACGGTGGGCCGGCCACCGATGCCCAGCACATCGTGGTCGAGTTCGTTCACCCCGTCATCGTCGGCAAGCGGGCGCTGCCGGCGATCTCGCTCACCAACGACGCCGCCACCCTCACCGGGATCGCCCGGGCGGAGGGTTTCGACGAGGTGTTCGCCGCCCAGCTGCGTCTGCTCGCCGCCCCGCAGGACATCGCGATCGGGCTGTCCGTCGACGGCCGTTGTGTCAACGTCCGACGGGGCTTGGAGACTGCCCGCCACCTCGGCCTCCTCACCGTGGCGCTGGTCGGGGGAGATGGCGGGGACATTGCCCGTGATGCCACCGCCGACCATCTCGTCATCGCTCGCTCGGATGATCCATGCATCGTCAAGGAGGTCCACGTGACGGTCTATCACCTCCTGTGGGAATTGGTGCACGTGTTCTTCGAGCAGCCCGGTCTGCTCGAACCGGAGGAGGTCCGGTGACGCCGGAGGCGGTCATCCCGCCGGATGGTCGGCCGAGCACAGCGATGGTGGCCGACTGCCACGACGATGTCTGCATCACCTGTTCCGATGTCGCGGTGGCGGTTCGGATCCGGAAGCTGGTAGCCGGCTGCCTGGCCGTGGTCGACACCGACGGCGGGCCGGAGGAGATCAGCGTCGCGCTGGTCGACGCGGCGGCCGGGGACGTGGTGCTCGTACACGCGAAAGAGGCCATCGCGGTCGTGGAGAAGGCTCAGTGAGCGCCCGCGTCGAAGGTGCGCTGGGCGCGCTCTATCCGTTCCTCGACACCCAGGCTGCCGACGTCGGCACAGTGCTCGCCGACGTCGCCCGATCTACGGCGGACAAGGCGAGGGAGATCGTCACCCTCCGCGATTCCCTGGTGCCCGAGCACGGGTGCCGGTTGGTCGAATGCGCCCGGGCACTCGCGACGGCGTTCCAGGCAGGCGGCAAGCTCTTCACGTTCGGCAACGGCGGCAGCAGCACCGACGCCCAGGATCTCGCGCAGTTGTTCCTGCACCCGCCGACGACCGCCCGACCGTTGCCGGCCATATCGCTGACCCATGATGTCGCCGTGCTCACCGCACTCTCCAACGACGTGGGGTTCGAGGTGGTGTTCGCCCGGCAGATAGCCGCATTCGGTCGCGCCGGCGACGTCGCGGTGGGGCTCTCCACCAGCGGCGGGTCGCCCAACGTCCTGCGGGCCTTCGAAGAGGCCAGCCGGCGGGACATGATCACCGTCGGACTCGCCGGATATGACGGCGGCCGGATGGCCGAGTCGGACGTCGTCGATCACCTGTTCGTGGTGCCGTCCTCGTCAGTGCACCGGGTGCAGGAGGCGCAGACGACGGTCTACCACGTGCTCTGGGAACTCACCCAGCAGGCACTGGCCGGCGAACTCTGACGGCCGGCATGGTCAGGCCTGGTCCGAGCCGGGTACGGGTCCGCGTCGAGGGCATCGTGCAGGGCGTTGGCTTCCGTCCGTTCGTGCACGCCCTGGCCCGGGAGTACGACCTGGCCGGGTTCGTCGGCAACGACACCGGCGGCGTCTTCGTCGAGGTCGAAGGAGACGGGGACCACCTGTCCGCGTTCGTGACGGACCTCAGCCAGCGTGCACCGACACTCGCACAGGTGGAGCGGGTCACCACCGAGGCCGTACCCCGGACGGGGCAGCCCGGCTTCGCCATCGTCACCAGCGTCACCGGCGCCGCTCGGGAAGCATTGATCTCCCCGGACACCGCCACTTGCCCGGACTGCCTCGCGGACGTTGCCGATCCGACGGACCGCCGCCACGGCTACCCGTTCACGAACTGCACCAACTGCGGCCCACGGTTCACCATCGTGACGGACGTGCCGTACGACCGGCGTGCCACCACGATGGCGGATTTCCCGTTCTGCGCCGACTGCGCCGCCGAGTACACAGACCCTGGAGACCGGCGCTTCCACGCCGAGCCGGTGTGCTGCCCGGCGTGCGGCCCGGCTCTCCGGCTCGTCGACGCGGATGGCGTCCCTGCCGTCGGCGATCCCGTTGACGTCGCCGTGCGGTGGCTGCGGGACGGCCGGATCCTCGCGGTGAAAGGCCTGGGCGGCTACCACCTGGCCACCCGTGCCGACGACGAACGGGCTGTGTCGGCCCTGCGCGCCCGCAAGCGCCGCGAGGAGAAACCGTTCGCCGTGATGGCAGCCGACCTCCGGGCGGCGCGCGCCCTGGTCCATCTGACGCCGGCAGCCGTCCGGGTGCTCACCGGTGCCCGCCGTCCCGTGGTGCTGCTCCCACGCCGCGCCCACGCTCCGGTCGCCGCGTCGGTGGCACCGGACAACCGCGACCTGGGCGTCATGCTGCCGTACACGCCACTGCATCACCTGCTGATCGGCCGGCTCGGCATGCCCATCGTGCTGACCAGCGGCAACACCTCCGACGAACCCATCGCACACAGGGATGACGACGTGCGGCAGCGGTTGGCGCGGATCGCCGACGCATACCTGTTCCACGACCGGCGCATCCATGTCCGCACCGACGACTCGGTGGTCCGCGTGTTCCGGGGCCGTGAGCTGCCGGTGCGGCGGTCCCGCGGCTACGTGCCCGCCCCGGTGACGGTGCCGTGGCGGTTCGATCGACCGGTGCTGGCGTGCGGCGCGGCGTTGAAGAACACCTTCTGCGTGGCGAAGGGACGGCGTGCGTTCGTCTCGCATCACATCGGGGACCTGGAGAACTACGAGACGTTGTGCGCGTTCACCGAGGGGATCGAGCACTTCAGCCGACTCTTCGATGTCCGGCCGGAGATAGTCGCCCACGACCTGCATCCCGAGTACCTGTCGACGAAGTACGCGCTCCAGCGCGATGACGTCGAACTGGTCGGCGTTCAACACCACCACGCCCACGTCGCGTCCTGCCTGGCCGACAACGGCGAGCGCGGCCCGGTGATCGGGGTCGCCTTCGACGGTCTCGGTTTCGGCCCGGACGGCACCCTCTGGGGAGGTGAGCTGCTCGTCGCGGACCTGATCGGGTTCGAGCGGGTCGGCCACCTGGGCGCGATCCCGATGCCGGGCGGGGTCGCGGCGATACGCGAGCCGTGGCGGATGGCGGTGGCGTACCTCGACGAGATCTACGGCGACGCCGTGCCCGACCTGGAGGTGCTGCGGCGGCACGAGCGGCGGTGGCCCGTGATGGTGGCTCTGGCGCGGAGCGGGACGAATTCGCCGCGTACCTCGAGCGCGGGCCGGCTGTTCGACGCCGTCTCGGCGATCCTCGGCTTGAGGGACCGCGTCACGTACGAGGGTCAGGCCGCAATCGCCCTGGAGCAGCTGGCTCATCGCGACGAGCGTGGCGGCTACCGGGTCGAGCCGGCCGGAACGGCCCCGCTCGCCGACGTCGGACGCGAGCTGGTCCGGTGCGTGGTTGACGACCTGGTCTCCGGTGTGGACCCCGGCCGGATCGCCGCCCGCTTCCACCACGGCCTGGCGGACGCCGTGGTGCGGGCGGCGGAAGCCGTCCGCGAACGCACGGGTCTGGCAAGTGTGGCGCTGTCCGGCGGCGTCTTCCAGAACGTGCTGCTGCTCGACCGGGTGGTGGGCGGCCTGGAGGCGGAGGGGTTCCGGGTGCTCGTGCACTCGCGGGTGCCGCCCAACGACGGCGGTATCTCCCTCGGTCAGGCCGTGGTGGCCGCGGCCCGCCACCGCGGCACCCCGTCCAGCTGAGCCGGTGACCGTCGCGTCAGCAGATGCGTGGCAGCGGATCCCCGACCAGCATGTCGACGATGCGGGTACCGCCGAACACCGTCTTGAGCAGCACGATCCCGGGCGGGTCGGCGGCGACCCGACCGATCACCGCGGCGTCCTCGCCGAGCGGATGACCCCGCAGCGCCGAGAGCGCCACGTCCGCCTGCGCGCCGTCCACCACGGCGATGAAGCGTCCCTCGCAGGCCACGTAGAGCGGATCGATGCCGAGCAGTTCGCACGCCCCGGTCACGGCGGGACGTACCGGTACGGCGGTCTCGTCGACGACCACGGCGACCCGGGCCGCCTGCGCCACTTCGTTGAGGATGGTCGCCACTCCGCCGCGGGTGGCGTCGCGCAGCAGCCGCACCCCGGGGGCGGCGTCCAGCAGGGCCGCTACGAGACCGTGCAGCGCGGCAGTGTCCGAGGCGAGGTCGGCTTCGATGTCCAGCTCGCCGCGGGCGAGCATGATGGTGACACCGTGATCACCGATTGGCCCGGAGACAAGGATCGCGTCACCAGGGTTGATCTGTGCGGTGCCCAGCATCACCGGCCGTTCCATCACGCCGATCCCCGCCGTGTTGATGTAGCAGCCGTCGGCCTTGCCGCGCTGCACCACTTTTGTGTCACCGGTGACCACCTGCACACCGGCCCGCTGCGCCGCGACGGCCATGGAGGTGGCGATCTGTCGCAGGTCGGCGACCGGAAAGCCCTCCTCGAGGATGAAGCCGGCTGACAGGTACAACGGGCGGGCGCCGCTGACCGCGAGGTCGTTGACCGTGCCGTTCACGGCGAGGTCGCCGATGTCACCCCCGGGGAAGAACAGCGGGGCCACCACGTACGAGTCGGTGGTGAAGGCGAGCCGGCCGCCAGCCACGGAGAGCACCGCCCCGTCGTCGAGCGCCTCGAGCGTCGGGTTGCGGAACGCCTCGAGGAACAGCCCTTCGACCAGGGTGTGGGTCGCCTTCCCGCCGGCGCCGTGCGCGAGGGTGAGGAGATCCTCCCTGATCTTCGGCTTGCGCCGACGCGCCCGATCGATGCGCTGCAGGACCTGCTGCTCGGGCGACAGTCGCCCGGGCTCCCGATCGACTGCTGCTTCGGCCTCGGCCACCGCGCGCTCAGCCCATTCGGCGGTGCGGTCTGTCGTCATACCCGCGTCGCCTCCGCCACCCGCTGCCGCGTGAAGCGGCCGAAGTTGTAGTACGCCGCGCAGGCGCCCTCGGATGAGACCATGCACGTGCCGATGGGTGTCTCCGGCGTGCATGCGGTGCCGAACACCTTGCATTCCCAGGGCTTGAGCACACCCTTGAGCACCTCGCCGCACTGGCAGGCCTTCGGGTCCGCCACGCGTACGCCGGGAACGTCGAAGAGCTGCTCGGCGTCGTACGCCGCGTACTCGTCCCGCATGCGCAGGGCGGAGTGCGAGATGAAGCCGAGGCCGCGCCACTCGAAGTATGGCCGCAGCTTCATGACCTGGCCGATCGCCTCCAGCGCCCGCAGGTTGCCGTCCCAGGGCACTACCCGGGTGTACTGGTTCTCCACCTCACAGCGGCCCTCGGCGAGCTGCTTGAGCAGCATGAAAACCGACTGCAGGAGGTCCAGCGGCTCGAACCCGGCACACACCAGCGGCTTGCCGTAGTCGCGGGCGATGAATTCGTACGGTCGGCAGCCGATGACGGTGGAGACGTGCCCGGGGCCGAGGAAGCCGTCGAGACGCAGGTCGGGTGAGTCAAGGATGGCCTTGATCGCCGGAAGGATAGTGACGTGGTTGCAGAAGATCGAGAAGTTGTCGATCCCTTCGGCGGCCGCCCGCAGCACGGTCATCGCGGTAGACGGCGAGGTGGTCTCGAACCCGATCGCCATGAAGACGACCTTGCGGTCCGGGTTCGTCCGCGCGATCTTCAGCGCGTCCAACGGCGAGTACACCATCCGGATGTCCGCGCCGGCCGCCTTGGCGTCGAAGAACGAGCCGCTGCCACCGGGGACCCGCATCATGTCGCCGAACGCTGTCATGATGACGCCCGGCTCGTGAGCGATGGCGATGGCGTCGTCCACCCGGCCCATCGGGATCACGCAGACCGGACAGCCGGGCCCGTGCACGAGCGAGACGTTCTCCGGCAGGTAGTCCTCCAGCCCGTGCTTGTAGATGGTGTGCGTGTGCCCGCCGCAGACCTCCATGAACTTGTACTGCCGCCCGGGCTCGCACAACGCGGCGATCTGCGTGGCCAGCGCCTGGGCCTTGTCCGCGTCGCGGTACTCGTCGACGAAACGCATCTGGTGATCCCCTAGCTGATGTCGGATTCGGCGAGCGCCTGCAGCTCGTCGGTGTACGCCTGCCCCAGGCCGGACAACAGCGCCAACGTGGCGGCCGCCTCGGCTTCGTCGATCTTCGACATGGCGAACCCGACGTGGACCAGCACCCAGTCGCCGACGCCTGTCTGGTCCACATCGAGCAGGCCGACGTTGATCACCCGCCGGACGCCCACGACGTCGACGACGGCGAGATCGTCATGACCGGCCTTGATCTCGACGATCTCGCCCGGGATACCTAGACACATCGACTCGCTGGTCCTCTCCGATCACATTTTCTCGATCTTGATGTAGCGCCGCAGCGCGGGAAGTTCCTTCCAGAACAGCCCGACGACGGCCGCGCCGGCCAGCAGCACCAACACTTTCCGCACAGCTCACCTCCTTCGGGCCCGCTCCGGGCCCGCTCAGCCCGGTGGCAGGTTCGGCATGATCGGCAGGATCGGGTCGTGCTTCTTGGGCCGGATGCCGGTCGAGCGGCGTTCATCCACCGTCCCGTCATCGTGGTGGCCCGCCTGCTTCCTCCTGCGCGAGTTGCCCTCCTCCACCCCTTTGGTGTGCGCCGGCGCGTCGAGTTCGACATCGGGATCGCCCACCCGGATCTCGCCCATTACCGCCCCCTCTATCGGTCAATGCCTCACGGCCGACCATGCCGTCGGCCGAGGTCGTCGAAGAATCCAGCGATCTGCCGCCACACCACGCTTCCCCCCGACATGCCCGTCCAGTTCTGCCGGATGAGCGCAACGAGGCGGAAGCAGTCGTCGACCGGCACCACCCACTGCTGGCCGCCGCCGCCATGCAGCGTGCCCGTCCACACCAGGAACGCCTCGACCCGTGGCTTCAGCTCGGCCAGCGCGGGTGTTCGTGCCTCGACGGCCCGCCAGGCACCGGCATCGATCTCCGACTCGGTCGTGCCGAGGGGACTCGGGTAGTGCCCGAGCACTCGGCCATCCCGCTGCTTCACGAAGAAGACCAGGCCGACCGGCACGCCGAGCTCGTCGGCGGACAGGCCCGTCAACCGCCGGCCCCGGGTGGGCACGAGCTGGTACCGGCCACCGCCGGCCGCCTCACGTTCGAACAGCAGAGAGCACGGCGTGCAGGCACAAACCAGCTCCCCGTCCTGCTCGTCCCACACATGCCGGTGCTCGCGGCCGACCGGCCCGGCGCACATGCCGCAGCGCTCGACCGAGGCCGCGCGCTGCCCCGCGCGGCGGATCGCCCGTTGCAACGCGCCCGCCGTCATGCCGTGCCGTCCAACGCCAGCGGCCCTGCACCTCGCGCCGCCTCGCTCGTCGCTGTCCCACCGGTCCGGTCCGGCCGCTGCCACAAGGCGGCGACCGGGATCAGCGCCGGAGCCGGCGCGGGCGCCGCCACGTCGACGGCGGACAGCTCCGGCGCGAACGTCAACACCTGTTCCCGCACCAGGTCACGCAGGGCGGCGCCGCCACCGCCGCACGAACTCGCGGACAGGCTGATCGTCGCCACCTCGTCCTGGAGACCGACCAGCGCGATCTCGGCGCCCTGAGCGCGCAGCTGGGGCCGGAGATCGTCGACCGCACGGGCCACGCGCCGCTCCAGCGGATCCGGATGGATGCGGTGCAACAGCAGCAGGTGCCGCAGCAGCTCGTCGTCGATGAGCCGGTCGAGTGCGCCGGGAGCGTCGGCGGCGAGGTCGGTGACGCGGGCCAGCGCCTCGCCGTACACCTCGGTCAGGATCTCGACGGCTTCCAGCGCCAGCTCGGCGGTGCGGCCGGGGGTCTGCTCCAGCTGGCCGAGCATGGCGTCGAGGCGGGCCAGCCGGGGTTCGACGGCCACATCATCGAGCCGCTCGATGTCCGGCTGCTCACCCATGGGACGCGCCGAACATCGGCGAGTGGATCTTCTTGAGGGTACGGCCGCCGCCGACATACATGTGTACCCCGCACGGCAGACAGGGATCGAAACTGCGGACCGCCCGCATGATGTCGACGCCCTTGAAGTTGTCCGGGCCGTTCTCCTCGAAGATGGGCGTGTCCTGGATCGCGTCCTCGTACGGGCCGGGTGTGCCGTAGCTGTCGCGGGGACTGCCGTTCCACGGCGTCGGCGGGTACGGATGGTAGTTGGCGATTTTGCGGTCCCTGATCACGAGATGGTGCGACAGGATGCCGCGGACGGCCTCGTGGAAGCCGCAGCCGATGGCATCGTCCGGCACGTCGAACTCGGCGAAGACCCGCATGTCGCCGCCGCGCATCCGCTCCATCGCCTGCTCCAGGAAGTAGAGCGACATCGCCGCGGCGTACGCGATGAAGTAGGCCCGTGAGCGGTCCCGCTCCAGCGCGTTCGACCAGCGCGGGATCTTCCACTCCAACGTCATCTCGGGCAGCCGCTGGCTCTTGGGGAGCGAGATCAGCACGCTGTGCCCGGTCGACTTGACGTACGGGGTGTCGACCATCTTCGCCAGGGCGGTGGTGTACAGCCGGGCGAAGCAGCCGCCTCCGGTATCCAGCGCGAGATGCTCTCCGCTGCTCTTGTCGAACCAGCGCGGGCTCATCACCCAGCTGTACTTGTCGTCGAAGTCGCGCTTCTGAGGGTCGGGCAGGGTGGTCTGGTTCCAGGGATGGCGCATGTCGACCGGGTTGCCGAGCGGGTCGTACTTGACGAACGGATCCTCCTGGCCCACCCAGTCCTTGTAGTACGAGCTGCCGAGCAGGATCCGGATGCCGAGGTTGATGTCGACCAGGTCCGTGGTGAGCAGCTCGCCGTCGACGACAATGCCGGGCGTGACGTGCATCGCCCGTCCCCAGGTCGTCATGGTCTCGTAGCGGTAGTCGACGACGTCGGGGTTCTGGAACGCGCCCCCGCAGCCGAGCAGGACCCGGCGGCGGCCGACCTCCTCGTAGCCGGGCAGCGCCTCGTACCAGAAGTCGAAGATGTCGTCGTTCATGGCGACGGCCTTCTTGACGAAGTCCAGGATGCTGATCAGCCGGCTCAGGTAGTCGGTGAACAGCGTCGGCTGCGGCATCGTGCCGACGCCGCCGGGGTAAACCGTCGACGGGTGGACGTGCCGGCCCTCCATGAGGCAGAACATCTCCCGGGTCGTCCGGCTGACCTTCAGCGCTTCCTTGTAGACCTCGCCCTCGAACGGGTTGTAGGCCCGCATGATGTCGGCGATCGTCCGGTAGCCGTGAATGTCGCGGCCCGGTGCCGCGGTCTTCTCGGCGCGGGCGAGCACACTCGGGTTGGTCTGCTTGACCATCGCCTCGCAGAAGTCGACGAAGACGAGATTGTCCTGGAAGAGGGTGTGGTCGAACATGTACTCGGCCGCCTCGCCGAGGTTGATGATCCACTCCGCCAGCGGCGGAGTCTTGATGCCGTACGCCATGTTCTGCGCGTAGACGGAGCAGGTCGTGTGGTTGTCGCCGCAGATGCCGCAGATCCGGCTGGTGATGAAGCCGGCGTCGCGCGGATCCTTGCCCTTCATGAACACCGAGTAGCCGCGGAACAGCGACGACGTGGTGTGGCACTCGGCGACCACGCGATTCGCAAAGTCGATCTTGGTGTAGACGCCGAGGTTGCCGATGATCCGGGTGACCGGATCCCACGCCATCTCGACCAGTTCGCCGGGTTCCTGCCCGGCCGGCGTCTTCGCTTCCGTCGCTGTCACGGTCGGTTCCTCTCGATCGCTGCCTGACGCCGGGGATCCGCCGGAGCGTACGGGCGCCACCGAGGGTTGTAGCCGCTGGTGAGCTCCGGGCCGTTGTGGTGCCACTTCGGTTCCCGGTTGGCGGTGACGTTGGTGATGCCGCGCAAACGGCGGATCAACGCGCCGTACGGCTTGATGAGCAAGGTGGACAGGCTGCCACCCGGAGGCATGTCCATGAACGGCATGAACTTGTCGGGGAAGCCCGGCATGGTGCAGCCGATACAGATGCCGCCGACGTTGGGGCAGCCGCCCACACCGCCCATCCAGCCGCGCTTCGGGACGTTGCAGTTGATGACGGGCCCCCAGCAGCCGATTTTCACCTGGCATTTGGGCGAGTTGTAGTCCTTGGCGAAGTCGGCCTGCTCGTAGTAGGCGGCCCGGTCGCAACCTTCGTGCACGGTCTTGCCGAACAGCCACTGCGGCCGCAGCATGTGGTCCAGCGGCGGGGGCGGCGCCGAGCCGGCGGCGTGGTAGAGCACCCAGGTCAGGGTCTCCATGAAGTTCTCCGGCTGGATCGGGCAGCCGGGCACGTTGACGATCGGCAGGCCGCCCTGGGACCGGAAGTCCCACCCGAGATAGTCGGCCAGGCCCATGCACCCCGTCGGGTTGCCCGCCATGGCGTGGATGCCACCGTACGTCGCGCACGTGCCGGCCGCGACGACCGCCCAGGCCTTCGGTGCGAGCCGGTCGATCCACCAGTTCAAGGTCAGCGGCTCGCCGGTGTTCTCGTCATTGCCGAACGACGTCCAGTACCCGTCGCCGTTGATGTTCTCGTTCGGAATCGATCCTTCGATGACGAGGATGAACGGCTCGGTCATCTCCCCACGAGCCGCTTTCCGGTACGGCGCCAGGAACTCCTCCCCGCCGGCCGCCGGCGACAGCACCTTGTTGTGCAGGTTGACCTTCGGCAGACCGGGAATGAGCCCGAGGACGATGTCCTCGATCGCCGGCTGGCCGGAGGCCGTCATCGATACGGAATCTCCGTCGCAGCTCATGCCCTCGGAGATCCAGAGAATGGTGACCTCATCGAACCCGTTCTCGTGCGGGATCACCGCGCCGGTATCGCGCATACCCTGCGTCATGTGCGTGGCCTCCCGTGCATGCGGTCCCGAAGCCGGTCGTAGATGGCTGCCACCGGTGCCGCGAGGGCCAGTGCCGGAGGCTTGTCCGGTGCGTGCGGGTGCGGACGCGTGGGAGCACGTCGCTTGCCCTGGTCGATCTCCTGTCCCAGCTCGCGTAGCGCCTGTTCGTCCGCCTGCCGGCACAGCAGCGGCATGAGCTGGTTCTCGTCGTCATGCACGTGGTGGGCGACGGCGGACGCCAGCCGCTCCATCAGCTCACCCTGCGCCGGATCGCCGGCCCCGCACCGGTCCAGTTGAACCAGCAGCTCTTTGATCGGTGTGTGGCCGGCGAGGTGGCCGTCGACCTGCCCGTCGTTCAACACCTTGGCGGCGAAAGGGTAGAAGAGCACCTCCTCGAGCGCGGCGTGCTTCGACAGTTCTCGGATGAGCACGTCGACCACACCGCGTCGCTGTGCGTCGGAGGCCGCGGCACGGTAGTCCCGGAACAACTGCTCCACCACGCGGTGGTCGTGTTGCAGCAATTCGACGGCGTCCATCAGGCCGGCTCCCGTACGCCGGAGTTCACGGTGATGGACTCCAGGACGACGTCGTCGCTGCCGGTGACGTCAATGTTCACGCCTCCGCACCCTGGACAGGCGACCATTGCGAGGTGGTCGTCGACCGGCCCGCTGCGACCGCAGTCATGGCAGGTCACGGTCATCGGCTCCAGGACCAGGTCGACGGCGGCGTCCGCGGCGATGGTGCCGGCCGCGGCCAGCTGGATGCCCTGCGCGACGACCTCGGGGTCGACCGGGTGACCGCCGATACGCACCCTTAGCCCGGTGACCCGGCGGCCTGCGGCTCTGCGAACGGCGGCTGCCACGATCGCCTCGGACAGCCCGGTCTCATGCATGGGTGGTCACTTCCCTCTCGGCTGACGTCTGCTCGCGTGTTTCCCGCTGCTCTGCCGCGGCACCGAGCCGTGCAGCTTCCTCCTCCACAACCCCGACCACCATCCGGGCCGCCTCGTCCAGAGCCTCGGCGACCGGCGCCGACAGCTCCATGCGCTCGTCCATGAGGGCGGGCTGGCATCCCACGACGAGGACGCGGTCGACAGTGCCGCCCAGGCTGCGCAGCAACCGGAGCACGGACTCCGGATCCATCCCGTGCCCGTCGGCTGCCGGTGCGGCCAGCGCGTCCGCCGGCCCCAAGGTCCAGCCAGGGTCGTCGAGGTCCACTTGGATGACGGCCAACGTGCCAGGCGTCTCGTTCAGCGGCAACGCGTCCACCATGACCAACACGTCGTGGTGGCCGTCCAGCAAATCGTAGGCCAGATGCATCCCTCGGATGCCGTAATCGGACACATCCACCATCTCCGGCAGGACGGCGTCCCGAAGGCGCCGGACGACCTCGACGCCGAAGGCGTCGTCCCCGAGGAAGATGTTGCCGATGCCGGCGACCAGGATCCGCCCGCTGCCGTTGCTCCTCACGGCGCCTCTCCGGCCAACGGCTCGACCTCTTCCGGACGGAAGTGGCGCAGCCGCCCGTACCACTGGTGCAGGTCGGCACCCGGGTCGTCGTCCACCGTCACCGCCAGGAACCGTGACCCGTCGACGTCGAGCAGCACCTGCTCCACCCGACCGGTGCGGCCCTCCAGGAACATGTCGTGCGCGTCGGTGCCGCGCTTCCGGGGGCGTAACCGGATCCGGCTGCCCCGGGACAGCAGGGCGCCACCGACCAGGACGGTGTCGCTTCCCGGCGCGATCCCCGCGTCGGCACCGGGCTCCCACCATTGTCGTGAGGTGGCGGTGGTGCCGCCCTCTCGCCGCACGGGCTGCAAGGTCCGAACGGCCCCGTGCAACCGCGCGAAAACCTCGGGCGGCATGGCATCGACGCGGTCGAGGATCGCTTCGGCCCGGGGATCGGTGGCCCGGACCTCCTGCTTCTCCGCGTCGGTGAGCGTGAGCGTGCGCAGCGAGAGGATCTCGTCGATCTCGGTCGCGTCGTGCAGATCGCCTGGACTCTCCGGTGCGATCTGCGGATGGTCGTAGAGGATGATCGGTGACGAGAGCAGGACGTCAGCGGTGCCGACCTCGCCGGCCAGCACGGGGAAGGTGTGCACGTTGCGGCACTCCCGCGCTGCGGGTGCCGCCCACTCGGGCGGGTCCAGCAGTGACAGGAATCGGCCCTGACTGACGGAGGTCAGTGTGTGAGTCGCCAGCAGGCAGCACCGCAACGCCTCGTCGCGCGGGCTGTCCGCCGGAGTCGTCCGGTCCGTGTTCTCGACGTGTATCCGGAGCCGCAGCAACCGGAAGGGCGCCTGACACGGCACGGCGGAGACGGTGACCGACGCGGACAACGGTGATCGCCGGCGCACTACCCGCCCTACCGGTTCGCCCCCGTCGTCGGCCAACTGCTCGATGTCCTCGCCGCCAGGAACCCGGATGTCGAGGCGACGACCGGACCGCAGGTCGGCGACCGGCGCTTCGATCTCGAACTCCTGCGCCACCGCATCGTCGAAGCTGAGTTCCGTGCGGCTCCCGGCGTCCTTCCTGTCAACAGGTCGGTAAAGGCCTTCGACCGTCCGTTCCTCCGCCACCCTTCGTTGCAGATGCAGGAACCGAACCCTGATCCGGACGACCGCGCTGTCCGGGACCTCCATGAGGCATTCGGTCTGCTGCCACGGCGACTCGGCCGAGCCTGCCACCGTGCTGTCGGCCAGGCCGTGCGCATCCGCCCAGGCGGGGGGCACGAGGACACCGAACTGCCAACGGACGCGATTCTTCCCCGATGACCGCCGATAGGGGTAGAGAAGGTAGCCCTCGTACATGATCGCCTCCGCGACGGCCTCGGCGCCGTCGATGCCACCGCCGCGCGGATGCATGGTGCTCCCTCTGTGGGTCCCCGGAATCAGCTCCGGTGAGCTCTCACCCTGGTCTAGTCCATCCAGCCGGGTCGTCGTAAGTGCTCGTCGGTCCTGTGTGACGACAGCACTCACCGGATCGGGTGAACACGGCCCGAACGTAGGGATGGGAGATCCTGCCACCACGCGGGGGCGCGCGACCGCTTCGGGGCGAACGAGCGCCTCTGCAACGACCGGCAGAGGCAACTCACGATGCAGCAATCGGGGTGTCAGGTGAAGGGCAGGCCGTTGAGCTGGCAGAACGCGGCCAGCGGCCTTCGTCGTCTAGGCAAGATCCGTCGCGGATCACCACAGCCGGCAGGTCCGGTCGATCGTGCTGCGGGATGAGGCATGCCGTGGGTTTGAATCCGAAGGCTGGCCGTATCAGACCACCTCCAAGACCGCCGCAGGCGTCGCGAATGGCCGATATGGGGTTGCGTGGATGCTTTCAGTGGAAGAATGGCAGATGTGCGAAATGCGGCGACTGGAATGACCATGCCTCAGATCTCGCCGCTTGCCGGCGAGCCGATCAAACGTGCCGACGCCGAGCGGCTCGCGGGGGTCCTCAAGGCCCTCGCGGACCCCGCCCGACTGCGGCTGCTCAGCCTGATCCAGTCGGCCCCCGAGGGCGAGGCGTCCGTCTCTGACCTCACCGCGCCGCTCGGCCTCTCACAGCCCACGGTCAGCCACCACCTGCGCATCCTCACGGAGGCCGGCTTGCTGGAGCGGGAGAAGCGCGGTGTCTGGGCGTACTACCGCTTGGTGCCGACCGCGATCGCGATGATCGCGGAGCTGCTGACTCCGCCACGGAAGCGATCAGCGCGGAGAACCCGCTGACGCGTGACAACCTCATCGCCCCTTCCCTTCGGCCCCTGCCTCCGCGGACTGGTGCCGATCGGCGGCCTGCGGGTGCAGACCGAGGACGATCACCTCATTGTCGGCGACGCGTGACAGCGGGATCGCGCCTCAGTCCCAGCCGCGCGGGGCGTGGCAGCACGCCTGGAACTCCCTGAGGCTGTTCTCCCCGGCCGACCGCCGCGCACGTCGTGGACTACCTGCGGACCTACGAGCAGCGCGCGGCGCCGGACGGGAGATCAGGACGAGAAGCGGTCGACCACGTCGGGTCGGCTGGTCGCGGCGAACCAGCTGCGGACCTGGGGGCGGCTGGCCAGGAAGAGCAGCGCGACCACCACGAGCGCCTTGGCGACGTTGATCGCCCGCAGCCACCAGGGGAACGGCTGGAGCAGGGTCAGGCCGGAGCCGAGCAGCACGATCACCGAGATGAAGACCACCTGCCGGTACGCCTTGCGCTGGCCCAGCTGCAGCCGGTGGATCACCCACAGGTAGGCGAGCGCGACCAGCGCCACGGGCAGCACGCGGGACCACACCGAGGAGCGGAGCGACTCCCGGGCGGCGGCCAGGTCGGTGCCGGCGGGCAGGTCGAGGTGGGCGAGTTGGTAGTCCAGCAGCTGCTCCTGAAAGACCAGCATCAGGCCGGCGAGCAGGGCGCTCAGGGCCAGGTTGGCGAGCATGAGCAGAATCATGCGGCGCACCTGCGGCGGCGTGGCCGTGGCGGCGTCGGGATCGGTGGCGGGAGCGTCCGGTGTCGTCATCGGCAGGGATCAGATCACACGACGCCGTCCCGCGCTGCCCCGGTCTCCCGCCCGTCCGCTCAGCCGGTGAACTCCCCGGTAATGGTGCGCAGCGCCGGTCACCTCGACCACGCCGTTGTCGCCCCGCCTCGCTGGTGCTGGCTGCTCGGTGAGCACTTCGGCGGACCCAATGAGGTCACCGAGCAGTCAGGGGCCAGGCGAATTGTCAGTCTCAGCGGTCAACTGGCCAGCCGGACGAACTTCTCCCAGGGGCCGATGGCGGTCCGGTTGGCGATCAGCGGTCGGGCACCGGCCTGGTCCGCGGTCACGTACCGGTTGTTCGCGTTGGCCAGCAGGCTGACCGTGCCATCGGCGTTGGTGATGATGCCGAACTTCTCCCAGGGCCCGACCGCTGTGCGGTTGGCGATCAGCGGCGAGGCACCGGCGTTCTCCGCCGTGACGTACCGGCCGTTGACCCGGGCGCGGAACGCCACGAACCCGCCCCCCACATCGATCTGGTCGAACTGCTGCGATGGACCGATCATGGCCCGGTTGGCGATCAGGGCTGAGGCGCCGCCGTTGTCCGCCGTGACATAGCGGAGGTTCACGTTGGCCAGCAGGTTGACGAGGACGGGCGGCGTGACGACGCGGAACTTCTCCCACGGGCCGACGGCGGTCCGGTTGGCGATCAGTGACCGGGCACCGGCTTGTTCCGCGGTCACGTACCGGTTGTTCGCGTTGGCCAGCAGGCTGACCGTGCCATCGGTGTTGGTGATGAGGCGGAACTTCTCCCAGGCCGCCACGGCTGTGCGGTTGGCGATCAACGGTGAGGCGCCGGCGTTCTCCGCCGTGACGTACCGGCCGTTGACCCGGGCGCGGAACGCCACGAACCCGCCCCCGACGTCGATCTGGTCGAACTGCTCCCAGGGGCCGATCGCCGTCCGGTTGGCGATCAAGGCCGAGGCGCCGGCGTTGTCCGCAGTCACGTAACGGTTGTTGACGGCCGCCAGCAGGCTGGTCGCGGGGCCGCCGAGCAGTCGGGCCAGAGACGCGTAGTCGCCCTTGAAGACGTCCAGATCGGGCGTGGAGAAGTCGGAGCCGGGGATGGGGGTGCCCGCGGCGTGCTGCCAGACGGTGAAAGACGTCCAGCCGGCCGGTAACGGTGGCGGATTCTGTGAATAGTTGGCGATGAACAGCGGGTTCGCCGCGAAGCTCTGGCTGCTGGCCGTGCAGGGGTTCCACCAGTTCGTGTTGGTGTAGATCATGGCCTGCCGGCCGGTGCGTACCGCGATCTCGGTGACGAAGTCCCGGATCCAGGCCACCAGTTGGGCGGGTGTCATGTTGTAGCAGTCGTTCAGGCCCCATTCGGTTCGGGGCCACTCGATGTCGAGCATCGGCGGGAGGCCGCGTCCGTCGGAGACGTAGGGGGCGAAGCCGAGCAGGACGTCCGCCTGCTGCTTGCCGCTGCTCAGGTCAGGGCGGGCTCGGTGGTACGCCCCGGTGTACAGGCCGTTGGCCCGGGCGCCGGCATAGTTGGTGGCGTAGAAGGGATCAGGATTGTTGTGCGGCACCGCTCGGCCGTCCTGCTCGCTGACCCGGATATAGGCGAACTTCGCGCCGCCTCGGGCTGCCGCGGCCCAGTCGAACGATGGGCCCTGGAAGTAGGAGACGTCAACGCCGGTGATCGAGTATCCGCTCGGGGTGGGCAGCGCCTGGGCCGGCGACGCACCCCCGGCCAGCCCCACGAACCCCAACGCCGCACCCAGCAGCACAGCCAGACCTCTGCGTACCATGGCTCGCCTCCCGACACCGGCCGAAGCGCTACGCCGCGTCTGTAGCGTAACCGCGCCTCAGACGCGCAGGTATGGGTCACTTGTCCACAGTTGCCGGTCTCCGGGCTGACACTGCGCCGTTCAGCGGCCGAGGCGGCGCGGGGGGACGGGCCTGTCATCACGACATGGGCCAGCTACGACGCCGAACGGAACCAGTTCGTCGATCACCTGCAGCGGCGGTACTGCGGGGGCCGGTATCCGAGCATGCGGGAGTGGGAGGAAGCCCAGCATGCGGACTATCTGGAAGAAGCCCGCCGGCGGTCCGGGCGGTGGTCCCGGGGTCAGTAGCGGCCGAGGCTTTCCAGCGGGCACATCACGATGCGTGGCTGGGCCGCGGGGTCGAGCCACCGGAGCACGCTGACCAGGTCGGTGTGCGACAGGCTGACGCAGCCGGCGGTGGGACCGGACGGAGTCCTGCTGAACTCGTGCAGGAAGATCCCGCTGCCCGCGTTCGGCACCGGCTTCGCCACGTTCGGCGGCATGTTGTAGGTGATGACGGCGAAGTGCGTGTAGGCGGGCTTCTCCTTCCACAGCGCCTCGCTGAGGCCACCGGGATTGGTGGGCGTGTGCTGGAAGGTGTTGTAGGCGGACGAGTTCGGGTTCTCGTTCCACCAGTCGTTCACGACGAGCCGGTGGTAGGGGTACCGGACGCCCGGGTTCGCCGCGATGCCGTACATCGTCGGGCCGATGGAGTAGACCCCCGTCGGCGTGGTCGGAACGCCCTCGACGTGGTGGTCGCTGAAGAACTGGGATCCGATCCTCGCGGGCAGCGCCGCGGAGACCGGGGTCCAGTGGCCGTCGCTCTTCGCGAACGTCTCCAGGGTGGCGTAACTGGTGCGGTAGCTGGCCGCGGTCACGACGATGACCTGCCGCGTGGTCGTCGGCAGGGTCGTGAGGTTGGTGGCCTTGTTGCTCGGTGAGTTGCGGCGCGGCCGGGGCCGGTCGGTGGTGGCGTCGGTGGTTGATGCGGCGGCGGGCGTCGCGCCGGAGGCGATGACGGGAGCCGCAACGCCGGCCGCCGCGCCGAGGATCAGAGATCTCCGCTTCATTGGCAGATCCTCCCACTTCGACCGTCTCCCGGTTGTCCTCCTCAGCGAGGAATTCCCGTGCCCCGGGCGCCGAGCCGGCGGGGTCGGTCTCCCCGCTCCAGCACCGCAACCTCAACGTGCTCGGCCGCTACAGCCTGACCGCGTCCGTTCCGCCTGAAGGACGGTGGCCCCTGCGTGGCCCGGACGCGGTCGAGCTGTACGACGACGATGGTGGCGGGGACGTGCAGTTGGGTCAGTCCGCTGGTCGTGTCTTCAGCGCCCCCCGCGGTCGAGGGCGGCGACCTCGCGTACAGCCTTGGCGATGGCCCGGAAGTCCCTTTTGAGGATCGCACCGTGGTTGCTGGCGACCTTCGCGCCGATCTGGATGTTCGGGTTGCGGGCGGTCGCCGATTCGAGGCTGGTGCGGATTCGTTCCTGCTCGTCACCGCGGCTTCCGAAGGACGTCCCCGACGCGACCACGTACCGCACCGGGACGGTGATGTTGTCCAGCACGGGGCCCAGCTCGCGCTCGCGGGAGAGCCTGCCGAGCTCGATGTTGCTGTTCGCCTGCTGTTCGGCGGTCATGCGGGGGGCCAGGCCCGTCGGGCGCAGCAGCGGCAGGAACCAGCTCATGCGCCGGAACAGCTTGCGGATCCGCTGCTCCATGGCCTCGTCGAGCCAGTCGTGCGGGTAGGCGCCGTCGACCAGGACCGCGCCCAGGGCACGCTCCGGATTCCGGCTGGCCCAGTGCGCCCCGACGACAGCGCCGTAGGACCAGCCGACCAGCAGCGCCCGTTCCACACCCCTGGCCGCGAGAACGGCGTCGACATCCCGGACGGCGGCCTCGAAGGAATAGTCTGCCGAACGCTTCGATTTCCGGCCGCGAGCCCGCTCGTCGTAGGTGATGTGCCGCCAGCCCGTCCCCAGTTCGGCGATGACCCGCCGCCAGTACCCCTGGGTGGCGAACTGGCCATTGAGGTAGAGGATCGGGATGCCGGAGCCTCCGGTGTCCGTGACGGCCAGAGCCGTGTCGTCGACCGGCAGCATGCCGGTCCACTTCGCACTGGTCGAGGAAGTGCCGCTCTCCGTCATGTTCTCCCCTGTTCGTGAGGCGTCTTCGGCGACTTGGGCCATTCGGGACGGCCGGCCGGGCCGTCGGCGACGATCGACGGGATCTCGACTTGCGGTGGACCCGGCCGGATGGTCCTGGTCTTTCTCTTTCAGAGGCTGCGGGCGGTGATGTCGCCGTGGGAGGTGGTGGCGCGGATGTCGAGTTCGGCGGTGCCATCGTTCTTGAGGGCGTTGCTGATGCGCCCGTAGCCGGTGCCGGCGTCCAGGGCGGCCGAGACGCCGCCGGCGGCAGCGACCGAGATGTCGCCGGACTGGGTGCGGAGCACGACCGCGCCGCGCACGGCCTCGGTGATCCGGATGTCGCCCCTTGCGGTGCTGATCTCCGCGGGGCCGTTGAGCCGGCCGACCTCGACGTCGCCGTCGATCGCAGTGAGGCGGATGGTCGCGGCCTCGTCGATCTTGATCTGGCGGTACGCGCCGTCGACGACGACGTCACCGAGGCGCCCGACGCCGCGGAACTCGGCGGCGGCGGCCTTGGCCTCGATGCGGGAGCCGGCGGGCAGCTGGACGGTGACCTCCACGGATCCGGACGGGCCGAAGAGCTGGTTGCCGGGGGTCGGGGACGCGATCCGCAGGACGCCGTCGGCGTAGGCGACCGTGGTCTGCTCAGCGGCCTTGCTGTCGCGGCTCTTGGCGGAGTCGGCGGGCAGGACCTCGACGGTGGTGTCGGCGCGGTCCGCGGCGATGAACTGGATGCGTCCGGCGGGGATGTCCAGGACGGCGGAGATCGGGGCGGGGGTGTCGAACTTCTGCATCGTGCTCTCCCGTGCTCGTTCCTTGTTTCCGACACGGGAAACGCTACGTTGCTTTCCACATGCCGACAACATGGATGTTGCGTAGGAGCGATGTCTTAGCAGGTCAAGCGCAGGAAACTGTTGCAACGAGTCTGAGAGGAACGCAACGGGAACTGCCTGCCCATTGCAATGGATGAGAAGTGAACGCTATGGGCCGGGCGCTGCGCTTCGCGGTGGGCACTCCGCGACCCGCTGCGGTCGTACCAGCTCGGCCGGCTCGGGACGCAACCCGGCGGCGGCGAACGTCGCCGGAACGCGCCCCTCTTGTGGTCCGGCACGGGGTCGCGGCCGGTGAGCGGGGCGAGGCGCTCCACCACCGGCCACTGCTCGGCGCTCGGCAGGTTGATCACGACGTCCGTCCGCTCGCGCCGAAGTAGAGGATCTTGGGATGGATGGTCAGGTGATCGTTTCCGGTGATCGTCTCTGCCCACGGTCCCCTTGCTGTTAGCGTACGGCGGTGTCCGCAGGTCCCGACGAGGATGCTCAGCCGGGCGGCCCTGCTCGCCTGGCCGACATCGCTCGGCTGGCGGCATTCAGCGACGGTGTCTTCGCCATCGTCATCACCCTGCTGGTGTTGGATTTGCGGGTGCCCGAATACCACCAGGGCGAGCTGCTCACGTCGCTCGTCCGGGAGGGCCCGTCCTACCTGGCGTTCGTGGTGTCGTTCGTCTATATCGGAGTCCTCTGGCTCAACCACCACGCACTGCTACGGCTGGTCCGCGGCACCACCCTCGCGCTCAGTTGGATCAATATCGCCATCCTCTTCGGCGTGGTGATCATCCCGTTTCCGACCGCGGTTCTCGCGTCGGCGCTCGTCGATGGTGACACCGACGACCTGCGGGTGGCCGTCGTCATGTACGCGCTCGCGGCGGCGCTGATGTCGGCGCCCTGGTTGGTGTTCTTCGCCTACCTACGCCGCCATCCGGCGCTGCGCGCGGGCCACATCGACCAGGACCACGTTCACGCGCAGGAGGCTCGCCCCATCACCGGCCTCCTTCTCTACGGATTGGCCGGGCTGCTCGGCTGGATCGTCAACCCGCTACTTGGACTGCTGGGCATCATTGTGATGATCATCTATCACGGCATCACCAGCGAAGGTCTCCGCACCCGACCGCTCCAGTGGGCTCGGACCGGCCGCCGAGGCTGATGGGCTCCCGGCCGTCCCGACATGGCCGCCGTTGGAAAGAACTTCCAGCTCCGGGTCCTGCATGGAAGGATTTCTTTCGGTCCATGCCGTTGGTACTGTGCTGCCGTGCCTCCCCCTCGCACTGTCAACGCCCCACCGGATGACCGCGCCTCGACCGTAGAGTCCACACGCTCCACCGTCCGACGGGGGAAGCCGGCACGCTTCACCGAGTCCGGTCTCGGATGGCTGCTGCTGCTGCCGTCGGTCGTGGTCTTCGCGCTGTTCGTGTTCTGGCCGCTGGGGCGGACCCTCTACCTGTCCGTCCACGGCAACGACCTCTTCGGCGCCCCGTCGGTGTACGTCGGCGCGGAGCACTACCGGGAGATGCTGTCCACCGACTTCGGCAAGGTGCTGGCCACGACGGGCCTGTTCACGCTGTTCTCCGTGGTGCCGGCCGTCCTGGGCGCGCTCTTCGTGGTGCTGCTGCTGGAGGCGCGCATCCGCGGCGTACGGGTGTTGCGCACCGCATTCGCGCTGCCGTTCGCGTTCTCGGTGGCTACCGCGTCGGTCGTCTTCGCCGTGATCTACAACCCGGCGATCGGCGTCGCGAACGGTCTGCTCGGGTCCCTCGGGATCGACCGGGTCAACTGGCTCACCGACCCGTCGATCGCGCTGCCCGCCGTCTGCGCCGCGACGGTGTGGATGAACTTCGGTTACAACGTCCTCGTGCTCTCGGCCGGCGTCGCGGCGATCTCACCCGAGGTAGTCGAGGCGGCGCGGCTGGACGGGGCGACCGGCTGGCGGCTGGCGTCCCGGATCACCGTGCCGCTGCTCTCCCCGCAACTGTTCTTCCTCGTCGTGGTGTCCACGATCCACGCGCTGCAGAGCTTCGGGCAGATCCACATCCTGACCAAGGGCGGCCCGGACCAGGCCACGACGACGCTGGTCTACTCGATCTACGAGAAGGCGTTCGCCTTCGGGTCCTCCGACTTCGGCTCGGCCAGCGCACAGGCCGTCGTGCTGCTGGTCGTCATGCTCGGCTGCACGGCCATCCAGTTCGGCATCCTCGAGCGGCGGGTCCACTACCGATGAAAAAGTTCAGCCTCGGGCGGATCGCCGTCTACGTCGTGCTCGGCCTGGCCGCGATCCCGGTCCTGTTCCCCATCTACTACGGCTTCGTCGGTGCCGTGATGGGCCCCGGTGACCTGGCGACCTACCCGCCCGCGCTGGTGCCGCACGAGCTCCACTGGCAGAACATCAGCGACGTCTTCCGCTCGGTGCCGCTCGGCCGCTTCTACGTGAACTCCGCGATCCAGGCCGGGCTCATCACGCTGGCCCAGATCGTCACCAGCATCCTGGCCGCGTACGCCTTCGCGTTCCTTCGCCTGCCCGCGAAGGCGGTGACGTTCAGTCTGTTCCTCGCCACCCTCATGGTGCCGTGGGAAGCAATCATCATCCCCAACTACCTAGCCATCTCCGGCTGGGGTCTGGCGCGGGGCGGGTTGACCTACCTCGGCCTCGTGCTGCCCTTCCTCGCCTCGGCCTTCGGCACGTTCCTGCTGCGGCAGGCATTCCTGCAGTTCCCGACCGAGTTGCGGGACGCCGCGGTGATCGACGGGTGCGGCCACTGGCGCCTGCTGTGGCGGGTCATCGTGCCCCTGTCCAAGCCCTCGATCGCGGCGGTCGGGGTCTACGTCTTCCTGTCGGCGTGGAACCAGTACTTCTGGCCGCTGATCCTGATCCGCGACTCCGAGTTCCAGACGCTGCAGATCGGCATCTCGCAGCTCAACGACGCCGAGGTGGCACAACCGGGCCTCGTCCTCGCGGGCGTCGCGCTGTCCCTGCTCCCGACGTTGGCTGTCGTGCTCTTCGGTCAGCGCTACATCGTCCGTGGCCTCACCGCCGGCGCGCTGAAGTAATTCGAGAAGAGGAGAACCTGTGAGACAACCCAAGCTCCGTCGGGCCATGACGGCGTTCGTCGCCCTGGCAGCCGCCGCCGCGCTGACGGCGTGCGGTGGTTCCGGGTCCGACACCGGCTCGGCCAAGAACGCGCTCGAAGCGCCCGGCGCGGAGGTGCTCGAGAAGGCCACCGACAAGACCACCATCGAGTTCTGGCACGGGATGAAGGGCGCCAACGCCGCGGCGATCGACAAGCTGGTCGCCGACTTCAACGCCCAGAGCGGGGGCAAGGTCGAGGTCAAGGCCATCTACCAGGGCAACTACGACGAGACGATCGCCAAGTACAAGGCCTCGGTGCAGCAGAAGAACACGCCCGCGCTGGTGCAGATCTACGACATCGGCTCCCGCTTCATGGTCGACTCCAAGCAGACCGTGCCGATGTTCAAGTTCATCGACAAGGACAAGTTCAACGCCGGCGACATCGAGCCGAACATCGCCAACTACTACTCGATCGACGGCAAGCTGCAGTCGATGCCGTTCAACACGTCCACCCCCCTGCTGTACCTGAACAAGGAGGCCTTCGTCCGGGCCGGCCTCGACCCGACGAAGCCGCCGACGAACCTGGACGAACTCGGGGAGATGGCGAAGAAGCTGACCGTCAAGGACGCCAGCGGCAAGACCGTCCAGTACGGCTTCGGGGCCGCCATCTACGGCTGGCTGCTGGAGCAGTTGATCGCCACCGACGGCAAGGAGTACTGCGACAACGGCAACGGGCGTAAGGGCCTGGCGACGAAGGTGCAGTTCGACCAGGAGACCGGCGTCCGCGTCGCGCAGTGGTGGGTGGACCTGGTGAAGGGCGGCTACGCCACGAACACCGGCCGCAAGACCGACGACGCCCAGGCCGCCTTCAAGGCGGGCACCGTGGCAATGCACCTGGAGTCAACCGGTGCCATGCGCGGCTACGTCGACGCGGCCAAGGGCAAGTTCACCGTGCTCACCGCGCCGTACCCGAAGGCGAGCAGTTCGGCCACGGGCGGGCCGATCATCGGTGGCGCCTCGCTGTGGATCAACGGCGTCGGGCACAGCGACAAGCAGAAGCGTGCCGCCTGGGAGTTCGTGAAGTTCGCCGTCAGCCCGGCCCAGCAGGCCAAGTGGCACACCGGCACCGGGTACGTGCCGGTCAACGCCAAGGCACTCGACGAGCAGATCGACAAGGACTGGGTAGCGCAGTACCCGCAGTTCAAGACGGCCGTGGACCAGCTGCACGCGCTGCCGCCGTCGGTCGCGTCAGCCGGCTGCCTGCTCGGCGTGATGCCGCAGGCCCGCAAGGCGTCCGAGGACGGCCTGGAGGCGGCGATCGTCGGAAGCAAGCCGGCCGACCAGGCCATGAAGGACGCCGCGGCGAGCGTGCAGTCCGCGATCGACAGTTACAACAAGTCGGTCAGCTGACCAGGGCGTCACCGCCAAGGGGGGACACCTCAGGTCGAGGGGCCGGCTCCGTCGGAGCCGGCCCCTCGGTGCTCGGCCGAGCCGCACGGGGTCTCGGAGGGTCCGTCGGATCAGACGATGTAGGCGTACAGGTCGACGACCGCGCCGTCGGCGCGATGCAACCCGGCGGAGTCGCCTTTCGTGCCGTTCCAGACCGCGGTGGTGCGGCCGTTGTGGTAGGTGGCCGCATCATCGTTGCCCGGGCCGGTATGCACCCGCAGCAGGCCACCCGGCGGGATGACGTAGCCGTCACCCACCACGATCCTGGCGGATGACTGGCTCCGCAGGTACCAGCCGCTGACGTCCACCGGCTGTCGGGAGACGTTGCGCAGGACGACATGCTCGCCGGCCCACGGCGGCTCGTCGCCGGGGGAGTGGTACCTGATGTCCTGGACGACCACACCCGCCGCGTCGGGCACCGGGTCGCGTCCGTGCAGCATGTTCTTCAGGGCGTACGGATAGTTGGTGATCATGCCGTCGACGCCGACGTCGAGGGCCCACCGCCACAACTCCGGCGAGTCGACCGTCCACGGCACGACGGCCATGCCCGCCTCGATGACGCGGGCCGCGTCCTCGGTCTGCAGCCGGCGGATGTCCGGGTTGACCGAGAAGACCCACTCGGCGAGGTCCGTCAGCTTCCCGCTCGTCGGCACGTCGTAGGCAATCAGCGCGACAGGGACGTCGGGCAGCTGCGCGTGGAAATCCCGGAGGGCCTGCTCGTCGAAGGACCCGACGACAAGCGGCTGTGGCCGAGCGCCCGGATCGATCCAGTCGCGACGCTGGCGCAGCCGAGCGGCGACGGCTTGTGCCAGCCCGGGATTCAACGCGGGCGACTTCAGCTCGAGGTTCAGTGCGACCCGGCCCCCGAGCAGGTCGAGCAGTTCATCGAAGGTCAGGATGTGCGGGCCGGCGAAGTCGTCGTCGTACCACCCCCCGGCGTCGAGTTTCTTGAGCTCGGCGAGGGTGAAGTCGTGCACGTTCCAGGGCGCGCGGTCGGCGAATGTCAGCCTGGCGTCGGTGGTGCGGGCGAGCGTGGCATCGTGGATGATCACCAGCTCCCCGTCGGCGCTGAGCTGCACGTCGGTCTCGATGTAGTCGGCGCCCTCGGCGATCGCGAGCTCGAAGGCGGCCGCGGTGTTCTCCGGCGCCATACCGGACGATCCGCGGTGCGCGTACGTCGCGGCGCGGAGAACCGGCGCTGCCTCGCCACCACTTGCGCCAGCTACCCGGGCGGACTCTGATGACGGACTCGTGCTCATCCACGAACTCCCCGGGATCGGGACCGACCGCTCCGGCAGCTACGGCCCGACCCTAACCGACGGCTTACTCGTGGCGGTACTTCACGCGTTTACTCGTAGCTGACGAGCCGGCCGCCGGCGGCGTCACCACCGAGCGGCCGATCCCCTCACTGCTGTACGCGGATGCTCCAGGTCACCGACTGTGGTGCCGTGACAGCCAGCGTGAGCGTGCGCGGACGTTGGAGATTGATCTGGTTTCGCGTGGCGGAGGTCTCCGACTCGCACGGGATGTAAAACCGGTCCAGCGGCTGGAATTCGACTTCGATGTCGGCCCACTCTCCTGATCCCACGATCAGGAGAGTGGATCCGGCCGACCAGGAACGGGCCGGGGGAGAGGCGTGACGGTGGTGGGGAGTAGGAAGCCTCGGCCCCTTCGGACGCCGCCCCTCTGCGCCCGGGTGAGCAGCATGATCGATTCGATGGTCTGACGAGCGGCCCTTGACAGGGGCGACACGATGCAGGCGTGAGCCGTCCGCCCACACTCCCGCCCTACCCCGGCGCCCGGCCCGCGCCGTCGGGGCGGGGCAACGCGGGGTGGTGGGTCCTCGGCGCCGTCCTGGTTGTCGTGATCGCGGTCGGAGGCGTCGTCGTGTTCTGCGCCGGTCTCTGGACGTACGCGAACCACGACCGGCCCGAGCTGATCGACAACCCGCCGGTCAGCGAGGTGGCGGAGAGCGCGTGCGCCAGGATGCGCGCCACCGTGGTGGCGAAGGCCGCACCTCCCGACGCCCCCGTCGACGCGCAGGTGCGCTCGATCCGGGAGCAGAACGCCGCGGTGACAGTCATGGTGGCGCAGGTGCGCGACCTGGACCGCGACCTGCTGGCGGACGACCGTCCGACCACCGCGTGGCTGGCCGACTGGGAGACCCTCGTCGAGGCGCGCGAGCGGTATGCCGCCGACCTTGCCGCCGGCCGTCGGCCGCACTTCGTGGTGCCGACCGCCGACGGCGAGCCGCTCACCGACCGAATGAACTCGGTGGGGCTGACCTGCGACGTCCCGCCGCAGCTCATCGACCTCCAGTAGCCTGCCCAGCCTCTGTCACCTGGTCAGTGCGTCGTCGCCCCGCCAGCGCGGCGAAGGAGATCAGGTAGCCGCTACCCGGCTGTCGACAGCGCGATGTGAGATCCATCGCCCGTGGGAAGTCCCGGGTGAGCCGGAGATGTTGTGCGACACATGCCGGAGACGGATGTGATGGTTGTCGGGGCCGGGCAGGCAGGGCTGTCCAGCGCGTACCACCTGCGCTCCTCGGGTCTCGACTTCGCCGTCCTGGACGCCGACGCGGCGCCCGGCGGGGCCTGGCAGCACCGGTGGCCGACCCTGCGCATGGCGACCGTGCACGGCATCTTCGACCTGCCCGGAATGCACTTCACGCCTCCACCGCCGGACGAACCGGCCGCCGACGCCCTGCCGGCCTATTTCGCCGCCTTCGAGAACGAATTCGGCATCGACGTGCAGCGGCCGGTCGCCGTCACGGCCGTCCGGAACGCCGACGACGGACGACTCCTCGTCGAATCCGACAAGGGCACCTGGACCACCCGGGCACTGATCAACGCGACGGGGACGTGGACCAAGCCGTTCATGCCGTACTACCCCGGACAGGAAACGTTCCGCGGACGGCAACTGCACACCGCCCACTACCGGGGACCGGCGGAATTCGCCGGGAAGCGGGTGGTTGTCGTCGGGGGCGGGACATCTGCCGTGCAACTCCTGGTCGAGATCGCCGACGTCGCGGCGACAACGACCTGGGTCACCCGCCGCCCGCCGCTGTTCCGGGACGGGCCGTTCACCCCGGACCACGGACGCGAGGTGGTCGCCAAGGTGGAGGCACGCGTACGGGCCGGCCTGCCCCCGGGAAGCATCGCCAGCGCGACGGACCTGGCGTGGACACCCCAACTGCGCGAAGCCCGGGAACGCGGTCTCCTCGTCCGTCGGCCGATGTTCGACCGGATCGTCGCCGGCGGCGTCCAGTGGCGCGACGGTGCCACGCAGGACGCCGACGTCATCCTCTGGTGCACCGGCTTCCGGCCGGCGCTCGACCATCTGGCCCCGCTGCGCCTGCGCGGCCCCAGCGGCGGCATCGTCATGGACGGCACCCGGGTGGTGGCCGATCCCCGGATCCACCTGGTCGGCTACGGGCCGTCCGCGAGCACGGTCGGCGCGAACCGCGCCGGGCGGGCAGCGGTCCGCGAGCTGCGCGCGCTTCTGGCGGCGCCCGCCCTCGCCTGACCGCCCCGGCGGCCGGCCCGGGACCGTACGGTCGACCGGGCGGACCTGTTCGGACCGCACCCCGTCCCGCAGGGTTCCGCCCGGCTCACCGTCGGGGACCTGATGGCCCCCGATGGGGCTGACGATCCTGGAACAGCTCGATCATCCCGACGCCGACGCGATACGCGTCCGGCTCGCGCAGCTCGGCGGTTGAGTGCGAGGAGACTGTCGCCGCCGGTCAGCCGACCTGGTTGTTGTCCTTCAGCGCGCCCCACCCGTGCCAGCGGTCGACCTCGATGAAGGCGCTGACCCGCCGGCGATCGCGCCGTGGATACGCGCTCCCGCTGTAGTGCTGGGAGAGCCGGTCGATGTCCGCCAGGTCCTCGTCATCGCGGAGTTCGACGACGCGCCCGAGGATCGTGACGTGCGTGTACCAGGCTTGCCCGTCCAGCACCGTCAGGCTGACCCGGGGGTCGTTGCGGAGATGGCTCAGCCGGCGGCGGCCCTCGTCCATGTTCACCATGATCCGGCCGTCGTCCCAGAGGTACCAGGTGGCCGCGGAGACCGGCTGACCATCGGGTTTGAGCGTGGCCATGACGGCGGGGTTCGGCTTCCGGAGCATGGTGACCGCGGGTTCGGGCAGTGGCGGCTTCGACATGTTCTCCTCCTCGCGACGGCGTGTCCTCCGCAATGTACGCAATCGCCGAGCCGACGGGGCCGGCTACGGCTTGGCCGCCGCCCGCGCCGCCCTTCGTCGCCAGCGCGCCGCCAGGAGCAGGACGGCCAGGGCGCCAGCGGCACCGAGGCCGAGGATGGCCACCCACGACATCGACCGCCCGGTCCGAGCCGGAGCGTGCTGCTCGGCTTTGACCTGGGCAACGGGGCGGTCGTCCTTCTTCGCGTCCGGGGTGACCAGGCGGCCGACCGACGCGTCGGGGGAGAGCGCGAAGCCCCAGTTCAGCAGCGCCGCCGCCTCGCCCAGGCTGCCCAACGGCGCGGTCTCCGCACCGAGCAGGGTGACGGCGAGCCGCCGGCCGTTGCGCTCGGCCACCCCCACGTACGTCTGTCGTGCCAGGTCGGTGAAGCCCGTCTTCCCGCCGAGGGTCCCCGGGTAGTGGTCCAGCAGCGTGTTGTCGTGGGCGATGGAAAAGCCGGACCGTCCCGGCGCCTCCGGTATCTCGGCCACCCGCGTGGCGATGTACCGCCGGAAGTCCGCGCGGGCGTAGGTGGCGCGCGCGATCAGCGCCAGGTCGTACGCGCTGGTGTACTGACCGGGGCCGTCCAGGCCGGACGGTGTCGCCGCGTGGGTCTGGTTCGCGCCCAGCCGGCGTGCCTCGTCGTTCATCGCCTGCACGCCGCCCTGCCGGCCGGCAGGGCCACCGCCGACGCGGGCCAGCACGTTGGCGGCGTCGTTTCCCGACTTGAGGAGAAGCCCCAGCCACAGGCTCTCGATCGAGTACCGGCCGCCTGGCACCACCCCCATCACCGAACTGGCCGGATCGAGATCCTGCAGATCCGCCCGGGTGACCTCGACCACCTGTGTCGGGTCGAGGTAGGGCATCAGGGCTGCGGCGAGCAGCATCTTCTGCACGCTGGCCGGCGTGCGGCGTTCGTGCGGTCCGCACCCACCCAGCACCGCGCCACTGTCGAGGTCGGCCACCAGCCACGAGGTGGCGGTCACCGCCGGAGCCACGGGCGCGCCAGCCGGAACGGACAGTCCCGCCGTCGCCAGCGACTCCCCTCCGACGGCCCGGTCGGCGGCACCGACCGGCGGCGGAGACGGTGCGGGCGGTGGGGCAACCGCCGGCTTCACGGCCGGGCAGGGCACGTACGGCGCGGCCGCCCGCGCCGGTGACGCGGACATTACGGCGGACGTGGTCATAACGGCGCTGAGCGCCACGGCGGCAATGCGAATGATGGCCACATCAAAGCACCGTAATCGCCAACCATGCGGACCCGGCCCGGTTGCAGAAAGTGGTCCCGGGAAGGCGGGAAAATGCCGCCTCGGCCTCGTCGGCACTCCTCCAATCGCCTTGTGCCGTTTCGCCAGGCTCACCGTGCGACGAGCGGTGCCGATGAGGGCGAATCGGCGCAGTCGGGACTCCACCCGGCCGCACCGGAAACGCCGGGCGCTGCCGGGTCAGGACGGGATGCGGGAGCAGTCGATTGCTCATTCCGTCGTTGGCGAACAGATATCGGCAGCCCGTTCCGGTCACCAGGGCAACAGGGGAAATGCTGTCGCCGCGGCACAGATCGGCAGCACTGGGCGGGAGCGGCTCCCGTTCAGTTGCGGTGCGTCAGACCGCCGAAGCGAGCCTGATCGCGGCAGGCTCAGACCGCGACTTCGGCGCTGAGGACGATGGTGCGTTCCTCGGGCAGGTGGAGGAACTCGGCGTGGCTGGCGGCGTTGTGGGCGAGGGCGATGAACAGGCGCTTGCGCCAGATGGCCATGCCGGGCTGGCGCGTGCAACGCAGCGTGATTTTGGAGACGAAGTAGGAGATCTGGTCCAGGTCGAGGTTGATTCCCTTGGCATGGGGGTGCGCGGCGGCGTGGCGAAGTACCTCGGGGAAGTCGGTGGCGTCCTGGAAGCCGAAGAGGGCGTCGATGTGGATGATGCCGTCGTTCGGGTCGCCGAGGTCATCGATGGTGAGGCGCTGCTCCCAGGGGATGTGCGGGACGTTGGCGGTGCGACCCGTAATGATCACGATTCGTTCGTGCCGGACGTGGTAGTGCGCGACGTTCGCGCGTAGTGCCAGGGGCGTGGTCTCCTTGTTCGGATGGGGAAACACCGCGGTGCCGGGCACCCACGGGATGTTCGTGGCGTGCAGGGTGTCGATGAACTCGGGAAGCGGTCCCTCCCGTTCGATCCGCCGGGCGGTGACCAGTTCGGCTCCGCGTCGCCACGTCAGCAGGACCGTGAACAGGATGATCGCGATCAGCAGCGTCAGCCAACCGCCGTGGGTGACCTTTGCCAGGTTCGCCGTGAAGAAGGTCAGCTCGATGCTGCCGAAGACGAAGCCGAACAGCGCCAGCCGCCAAGTGGTCCAGCGCCAGCGCGCCCGCGCGACGACCAGGAACAGGGTCGTGGTGATCATGAAGGTGCCGGTGACCGCCACCCCGTAGGCGGCGGCAAGGTTCGTGGACGAGCCGAACGCGAACACCACCACCAGGACTGCCACGAACAGGCCCCAGTTCACTCCCGGGGCGTAGATCTGTCCGTACTGGAAACGGGAGGTCTGCCGGATGCTCAGGTGCGGCAGGAAGCCCAGCCGCATGGCCTCCCTGGACACCGAGAACGCTCCGGAGATCACCGACTGGGACGCGATCACGGTGGCCACGGTGGCCAGGACGACCATCGGCAGCTGCGCCCAGTCGGGCAGCAGCAGGAAGAACGGATTGTCCCGGCGCTCCGGCGCCCGGAGGATCAACGCACCCTGGCCGAGGTAGTTCAGGGTCAGCGCGGGGAAGACGATCCCGAACCAGGCCCGGCGGATCGGAGCGCGGCCGAAGTGCCCCATGTCGGCGTACAGCGCTTCGGCGCCGGTGATCGACAGCACCACGGCACCCATCGCGATGAACGCGATCATCGGGTGGTCGACGACGAACAGGGCCGCGTACGTCGGTGACAGCCCGGCCAGCACGTTGGGGTGACGGATCACCTCGGCCGCGCCGGCGACCCCCAGGCAGGCGAACCAGATCAGCATGATCGGCCCGAACACCGCCCCGACCCGTCCGGTGCCCCAGCGCTGGATGGCGAACAGCAGGGTGAGGATCACCGCCGACGCCGGCAGCACCACCACCTCCAACGTCGGAGATATCACCTCCAGCCCTTCCACCGCCGACAACACCGAGATCGCCGGGGTGATGACACTGTCGCCGTAGAACAGGGCTGCGCCGAGCGCCCCAAGCGCCAGCACGGTTGCGGCGCGCCTTTCACTGATTGTGAGCAGCGCCCTCCGGGCGAGGGCGGCCAGGGCCATCACTCCGCCCTCGCCCTCGTTGTCGGCCCGCAGGATGAAGATGACGTACTTGACCGACACGATCAGGATGATCGACCAGAAGACCCACGAGATCACGCCGAACACGTCGGGAGCGTCCGGTGTCAGGCTGCGGTCGAGGGTGAAGACCGTCTTCAGCGCGTACAGCGGGCTCGTGCCGATGTCGCCGTAGACCACCCCCAATGCGCCCAGCAGCACACCCAGCCCCGCCGTCGAGCGACCCGCCAGCGACCTCTGGGACGGCGTCCCACCATCCGCCGCGGGCTCCTTGGCGCCTACCCCGGGCTGCTGGTTGCTTGCGCGCTCCGCCACCCCATAGGCATACCAACTGCTTCCTACTTGTTGCTCATAGTTGAGCGGTTCGGATGGTTCGCTCTCCGCCCGGTGGTGGCTGGGCTGGAGTCCTGGACCGGCAGTCTGGTCCGGTGGCGATCGGTCCTGTCCTGCAGGATCTGCTTCACCTTGTGGTGTGGGGTGTGCAGGGCGATGTCGGGGTCGCCGGCTCGGTGCAGGATGTTGATCGCGGCGTTCACGTCGGCCTGCCACACCACCCCGCACGAGGTGCAGTGAAACCGGTCCCCACTACGTCGGCCGAACCGACCGCAGCGGTGACAGACTTGTGAGGTGTAGGCGGCGTTGACATGTACGAGCGCAGAACCTCTGCGCTCCGACACGCTTTTCAGGGCCTCGGCGGTGACTCCTTTGGTCCACGCGGCCAGACGCCGGTTGATGTTCTTTGGAAGCTTTTTGCGGCCGGTGAAGGATTTGGTGAGATCCTCGGCGATCACGGTGCCGGCCTTGTCCACGACCTCGTGCACCGCGGTGAAGACCTCCGTGCGCACCCGCGCCCGATGCCGGGCGGCCTGCCGGTCCCGCTTGAGCGTGCCGAGGTTGTTGGCCTTGATCCGGTGCGCTTTCGCGCGGTCCCCGCGCAGCGCGGCGCTGTTGGCGATCGAGCGGAGCTTCGCCCGACGCCGGTTACGTTCCTTCAACCGGTCCGACTCGCTGGACAGCAGCACGCCGAGCTTTAAGCCGTGGGGCTGGCCGTTGGAGTCGGTGAGGGCTTCGGTGTAGCCCTTGTCCACGCCGGTCGTCGCCTCGCCGCATGCTCGCTGCGAGGACCGCATCTGCGCCGCGTCGATCTGGTAGTGGACCTCGACCCGGCCGCCGCGCAGGATCAGCCGCAGCGTCCCGGTCGGGGCGACGGTCGTGGACAGCGGGATCCTGACCAGTTTGCGGGGCTCGAGACCGGGAATCGCCAGCCACAACCGTCCCCGCCCATCGACGGCGGCGTGGTACCTGTCGGCGCGTACCACGATCTGATCGTGCGTGCGGTTGCGGCCCCGCCTCCAATGCTTGCGCATCTGCCGAGACAGGAACGGATCCTCAGCCCACTGGTCGGCCTTCAGCGCGGTGAACATCCGCTTGCGCTCGGCCGGATCGTTGGTGCGTCGGCTGATCGCCCGCCGGACGTCGACCTTGGCCGCCGCCAGGTTCGCTGCGATGTCGGCCATGGCGTCGCGGACGGTTTCCTTCCACGCATTGGCCAGCACACCAAACAACGTGTGTGTGCCGTCGGCCAGCCACCGGTCGCGCACCTGCCGGTCCCGCAGCCCGGACCCGACCCCGGCGATCGAGCCGTAGCGCTGCCACACCTCGCTGCGCACCCGACCCAACCGGCGGGCCTGCTCCACCAGGGCGGCGTACTTACCCGGATTCAGCCGCGCCGAGTAGGCGATCCGGGTGACCTTCACCGGCCACCCTCCATGGTCAAGTCCGCCCTTTAGCTCCTTCTCGTAGCGGCGCAAACCGTCCAGCCGGCACGAGAAGGTGTGCACGACGGCCAGGAGGTCCTCGACCAACTCCTGCTGCGGGGACAGGGACTCCTGGTTGGCCACGACGATCTCGCAGCCGCCACGCGCCGCCAGATGCTCCAGCAACTCGAAGCCGAACCGCGCCAACCGGTCCTGGTGCGCCACCACCAGCGTGGCGACCTCACCCCGGTCGACCGCGTCCATCAACGCCAGAAACTTCTTACGGCGAAGGTCCATCCCGCCGCCAACCTCGCTGATCCACTCGTCCACGGCCAGACCGCGAGCGAGGCAGAACTGCTGCATCGCCGCCATCTGCGAGGCCAAGTCGACCTTCTGACCCGGCGACGACACCCGGCAATACACCACAACCTTCCGCCGGTCGGCGTCGAAGCCCGGCTGCAGCACCCTGCGCACATCCGAATCGTCGAAGTACCGCTGCCCGGACGGCAGACGACGGGCGGTGATCCGGCCCTCCGCCTCCCACCGGCGCACCATGCTCACCGAACGGCCCACCCGCCTGGCGAACTCGCCGATCCGATACACGCTACCCACAGTAGTCCATTGTGGACAGCTCTAGAAAGGCAAGCAACCACTAGTCGCTGCTCCCGGCCGCCCCTACCCGGGACCTCCGAACCTTGGTCGAACGTGCTCACCACCACGCTCTGACGAGATGGAGGGAATCCGTGTTCGCGCCGCCAGCGGGGAAGACGTCAGGAGTTGCGGTCCGGTGCCAGCCAGTCGGCGATGTCGGCAACGACAGCCGGGTCGACGTGCTGCGCCGCTTCGTAGTCGACGGGGGTAGGGCGGCCGGCGCCGCGCCTCCTCTGTCGGTGGTCGGTCAAAGCAGGATCTCGACGTAACCGTCGGTTCCGTGCACGCGAATGCGCTGCCCATCCCGGATCAGCTTGGTCGCATCCTTCACACCGACGACGGCCGGCAAGCCGTACTCCCGGGCGACCACCGCCCCATGGGTCATGAGGCCGCCCACCTCGGTCACCAACCCCTCGACAGCGACGAACAGCGGCGACCAGCTCGGGTCGGTGTATGCGGTGACCAGGATGTCGCCCGGTTCGAGATCGGCCTCGGCCATGTCCAGGACGACCCGAGCCCGCCCCTCGACGACCCCGCCGGAAACCGGGAGGCCGACCAGCGCGCCGGTCGGCACATCGTCGCGTCGGTACGCCCCGGCGATGCCCTCACCCTCCGACGTGAGCACCCGGGGCGGCGTGAGCGCGTGATACGACCTGAACGCGTCCTTCCGCCGGTGGATGAGCTGATCATCAACCTGGTTCGTGCGCACGACGTCGTGAAGCTCCTGGAACGTGAGGTAGAAGATGTCTTCCTTCTCGCGGAGCACGTTCGCCTGCACGAGGCGTTCGGCCTCTTCCAGCAGGGCCTGCTTGTAGACGAAGTAGCGGCTGATGATGGCGTACTTCGGATACTCCCGGTACCCGATGAAGGTGCGGACCCGGTCGATCATCCGCTTGGTCTCTTCGGCTTTCCGCTCCCCGTCCGGCAGGGCCCGCAGGCGCTCCAGGACGTCCTGTTCCTTTCTCTCCGCCGCCTGGCGCCCTTGCTCGAAGCGCCGCTCGCGAGCGCCCGGCTCGAAATTCCTGACGTTGTCGAGGATGACGGGCACGAGGGTGGTGGGGCGTTCGCTCCAGCGCGGCCTCGTGATGTCGATCTCGCCGACGCAGCGCATGCCGTACCTGTCGAGGAAGGCTTGGATGGCGTCTCGCGCTTCCTGGCCGCCCGGGAGCTTGGCCAGCTCATCCAGGAAGCCCTCGTCCTCGACCTCCTGCAGGAAGGCCACCACCTCCGGATGCGGGCGGATGACGTCGGCGACGTCCAGGAGCGCCAGCCCCATCTCCGACGTGACGTTGTGGTGCGCGGACAAGGTGAGCGTGTCGGCCGCGTTCTTCTCGCCCAGCCACGCTTGCAGCTGCTCGTTGAGCCACCACGAGGCCTCCATCCCCGCCATGATCGCCTGCATGCTCCGGGGATCGCCCAGGAGCCGCTTGTGCTCCTGGAACGCCGCCAGGAGGAAGTCGAACAGCGCCGGCCCGGACTTCGTTTCGATGTCGCGCCGCAAGGCGGCGATGGACGCCTGGCTGCGTGCGATCAGGTCGGTGACGATGGCCGGATCGGTCTCGATCGGTGCCGGCGCGCCGCCGGCGGGCGGCCCCGGTGGACCCTGATCGGGGAGCGACGGGATGAAGTCGCCGCGCTCGATGACAGTCTCCAGCGCGTCCCTGGTCAGCGGATCGGATCTTCCCGCCATCTCCAGCAGGCCGGCGCGGCTCGAAGGCGATGCCAGGATCCGGGTGGCGTCGACGAACAGCCTTCCACCGGCCTCGTGCATCGGCGCCATGGCCGTCAGCTGCCACATGGAGGCGCCCAGGGGCTTCATGGGGTCGGTCATCATCTGCTGGTGACCGACGGAGAGGTAGACGTGGTTCGCTCCGTCCCCGGTCTCGGGGACGGGGACGGGGAACAGCGTGGTGATCGGCCGGCTCTGGACGATCTGGAAGTCGTCGTCGACCAGGCACCACTCGATGTCCTGGGGGTGGCCGAAATGGGCTTCGATCCGCCGGCCCAGCTGCACCAGCCGCACGACCTGGGCATCCGTCAGCGCCGGCTGCTGCTGCCGCTCCGACTCGATCGCCTGTTCCGTCGTCCCGCCGGCCGGCAGAGCGTGGATGGCAAGCCGCTTGGTGGCGATCGCCCTGTCGACGATCTCACCGTCCCGCACCCTGTAGGCGTCCGCGTTCACCAGCCCGGAGACCAGAGCCTCGCCGAGGCCGAAGCTGGCCTCCACGGAGGCGACCTTCCGGTTGGACGTGACGGGGTCGGCCGTGAACAGGACGCCGGCCACCTGCGGGAAGACCATCGTCTGCACGACAACGGCCATGTGGACCGTGCGGTGGTCGATGCCGTTCCGCTGACGGTAGGTCACGGCCCGCTCGGTGAACAGCGAGGCCCAGCACCGGCTGACGTGCCGGAGGATCGCGGCCGTCCCCATGACATTCAAATATGTGTCCTGCTGGCCTGCGAAGGAGGCCGTCGGCAGGTCTTCCGCCGTCGCGCTGGATCGCACGGCGTAGGCAGCCCGCTCACCGTGCTGGATGAGAGCCCGGGTGATGGCCGCCGCCACATCGTCGGGGAGGACGGTCCCCTCGATGGTCCGGCGGATCTCCGCACTGAGCGCGCGGATCGCCTCCCGGTCGTCCGGGTTCAGGCGCGACAGCTGATCGAGTCCGTCGTCGATCGACGGCGCTTCGGCCATCATCCGACGGAAGGCGTCCGTCGTGACGCAAAAGCCGGGCGGCACGCGGATGCCGTCGATCCGCGTCAGCGCCCCGAGATGCGCGCCCTTGCCGCCGACGATCGCGACCTGCCTCTCGTCGACCTCGTGGAGACCCAACACGTACTGCTCGATCATCGCGGTACCTCCGAGCCGGCCGTCGTCCACTGCACTCCACCGACCGCGCGGGTCATCGGCGTCCCGAGCTCAGTCGAACCTTCTGGGCCTTGCCTTCCCCGCGGACCGTCGGCTGGCCGCTCCGCCTGGTCGGGCGGCGCGCACACCCACATCTCCGCGCCGATCGGTCGCCCCCGATGGGTCGCCAACAACACCCGCACGCCGTGCCCCATTTCTTCGTACGTTCCTGGGTCCGGCGGACGATTCTGCGGCACGACCTGGGTCTTGCGGCAAGCCCCCCAGTGGGATATACGTTAAAGTGGGAAACGCTTCCTTTGTTGTTTTCCGTTGCGGACGGAAATCGTCCTCGCGAAGACACGATGAGTCGCAGACACGATGAGTCGCACTGGAGACGAGACGCCCTTCTGATCGCGGACAAGGGTCACGCGCACGACTCCAGCCGCCGGGCGCTGCGGCATCGCGGAAACAGGCAGTCATCCTGGACGGTCCGACCACGTCGACACCGCAGGCCCTAATCCAGGCGCCCGCCCAGGGAAAGACCAGCGTCGGCGTAGCCGTGCCGACCGTAGAAGCGCACCGCACCGACGTTGCGGTGGTAGATGCCGGCCGACAGGTACGTGATCCCGCGGTCGTTGCCCACCGTTCGGCCGCCTTCAGTAACGCTGATCCCACCCCGAGTCCCCTGGAATCAGGCAACACAACCGTGTGGACCTGCGCCGAAGGCTCGGGACGCAGGATCTTGGTTCCCCGCGCGATGGCCAGGTCGAGGTTGTCGACGGCCCGAACGGGTCCGATCCGTCGGGTGAGTCCGGTGAGGCGTACAACGGTGTCATCCATGCCCGTCACGCTAGGAAGGTCTCCACGAGCAGGGCAGAGCCACCGGTACGCGGGTGCGCGGTGACAAATCGGCGAATGGCTGTCCAGGCGCCCCGGTGCCCGCACCCGGGTCCGGCGCCGTGGGTCGCCTCGGCGCCTCCAACCACGCTCTCTGGCGGGTGGAGCGCGCCCGCGGCGTCGCCCGGGCCAACGGGTGGTCCGGCTACACCGCGTTGCAGCTGCGGCACCCGTACCTCAAACCGCGCCCGGACGCGTCCGTTCCTGACCAGGGCCACCGCTTCGGCTGGGTGACGGATGAAGTCCTCGACTACGTCAGCTCGGATCGCGAACTCACCCTGTGGGCCTACACCCCCCTGCTCAACGGCTCCTACACCCGCGACGAGCGTCCCCTTCCCTAGGCCTACGACCACCCGGGAACCGCCCGGCGGCTGGCCGTGCTCACCGAGGTGGCCGGCGAGCTCGGCGTCACCCGCAACCAGGTCGTGCTCGCCTGGCTGACGGGGGGCGTTCCCGCAGTGACGCCGATCGTCGGTGTCAGCAGCGTCGCCCAGCTGGGGGAGGCTTTGAACGGTGCCGCCCTGGTGCTTGCCGAGGAGGTGCGCGGGCGGCTGGACGCGGCCGCCTGAACGCACCGACGCTCCGAGCCGACGCGCGAACTCGCTGTCACGGTGGCGCGATCATGTTTGGCGGCACGGACGAGGCAGCCGGACGGGTGGGCTGCTCAGCGCGGGGCGTGGCGGTCCGCTGCCGCGTACGAGGCGGCCGCGGTGAGCGCGGAGACGACCAGCACCGAGGGCCAGGCGCCGATGCGCCTGGCCAGCGGGTGCGACAGGCCGAAGGCCCCGGCGTAGGTCGCGAGCAGGGCTGCGGTCACGGCCGGGCTGGTCCGGCGGGCCCACTCGCGTCCCGCCAGCACGCCGCCCGCAGCGAGGACCACACCGCCGAGGGAACGGTTTCCGGTCCGGCGGGCGAGCTGCCAACCGCCGATCAGGGACCCGGCGGTGGTCACTGCGGTGGGGAGGCCCATTCCCCGACCGTACACCGCGGAGAATCGCCCGCGTCCGAGCTCAGGCTGACCCGAGGTGGGATGGCAGGCCGTTCACCGCAGCTGCGCGGTCATACGGGGGCAGCGGCCGAGATCAGGTCGCGGGTGATGGCGGCGATGTCCCGGGTGCCGGTGAGCGCCATGGTGAGGTCGAGTTCGGCCACGACGTTGCGGATGACGTCCTCCACGCCGCGCTGCCCGGCGAGCGCGAGCCCGTACAGGTGCGGCCGGCCGAGCAGGACGGCGTCGGCGCCGAGGGCGAGCGCGACGAAGACGTCCGCTCCGGTGCGGATGCCGCTGTCGAGCAGCAGCGTCGGCTCCGGGCCGATCTCGTCGCGGATGGCGACCAGGGCGTCGAGGGAGGCAATGGCGTTGTCGATCTGCCGGCCGCCGTGGTTGGACACCACGATCGCGTCCACGCCCAGGTCGAGTGCGCGGCGCGCGTCGTCCGGGTGCAGGATGCCCTTGAGCACCACCGGGAGTCGGGTGCGTTCCCGCAGGGTCTCCAGATGCCGCCAGGACAGACCCGGGTTGGAGTAGATGTCCAGGAACGTCTCCACCGAGGCGCGGGGCAGGGGAGAGCGCAGGTTGCGCCAGAAGCGCCCCGGATGGTTGCGGGTCATCGCGAGCAGGGTGCGTACGGCGCTCAGCGTGACCCGGACGTCCTGCTTCGTGGCCGGCCCGGCCACCCGGTCGGCGACGATGGCGCCGAAGCGGGGGTCGGAGGTGTACTGGGCGATCCCGACGCCGCGGGTGAACGGCAGGGAGCCGAGGTTGAGGTCCTGCGGCCGCCAGCCGAGCACGGTGGTGTCCAGGGTGACGACGAGGGCGCCGGCCCCGATCGACTCGGCCCGCTGGATCAGGCTGTCCACGAGGCCCTCGTCTGCTCCAGTAGAGCTGGACCCAGCGCGGGGTGTCGCCCATCGCGGCGGCGCACTCCTCCATCGTGTTGCAGCCCTGGTTGGAGAAGACGTAGCCGGTGTCGGTGGCGGCCGCGGCGCGGGCGATGGACAGGTCGCTGTCCCGGCCCATCAGGGCGCCGGCCCCGACCGGGGCGAGCAGGACCGGGCTGGCGTGGCGGGTGCCGAGCAGGCCGACCGACAGGTCCCGCTCGACGGCGCCGGCCGCCATCCGGGGGACGATCGCCCAGCGTTCGAAGGCGGCCCTGTTCCGGCGCATCGTGCGCCCCTCGCCGGCGCCTCCGGCGACGTACGCCCAGGCGATCCGGCTGCTGGCCCGGCGTGCCCGTCGCTCCAGCTCGGTGAAGTCGGTCGGGACGACCGGTCGCCGCCCGAGCATTCCTTCCCGGTAGATGTGCTGCAGACGGCTCAGCCCGACACCGGTGGGCACCGGCTCCGCGGCGGTGGGAGCGGCGGCCGGGGTGCCGGTCCCGGTCGGGTCGGCGGCGCCGGCGGACTGGCGGGCCGTGTCGGTCATGCTGGTCCTCCGGGGTGGCTGGCTCCGGCTGTTGCCGAGAGCAGCACCCTAAGACCACCTCCGCCGACCTGCCAATGTCCGACCACGGCGGCTCTCGTCGACGGTCCGCGACGTGACGTGGGTCCGGAGGTGCGCCGCCGGCGTGAACAAGTCGGGCAGCGATCCACCGGGACGGAATCGACCGTATCCGGGTCGCGGAGTCGGCGTGGGGGCGGTTCGGGCCCGTGCAGTGGCTCGGCATCGGCGCCACTCTGGTCGCCGGCGCGCAACTGGCTCGGGTGCGTCGGCGACGCATGGCGTTGCAGAAGGGGTTTGGCACGGTGGGGGCCGTCAAGGCCGGGCTGGCGGTCGCCGGCGCCGCAGCCACCGCGTACTCCGCCTACTGTGGCAGCAGGATCGGCCGGCTCGCCGAAGAGGCGCACCAACGCGGTGTCAGGGTCGAGGTACGCGACGTGACGCTGCCGACGCCGGAGACTCCGTCCGAGATCGCGGCCTGGCAGCGACGGCAGCGGATGGTCCAGTTCCTGGTGCCGGTTCTCGCCGGGGCGAACATCGCCTGCGGCTCGTACCTCGTCCAGTCGTATCGGCTGGGAGCGACCGGCAAGGGGATCCTCCGGCGACTGCTGCCCGACTGAACCCCTGCTCAACGGCTACGCCGCGCTGTGGCGCCGTGGCGGCGGCCGGGCCGTACGCACCCGCGCCCGGCTCAGGACCGCCGGCCGCGCGTGCGCAGCGCGTCCTCCGAACGGACGTCGATGTCCGCGTCGTCGGGGAACGACCGGCGCGACGGCGCCGGGTCCGGGGGCGCGCCGGGACCCGCCATCGGCGTACGGGTGGGCTCGACCCGCCCGAACCCGTGCCGGCCCGCGCGGCCCGACGGCCCGGCCGGCGCGTCGGCACGCCGCTCGCCGCGGCGCCCCTCGGGTACGGCGGTCTCCTCGCTGCCCTCGTCCATCGGATCGTGCTCGCCCGCGCCCCACGGCGGGTCCGCGTCGAAGCCGTCCCGGGTGACCCATGGGGTCGCCGCCTCCGGCTGCTGCTCGTCTCCCCGTCCGCTGCTGCCCGTCATCGCGCACCTCGCTGGTCTCGTCCGCCGGTACCCGGGTCGATTGCCCGCCCCGGTCGACGTCATTCCCCGGACCGCGGCTCACCCGCCCCGCACCTTCGTCCGCAATGCGCCTGTTGCGCTGATTGGGGCATCCGGCTCCGTTCAGGTTCTGGCGGAAGCGGGGAGCGCCCAGGGACGGGTGCGGCCCGGTGATGCGCGACGAGATCGTCGACGCGCAGAACCAGGCCGCACCATGTCGTCGGCGTCACCTTCTCGGCAGCAGTTGGATGATCGCGGCCAGCGCCAGTTCCAGCACGATGAGCTCGACCAGCCCGGCGCGGAACCCACCGGTCAGATCGGCGGCCTGGTAGAAGACGATGCCGATCAGGGCCACCCCGAGCGCGTTGCCGGTCTGGTTGACCGTGGCGAGCACGCCGGCGGCGGCGCCGGTGTGCGGTGCGCTGACCCGGGCGAGCACGGTGGTGGTCAGCGGCGCGAGCGCGATGCCCATGCCGATGCCGTCCACGGCGAGCCCCGGCACGAGCCAACCCGTCCCGTGTCCGGCCGCCTCCCACATGCCGTACAGGCCCACCGCCATCACCAGCGCCCCGACGGTGACCACGTGGCGACCGAGCCGGGCGGCGATCCGGTGGGCGTACGTCGAGGTGGCCAGGTAGCCGGCGCCGATCGCGGTGAAGACGGCCCCCGACTCCAGCGCCGACAGACCGCGTTCCACCTGCAGGTAGAGGGCCAGGATGAGGAAGAAGGACGCCTGCCCCATCCAAAACACCTGGGTCGCCACCAGCCCCACCGAGAACGCCCGTTCGCGGAACAGCGCCAGGTGCACCAGGGGTTGCCCACTGCGCCGCTGGGTCGCCACGAAGAGCGCGAACAGCAGCACCGAGGCGGCCAGGCTCAGCCACGTCCACAGCGGCCAGCCCTGTTCGCGCCCCTCCACCAGCGGGAGCACCAGCGCCACCAGCGCCGCGCTGACCAGGACCACGCCGGCCAGGTCGAGCCGGGTCGCCGGGTGGCGGGACTCGGGCACCCGGCGGAGAAGGGCCAGCGCGGCGACGCCGATCGGCAGGTTGATCAGGAAGCACAGCCGCCAGTCCAGGCCGAACAGGTCGGCCTGGATGAGCAGGCCGCCGATCAACTGCCCGAAGACGGCGCCCAGGCCCATCGTGAGGCCGTACCGGGCGAACGCCTTCGGCTGCTCGGCGGGCGCGACGCTGGTCCGCACGATGGCCAGCACCTGCGGCATGAGCAGCGCCGCCGCGAGCCCTTGCAGCACCCGGGCGCCGAGCAGGATGCCCGCGGTGGGCGCCAGCCCGCAGAGCACCGAGGCGGCCGTGAACAGCGCGAGGCCGAGCCCGAAGATCCGGCGGCGACCGTACCGGTCACCCAGCCGGCCGCCGGTGATCAGGCCGGCGGCCACCGCGAGGACGTAGCCGGCGACCACCCACTCCAGCGCGGCCGGGCCGGCGTGCAGGTCGCGTTGCATCGCCGGCAGCGCCACGTTGACGATGAACGCGTCGATCGCGGTCATGAACGTGGCGGTCAGCAGCACCGGCAGGAAGCTGACGGACCTGGTGGCCGGGGCGGTGACCGGCGCCGGGCGCGGGGCCAGGACGGTCATGCCGGCACCCGGTCCAGGAAGCCGTGCACGGTGGCGATCCGACCGTCGGTGATGACCGCGACGTCGAAGCCGACGACGATCGGCTCGGCGCCGCGCGGGCCGAGGTGCCAGGTGAACCGGGCCAGGTCGTGGTGCGCGTCGACCGGGCCGGCGAGGCGGAACTCCAGGCCGGTGAACTGCTGCTGCACGCCGGCGATCAGCGCGTCGATCTGGTCGCGTCCGGCGACGGCGGCCAGCGGGTCGGTGTACGTCCCGTCGGCGGTCCAGACCTCGTCGACGAGGGCTCGGCGGGCGGCGGGGTCGGTGGTGTTCCAGGCGGCGAGGTACTTCTCGATCAGTTCCATGGCCACGACGCTAGGGATGATCCAGCGCCCGGGAATCGGTAGCGCTTAGGTACTGCGTACCTGTGTAGGGTGCGGGAATGTTGCACGGCCGCGGCGCGGAGCAGGACCGGATCGCGGCCCTGGTGGCGCGGGCCCGGACCGGGGAGAGCGCCGCGCTGGTGCTGCGGGGCGGCCCGGGCATCGGCAAGACGGCGCTGCTGGACTGGGCGGCCGAGCTGACGTCACCGGCCGCCCGACCGCCGCGCGTGCTGCGCGCCAGCGCCGCCGAGTTCGAGGCCGAGCTGCCGTTCGCCGGGCTGAGTCAGCTCGTGCGGCCCGCGCTGGACCGCCTCGACCGGCTGCCCGAACCGCAGCGGCGGGTGCTCGCCTCCGCGTTCGGGCTCGGCGGCGGCGCCCCGGCCGACCGGCTGCTGGTGGGGCTCGCCGTGCTGTCGCTCCTGGCGGACCTCGCCGAGGACGGCCCACTGCTCTGCCTCGTCGACGACGCGCACTGGCTGGACACCGTCTCCGCCGAGGCGCTGCTGTTCGCCGCGCGCCGGCTGCACGCCGAGGGCGTCGTGATGATCTTCGCGGCCCGGGACGGGAGCTTCCCCGCCCCGGGCCTGCCCGAGCTGACCGTCGGCGCGCTCGCGCCGGCCGACGCCGTCCGGCTGCTCGACCCGCAGCTCGCTCCGGAGGTACGGATGCGGGTGCTCGGCGAGGCGCAGGGCAACCCGCTTGCGCTGATCGAGCTGCCCGGAGTCCTCGACGCGGGCGGGACCGGCGGTCCGCTGCCGCTGACCGACCGGTTGCTGGCGGCGTTCCACGGCCAGGTCGACCGGCTGCCCGCCGGCACCCGGGCGCTGCTGCGCGTCGCCGCCGTCGAGGACACCGGCGACCTGGACGTGCTGCTGCGCGCCGCCGCGCCGCTCGGCGGCAGCCCCGCTGACCTGCGCGCGGCGGAGGAGGCCCGGCTCATCGAGGTCACCGGACGGCGGCTGCGGTTTCGTCACCCGCTGGTCCGCGCCGCGGTGCACGCCGCCGCACCGTACCCGGAGCGGCTCGCCGTGCACCGGGCTCTCGCGGACGTGCTCACCGCGCCGGACGCCGCCGACCGGCGGGCCTGGCACCTCGCCGCGGCCACCACCGGGCCGGACGAGCAGGTGGCCGCAGCCCTGGAACGCACCGCCGAGCAGGCCCGCGGGCGCAGCGGCTACGGCGCGGCTCTGGCCGCGTTCGAGCGCGCCGCGGAGCTGAGCGGTGACGAGGCCGCGAAGGCGCGCCGGCTGCTGCTGGCCGCGGAGAGCGGGCTGCAGTCCGGGCACCTCGGCGACGCGGTCCGGCTCGCCGAACGGGCGGCCGGCCTGGTGAACGAGCCGACCTTCCACGCCCGCGTCGCCTGGGTCGAAGGGCACGCCTGGTTCTGGCAGGGCGGCCACCAGACCGCGTACGACCTGATGACGCAGGGCGCGGAGCTCGACCCGGAACGGCGGGACGCGCTGCTGGTGGCGGCGTTCCACCCGGCCTGGTATCTCGGCGAGCCGCACCTGGGCGCCTGTCTCGACCAGCTCGCCACGCTCGACCATCCGGTGGCGCGCTACCAGGTCGCCGCCGTGCGGGGCCGGCCGCTGCCGTTGGCCGCCACCGCCGCCGAGGTGGGCGGCGAACCCCGCGACCGGATGCAGCTCTGCGGGCTCGGCTTCGTCGCGGGGCAGGACGCCGAGACGTACGAGCTGGCCAGCGCCCTGGTCGCCCGCTGTCGGGCCGACGGCGTCCTCGGGCTGCTGCCCACCCTGCTGTTCTTCCTCGCCGAGGCCGAGTTCTTCCACGGCCGGCACCGGGACGCCACGGTCAGCCTCGACGAGGCGGTCCGGGTAGCGCGGGACGGCGGCCAGCCGCTCTGGGTCAGCCAGTTGCGTGCCGTCCAGGCGGTGCTGGCCGCGGTGGCCGGCGACGAGGCGCGCTGCCTGGACCTGGTGGCCTCGGCGCTGGACGGCGCCGCGGCGGGTGCCGAGGCGGGCGGTCGGGCGTGGACGCTGTGGGCGCTGGGCCTGCTCGACCTCGGCCAGGGCCGGGCGGAGTCCGCCGTGACCCGGCTCGCCGCCCTGCAGGAGAACCCGTACGCCCACCAGGTGTGCGCGTACCGGAGCGTGCCCGACCTGGTCGAGGCGGCCGTCCGGGCCGGCGTGCCCGAGCAGGCCGAGGAGGCGTACGCCCGCTTCCGGGCCTGGGCGGAGCGGGTGGACCAGCCGTGGGCGATGTCCCTGGCGTACCGGTGCCGGGCGCTGCTCACCGGCGACGAGCAGGATCACCTGCTGGCCCTGAAGGTCGGTGGCCGCCCGTTCGAGCAGGCGCGCACCGAGCTGCTGTACGGGGAGTGGTTGCGCCGCGCCCGGCGCAAGGCCGAGGCACGTGGCCAACTGCACCGCGCTCTGCACACGTTCGAGCAGTTGGCGGCGGCACCGTGGGCGGCGCGGGCGCGCGGCGAGTTGGAGGCGACCGGGCTGCGCGCCCCGCGGCCCGCCGCGGCGCCCGCCGCCGACCTCACCCCGCAGGAGCTGCAGATCGCCAGGCTCGCCGGCAAGGGACTCTCCAACCGGGACATCGCCGCGCAGCTCTTCCTCAGTCCCAAGACGGTCGCCTACCACCTGTACAAGGCCTACCCGAAGCTCGGCGTCGCCCGCCGCGCGGAGCTGAGCGCCCTGGCCCTGTGAGGACGGCGCGCACCCGTGCTGTTTCCGGCGCTTCAGGCTGAGGCCGAGGGCCAGGGGCTGCGGAAGGTGCGACGGTAGGCCTCCGGAGGCACGCCGACGGTGCGGTTGAAGTGTCGGCGCAGGGTCGTGGCGGTGCCCATGCCGGCCGCCTGCGCGATGGCGTCGATGCTCTTGTCGGTGTTCTCCAGCAGCTCCTGGGCCCGGCGGATCCGCTGCGTCGACAGCCACTGCATCGGGGTGGTGCCGGTTGCCGACATGAAGTGGCGGGCCAGGTTGCGCGAGCTCATGTTCGCCTGGCGAGCCAGGTCCTCCACGGTCAGCGGACGGTTGAGCCGTTCCATGGCCCAGGGCAGCAGGTTGGCGAGGGGATGGTCGTCGCGGGCGGGCACCGGGGTGGTGACGAACTGGGCCTGGCCGCCGGCGCGATGCGGCGGCACGACCAGGCGGCGGGCGACGGCGTTGGCGACCGTCGAGCCGTGGTTGCGGCGGATCAGGTGCAGGCACAGGTCGACCGCGGCGGCTTTGCCGGCCGAGGTGAGCACGGTGCCGTTGTCGACGTAGAGCACGTCCGGGTCGACCGTCACCCGGGGATGGCGGGCGGCCAGCGCCTCGGTGTGCGCCCAGTGGGTGGTCGCGCGCAGCCCGTCCAGCACCCCGGCGGCGGCCAGCACGAACGCGCCCGTGCACAGCGAGACCATCCGAGCGCCCGCATCGTGAGCCGCGCGGACGGCGTCGAGCAGGTCGGGTGGCACGTCCGCGTCGATGTCTTCCACGGCCGGAATGATCACGGTGTCGGCGCGGGCGAGTCGGTCCAACCCGTCGTCGGGCTCCAGCCGGAACCTGCCGATGCCGACCGGGCGCGGGCCGCAGACCACGAGGTCGTACCACGGGTCTGCCAGGCCGGAGGGGTCGCGGGCGAAGACCTCGCACGCCATGGCGAGCTCGAAGTGCAGCATCCCGTCGGTGGCGGCGAGTGCGATGGTGGCCATGTCCGAAACTGTACGGGGCATGGCGTTCCGGACACTGGTCCGGGGCGGGCCGCTGCCGGAGGATCTCCTCAGTCGATCTTTCCGGCGGGCACGGAGGAGCAGCAGATGGGTTCGGAGCAGACCGTGGCGGTGTTCGGTGCGTACGGACACACCGGACGGTTCGTGGTGACGGAGTTGCGCGATCGCGGGTTCGTCCCGCTTCTCCTCGGTCGCGACGCGGGCAGGCTCCAGGCGTTGGCGGTGTCGCATCCGGGGCTGGAACACCGGGTGGCCTCGGCCGACGATCCGGCCTCGCTCGACCGGGCAGTGAAGGGTGCGGCCGCGGTCGTCAACTGCGCCGGCCCGTTCGCCTCGACCGCGGCCCCCGTGATCGAAGCCGCTCTGCGCGCCGGGGTCCCGTACGTGGATGTGGCGGCGGAGATCGAGGCCAACCTCGACACGTTCGCGCACTTCACCGAGCGCGCTCGCATGGCGGGCGTCGCGGTGGTCCCGGCGATGGCCTTCTTCGGCGGGCTCGGCGATCTGCTGGTCACGACGGCGATGGGTGAGTGGACGGCGGCCGACGAGGCGCACGTCGCGTACGGACTGAGCGGTTGGCACCCCACGGCCGGGACCCTCGCCTCGGGCACCGTCTCCCGGGAACGGCGCCACGGCCGACGGGTCCGCTACACCGGTGGCCGGCTGGAGTATCACCTCGACGAGGGCGACCTGCCGACTCTGGAATGGACCTTCCCCGCTCCGATGGGTCCCCGGACCGTCCTCGGCGGGTTCACGATGGCCGACGTCGTCACCGTCCCCAGCCACCTGTCCATCCCCGAGGTGCGCACCTACATGACCACTGACGCCGCCCGGGACCTGGCCGGCCCGGACACGCCCGCACCGGCTGCGGTCGACGCGCTCGGCCGGTCCGCGCAGACGTTCACCGTCGACGTCATCGTGCGCTCCGGCGACGTGCAACGACGCGTCGTCGCCAGCGGCCAGGACATCTACGCCATCAGCGCACCGCTGGCGGTCGAAGCGGTCCATCGCATTCTCGCTGGTCGGACGCGGACGAGCGGTGTGGCCTCCGCCGGCGGGATCTTCGACGCGCCCGATTTCCTCCGCGCCCTGTCCGCCCACCTCTCGGTTGTCTCGTCCCAGTAGGTGTAGTTTCGACCCGAAGGACGAGTATCTTTTGGGCGGATTGAATCGCGGCAAAACTTGATTCATTCCAAAAGAGTGAGCTATGTTCGTCGCATGACGTCTGACTTCGAGACCCAGCTTCGGGCGGTCTCGTTGCGCGTCACCCGGCCCCGGTTGGCGGTGCTCGCCGCGCTGCGCGACCACCCGCACGTCGACACCGACACGGTGATCGCCCTGGTGCGGGCGGATCAACCCACGGTCTCCCACCAGACGGTGTACGACGTGCTGCGTGCGCTCACCGACGCCGGTCTGGTGCGGCGCATCCAGCCGGCGGGCGCCACCGCCCGGTACGAGTCGCGGGTGGGGGACAACCACCACCACGTCGTGTGCCGCTCCTGCGGCGCGATCGCCGACGTCGACTGCGCCGTGGGCCAGGCTCCCTGTCTCACCGCCTCCGATGACCAGGGGTTCCTGGTCGACGAGGCGGAGGTCGTCTACTGGGGCACCTGCCCCGACTGCGCGACCGAACGCACCTCCCAGCGATCCGCCAGTTCGGAAGGAAATTGATGAGCGACACCCAGGACAACGCTCCCTCCAGCGCCCAGGGCGTGGACAAGAAGGCGGCGGTCGGCTGCCCGGTCGCGCACGACTCCGTGACCGCGCACGGCAGCGAGAGCGAGAACCCGGCGATCGACTCGCCGACCCCGAAGACCGGCGGTCGGCCGCGCACCAACCGGGACTGGTGGCCCAACCAGCTCGACCTGTCGGTGCTGCACGCCCAGTCGCCGAAGGGCAACCCGCTGGGGGAGAACTTCAGCTACGCCAAGGAGTTCGCCAAGCTCGACGTCGAGGCCCTCAAGCAGGACATCGTCACCGTCCTCACCACCTCGCAGGACTGGTGGCCGGCCGACTTCGGCCACTACGGCGGCCTGATGATCCGGATGAGCTGGCACGCCTCCGGCACCTACCGCATCCACGACGGTCGCGGCGGCGCCGGCGACGGCAATCAGCGGTTCGCCCCGCTGAACAGCTGGCCGGACAACGCCAACCTCGACAAGGCCCGCAGGCTGCTCTGGCCGGTCAAGCAGAAGTACGGCCAGAAGATCTCCTGGGCCGACCTGCTCGTGCTCGCCGGCAACGTCGCCCTGGAGTCGATGGGCTTCAAGACCTTCGGCTTCGGCTTCGGCCGCGAGGACGTCTGGGAGCCCGAGGAGATCTTCTGGGGTCCGGAGGACACCTGGCTCGGCGACGAGCGCTACGCCTCCGAGAAGGAGATGGTGGGCGACGTCGGGGCGACCGAGATGGGTCTCATCTACGTCAACCCGGAGGGTCCCCGCGGCAACGCGGACCCGCTCGCGGCGGCGCACTTCATCCGCGAGACCTTCGCCCGGATGGCGATGAACGACGAGGAGACCGTCGCCCTCATCGCCGGTGGCCACACCTTCGGCAAGACCCACGGCGCCGCCGTCGCCGACGACCACGTGGGCCCCGAGCCCGAGGGCGCCCCGCTGGAGGCGCAGGGCCTGGGCTGGCTGAACACCCACGGCACCGGCAAGGGCCCGGACACGATCACCAGCGGTCTCGAGGTGACCTGGACCGACCGGCCGACGCAGTGGAGCAACCGCTTCTTCGAGATCCTCTTCGGCTACGAGTGGGAGCTCACCACGAGCCCCGGCGGCGCCAAGCAGTGGGTCGCCAAGGACGCCGAGGCGATCATCCCGGACCCCTACGACCCGTCGAAGAAGCACAAGCCGACGATGCTGACGACCGACCTGTCGCTGCGCGTCGACCCGGCGTACGAGAAGATCTCCCGCCGGTTCCTGGAGAACCCCGACGAGTTCGCGCTGGCGTTCGCCAAGGCCTGGTACAAGCTGCTGCACCGCGACATGGGTCCGGTCGACCGCTTCCTCGGGCCGTGGGTGGCGGAGCCCCAGCTGTGGCAGGACCCGGTGCCGGCCGTCGACCACGAGCTCGTACGTGACGCCGACGTCGCCGCTCTCAAGGCGAAGGTCCTGGAGTCCGGCCTCACGACCGCTCAGCTGGTCTCCACCGCCTGGGCCTCCGCCGCGAGCTTCCGGTCCACCGACAAGCGCGGTGGCGCCAACGGCGCGCGGATCCGTCTCGAGCCGCAGCGCAACTGGGAGGTCAACCAGCCCGAGCAGCTCGCGACCGTCCTGGCGACCCTCGAGGGCATCCAGCGGGAGTTCAACTCCGCCGGCGGCGCGAAGATCTCGCTCGCGGACCTGATCGTGCTGGCCGGCTCGGCCGCGGTGGAGAAGGCGGCGCGCGACGCCGGCGTCGAGGTGACCGTGCCGTTCCGCCCGGGCCGCACCGACGCCTCGCAGGAGCAGACCGACGTCGAGTCCTTCCGGGTCCTCGAGCCACGCGCCGACGGGTTCCGCAACTACCTGCGTCCGGGTGAGAAGACCCAGCCGGAGGTGCTGCTCATCGACCGTGCCTACATGCTCAACCTGACCGCCCCGGAGATGACCGTCCTCATCGGCGGCCTGCGCTCCCTCGGGGCCAACGTCGGCGGTACGCGGCACGGCGTCCTCACCGACCGGCCCGGCGTGCTCACCAACGACTTCTTCGCCAACCTGCTCTCCCCGGGCACCCGGTGGAAGGCGTCGGAGTCCGACGAGCACGTGTACGAGATCCGGGACCTGGCCACCGACGAGGTGAAGTGGACCGCCACCGCGGTCGACCTCATCTTCGGCTCCAACTCCCAGCTGCGGGCCCTCGCGGAGGTCTACGCCAGCCAGGACGCGCGCGACAAGTTCGTGGCGGACTTCGTCGCCGCCTGGACGAAGGTCATGGAACTGGACCGGTTCGACATCGTCTGATCCGGCTCCAACCGACGAGCCCCGGTCGATCCACCAGCGATCGACCGGGGCTCGTTCGTCATCGGCTGGTGCCGGTCTCCCGGGTTGCCGAGCGGGCCCACCGACCCGGTGTCCGTGGTGGTTTCCGTGGTCAGCACGGAAGCGGCTCGAGCCCCGGCCGGGGGAGGCTGTGACCACAGTGATCGGGCCGGCGAGGATACGCCGGGCCCACGGGCACAGGGGGGACCATGGCCAGCACCAGGACCAGCGGGTACGAGGGATTCACGGCCGAGGAGCGAGCCGCGATGAAGGACCACGCCCAGGAGCTGAGGACCGCGGCGCGCCGCGGCTCGCGCGCGGACAAGGAGGCGGAGGCGGAGCGGAGTGTGCTCGCGAAGATCGCCGAGATGCCGGACCCGGACCGGGTCATGGCCGAGCGGGTCCACGCCGTCGTGACGGCCAGCGCCCCCGTCCTCGCGCCGAAGCTCTGGTACGGGATGCCCGCCTACGCGCTGGACGGCAAGGTCGTCTGCTTCTTCCAGAGCGCGGAGAAGTTCAAGGCGCGCTTCGCGACGCTCGGGTTCAGCGACCAGGCGAAGCTGGACGAGGGCACGATGTGGGCGAGCGCCTTCGCCCTGACCGAGGTGACGGCCGAGGTGGAGGCGCGCATCGCCGCGCTCGTGAGGCGGGCCGTGAGCTGAGGTGCCGTCGCGGCTACCCGCCGGCCCTGGGCGCGAGGCCAGGGCCGGCGGGTAGCCGCATCCTGCTATCGGGGATCGGGCCCGGCCGAGGGGCTGTCGAACCAGGCCATCGGCCGCCGCCTCGTCCTGAGCGAAGGCGCCTCAGCAAGCACACCACCAGCATGTTCGGCAAGCTCGGCATGGTCGACGACGACACCAACCGCCGGGTCCTCGCCGTGCTCGCGTACCTGAACAAGCCGTAGCCTCGCCCCTTGCCGGATCGCAAGCTCCGGCCGGCGGGCCGGCCCGTTACCGTGGCCGCTGTGGGAGCGGAGGCGGGCGACACGGTCGGTTTCTCGGTGCTCGGCTCGATCCGGGTCGTCCGCGCCGGCGCCGAGCTGCGCCTGGGCGCCCGCCAGCAGCGCCTGGTGCTCGCGTTGCTGCTGGCCCGGGCCGGGCTGCCGGTCTCCCTGGCCGAGCTGGTCGACCTGCTCTGGGACGAGGATGCCCCGGCCAGCGCCGCGAACGTCGTGCACCGGCACGTCGGGATGCTCCGGCGGCTGTTCGAGCCCGGCCTGCCCACCCGGTCGGCGGGCCGGCACATCCTCCGGGAGCTCTCGGGCTACCGGCTGCGCGCCGACGAGGAGTCCCTCGACCTGCTGACGTTCCGGTCGCTGAGCCAGCGGGCGGCCCGGAGCCTGCAGGACGGCGACCCGGAGTCGGCGCTGCGGCATTCCCTCGACGGGCTGCGGCTGTGGCGCGGCCGGTGCGCCGCGGGTCTGGAACCGGCCTCCCGCCTGCACCCCGCGTTCCTCGCCGTGGAGGCCGAACGCGCCGAAGCCGCGCGCGGGGCCGCCGACGCCGCCGAGCGCTGCGGCAGGTTGAGCGCGGTGCTGGCGCCGCTGCGGCAGGCCGCCGAGCAGCACCCGTTCGACGAGTCGCTGCAGAGCCGCCTACTGCTGGCGCTCGCCGCCGACGGCCGCCAGGCGGAAGCCGTCGAGACGTACCGGGCGGTGCGCCACCGGCTCGCCGAGGACCTGGGCGTCGACCCCGGTGAGGAGCTGCGGGAGGCGTACGACCGGGTGCTGCACCAGCGCACCCGGCCGGCGCGGACCGCATCGCCGGCGCCGCTCCCGCGCCCCGCGCAGCTGCCGCCGGACCTGCCCTTCTTCAGCGGCCGGGACGACCTCATCGCCGAGGCCCGCGCGGCGGTCGGGCGCCCGGGCGGGCCGGGGGTGCTCGCGATCGACGGCATGCCCGGGATCGGCAAGACCGCCCTCGCCGTCCACCTCGCCCACGGGTTCGCCGCCGGCTACCCGGACGGGCAGCTGTATGTCGACCTGCGCGGATACGACGGGCGGGAGCCGGCGATGAGCCCGGCCGAGGCGCTGCGCGGCTTCCTCGGCTCGCTCGGGGTGCCTCAGGAGGGCATTCCCGCCGAGCTGCACGCCCAGGCGGGCCTGTACCGCAGCAGCCTCGCCGGCCGGCGCCTGCTCATCCTGCTCGACAACTGCCGGGACGCCGAGCAGATCCGCCACCTGCTGCCCGGCTGCCCCGGCTGTCTGGTGATCGTCACCAGCCGCAGCCGGCTCAGTGGCCTGCTGACCACGGCCGGCGCCCACCCCTTGCCGGTCGGCCTGCCGAGCGTCGAGGAGGCCCGCGCGGCGCTGACGCGGCCGCTCGGCGCCGGCCGCGTCGCGGCGGACCCGGCCGCGATCGACGCCATCATCGCGAGCTGCGGGCGGCTGCCGCTCGCGCTGGCCGTGGTGGCGGCCCGCGCGGCGAGCCTGCCGGGGACGCCACCGGCGCAGATCGCCGCAGAGCTGGCCCGGGCGCCCGGGAGTCTGGACGGCTTCGACGGCGACGACCCGCAGACCGGCCTGCGTGCCGTCTTCTCCTGGTCCTACCAGGCGCTGTCCGCCCCGGCCGCCCGGCTCTTCCGGCTGCTGCCGATCCATCCCGGCCCCGACATCTCGGTCGCCGGCGCGGCGGGGCTGGCTGGCGTCCCGCTGCGGGTCGCGCGGTCACTGCTCGGCGAGCTGAGCCGCGCGCACCTGATCAGCGAGGACCTGCCGGGCCGCTACCGCACCCATGACCTGCTGCGGGCCTACGCCGCGGAGCTCGGCGAGGAGAACGACGGGCCGGCCGAGCGCGCCGCCGCGGAGCTCCGCTGCCTGCAGTTCTACCGGGCCACCGCCTATCGGGCGCACCGCTGGCTGCTCGCCTCGGAATACCACCCGATGATCGAGCCGGGGCCGGGCGAGACTCCGCTGCGCTTCGCCGGGCACGACGACGCCATGCGCTGGTTCACCGCCGAGCGGCAGGTCCTGATCGCGCTGGTCGGCCGGGCCGCCCGGCAGGGCCGGCACACCGAGGCCTGGCAGCTCGCCCTGGGGATGCAGCACTTCTTCGAACGCAGCGGCCGGTGGGCCGACTGGACGACGACCGGCGAGGTGGCCCTCGCGGCCGCCCGGGCGGGCGGCGACCTGGTCGGGCAGGCCCGGATCCACCGCAGCCTGGCCGGGGCGGCCTACTACCGGCACGAGCACGAGACCGCGGTCGGGCATCTCGACCAAGCGGTCGAGCTGCTCGCCCGGCTCGGCCTGTACGGCGAGATGACCCGGGCCGGGATCAACCGAGCGATGATCCTGAGCGCCCAGGGGCGACACGAGGAGGTGGTCCGGGCGCTTTCCGCAGCGCTGGGGCCATGGGCGGCCGGAGACGACAAACTGCGGGCGGACGTCCTGGTGATCATGGGCGCGAGCTACGCCGAACTGGGCCGGGGGGACGAGGCCATGCGCTGCGCCGAGCAGGCCATGGCGCTGTCGCGCGGAGCGCGGTACCGGTTGGGAGTGGCCGAGGCGTGGGAGGTGCTCGGCCAGGTGCATGCCGCACGCCGGGAGCTCGACAAGGCCGTCGACTGCTGGCGCGAGGCGGCCGTCGCCTACCAGGAGGCCTCGGCGTCGGCGCCGGCCGCGGAGGTGCTGGCGCTGCTCGGCGACGCCCTCGCCGCGGCCGGCGACCAGGACGGCGCGGTGCGGGCGTGGCAGGAGGCGCTGGCTCTGATTCCGTCCGCGCACACTCCGACCGGCCGGCGGCTGGCCGACCTGCTCGCGGCGGTCACGTCGCGTCCGTGACCGATCGCGGTCGGCGACGGCACTCGATTCGCACTTGCGCGTCAGTACATTCGCATCCGCCGTCCCTAGGCTCCTGCCTCATTCACCGTTGCCGCTGCGGATGGGGGAGAGATCGTGCTGTGGGCACCCGACGCATCACCGGACGGCCGGGCCGAGCGCATGACCGAGCTGCACGCGGACCACGCCCGTGCCGTGCTGCGTCTCCTGCTCGTGCTGACCCGCGGGCAGCGGCAGACCGCCGAGGATCTGCTCCAGGAGACGATGCTGCGGGCCTGGCGGCACCTCGACTCGGTGCCGGCCGAGCCCGATGCCGCCCGCCGGTGGCTCCTCACCGTCGCCCGGCGGCTCGTCATCGACAGGGTCCGGCGGCGGCGGGGTCGGCCGGCCGAGGTCCATCTCGTCGACATGACCTGGATTCCCGCCGGTGACGACACCACCGGCACCGCGCTGGCGTCCTACGCCATCCGGCGCGCGCTCCGCCGGCTGAGCCCGGCGCAGCGCAGTCTGCTCTCCGAGGTCTTCCTGGTCGGGCGGTCACCGGAAGAGGTCGCGGGCCGGCTGGGGGTGCCGATCGGCACGGTGAAGTCCCGGACCCACCATGCCCTGCGGGCCCTGCGCACCGGCCTCAAGGCGGCCTGAGCAGGAAAGACCCCGCCGCCTGTCTCGCGGCGGGCCCTGCCATGCTGTGGCAATCGTGGCAACCAGCTCCGTGCGGATCGCATGAGGATGACCAGCCCGCTCTCCTTCGCCGTTCTCGGCCCGGTGCGGGCCTGGCGCGGCGGGTCCGAGCTCGACCTGGGCACCCGGCAGCAGCGGCTGATCCTGGCGTTCCTGCTCGCCCGGGCGGGCGGCGCGGTCAGCGTCGCCGAGCTCGTCGACCTGCTCTGGGAGTCCGACCCCCCACCCAGCGCGGTCAACGTGGTGCACCGGCACGTCGGGATGCTCCGGCGGATCTTCGAGCCGGGACTGCCGACGCGGGCAGCGGGCTCGGTGCTGATCCGCGACGGCGCCGCGTACCGGTTGCTGATCGAGGAGGATTCGCTCGACCTGCTGCGCTTCCGGCGCCTGGTCGCCCAAGCCGGTGGCCGCTCCGGCGAACCGGCGGTCGAGCTCTACCGGGAGGCGCTGGCGCTGTGGCGCGACCGGTGCGCCTCGGGCGTGCAGGCCGGCGGCCGTACCCATCCGGAGTTCGTCGCCGTCGACGGCGAGCAGTTCGCCGCCGTCCGGGCGGCGACCGACGCCGCTCTGCGCGCCGGGTGCGTCCACGCGGTGCTGCCCGCGATCCGGCTGGCCGCCGAACAGGAGCCGCTGGACGAGGCACTCCAGGCGCGACTGCTGCTCGCGCTCGCCGCGGACGGCCGGCGAGCCGAGGCCCTCGACGCGTACGCCGACATCGCGCACCGGCTCGCCGACGAGCTCGGCATCCGGCCGGGCGCCGACCTGCGGGCGGCCCGGGACAGCCTGCTCGACGACGACGCCCCGGCCGACGGGTCCGGGTCGCGGCGCGGCGTCGGAGCGGCCATCATTCGGCCCGGAGCGCCGCCGGGCGGCGCGGAGGCCGCATTGTTGCCGCCGGCCGAGCGGGAGTTGTCGCAGCCGAGCAGCGCCGGGCCGCCGGCGCAGTTGCCGGCCGACCATCCCTACTTCAGCGGCCGCCGCGACCTGGTGGCTGCCGCGGAGGAGCTGCTGGCCGGAGACCGACCGGCCACCGCGCTGGTGATCGACGGGATGCCCGGCGTCGGAAAGACCACCCTGGCGGTGCACCTGGCCCACCAACTCGCCGCCCGTTACCCTGACGGGCAGTTGCACGCCGACCTGCGCGGTTTCGACTCCGGCGACTCGGTGATGACGCCGGCGGAGGCGCTGCGCGGCTTCCTGTGGTCCCTCGGGGTCGCGCCGGCCGCCATCCCGGCCGAGCTGCCCGCCCAGGCCGGCCTCTACCGCAGCATCCTGGCCGAGCGCCGGATGCTGATCCTGCTCGACAACTGCCGCGACTGGGACCAGATCCGGCACCTGCTGCCCGGCGCCGGCGGCAGTCTCGTCATCGCCACCAGCCGCCGCCGGATCACCGGCGTGGCCGGCCCGGCGAACGCCCACCCGCTGCACCTCGACCTGCTGACCGACGCCGAGGCCCGCGAACTGCTCACCCGCTGGCTCGGCGACGGGACGGCCGCCGACCCGGCCGCCGTCGAGGAGATCGTCGCGCGGTGCGGCGGGCTGCCGCTCGCCCTGGCACTGGTCGCCACCCGCACCGTCGGCCGGCCCGCGCTCAGCCTGCCCGCGGTCGCCGGTGAACTGGCCGAGGCCGACGGCCGGCTGGCCGGCTTCGGTGCCGCACACGCCGATCTGGAGGCGATCTTCTCCTGGTCCTACCGGGCCCTGACCCCCGAGGCGGCCCGGCTCTTCCGGCTGCTGCCCCTGCACCCGGCCCCGGCGCTGAGCACGGAGGCGGCGGCCGCCCTGGCCGGCCTGTCCCTGCACTCCGCCCGCGGCCTGCTCGCCGAGCTCGCGGCGCACCTGCTGGTGCAGCCGGGCGACGACCGGTGGCGGATGCATGACCTGCTGCGCGCCTATGCCGCGGAACTGGGAGAGGAACACGACGACGCGGCGGAGCGGGACGGCTGGTACGCACGTACTCCATGATCGACGACCTGCCGCACGCCATGGCGATGCGGCAGCAGGCGATCCGCGATCGGCTGCTCTGGCACCGGTGACCCCGGACGCGGCGCCGGTGGGCGCCGCGTCCGGGGCCCGTGCTCAGTACCGGTAGGCGCGGATGATGGTCTGCTTGACCGTGTTACCGCTGGTGTCCGTCGCGGCGGCCCGCAGCGAGACGAAGCCGGTGCCGGTCGGGTTGCGCACCCAGGCGACCGCCTTCTCGCCGGACCGCTTCACGGTCAGCTGCCGCCAGGTCCTGCCGTCGTCGAAGGACGCCTCGACGGTCAGGGTCCTGGTCCGGCCCGGCGCCGCCCCGATCTGACGGTCGAGCGAGACCGGGATCGGGAACAGCCGGCCGGCCGGCGCCCGGTTGTCGATGTCGAGTTCCGGGGTGTACCGGATCGCCGTCATCGGCAGCTTCACCAGTTCGCCGTCGGGCACGTGCGCGGACGTGAAGGTCCACTCGGCGTCGACCACCGTCGACAGGGTGAACGCCGGGTCGCTGCGGAAGGTCGCGGCCAACCGGTAGTCACCCTTCTCGGCGGGCACGTTCCACACCCAGGGCGTCTCGTTCGCGTCGCCGATCTTGACCCCGTTGCGGTAGAGGTTCACCTCCACGCTGCCGCCGACGACGTGCCGGAAGCCCATGTGCCCGTAGCCGTCGCCGTGCAGCGGCCCCGGCCCGCCGATCTGGTCGCCCCAGTAGCGGGTGGCGAACTGCTGGCCGAAGTTCGGCTCCGGGAAGACCGGGCCGGCCACCCCGTTGGCCCACTTCACGTCGTACGTGCCGCCGGGCCGGAAGCTGGTCCACGCCGACTGGTAGTACGTGTACCTCAGCTGCGACGAGGTCGACTGCCACACCGCCTTCTTGTCCTGGTTGTAGTACTCGGTGATGGTGCTCGGCGCGTCGTAGCTGAAGCTCGGCGGGATGCTGCGCTCGTCCCGGTAGACCGGCGAGTTGCCGGGCGCGTGCGCGACCGCGGTCCGCGAAACCGGAACGTCGGCCACGTCCGCGCTGATCCGGGAGCGGACCGTCGCGAAGTCGCCCGCGCGCAGCTTGCGGGTCAGCCCGGTCATCATCTTCTGCGGCTCGTAGAGGTAGACCCGGTAGACGTACGGGCTGTTGTGCAGGCTGCCGTCCTCGGCCACCTGACCCCACATCCCGTTGACGTAGGAGACGAAGCCCGGCGTCCTGGCGGCCCCGATCTGCGCGGTCCGCACGTGGTCGAGGGGGATGCCCATCACCACGCCGAACGGGTCGTTGCTGCCCCAGATCTGCGGTTGCTCGGTCCGGATCGTCCAGCCGAACTCCTGATGGACCGCAGTGGCCGCCGGGTTCGGCACCGACACCGCGATCGGCTTCGCCAGGCGGGCGTCCACGGTGAGCGCCTGGTCCGTGGTCAGGTCGAGGCTCGGGCGCACCAGCGAGGTGACGTGCGGGAGGAACGGGTCGCCGGTCAACAGGTAGGTCTGGACCAGGTAGCGGCCCGGGTGGACCCGGTACGTGGTGATCGCCGGGTTGTCGAACACCATGACGGTCTGCCGGTCCAGGTCGGTCAGGAGGGTCACCCAACCCTGCTCGGGCGTGGGCGCGCCGCCGTCCGGCCCGATGAGCTTGAGGCTGAGCTGTCGGCGGGCGATGTCCAGCGCGACCGGGGTCTGCACCTGCACACCACCGCCGGTGGCGGTCACCTCACCGCCGAAATAGTGGTCGGGCAGATCGGCGCCGGCCCGCACGCTCACGGTCACGGTGGCCGTGCCGCCGGCCGGGACCGTCACGGACGAGGTGCCGAGGCTGAACAGGCCGGCCGGTGCCGGGGCGCCGTCGGCGTCCTTCGCATCGAGGGAGACGGCCAGGGTGAGGTCGGAGGAGCCGCTGTTCGCGTACGTGATCGTGCGCTGCTGCGCGGCGCTGGTCCGCTCGAAGGCGACGCTGACCGGGCTCGCCGTGACGTTCTGCCGGATCGCCCGGGCGACGTCGAGGAAGCCCGCGCCCTGCTCGTAGACACCGATGGCGGCGTTCGGCAGCGCGGCCGCCATCAGCGTGGACTTGATCCGCTCAGGCGTCCAGGTCGGGTGCTGCTGGGTCAGGATCGCCGCCGCGCCGGCGACGTGCGGAGTCGCCATCGAGGTGCCGTTGAGGCTGGTGTACTGCGGGTTCTCGCCGTCCGGCTCCATGGTGGAGGTCGAGCTGCGGGCGGCGACGATGCCGACGCCGGGCGCCGTGACGTCCGGCTTGATACCGGCGTCGCTCGCGCGCGGACCCCGGCTCGAGAACGCGGCCAGCTCGCCCGTCTTGGTCACGGCGCCCACGGTCAGCGCCTCGTCCACGCTGCCGGGCGAGTTCACCGTGGCCTCGCCGCCCTCGCCGCTGTTGCCCGCGGCGACGACGAACAGCACGCCGTAGCGGTGGGTGAGGTCGGCCAGGGCCGCCTCGATCGGGTCGGTTTCCGGGCTGTCCGGGCCGCCGAGGCTCATGTTCGCGACCTTGACGCCCTGCTGCGCCGCCCAGGTCATGCCGGCCAGGATCGCCGACTCCGGGCAGCCCACCTCGGTGCAGACCTTGGCGCTGTAAAGGGTCGCGCCGGGCGCCATGCCCTTGAAGCGGCCCTGCGACGCGGCCGCACTGCCCGCGATCGTGGAGGCGACGTGGGTGCCGTGGCCGACCCGGTCGAGGGCGTCCGGGTCGGCGGTGAAGTTCTCCGCGGCGGCGACGCGGCCGGCCAGGTCGGGGTGGGTCTGGTCGATGCCGGTGTCGATCACGCCGACCTTCACCCCCGTTCCCGTCCAGCCGGCCTGCCAGGCTTCCGGCGCGCCGGTGAGCGGAACGCTGACGTCGAGGGTGGGGTGCCGCAGCCCGTCGAGCCAGACCTTGTCGAACCCGGCCCGCAGTTGCCGCTCGGTGCCACTCGAGGTGGACGTGAGGTTGTTCCAGAAGGACACCGCGTCCGCGCGGTTCTCCCCGACAGCGCTCGCCCCGGAGAGCTCCCGGGTGGTCCGGGCGCCGGCCAGGCCGGCGGGGGCGGCGCCGCGGTGCTGGACGATGAGCGGCAGGGTGGCCCGGGTGTCGTCGTAGCCGAAGCCGACCAGCGTCGTGATGTCGAAGAGCCGCTGGTCGAGCTTGCCGCGGTTGAGCAGGCCGACGGCGTCGGCGGGGATGACCCGCACGTCCTCGCCGGCGCTGTGGGTGATGAACGGGATCCGCTCCCGTCCCTTGCCCGGCACGACGCTGACGGCCGTCTGGCCGTCCACCGTGCTGACGTGGACGGTGTCGCCGGTGAGCAGGGTGACCGCCCGGGGCTTGGACGCGACCGGGGGTGTGGTCGCCGGCGTGGCGGCTCGGGGCTGCGCCGACACCGGCGTACCGCCCGGGGCCACCACCGAGACGCCCAGCGCCAGTAGCGCCAGCGCCGATAACTTGCGAGTTGAACGCATCATTCTCCCTGGATGAACGCGAGAGGTATCCAGGTGCTCCGGACGTGGCCGGAGGGAGACAGTTCACTCGGAGTGACGTGGGTCACAATTGCGGTGCCGGCGCGGGACCATCGGTCAGACCCGGGGGATCAGCACGCTCAGGCAGGTGACGCAGCCCTCGAGCTTCTCGTACTCGTCGATGTCGACCACGACCGGCGCGAAGCCGAGGTCCGCCACGAGCGCCGCGGTGCGCGGCGCCGACGCGGCCATCAGCACGAGGTCACCCCCGAGTGGTACGACGTGGCAGCCGGCCTCCTCGTCGACCGTGCGCACCGGCTGTCGCAGCGCGGACGCGTCGAGCAGTTCCGGCAGCGCGAGGAGGGTGCCGTCGGGCAACGCGGTCACGGCCGACTTGAGATGCAGCACCTCGCGCAGCGGGACCGGGACCACCGTGCGCCCGCGGGTCGCCAGGTGGGCGCGCAACTGGGCGACGCCCTCACCGTTCGTGCGGCCGCCTCGACCCACGTACACCGTGGTGCCGATCTGGAGCACGTCACCGCCGTCCAGCGTGCCGGGAGCCTCGATGCGGACGACTTCCAGCCCGGCCTCCCGTACCGCCTTCTCGGTGCCGGGGATCTCCGGACGGCGCTCCGGCGCGCCCGGCCGGCTCAGCACCGCCAGGTCATCGCAGACCACGACCGTGTCCTCGACGAACACGGAGTCGGGGCACTGATCGGCGGGGTCGACCTCGCGCACCTGCCAGCCGGCTTCGGCGAGCGCGGCCCGGTACGCCTCGTGCTGGCGCCGGGCCCGCGCCACGTCCACGTCGCTGCGCTCGATGTGGGTGACGAGCCCCTCGGCCAGCCGGTCACCGGGTCGCCGGACCAGGGCGATGCCTCGCGTCATGCCAGCAGTCTGCATGGTTCTGCCCGCCACCGTCCACGGGGCGACGACGCCGAGCGTCTTCCGTTTCAATAGGGCCATGCGCGTCCTGGTCGTCTCCGCGCCGCTGCAGGGGCACCTGCTGCCGCTGGTCCCGCTCGCCCTCGCCTGGCGCGACGCCGGCCACGACGTGCTGATCGCGAGTGGCGGCGACGCCCTCACCGTCGACCTCGGCGGCCTGGCGGCGCACGACGTGGCGCCGGGGTTCGCATTCGGTCGGACCGCCAGCCGGGTCCTGCTGCGACACCCGTTGCTCGCCCGCAGGGAGCTGGCCGGGCGTGCCGGCACCGCGGTCGTCGGTGAGCTGTTCGGTGCCGCCAACGCCACGTTCGCGGACGCGGTCGTCGCGCTCGCCGGGCGCGAACGGCCCGACCTGATCGTCTACGAGCCGCTGGGCGTGGCCGGGGGCATCGCCGCCGAGCGCATCGGAGTTCCGGGCGTGCTGCAGGAGAACAACCTGTTCCCCGCCGCCGATCTCGTCGCGGCCGTGGCGGCGAGCCGGCCGATGAGGCGGCACCGGATCGGCACCCCGGCCGCCACGATCACCGTGTCACCGCCGAGCCTGACCGGGCCGAGACCGGGGGTGCCCATGCGGGCGGTGCCGTACTCGGGCGGCGGAGAGGTGCCGGCCTGGCTTCTGAGCGCCGGGGAGCGGCCGCGGATCATCGTGAGCCGCAGCACCGTCGCCGGTCCGGGCGGCGGCGACCCGACGGCGGCGATCATCGCCGCCGCGCCCGCGGTGGACGCCGACATCGTGCTCGTCCGGCCACCCGGCAGGCTGCCGCGGCTGCCGGAGAACGTCCGGGCGATCGGCCGCGTGCCGCTGGACCGGGTGCTCCCGCACGCGACGGCGTACGTGCACCACGGCGGGGCGGGCAGCGTGCTGGGTGCACTGGCGGCCGGCGTGCCGCAGCTCGTCGTGCCCGGCCCGGGCGACCGGCGGCACAACGCCGAGGTGGTCGCGCGGCGCGGCGCCGGTCTCGGCGTGGCAGCCGGGGCGATCACGCCGGACGTCCTGACCCGGCTCGTCACCGACGCGGCGCTCAGGACGGCGGCGGGCGAGGTCCGCGACGAGATGGCCGCGATGCCGCCGCCCTCCGACGTGGTGCCCGAGCTTACCGCGCTCCTTCGGTGACACTGCCTCGGCGAGAGCCACGGTGCCGGCCCGGTGCGGTCACCGGGAGACGCCGTCGAGCGCCTGCATGATGACGTCGGTGACCGCCTGGGGCTGGGTGACCATGACGACGTGGGAGGCCTCGATCCGGGTGATCGTGGCGCCGGCGCGTTCGGCCATGTGGAGCACCACGTCACTGCCGGCGGCCCGGTCGCCGATGGCGACGGCGGCCCAGGAGGGAAGCTTCTTCCAGGCCGGGTTCGTCGTGGGGGTGGAGAAGGCCAGCGAGGAGACCGGTCGTTGGGTGACCGCCATGACCGCGGCGTCCTTCTCGGCGACGTCGGCAGCGAACGCGTCGTGGAACTTCGCCGGGTCGATGAGGAACTCCGTCTCGGCGCCCGAGGCGGTCGGATACTGCACCGGCAGCAGCGAAGCGGTCAGGACGCTGTCCCTGGAACCGCCCTCGATGTCCATCAGGGTCTCGCCTTCCTCGGGAGCGAAGGCGGCGACGTAGACCAGCCCGACGACGTTGTCGACCCGCGAGGCCGCGTTCGTGATGACGGCCCCGCCGTAGGAGTGGCCGACCGCGAGCACCGGCCCCTGCGTCTGCTGCAGCGCGCTCGCCACGTACGCGGCGTCCTCGGCGATGCCGCGCAGCGGGTTGGGTACCGCCTTCACGGCGACGCCCGCCGCGGTCAACCGCTCGACCACCCCGTTCCAACCGGAACTGTCGGCGAAGGCGCCGTGCACCAGGACGACCGTGGGCCTGCCGGGACGCGAGGAGGTGTTGGTCATGATCGATCCTTCCAGTCGACGGTGCCGAACAAGCCGAGGTACTGTCCAGTCGATCTCACCGCTCGCCGACGGCTGGAACGGCGCGCAGCACCCGGGCGATACCCGCCGTTGGTCGAGACATGCCCGGCGCCCGGGCGGGATCGCCGGGGCCGACCTAGTGTCGGATCATGGATCTGCCCGAGAACCTGGTCGACCTGCTCCTCAGGCCCAGCATCTGCTTCATCACGACCCTCATGCCCGACGGCTCACCCCAGATCACCGAGACCTGGGTGGACACCGACGGCAAGCACATCCTCATCAACACCGTCCAGGGCTTCCAGAAGGTGCGCAACGTCGTGCGCGACTCTCGGGTCGCGGTGGCGATCGCCGACCCCGAGAACCCGAGTCGCTACGTCGCGGTACGGGGTCGGGTCCTCGACCTGACCGAGCACGGCGCCGCCGAGCACATCGATCAGCTGTCACAGAAGTATCTCGGCCGGCCCTATCCGTGGTTCGGTGGCCGCGGCCAGACGCGCGTGATCATGACGATCGGCGCCGACAAGATCAGCTCCACGGGTTGAACTTCGGGGCAGCGGGTACGCGGGCCGGATGAGGCCGGACAGCGACACGGTCGACGTCGACGAGCCGCTCGCCGTGGACCTGTCCCCGGCGTCGCACGACGCCAGCGGTGAAGGGGTGCTCGCGGCACTGCGCCGGCTGGCCATACCTGGTTCGAGCGGGAGCTGGCCACCCGGGTGCCGGCGTGCCGGGTGCTCTACGAGACCTGACCACCGGCGCGGGCCGCTCGCCGCCGGGGCGCCGACCGGCCGCTGTGGGGACGCTCCCGCACGGTCACGTCCCCACAGGCACGGTCAGCGGTCGGTGAAGAGGGCGGCGTACCGGGTGAGGTAGAGCGGCCATCCCTCGTCGTGGCCGATCCCGTCGCGGACCGACGGCCAGCCCGGGCCGTGCCGGTCGAGGTGGCGGTGTTCCAGTTCGACCCGGGTGCGCTGCGGGGTCTCGGCGACGAATCGGACCTCGACCTCGCTGGTGTTGTCCGGGTCGGTCTCGACCTGCCACTGGGGGCTGATGTCCCAGCTGAACACCACCCGGTCCGGCGGTTCGTAGGCGAGCACGCGCGCCCAGCGGCACTCGCTGCCGTCGACGCCCCGGTCGTAGATGTGGCCGCCGACCTTGGGTTCGAACACGGTTTCCGCGATCGCCGCGCCGAGCAGGTTGTGCTCCGGCGGCTTGAAGTCACCGAACCGCTCGGTGAACACGGTGAACGCCCGTTCCAGCGGCGCCTCGACGACGATCTGCCGGCGGACCACCGCGGCTGTTGTCTCGGTCATGGGGTCTCCTCGGTCGGTTGTTCGACGACGTCCTGGTAGCTGTCCAACGCGCGGTGCCAGAACGTGTCCAGCTGGTCCCGCAGCGCTGCCACGCCCGCCGGGTTGAGCCGGTAGACCCGGCGGGTGCCGGCCGCCTGGTCGGTGACCAGCCCGGCGTCCTTGAGGACCTTGAGGTGCTGGGACACGGCCGGTCGGCTGATCGGCAGCTCGTCGGCGAGTTCGCCGACCGCACGGGGTCGCTCGGCCAGGCAGGCGACGATGGCCCGCCGGGTGGGGTCACCCAACGCGTCCCACCCGTCGCCTGTTCGGTAAGTAGCCACGAACGTAAGCTACAACTTACCTTGGCGGCAGTCAAGACAGCCACTCGCGAATGCCGGCGAGCGCGCTGGGGCCGTAGTCGTCGTCGACGTCGCGGGCGAGGTCCGCGATGGAGATGGCCCGGAGGGCGGCGAGCAGCGGGTACGGCGGTCGGGCCGGAGTAACGCGAGTCACGCTCGGATCGTAGAGGTGCGTCCGCTGCTTCTCGTCCGAGCCGGCTCCCGGCGGAACCGGGCGAGCCGCAGGGCGGCCGCGACACCGGCGCCCAGCGCGATCGTGAGCACGGCGGAGATCAGCAGGGTGTGGCGCCCACCGACCGCGGCGACGACCGGACCGCCCACCAGGGTGCCCAGCGCGGTGGCGGGAGTGGTCAGCGCGCTGCGGGCGGCGAGCACGCGGCTCAGCGCCTGGGGTGGGGTGTCGCGCTGGAACAGCGCCGTGGAGATGGCGGTGAACGGGCCGTAGACCAGCCCGCCGAGGGCGAGGCCGACCAGCCCGGGCACGACGGCATCGGTGAGCCCGAGGGGGAGCAGGGCGGCGCCCCACCCGACGATGATGCTCACCAGGACCGGCCACGGCGGGCGGTGCCGCAGCAGCGCCGCCCCGAGGGCGCCGGCCGTCGCCCCGATGCCGAACACCGTCCAGTAGAGACCCAGCAGACCGGGCGAGCCGTGCAACCCCGTGGGCGACGTGGACCGGCAGGGCGACCTCGACCGGGCCGTACAGGAAGAAGAACGCGCAGGTGACCACGATCAGCCCGAGCAGGCGTGGCCGGTCCAGGATCGTGCGCCAGCCGCCCGCCGCCGGCTCGGCCGGCGTCACCCCGACAGCGGCAGCCTGCCGGGCGGAGACCGTCCCGCCGGCCACCGCCAGGACCGCGAAGCTCACCGCGTCCACCCCGATCACCCAGCCCGGGCCGACCAGCGCGGTCAGCCCGCCGGCCAGGGCCGGGCCGACCACGAAGGCGGCCTGCGCGAACGTGGACAGCAGCGCGTTGCCGGCGAGCCGGTCCTCCTCCGGCAGCACCTCCGCGACGAGCGTGTACGCGCCGGCGTTCCCCCACGCGTGCAGCAGCGAGGACACCGCCAGCAACGCGACGTACACCACCGGGTCGAGCAGACCCGACACCGCCAGGATCGCCACCGCGCCCAGCGCCACCGCCCGCACCGAGGCGTCCGCCGCCACCAGGTGCGCGGCGCGCAGTCGCCGTACCAGCCGGGCGAGCACGGCCGCGCCGATCGGGGCCGGCAGCGCGTACGCGGCCACCGCCAGCCCGGTCCAGACACCGGCCTGGTCGGCCGGCGCGATCTGGACCGCGAGCCACGCCACCGCGACCATGCTCATGCCGTCGCCCAGGGAGGAGACCAGCATCCCGGGCAGGATCCGGCGAAGCACCGGCTGTCTCAGCAGCCGGCCGACCGAGCCCGCCCATGACCGCACACCAGAGAATGGGTTCATCGCTGCCGCTCCGTTTCCGTCACCGATCTGCCTGGGCCTGAGCGTCGCCCGCCGGTGCCGGGACCGGCATCGGTGCCGACCACGGAAACCACCACGGAATCGACGGCACGGGGTGGGCGAGAATGGGGCCGTGACGGCGACGGTGGAGGTGTCGGCTCGGGAAGCCGAGGTGTTGGCGCTGGTGGGAGAGCACCTCAGCAACGCCGAGATCGGGGCACGGCTGTTCATCTCGGTGCGTACCGTGGAGAGCCACGTCTCCTCGCTGCTGCGCAAGCTGGGGATGCCGGATCGGCGGGCGCTCGCCCAGCGCGCGTCCGAGCTGGGTCGCGCCGGCCGGTCCCACCCCGCGCCGGTCCTGCCGACGCCGCTGACCTCGTTCGTCGGCCGGGCCCGGGAGCGGGCCGAGCTGGCCGAGCTCGTCAAGACCCACCGGCAGGTGACCGCGGTCGGCCCCGGCGGCGTGGGGAAGACCCGGCTGGCGTTGACGCTGGCCGCCGAGGCGGCCGGCGAGTACGCCGACGGGGTCTGGTTCGTCGACCTGGTCCCGGTCACCGACCCGGGCGCCTCCGTGGTGGCGGCCGCGGTCGCCGGCGCGCTCGGCCTCGGCGAGCAGCCCGGCGCCGCCATCGACGAGTCGGTGGTCGCCGCCCTGGCCGACCGGCACGCCCTGCTGGTGCTGGACAACTGCGAGCAGGTACGGGACGGCGTGGCGCCGTTCGTCGAGCGGTTGCTCGCGGCGTGCCCCCGGGTGACGGTGCTGGCGACCAGCCGGGCCCGGCTGATGGTGCCGTTCGAGCGCGTGTATCCGGTACCGCCGCTGTCACTGGCCGGCGACGGCGAGTCGGACGCGGTCGCGCTGTTCCTGGAACGGGCGGCGGCGGTGGGCCGGCCGCCGGATCCTGCCCTGCGCGACCACATCGCCTCCGTCTGTGCGCGGCTCGACGGAGTGGCGCTGGCGATCGAGCTGGCCGCCGCCCGGTGGTCCACGCTCGGGCTGGACGGCCTCGCCGCCGGCCTGTCCGACCAGCTCCGGATGCTCGCCGGTGGCTCCCGCGCCGATGACCGGCACCGCTCGGTGCGGGCGGCGCTGGACTGGAGCCACGACCTGCTGGAGCCGGCCGACCGGGCGCTGCTGCGCCGGGTGTCGGTGTTCGTGGCGCCGTTCACCGTCGCCGCGGCGGCGGAGGTCGCCGGGTCCGAGGCGGGCGTGGTCGCCGACGGGCTGGCCCGGCTCGCCGAGCAGAGCCTGCTGGTGGTGACGGCCTCCCTCGGCGGCACCGAGTACCGGGCGCTGGAGACCATCCGCCAGTACGGGACCGAGCGGCTCACCGAGGCCGGCGAGCTGGACGACGCGCGAACCCGGCACCTGCGCTGGTGCCTGGCCGAGGCCGCCGGCCTGGCGGTGGTCCGCGTGGACTGGCGGGCCCGCTTCGACGCGGTGGCGGACGACCTCCGCGCCGCCCTGGCGTGGGCGGCCGACCGGCCGGAGCAGCGCGCCGACGCGTACCGCCTCGCCCGGCGCCTGGCGGAGCTGACCTTCACCCGCAACCTGATCGGCGAGTCCCAGGCGCGTTTCGCGCAGGCGGCCGCGCTCGCGGACGACCCGGCCGACACCGCGTCGATGCTGCGGCAGGCGGCGTCCGTGGCCGGCTGCCGGATGCGCGGCGACGACATGTACCGCTTCCACCGCGCGGCCGCGGACGCCGCCCGCCGGGCGGGGGACACCGCCGGCGCCGCCGCCGACCTGGCGACCGCCGCCACCAACGCGTACCGGTTCTGGAGCAAGTTCGCCCGGCTCACCCCGGAGGCGGAGGCGGTCGCCCTCATCGTCGAGGCGCGGGAGCTGGCCGGCGACGACCCGGCCGCCCGGGCCGCGCTGGCGCTGGCCGAGGCGGGCGTGCTCACCGACGCGTTCGGCGCCGCCCAGGGTCCGCCCGACAACGCCGTGCCGGAGACGATCGCCCGCGCCGAACGGGCGGTGGAACTGGCGCACCGCACGGGCGATCCGCTCGCCGAGTCCGCCGCGCTCGACGCACTCACCGGCGCCCGGAGCTGGGCCGGTGACGCGTTCGCCGCCGCGGCCACGGCGCGGCGCCGGATCACGCTGCTCTCGTCCGCGCCGCACACTCCGGCCAGCACCCACGAGCTGATCGACGCCCTCGGCATGGCCACCGAGGCCGGCCTCGGTGCGGGGGACCTGCCGGGCGCCCGCCGGTGGGCCCGGCGACTCGCGGATCATCCGTTGCTCGCGGAGGTCGGCCACCGTGCCACGAGTTGGCTGCTGGTGGCCGACGCCCTCCCGGGCAACGTGGACGAGGTCCTGACCGGCAGCGTCCGGTTCCTCGAAGCGTGGCAGCGGGCCGGCAGCCCCGCCCGGTCGGTCCTCGGCCCGGCCGTGGCCGGCGTAGCGATGATCCACGGCCTGCGCGACGACCACGACGCCCGGCGCGAGTGGGACGCGGTCCTCGGACAGCTGGGTGCCCCACCGGAGCACGTCTACGGCTACGGCGCGGTCTTCGACGCGATGCTCATGCTGCATCACGGGGAGGCCGGGGAGGCCTCGGAACGGCTGGCGCCCGAACCCGGTGACGTGTGGAAGTGGGTCACCTGGATCTGGCTCCACTGGTACGTGGCGCTACGTGCCGAGGCGAGCGTGCTCGCCGGGAGCCCCGACGCCGGCGATCGCCTGGCCGAGGCCCGTACCGTCGTGGCCGGCAACCCGGTCGCCGCCGCCATCGTGGAGCGGGCCGGCGCGCTGCTCGACGACGACCGGGAACGGCTTCTCGCCACGGCAGCCGCGTTCGACGCGAGCGGTTGCCGCTATCAGGCGGCCCGGACCCTGGTGCTCGCCGGCGGCGACCACGCCGTCCGCGGGGCGGCGGCGCTCGCCGACCTCGGCCTCGCGCCGATGGCCCCCCGCTGACCGGAGCCATCCGCCGGATTCCCCGAAACGCAACCAGTGGTTGCGTGAGGCCGATCCTCCCGGTAGCGTGACGTGCAACCAAACGTTGCAGGAGGGCATCATGGAGTTCGGGACCATCGAGCGCGAGATCTACGTCGAGGCGTCGCCCGAGATCGTCTTCCAGGTGGTGAGCAGCCCCGACCACCTCAAGCAGTGGTGGCCGGACGACGCCCGGTACGACCCGACGCCCGGCTCGACGGGAGAGATCGTCTTCGGCGACCGCGACGCCGGCGGGACGGCCGTGCCGTTCACCGTCGTCGACGCGCGACCGCCGCGGACGTTCTCGTTCCGGTGGACGCACCCGGCCGGCGAGGCGGCGGCGGAGGGCAACTCCCTGCTGGTCACCTTCGACCTGACCCCGTCGGGTGCCGGCACGGTGCTCAGGATGACGGAGACCGGCTTCCGGGAGATGGGCTGGGAGCTCGCCGTGCTGGAGCAGCAGTACCGGGAGCACGTCACGGGCTGGGACTTCTTCCTGCCGCGGCTGGCGCCGTACGCCGCGACGCTGCCGGTGCGGGCATGAGCACCGCCGTGGTGGAGCAGGTCGACGACGACCTCTGGTCCGCGATCGGAGACCCGACCCGGCGCCGGATGCTCGACCTGCTGCTCGTCGAGGGCGACGGCACCGCGACCACGCTCAGCCAGCAGATGCCGGTCACCCGGCAGGCGGTGGCCAAGCACCTCGGCGTCCTCGACCGGGTCGGCCTGGTCCGGGCGACGCCGGCCGGCCGCGAGAAACGCTACCGGGTGGACGACGCGCAGCTCGCCCGCGCGGTGGCCCAGCTGTCGTCGGTCGGGTCGGCGTGGGACGCCCGGCTGCGGCGGATCAAGCGGATCGCCGAGGCGATCCAGCGCACCCAGACGGACTGACAACGGGATCAGGGAGAGTCGAGATGGTGGACATTCTGCACCGCGTCGGGGTCAAGACCCCGACGCCGGACAAGGTGTACGACGCGCTGACGACAGTCGAGGGCCTCGCCGGCTGGTGGACCGACGACACGAAGGGGAGTGGCGAGGTCGGCGGCGTCCTCGAGTTCCGGTTCCCGCCCGGCGGCTTCGACATGGAGGTCGTCGAGCTTCGGCCCGCCGAACGCGTGGCGTGGCGGGTGGTCGACGGCCCCGAGGAGTGGATCGGGACCACGATCGACTGGAACCTCCGCCAGGACGGCGACTACACGATCGTGCTCTTCACGCACCGGGGCTGGACGGAGCCGGTGGAGTTCATGCACCACTGCAGCACCAAGTGGGGCTCGTACCTGATGAGCCTGAAGTCGCTGGTGGAGACCGGTGAGGGCGCCCCGTCGCCGCGGGACGTGCAGATCAGCGACTGGCACTGACGCCGACCACGGCCCTCCCCGGGACCGACCAGGGGCGACGTGCCGCCGGTGACGCCGTTCGAAACCAGGCCAACCGGGTAGACGCCGGCCGCGCCCGCTGTCGCCGGGCGGACGGACGGAAGGAACGGCAATGACCAGGATCGGCATCATCATCGGCAGCACGCGTCCCGGGCGTAACGGGGAGACCGTGGCCCGGTGGGTCCACGAGATCGCCGCCCAGCGCGACGACGCCCAGTACGAGCTCGTCGACATCAAGGACTTCGACCTGCCCCACCTCGACGAGATGGCACCACCGTCGCTCGGCCAGTACACCCAGCCGCACACCCTGCGGTGGGCCGAGAAGATCGCCTCGTTCGACGGCTACGTCTTCGTCACGCCGGAGTACAACCACTCCACCTCCGGCGCCCTGAAGAACGCGATCGACTTCCTCTACGCCGAGTGGAACAACAAGGCGGCCGGGTTCGTCAGCTACGGCAGCGTCGGCGGCACCCGGGCGGTGGAGCATCTCCGCCTGGTGGTCGCCGAGCTGCAGATGGCGGATGTGCGGGCCCAGGTCGCGCTCTCCCTCTTCACCGACTTCGAGAACTTCAGCGTCTTCAAGCCCAGCGAGCACCAGGTCGGCGCGGTGAACACGATGCTCGACCAGTTGGTGGCCTGGAGCGGGGCCCTGGCGACCCTGCGGTCCGGCACGACGATGGCCACCCCGCAGTCCCGCGCGTAACGGTCGGGCCGGTTCCCCGGGTCCGACCGATGAGTTCCGGCCGGTGCCGCAGTCTGCCGAGGGACGGATCACGGAGTGAAAGGGGAAGCGTCCCTATGGGCAAGCTGGTCGTGACGGAGTTCGTGACGCTCGACGGGGTGGCACAGGCGCCGGGGGAGCTCGACGAGGACCGCGCCGGCGGCTTCACCCACGGCGGGTGGCAGGCGCCGCTGGTGGACCACGAGACCGGCGAGGCCATGTTCGCGCAGGCCAGGAGCATGGACGCGCTGCTGCTGGGCCGCCGGACCTACGAGATCTTCGCCGGCTACTGGCCGAGCGCGCCCGCGGAGATCCCCTTCACCGGGCTGCTCAACCAGGTGCCCAGGTACGTGGCGAGCCGCACGCTGAACGAGCCGCTGGGCTGGGAGGGCTCGACGCTGCTCGGCGGCGACCTCGCCGAGAACGTCGCCGAGCTGAAGGACCGCCACGACGCGCTCCACGTGATCGGCAGCCTCGACCTGGTGCAGTCGCTGCTGCGCCTGCGCGTCGTGGACCGGCTGCACCTCTGGCTCTACCCGCTGACGCTGGGCGCCGGCAAGCGGCTGTTCGCCGACGGCACGATGCCGGCGGCGTTCCGGCTCACCGAGTCGGTCGGCCATCCCAACGGCACGCTGCAACTGACGTACGAGGCCGCGGGACGGCCGACCTACGGCAACCTCGCCGCATAGGCGCGGCGCCGACGGCAGCGGCGTCAGTCCAGGCAGAACTCGTTGCCCTCGGGGTCGGTCAGCACGATGTGGCCGGCGCTCAGCGGGGGCTCGGGTGCATAGCGGCGCACCCGCTTCGCGCCCAGCGCGACGAGCCGGTCGCACTCGGCCTCCAGCGCCGCCATCCGCTCCTCTCCCGTCAGCCCGGGCGCGGCACGGACATCGAGGTGGACCCGGTTCTTCGCGACCTTGTCCTCCGGCACCAGCTGGAAGAACAGCCGTGCGCCGTGCCCGTCCGGGTCCTCGATGGCCGACCGCGTGTTGCGCTGCTCCTCCGGCACGCCGATCCGGGCCAGGAAGTCGTCCCACGCGGCGAGGGGGTCGGCGCCTTCGGGCAGGTCGACTCCGGGCGGGCCGGGGTGGACGTAGCCCAGCGCGTCGCGCCAGAAGGACGACAGCGCCCGCGGGTCGTGGGCGTCGAAGGTGACCTGGAAGTGGCGGCTCATCGGGTTGCTCCGTTCGTCGGGGCGTGCGTGCGCTTCGTCGCATCCATGTCGCCCACTCTGACACCCTTGGCGGACAGAATCGGTCCGCTATCTGGGAGGGTGGGCGACATGGGCGTGGCGAGCGGCGACGAGCGGGGTACGACGGAGCGGGTCCTCACCCTGCTCGGGCTGCTTCAGCAGCGCCCGGCCTGGACCGGTCCCGAGCTCGCCGACCGGCTCGGGGTCACGCCGCGCACGATCCGGCGTGACGTCGAGCGGCTGCGCACGCTCGGCTACCCGGTGCATGCCGGCCAGGGTGTCGGCGGCGGCTACCGGCTCGGCCCGGGGCGGGCCCTGCCGCCGCTGCTCCTCGACGACGAGGAGGCGATCGCCACCGCGGTCTCGCTGCTCGCCGGCGCGGGTGGCGCGGTCGCCGGCGCGGGTGACGCCGCACTCCGGGCGCTGGCCAAGCTCGACCGGGTGCTGCCCACCCGCCTGCGGCACGACGTGCGCGCGCTCTCCGGCTCGGTGGAGTCGTTCGGCGGAGGCCGGCCACCGGTCGATTCCGAGGCGCTCATGACGCTGGCCAGGGCCTGCCGCGACGAGGTCGAGGCCGGCTTCGACTACCCGTCCGGCGGCGAGGTGCGACGGCGGCGGGTCGAGCCCTACCGCCTGGTCGCCTCCGACCGGCGCTGGTACCTCCTCGCCTACGACCTCGATCGCGACGACTGGCGCAGCTTCCGCGTCGACCGGATGACCGACGTGTCCGCACGGACGTGGCGCTTCCGCCCGCGGACCGCGCCCGACGCGGCGACGTATGTGCAGGCGGGGGTGGCGAGTCGGGTCTACCCGCACCGGGCACGCTTCCTCGTGCACGCGCCGGCCGACACGGTACGCGCGCAGATTCCGGCGTCGGCGGCCGTGGTCCGGCGGCGCGACGGCGAGCGCTGCGAGGTGCTCAGCGGCGCGGGCAGCCTCGACTTCGTGCTCATGCACGTGCTGCTGCTGGGCCACGACTTCGAGGTGCTCGACCCGCCGGAGCTCCGGAAGCGCTGTCGCGCACTGGCGGAGAGGCTGCTGGCGGCCGGTGCGACGACCCCACCGCTGCCCGGCCCGGCGCAGCCGTGAGGCGGTACGCCGGCCCGGCGCGTCGCGGTCCGGCGCGTGGTCAACCGGTCGCCGGGCCGGTGGCGGCGTCCCGCAGCCGGTCGGCCAGTTCGCGGACGGCCTGGTTGTGCCGCGGATCCGACGCGCCCGGCAGGTGCCTGACGATCGGCGGCGGGACGGTGTCACTGGGCGGGGCGACCACGTCCCGGGGGTCCCGCAGCCGCCGGTCCACCGACCCCGCCGGCCCACCGACCGCCGGTGGGTCCTCCGGACGATGGGGGGAGAACACCCACCCGCCGATGGAGTCGGTGTCCCGCCACAGGTTGATCCACCGCCAGCCGACCCGCCGGCCGATCTCCTGCAGCACGTCGGCGTCGACGTAGGCGGGGAACCAGTGGGCGTACAGCCGGGACAGCGGCGACCCGGACGTCAGCAGCGCCACCCGCGCGCAGACCTCCGGCGGCAGTTGCAGCACCGTCGCGGCGAGCAGGACCGAGCCGTGACTGTGCCCGGCGAGCAGCACGGTCTGCCCCTGTCCGGTCAGGTAGCTGATCCGGCGGCTGAGTTCGGGCACCGCCCGCTCGGCGTAACAGGGCGGCGCGAACGGGTGCGCCGCCCGGGGCCAGAAGGTGCCCAGGTCCCACAGCACCCCGACGTAGCGGCGGAACTCGGGGGTGCGGTAGGCGAACAGGCCGCCCAGGACCAGCCCCAGGATCGCCGCGGCGATCACGTAGCTGCCCAGGCCGATCCCGAAGTTCACCAGGTCCGCCGGGATCGGCGCCCAGCGGTCGATCACGTCCCCGGGATACCACCGCGCCAGCCCCAGGGTGCTGGTGGCCAGCCCGAGCCCGGCGAGAGCGGCGTAGGTGAGGACCAGCGGGGTCACCCGCTCGGTGAAGCGGGCCCGCGCGATCACCTTCTCGACCTCACGCAGCCGCTCGGCGGCCTCGGCCGGCGCGTCGGGGTGGTCGCGGGCCACGATGCCCGCGGCGGCCCGCCGGCGGGCGGGCCGGGACGCCAGCGCCACGGCGACGCCGGCCACCGCGGCGACCGTCACCGCCAGGAAGAAGCCGAAGATCGCCCACTTGTACGCCAGCGGCGGGCTGGTCGCCAACCGTGCGGAGGTGGGCGCGCTGCGGTCCAGCAGGTCCGCCACCCGGTAGACCAGCTCGGCGGAGTACGCCACCGCCAGCCCGGCGGCGACGGCGTCGATGACCGGGGCGCCGAGCGCACGCAGGCGCGACCCGCCCGGCAGCCGGGGACGCGCCCACAGCACGGCCGCCCCGAGGACGAGCAGGAGGCCGGTCTGCGTCGCGAAGAGGAGGGTGACGATCTCCCCGTACCCGGGCAGTCCCGTCCGGGCGGCCCAGGGGGCGGGCTCGGCCGCCACGACGACCACGACGGCGACGGTGAGCAGGCACGCCGCGGTCCGCAGGCGGCGCAGGTTCCGTTCGACGTTCGGGGCCGGCGTGGCGCGGTCGAGCAGCGGATGGGCGCAGACCAGCACCATGCAGGTGGTCAGCACCGCCCCGGTCAGCGCCAGCAGCGCGGCGGTCACGACGGACGCCCGCCCCCCGGCGGAGCGCGCGGCGAGCAGGACGGCGTCCAGCGTGGCGAAGGCCGCGGCGACGTGGATCGCCCGCAGCCGGGAGACCAGCGGAGCGCGGTCCCACTGGCCGACCGCCGTGAGTTGGTGCTCGCCGGACGCCGTGGCCGGGCCGCGGAACGTCGAGTACGTCCATCCCGGCCGGCTGCTCAGCCGCCAGACCAGCGCCACCGCCGCGATCGGGACCAGGGCGAGCACCGCCAGCCGCAGCCCCGCCGGCCGCCCGCCGAGCCAGGACAGCCAGTTCCGGCCGGTCAGGCACTGCGGCGAGCCCATGCACTTCCAGGCGATCAGGTCCAGCGTCACGCCGGCCACCGCGATCACGTACACCGCGGTGAGCGTCAGGGCGAGCAGCCGGCACAGCGCCTTCACGGTGGCGGCGGGCAACCCGTTGCCGGGCGGGTGCATCCAGATCGCCATGTTGCCGAGCATGAACGGCAGCAGGAACACCAGGGACAGCGTGCGGACGGCCTTGCCGGAGGGAAGGTCCCGCCACAGGTACGCCTCCATCAGCACGCCGCCCGGCCCGGTCGTGTCCGGGTAGCCGGCCCTCGGCCGGTAGAAGCCGCCGCTGCGGTCACCGGCCACCTGGTGCACGTTCGGCCGGTCCAGCACCTGCTCCGCGGCGGTGCCCGAGACGCCGTGCACCCGCAACTCCACGACCTCGACCGGCCGTTCGTCCGAGTCCATCGGCGTGTCCGACATCGATCTCCCGTGGCAGTGACCGGCGCCCGGGCGCCGACGCGCCCGTGCCCGGGGGGTGCGGTCTACCCGTTCCGCGCCGGTTCAAGGGCGCCGTGGACGAGGCGGCGGGATGACGGGAAACCGGGCGGCCGGCAGGTGAGGGGGCAGTAACGTGGCGGGCGGAGGCCCTGCCGCCCGACCAGCCCAGGGAGGCCGCGATGAGCGCGACGGACGCCCGGAGCGACGACGCGAGCGACAACATCGACCTGAAGCTCGAGGTGGTCGTCCTCCCGGTGGTGGACGTCGACCGCGCGAAGGAGTTCTACGGGCGCCTCGGGTGGCGGCTCGACCAGACGCCGCCGGGCATCGTCCAGTTCACGCCGCCGGGCTCGGGGTGCTCGATCCAGTTCGGCCCGAGCCTCACCGTCGCCGCACCGGGATCGGCGAAGGGGTATCTCGTGGTCGCCGACATCGAGGCCGCCCGCGGCGAACTGGTCGCCGCCGGTGTCGATGTGAGCGGGATCTTCCACGTGGGCCCGGGCGGCCCGGTCAGCGGTCGGGACCCGGAGCGCCGCAGCTACGTCTCCCGTGCCTCGTTCGCCGATCCCGACGGCAACGACTGGCTGCTCCAGGAGATCACCACCCGGTTGCCCGGGCGGATGGCGGCGGACACGACCTCGTACACCTCCGCCACCGACCTGGCGGGTGCGCTGCGCCGCGCCGCCGCCGCGCACGGCGAGCACGAGAAGCGCATCGGTGCGACGGACGAGAACTGGCCCGACTGGTACGCGGCCTACCTGGTGCGGGAGCAGGCGGGTGAGGAACTACCCACCTGACCGCTCCTGATCAGCCCACGGCGGTCGGGGAGGGCGGCGCGCTGCCGCCCTGCGGCGCCTCGGCGGTCATCAACCGGATGATCTCGGACTGGTCGGCGGCGGACGGCAGCCCCCAGCCGGGGCGGTATCCGTACACCTGGTCCAGGGGGGTGGAGGCGGTGCGGCCGTCGAGGATCTCGACGGCGCCGGTGTCGATCAGCCCGGGATGCTCGACGCCGCACGCCTCGGCGACCTTGACCAGGTCGCGCCGCAGCGTCCGGACGTAGTTGGCCGCCCGCACCGACTTGCGCGCCGGGTCGAGGCCCCGGGCCAGCCACGGGTTCTGGGTCGCGACACCGGTGGGGCAGGTGTCGGTGTGGCACTTCTGCGCCTGGACGCAGCCGATCGCCAGCATCGCCTCGCGGCCCACGTTCACCATGTCGGCGCCGAGCGCGAAGGCCACCACGGCGTTGTCCGGCAGCCCGAGCTTGCCGCCGCCGACGAAGACCACCTGCTCGTGCAGGTCCCGTTCGGCGAAGACCCGGTAGACCCGCGAGAAGCCCTGCTGGAACGGCAGCGACACCGAATCGGTGAAGATCAGCGGTGCGGCCCCCGTGCCGCCCTCGCCGCCGTCGACGGTCACGAAGTCCACGCCGCGGCCGGTGTCGCGCATCAGCGTGGTCAGTTCCTCCCAGAAGCCCAGGTCGCCGACGGCGGACTTGATGCCGACCGGCAGGCCGGTCTCGGCGGCGAGCAGTTCCACCCAGTCCAGCAGGCTGTCGCAGTCGGAGAACTCGGCGTGCCGCGACGGGCTGACACAGTCCTGCCCCATGGGGATGCCGCGGGTGGCGGCGATCTCGGCGGAGACCTTCGCGGCCGGCAGCAGGCCGCCGAGGCTCGGTTTCGCGCCCTGGCTCAGCTTGATCTCCAGCGCCCTGACCGGTGCGCCCGCCACCAGGTCCTTGAGCCGGTCGAGGTCGAACCGGCCGCGCTCGTCGCGGCAACCGAAATACGCGGTGCCGAGCTGGAAGATCAGGTCACCACCGTTGCGGTGGTACGGCGACAGCCCGCCCTCCCCGGTGTTCTGGAGGCACCCGGCCAGGGCGGCGCCGCGGTTGAGCGCCTCGACGGCGTTGCCGGACAGCGAGCCGAAGCTCATGCCGGAGATGTTGACCACCGACTCGGGGCGGAAGGCGCGAGCCCGACCCCGGGCGCCGCCGAGCACCTTCGCGCACGGGAGGGTCACGTCGTGCGCGGCGCCGGGGGAGGACGGCGGCACCGCCCGGCCGAAGGTGCGGTGCTTGATGATCGGGTAGCCGGGGGTGTACTCGATGTCGTTGTCCGTGCCGAACCCGAAGTAGTTGTTCTCCTGCTTCGCCGACGCGTACACCCAGCGCCGCTGGTCGCGGGTGAACGGCCGCTCCTCGTTGTTGCCGGCCACGATGTACTGGCGCAGCTCGGGCCCGATCGACTCCAGCAGGTACCGGGCGCGGCCGAGGACGGGGAAGTTGCGCAGCAGCGCGTGGTCGCGCTGCAGCAGGTCACGTGCGGCGAGGGCCGCGACGGCGGCGACGGCGGCGGGTACGGCTCTACGGGCCCAGCTCATGCCGCCACTCTTTCCGGGATCGCCGCCGGCCAAACGGGGAGCGTCCCGGCCCCCGGACGCCCTTGCCAATTTTCTTCAGCCGAAGGAACGCTTCTGAAGGGTATCGACATAGACGTTCATGACGGTATAGCGTCCGCGCCAACGATCCTCGACCGGTCGCTGAAGGAGTGCCATGCCCACGCCACGAACCGTCCGCCTGCGGCGCCGAGGACTGCTCGGCATCCCCGCCCTGGTGACCGCCGCGCTGGCCGTCGCCACCCGACCCGGCGCGGCGGCCGCCGCCCCGAACGCCCGGCCCGCCGCGCCGAAGGCCGAGTGCCTGGCCGACCTGCTCGGGGAGTCCTGATGGCGACTATCCCCTGGCTGGTGGACGTGTTGCGGGGGGCCGGGGTGCAGGTCGTCGTCGAGGGCGACTGGCTCAACCGGATGCGCCCCGGCTCCTTCGACCCGATCGGGGTGCTGTGGCACCACACGGCGTCCACCTCCAGCGCCACCAATCCGCACCCGGCGCTCAACATCTGCATCAACGGCCGGCCCGACCTGGCCGGCCCGCTCTGCCAGGCGCTCGTCGACTACCACGGCGTGTTCCACGTGATCTCGGCCGGGCGGTGCAACCACGCCGGCACCAGCGGCGGCAGCGGACCGATCCCGGCCGGCGACGGCAACACCATGCTGATCGGCTGGGAGATCGACTACAACGGGGTCGACCAGGAGATGACGGCGGCCCAGTACGACGCCTCCGTCGCCGCCACCGCGGCCGTCCTCACCCGGCTCGGCCGGGACGCCAGCTACGCGCGCGGGCACCGGGAGACCAGCACCACCGGCAAGATCGACCCGTCCTTCATCGACCTGAACGTGATGCGCGCCGACGTCGCCGCGAAGATGGGCGGCGCCCCGGCCTGGTCCTCGATCGTGGACAACGCCACCGGCGGGCGCTTCACCGCCGGCGCGAGCTGGGGCGTCTCGTCCTTCTCCGGGCAGCGCTACGGCGCGGACTACCGCTACGCGGACCCGGTCGCCGCCAGCGACCCGGCCTGGTACCGGTTCAACGTCCCGGCCGCCGGCAACTACCGCGTGGACGCCTGGTGGCCGGCCAACGCCGGCTACAACGGCGCGACGCCGTACATCATCGCCACCACGACCGGCAACCGGACCGTCTCCGTCGACCAGCGGGCGACCGGCGGCCAGTGGCGTACCCTCGGCACCTTCGCCCTGCCGGCGGGGGACGCCAACCGGGTGGCGGTGAGCCGGTGGACCACCGCCACCGGCCTCGTCATCGCCGACGCCGTCCGGCTCACCCGGGTCTGACCGCCCACCGGGCCCCGGCCGGCAGCCGCCCGGCCGGGGTCAGCCCGGCACGGGCCGGCCCATCTCGGCCAGGATCCCGGTGCCCTGGCCCAGCTCGATCAGGTAGCCGTCGGGGTCACGCAGGTAGCACCGGATCTCCACCCCGTGGTCCTTCGGTTCGGTCAGGAACTCCCCGCCCCGGGAACGCCACAGCTCGTAGACGGCCCGGACGTCGGTGACCCGGATGTTGAGCGCGCCGCTGAGCGTGTCCGGGTCGGTCGGCGCCCGCGCCGTCACGGTCGGCTTGTCGTCGGTCGGGCCACCCTCGTCGTTCAACACGAGGTAGCTGTTGTGCAGGCGGAGCACCGCGGGCCGCCGGTCCCGCACCACCGTGGCGCCCAGGACACGGCGGTAGAACTCCCGCGAGCGGTCCACGTCCCGCACGATCAGCAGGTGGGTGACGACCAGGCCGTGTTCGGGCTGGAAGTAGTCCGGTGCCTCATCCGTCACGACGCCCCCTCCCTCGGCCCGCCGGTTACCCGGGTGCTCGCGGGCCACACCCCGACCGGAGCGGTACCGGCTCCGGGGTGCGCCGCGGTTCGCGGGCCGATGGTATGAATGCAGCGTGGCGTCGGCGCAGAACATGGACCTGATGGGCAACGTCCGCACGCTGGTCGAGGACGCGCTGCCGGCGCGACTGCCGGGCGCCCGCGTCGCGGCGGACCGCGACGAGATCGTCGTCGCCGTCCCCGGCGGCCGGGCCCGGGTGTCCCTGGTCCCGCTGCTGCGCAGCTGCCTCGACCAGCCCCGGCAGGCGTGGCCGGAGCTGGTGGCCGACTGGGTCGCGGCGGTGCGCCGGGAGCTGCCGGACAGCGTCTCCGCCGACCTCGGGCCGGTCGACGTCGAGCAGCTCCGGCTCCGCCTCACCCCGGCGGCCGCGACCACGGAGGCCGACAGCTATCTGGCCATGCCGTTCGGCGCCCACTTCACCGCGGTGGTGGTGGTGAACCGGCCCGAGCGGCTGGACCTGCTGACCCTCGCCCAGGCCGCGCGACTGGACCGCGAGCCCGCGGAACTGGTGCGCATCGCCGTGCGGCAGACTGTGGAGCGCGAACTGACCACTCTCGATGTGCGGGACCACGAGCTGCCCACCGGTGGGTCGGTGCGCCTGCTCGCCGCCGACGGCAATCCCTTCGTGACGACCGCCCTCATGTCGGTCAAGCGGTTCCTGCCGGAGGGCGCCGACCACGGCGCGCTGGTCGCGGCGCCGCAATACGGTGCGGTGCTGCTGCACCGGGTGGACAACCGGGTGCAGGACGCCGCCGTGGCACTGCACCGCCTGGCCGGTTCCATGTTCACGGCCGCCGCCGACCCGTGTTCGGACCAGGTCTTCTGGTGGCACGCCGGCGAGTTCCACCCGGTCCGCGTCGTGCCGGGGGAGTCCGGCGCAGCCGTGCGGGTGCGGATGCCCGAGGCGCTGGCTCCGGTCGTAGCGCGGCTGGATCGACCTACGGAGTGAGCGCCCGGTCGAGTTTCCGGGCGGCCAGCGCCTGATCCCGTTGCGCGGTCAGGAAGGGGAGCGCGGCGTCCCGCTCCCCGTCGTGCCAGGCCCGCACGAGCCCCTCGTAGAACGCGGCCTGCTCCGCCAGCTGCCGTGCGCCCGTGCCGGAGGACTCGGCGGCCCGCTCGCGGCACAGCTCGGCCAGCTGGGTGGCCGGCTCGACGGGGGACGCCGTGGCGTTGACCACCCGCCATCCAGGCAGCTGGTGCCAGTGGGTGCGGCGCCGGCGCGGATCCTGGGCGAAGTCCCGCTCGGCCACGTCGGCGAGGCGCTCGGCCGGCCAGCCGTCGATCTTCTTCAGGCCGCCGTCCAGCACGAACCGCCGCGCCTGCTCCACCGCCCCGTCGGAGGACAGGTCGACCGCCCGTGGCCCGGGGCGGACCTCGTCCATCCGGATGCCGTACGTCATGATCCAGCTCGTGAAGGGCGCCACGAGCGGCTGCACCCCCGCGGCGACCCAGCCCGCGGGCCGGGTGGGCGAGCCGGACCAACCGATCCAGGCCAACGACCAGTCCAACGGCTCGCGCGCCAGCACCGTGTCGAGGCCGCCGCCCCGGAGGGACCACTCTCCCGGCAGGTCGGGCCGCAGCTCGGAGAGGACCTGCCGCCACCGCCGCGCCGTGTCAGCCGAGGACATACGCACCTTTCGCGGGTCGGTGGTCGGGTCCGGTCAGTCTACGCTCAGCGGTCGCTGCGTCGGCCGTAGCTCCTCCGGCGGCTCGGGCAGGTCCAGCACCCGCTTGACCTTGTTGGCCCAGCTCGGCTCGATGCCCGTCTTCAGGCCGGTCTTGAGGTCGTAGGCGTGCGCGACCTCCCAGTCCAGCTCGTCGGTCACCGAGTCCTTGTACTGCCGCTCCAGGATGACGTCCGGCCGGAAGTCCTGGTCGGTCACCTTCGGCGTCTCGACGCCCTGGGCGTCGTAACCGACCTCGGTACGCAGCCGGAAGCCCGTCTCCGGGTCGAGCATCGTGGTCGCCTCGGTGTCGATCGCGTTGGCGAGGTGCCGGTGTGACTCGGTGCCCAGCGCGGTGCGCTCCACGACGAGGTCGGCCACGTCCTCGGGGTAGCCCCGCTCCAGGAGCTTGTCCCGCTGCCGCTGGTAGCCCTCCCGCTGGAGGATCGAGTCCCGGTTCTGGTCGACGTGGTCCCAGGCGTCGTCGACCATCTCCTGGAGCTGGTCGGCGATCTGCCGGCGCGCCTTGCCGATCTCCTCCAGGCTCTTCTCGTCGTGCTTGTCCAGCTCCGGGTCGTTCTGCGGGCGCTGCGCGTCGGCGTCCCCCTCGGTGGACCTGCCGTCGGTCGACCTCGGGCCACCGGGCCGGCCGCTCTCCGCCGCCTCGGTGACGGCCCGGTGCGTCTCGGCGACGGTGGTGGGCCGGCCGTGCGACCCGCCGCCCCGCTGCCGCGGCACACCGCCGTCGCCGACATCCCCGCCATCGCCGACGCCCCCGCCGTCGCCGCCGTCGCCGGTGCCGCCGTGCGGTCCCTTGGGCTTCGCCACGATCCCCCCGGTCAGCCGTTGACGAGCTTGGACAGGTTGGTGAGGCTGGTGACGAGCGCCGTGGTGTAGCTCAGGATCCGGCCCGCCCACTTGAGCACGGCGGCGGTGATCTGCGCGGCGATCACCGGGATCGTCACCACGAAGATCGCCTCGACCGCCCAGACGATGACGCGCGCGACGAGGTCCGCGATAAGGTCACGGACGATGTCGCGGGTGAACGAGACGAGGTTCCCGGCGGCCTGGGTGGCGGCCGCCATCGCCGCGGACGCGCCCCCCAGACCGGCGATCGCGTCGACGTTGTTCTTCATCAGCGACTGGTACGCCTCGGCGGCGTGCCCCCGCCAGTCGGGCAGGTCGCCGGCCAGGTGCGCCTGCAGGTCGGCCGCCATCCGCTGCAGGTGGCCGGCCATGTTGTCCCAGGTGGCCGCGTGCGACGCGACGACATCGGGCATGCCGGTGAGCCAGTCGAGCATCTCCCGCAGCGGCTCGAAGTATTCCATCGCCCAGCCGATGCCGTTGGCCAGCAGGGCGCTGAACGGGTCCAGCACCGTCGCGGCGACGTCCAGCCCGAAGGCCGCCCCGGCGAGCAGGTCGTCCACCCAGCCCTCGCTGCGGATGGCGTCCACCAGGCCCTCAACGCCGTCGGCCAGCGACGACCCCGTCCACACCTCCCGGGTGGACCGGACGTCCGCGACCAGCGAGTTGTCGGTCATGCCCGCAACCGCCGGCTGATCGCCTCCATCGAGCTCGCCGCGTCACCGTCCACACCGTCGTAGCTGTCGGCGGTGCGGCGCAGGCCGTCGGCGACCAGCCTGAGGTTCTCGTCGACGTACGCGACCAGCTCGTCCTGGCGGCTGTGCCGGTCCTCCAGGATCGCGGAGATCCACCCGCAGAGCAGCCCGTACGCCTGGTCGTCCCGCGCGATGTGCGCGCTCGCGCCGCGGACCGCGTCGAACCGGGCCCGCAACCCCTCGACGTACGCGGCGTGCGCGCGGATCTGCTCGGGGTCGGCCGCCCAGCCGGCCGGGCCGCTCACCGCTGCCAGCCGTGGCCGTCGTAGGAGCCGGGCTCGCCCCAGCCGGGTTCCGGATCGGGGCGCAACTGACGGCCCACCCGCTCGGCGATGGCCCGGGCGGCCGCCGACTCGGTGCCGACGGTCTCCGCGATGATCTCCTGCGACCGCTCGGCGAGCTGTCCCTTCGCCCGCCGGATCGCGTCCATGACCGCCTGGGCCACCACCTCGGGGGAGACTCGCTGGATCTGCCGGCCCAGGCGCAGGTCGAGCAACGCGCCGCTGGAATCGACGGTGACCTCGGCCAGTCCGTTGTCGTCCTCGACCGTGACCCGCAGTTCCTGGAGGCGGTCACTCATCGCTTTCGTGTCCGCGGCGAGCTTGTCGATGCGGCCCTTCCAGGCCCGCATCTGGTCCATGGCGCCGTCCGGGTCCAGCACACCGCCGCCGCTCAGAGCCCCGCTCACCATGCGCCTCCCCCGAGTCGGCCCGGATCCCGTGAGACTGCTGATCCCCAGCGCCTCGCAGGGCGGCGTCGATTGTAGAACACCCCTTCACATCCGGTGACGGTCGGCAACGCCACTGTGGACCCACCGAGTGATCAACCGGCCGGGCGGGTGCTCTCCCGGGGCAGGATCGTGTGCGGCGCGGTGATCCGGACGGGCGCGGCGTCCGGGCGGTCCAGCCGGGCGACGACCAGAGCGACCGCCTCCCGGGCGAGGAACGCGGGGTCGGCGGAGACGGAGGTCAGCGTCGGTCGCGAGTAGCGGCCCTCCTCGCTGTCACCGAACCCGGTCACCGCCACGTCCGCGGGCACCCGCAGCCCGGCGTCGGCGGCGGCCCGCAGGGCGCCGATGGCGAGCCGGTCGGAGTAGCAGAGGACGGCGTCGGGGGAGTGCTCGTTCGCGAACAGCCACCGGGCGGCCCGATAGCCGTCCTCGTACCGATCCTGGGCGGTGGCCCGCAGGTAACCGGCGGGTGGGTCGAGTCCGGCCCGGCGAACCGCCCGCTGATAGCCGAGGGTGCGGGGCTGCGCCGGTCCGGTGGTCTCACCCGGGCCGGCGCCGATGGCGGCGATCCGCCGTCGCCCCGTGCGCAGCAGGTGCTCGGTGGCGTCGGCCGCCGCGCGGGCGCCGTCGAGGGCCACCTGATCGCAGCGCGGATCGCGGCTCTCGCCGAGCAGGACGAGGGGAGTGCCGGTGCGGAGGTGGGCGTCGATCAGGCCCGGCGGCACCGTGTCCGCGCCGAGCAGGACGGCGTCGACGCCCGGCGGGGCGCCGGAGTGCGCCGATGGCGCGGGACGGCCGGTGTCGGGTCCGAGCTGCTCGACGACGACGCGGAAGCCCTGGCTGGTGGCCGCGCGGACGACCTCACGCGCCAACCCGTGCAGGCCGGGCGCCTCGACGTCAGGAACGATCAGCGCGAGCAGGCCGGTGCGGCCGGTGCGCAGGGTGCGGGCCGCGAGGTTGGGCCGGTAGCCGAGCTCACCGACGGCCTCCCGCACGCGGCGCCGCACGTCGTCGCTGACGTGCGGATGGTCGTTGATGACGTTCGAGACCGTCTTCACCGACACGCGGGCGTGCCGCGCCACGTCCCTGAGCGTGGTGGCCACGATCCGTCCTCTCGCCTCGCCCCTCCTGACACCGGCCAACTGCTTTTGCTGGTGTACACACCGGACGATCCCAGAGACAGCGACACCGGTCAAGGCATTACGCTGGTGTGGACGAAAGGAGAGCGACGGTGAGTGACGAGCGATCGGTGCCGGCCGCCGTGCGGCTGGTCCGCGACTTCGTCAACACCTTCGAGCCGCAGGTCGACGAGGAGTCGCTGACCACGCCGGACGCGCTGCGGGACTGGCTCACCGAGCGAGGGGTGCTCCCCGCCGACGCGCGGCTGAGCCCGGCGGACCTCGCCGCCGCCCGCACGGTCCGCGAGGGCCTGCGGGCGGTGCTGCTCGGCCACGCCGGCCACCCCGCCGACCCCGGCGCGCTGCGGCGCCTCGACGAGGCCCTGGCCGCGGCGCCCGTGCGGATGACGCTCGCGGGCGGCGGTGCGCGCCTCGTTCCCGCCCGGACCGGCCCGCTCGACGTGGCGCTGGCCGCCCTGGTCGACGCCATCCGGCAGTGCGCGCAGGACCAGGTGTGGACCCGGCTCAAGGTGTGCGACCGGGACACCTGCCGGTGGGCCTACTACGACGCCTCCCGTAACCAGGCGCGCCGCTGGTGCTCCATGGCCGGATGCGGCAACTACGTCAAGATGCGCCGGGCCTACGCCGTCCGCCGCGACCGCCGGTCCCGGACGCCGGACACCGGCCGGGACCGCTGACCCGGCAGCCGGTCGCACGGCCCGGCCCGGTCCCGGGCGCGGCGGGCGCGGTCACGACGGCGCGATGCCGTGGACCGCCCAGGTGACGTGCGGCGGATCCGCCCCGGCCAGCACGGTCGCGGTCAGCGCGCCGGTGCCGCAGCCCACGTCCAGCCAGCGCAGGCCGGGCGGGAGCGCCAGCAGGCCAGGAAGTCGCGCGCGACCAGCCGGCTCCACCGGCCCACGTACGCCTCGCCGTCGGCCCAGACCGGATCCGCCATACCGGCAGAATACGACCGGCGGAGCCCGCGCCGATTCGGCCGGCCGGACGCATGTGGCCCGCCGTCCCGGGAACGCCTTCCGCATGGCCAGGTACACGAAGCCCGAACTCCGGGAGCAGCTCAAGGAGGAGATCCAGGCCTCCGACAAGGGTGGCCGGCCCGGGCAGTGGTCGGCGCGCAAGTCGCAACTGCTCACCAACGAGTACAAGAAGCGCGGCGGGGGCTTCGAGGGACCCAGGGACCAGCGGCAGCGGTCACTGCAGCGGTGGGGCGCCGAGGAGTGGCAGACCCGGTCGGGCTCCACCCGTGCGCGCCGGAACGGTGAGACCGCGCGTTACCTGCCCAAACGGGCGTGGCAACAGCTTTCGGACGAGCAGCGGCGCGACACCGACACGAAGAAGCGGCAGGCGTCGCGGTCCGGGCGGCAGTTCGTGGCCAACACGGGACCGGCGAAGCGCGCCCGCCGGGAGGCCACCTCGGCGGGGCAACTGTCGGACCTGCCGGTCACGGAGGCGGTCAAGCTGGTCCGTGGCCTCGACACGCGCCAACTCCGGGCCGCGCTGCGGCGCGAGCGCGGCGGCAAGGACCGCAAGACGCTCGTCCAGCGGCTGGAGTCGGAGCTGGCCCGGCGCTGACGACGCTGCCCGGCGCGGACCCCCCGGCCGGGGCGGTCCGTCAGCCGTCGCGCCGCAACCGGCCCGTCTCCCCGCCCCGGGTGTCCACGAGCACCAGCACGTCGCCGTCCAGTCCCGCCCGGGACGCCCCGGACAGCCAGAGTGCCACCGGGACGTTCGCGCAGCCGATCAGCGTGCTGGGGCCGGCGGTGGCGAGCAGGGCGCCCTCCGCCCCGGCGACCCACCGGCCACCCTGGCCGTTGCAGCCGTCGGAGCCGCGCCATCCGCCGTCGTCACGCATCTCCACGTACGCCGGTGCCGGCCCGCCCCGCTGTGGACCGGCGGGTACCCAGCGGCCGAGCAGGGCGGCCCGGCCGGCCGGCGTGAGGACCGCCGGCAGCGCGGCGGCCGGCGCGAGGGCGCGCCGGACCTCGGGCGTGACCACGGGCGGCTCGGCCAGCGCCGGCAGCAGGTGGGGCCCGGGGGTGGGCCTCGCGCCGGGCGCCAGCCGGGCGACCTGCCGGCCCTGGTCGTCGAGGAGGATCGGGGTGTTCCCGGCCATGCGGAAGGCGGTGGCCCGGGGCAGCCAGGCGGGTCCGCGCCGCGGATCGGACGGACAGCCCGGCTGGTCGGACGGCGAGAGTCCGGAAAGCTCGGCCACGAACAGGCCGCCAGCACCCGCCCGCCACGTCCCCATCGACACTCCGCAGCGGTCGAACCACAGCAGGTCGCCCTGGTCGGGGGGAGCGAGCCGCAGCACGCCGCGGCCTCCGTCGACGGCGGTCACCGTCCAGTTGCCGATCAGCGCGACCGGGTCAGGGGACGATCCACCGCCCGTGGGGCCCGCGCTCATGCCCGGCGAGCCGGTGGTCGCCTCCGAGCCGGCGGCGCAGCCCGCCAGCAGGATGCCCACCGCGACGGCCGCCATCAGGTGCCTGCTGCGCCGCATCGTCCCGCCCCCTCCGCCGGCCCGGTCGTTTCTCGGGCGTCCGGTGATGGGACGAGGGGCCGGGACCGGCGGTTCCGCCGACCCCGGTCCGGGGCGGGACGATCCTCGGGGCGCGCCGCCTCCGCCGCCAGCCCCAGGGCGGCCGGCGGCGAAGGCGGCGACGTGCGCTACGGCGTGGCGAGACCCACGCTGATCGTCCTGGTCAGCGTGGCGTTGTCGTCGTCGCCGTCGAGGGACCAGACCATCGCCCCGGCCAGCCCGGCCCGCCGGATGTAGAGCGTCTTCTGGAGCACCACCAGCGGATCGTCGTACGTCCAGAGGGTCGTGCCGTCGAACAACCAGGCGTGGCCGGCGCGCAGGTCGCGGTGCACGGTGTAGCCCTTGCCGGCCAGGGTCTTGAGTTGCCGGTAGTCCTCGGAGCCGGCCTCGAAGGTGGCCGGTGCGGGCCCGGCCGCCGGTTGGAACAGCCCGTCCCCGCCGCCGGTCACGCCGGTCCAGCCGCGGCCGTAGTAGGGGATGCCCAGGACCAGCTTCCCACGCGGCGCGCCGCGGGCGAGCCAGCCGTCGATCGCCACCTCGGCGGAGAAGTCCGGGTCGTCCGGGGCGCCCGCCGGCACGCGCAGCGCCGACTGCTGGTTCGTCACCGGATCCCAGGAACCGTGGAAGTCGTATCCCTGCACGGTGGCGAAGTCGAGGTAGCGGAAGATCTTCCGGCCCTCGTAGCCGGCGTCCATGGTGGCCGGGTTGGCCGGCAGGAACGCGGTCAGCGCGTAGTGCCGGCGGGTCTGCCGGCTGTACGCGTCGAGTTGCCGGCGGAACTCGGCGAGCAGCTTGGTGAAGTTCTCCCGGTCCTCGGGGCGGACCACGTTGCCCGGTTCACCGGGCCAGTTCGGCCACTCCCAGTCCAGGTCGAAGCCGTCGAAGACGCCGGCGGCGGCGCCCGGGCCGCCGCTGCCGCCGTCCAGGACCGGCAGGTTCCCCTTCAGGTAGAGCTCGATGCAGGAGGCGACGAACGCCCGGCGGGAGGCGTCGGTGCGGGCGGCGTCGGAGAAGTACGTCGACCAACTCCAGCCGCCCAGCGAGATCATCACCTTCAGGTCGGGGTGCCGGGTCTTGAGCTTGGCCAGCTGGCCGAAGTTGCCGTTGAGCGGCTCGCCCCAGGCGTCGGCGACGCCGTCGACGCTCTCCTCCGCCGGGACGGTGCGCTGGTAGTCGGCCCAGGCGTCCCCCTCGCCCGGCCCACCGTCCACGTAGCAGCGTCCGTCGGCGCTGACGTTGCCGAAGGCGTAGTTGACGTGGGTGAGGCGGCTCGCCGCCCCGGAGGTGTCGAGCTTCTTGACCGGGAAGGCCCGGCCGTAGATGCCCCACTGGGTGAAGTAGCCGACCCGGTGGTATCCGGTCCGGCGGGCGGAGCCGTCCGCCGCGCTCGCGGCGCTCGGTGGTGCGGCGGTGAGCAGCAGGGTCGACAGGGCGACGACGGCGGTGAGGCGGCGGTGGCGGAACGGTCGCATCGGCACTCCCACGGCGGACGGAGCGGGATTAGTTAAGAGACCTTTCTGATCGATGAAGCTAAGCCGGTCGTCAATCGAGGTCAAGAGCGCCGCGCGGAGTTGCTAGGCTGGTGGGTGCGCGCCGAGAGGCTGCGCGCCGACTCGAAGGAGACAGACATGACGGGCGACGACGACATCTCCGGGTGATCCCGGCCCAGTTCGTCGCATCCCTGTCTCGTCATTCCGGGCGGCCGTGCCCTGCCCGGCTCCACCCCTGAGGGTCTCTTCGATATGTCCGACACCTGTGTCGTGTGCACCAACCTCTCCTTCTCCTGGCCGGACGACACCCCGGTCTTCCAGGATCTGTCCTTCACCGTGCCGCCCGGCCGCACCGGCCTGGTCGCGCCGAACGGCGCCGGCAAGACCACCCTGCTGCGGCTGATCGCCGGCGACCTCACCCCCACCGGCGGCGCCGTGACCGTGGACGGCGTGCTCGGCTACCTGCCGCAGAACCTGCCACTGGCCGGCGACCTGACCGTGGCCCAGGTGCTGGGCGTCGACGCGGTGCTCCGGGCCTTGCACGCCATCGAGGCCGGCGACGCGGCCGAGGAGCACTTCGGCACCATCGGCGACGACTGGGACGTGGAGGAGCGCAGCCGGGCCGAACTCGACCGGCTGGGCCTGGGGGACGTCCCGCTCGACCGGCGGCTGGCCACCCTCAGCGGCGGGCAGGTCGTCTCCCTCGGCCTCGCCGCGCAACTGCTCCGCCGCCCCGACGTGCTGCTGCTCGACGAGCCGACGAACAACCTCGACCTCGACGCACGGCACCGCCTCTACGCGGTGCTCCAGGAATGGTCCGGCTGCCTGCTGCTGGTCAGCCACGACCGGGCCCTGCTGGACCGGATGGACCGCATCGCCGAACTCGACCGCGGGGAGGTGCGCCTGTTCGGCGGGAACTTCACCGCGTACGAGGAGGCCGCCCGGGCGGCCCGGGAGGCGGCCGAGCGCACCGTGCGCGGCGCCGAGCAGGAGGTGAAGCGGGAGAAGCGGGAGATGCAGCAGGCTCGGGAGCGGGCCGAACGGCGGGCCGGCAACGCCGCCCGCAACCTCGACAGCGCCGGCCTGGCCCGGATCGTCGCCGGCGGGCTCAAGCGCAGCGCCCAGGAGTCGGCCGGCCGGTCCCGGCAGATGCACGCCAACCGCGTAACCGAGGCCCAGTCCCGGCTCGACGAGGCCAGCCGGGCGCTGCGCGAGGACCAGACGCTGACCCTCGACCTGCCGGAGACCACCGTCCCCGCCGGCCGGACGGTCGTGGCGGGGGAGCGGATGCAGATCCACCACGACGGGCGGGCCGTCTTCGCTGGCGCCGGGGTGGACCTGACCATCCGGGGGCCCGAGCGGATCGCCCTGACCGGACCCAACGGCGCCGGCAAGTCCACCCTGCTCCGGCTGCTGGAGGGGGACCTCGACCCGGAGGGCGGACAGGTGCGCCGGGGCGAGGGCCGGGTCGCGTACCTGTCGCAGCGGCTGGACCTGCTCGACCCGGACCGCACGGTGGCGGAGAACTTCGCCGCGTACGCCCCCGACCGGCCGCCCGCCGAGCGGATGAACCTGCTCGCTCGGTTCCTCTTCCGCGGCGCGCGGGCCCACCTGCCGGTCGGCGTGCTCTCCGGCGGCGAACGCCTGCGGGCGACCCTCGCCTGTGTCCTGTACGCGCAGCCGGCGCCCCACCTGCTGCTGCTGGATGAGCCGACGAACAACCTCGACCTGGTCAGCGCGAGCCAGTTGGAGAACGCCCTGGGCGCCTACCGGGGAGCGTTCGTGGTGGTGAGCCACGACGAGCGGTTCCTCGCCGACATCGGCGTGCGGCGGTGGCTCCGCCTCGACGACGGCCGGCTCCGCGAGGTGCCCGCACCCGACCCGACCTGAGCCCCGCCGCGCCCGTCTCGGAAGGCGGGTCTGGACGGACTTAAACTTGCGCCGCTAGTTTAAGCCGATGGACCTTCAGCTCTCCGCCGAGCAGGTGGCGGCTCGTCGGCTCGCCGCCGAGTTCGTCGACCGGGAGGTGGTGCCGCACGCGGCGGCCTGGGACCGGCGGGAGGAGGTCGACCCCGACGTCGTCGGGAAGCTGGGGCGGCTCGGCTTCCTCGGGCTCACCGTCCCCGAGGAGGACGGCGGGTCCGGCGGCGACCACCTCACCTATTGCCTCGTGCTGGAGGAGCTCGGCCGGGGCGACTCCGCCGTCCGGGGCATCGTCTCGGTGTCCCTCGGACTGGTCGCCAAGTCCGTCGCCGCGCACGGGTCGGCCGCCCAGAAGGAGGAGTGGCTGCCCCGGCTCTGCTCCGGCGCCGCACTGGGCTGCTTCGCGCTCACCGAACCGGACAGCGGCTCGGACGCGGCCGCGCTGCGTACCCGGGCGGTCCGCGACGGCGGCGACTGGCTGATCACCGGCACCAAGACGTTCATCACCAACGGCACCACCGCCGACGTGGCACTGGTCTTCGCCCGCACCGGCGGCCCGGGGCACCGGGGCATCACCGCGTTCCTGGTGCCCACCGGGGCCGCCGGGCTCACCCGCCGGCAGATCCACGGCAAGCTCGGCCTGCGCGGGCAGGCCACCGCGGAACTCCGGTTCGAGGCCGTCCGGGTGCCCGACTCGGCGCGTCTCGGCCCGGAGGGCGGCGGTTTCCGGCTCGCCCTGGCCACCCTGGCCAAGGGCCGGATGTCGGTGGCCGCCGGCTGCGTCGGCATCGCGCAGGGCTGCCTGGACGCCGCGGTCGGCTACGCCGGGCAGCGCACCCAGTTCGGCAAGCCCATCGCCGGCCACCAACTCGTGCAGCAGCTGATCGCCGGCATCGCCGTCGACACCGCCGCCGCCCGGCTGCTCGTGTGGCGGGTGGCCGACCTCGTCGACCGCGGCGAGCCGTTCGCCACCGAGGCATCGATGGCCAAGCTCTTCGCCAGCGAGGCCGCCGTGCGCGCCGCCAACAACGCCGTCCAGGTCTTCGGCGGATACGGCTACATCGACGAGTTCCCGGCCGGCAAGTACCTGCGGGACGCCCGCGTCATGACCCTCTACGAGGGCACCAGCCAGATCCAGCAACTGCTCATCGGACGCGCGCTCACCGGCGTCAACGCCTTCTGACCACACCAAAGAACTCACCGACCCGGGAGGGCATCCGGCATGAGGAGCTACGCCTGCATCGAGAAGCCGGCCGCGGCGACCGGCGGGACGGTCCGCCGCCCGATCCGGGGCGCGGCCCGGTGACCGCGCTGTCGCTGGCCATGGTGCTGGCCGAGGCCGCCCGGCGGCACCCGGACACCGTGGCCGTGGTCGACGGGGACACCCGGGTCAGCTACGCCGAGCTGTGGCGGCAGGCCCGCGGGTACGCCGCCGGCCTGCGGGAGCTGGGCGTCGCCCCGGGGGATCCGGTGGCCCTGCTGGCCCCGAACGTGGTCGACTTCCCGCGGGTCTACTACGGCGCCCTGGCCGCCGGCGCGGTGCTGGTGCCGGTGCACCTGCTGCTGACCGTGGACGAGGCGGTGCACGTGCTCCGCGACAGCGGCGCGAAGCTGCTGGTCTGCCACGGCTCGCAGCTCGCCCTGGGCGCCGCGGCCGCGGCGGCGGCGGGCGTCCCGCTGGTGACCGTCGGACCGGGCGGCACCGGCGTGTCCCGGCTGGAGGAGGTGAGCGAGCCGCTGCCGGCGCTGCCGTCGTACGTCACCCGCCAGGCGGAGGACACCGCCGTGGTGCTCTACACCAGCGGCACCACCGGCGTGCCCAAGGGCGCCCTGCTCACCCACCTTAACCTGGTCATGAACGCCACCGTCAACGTCTTCGACGCCAACGACGCGCGCCAGACCGACGTGGTGCTCGGCTGCCTGCCGCTGTTCCACAGCTTCGGCCAGACCGTGGCGATGAACGGCACCTTCCGCGTCGGCGCCACCCTGGTGCTGCTGAGCCGGTTCACCGGGCCGGCCGCCATCGACCTCATGCTGGCCGAGGGGGTGAACGTCTTCCACGGCGTGCCCACCATGTACGTGGCGCTGCTCGACGCCGCCCGGGACCGGGCCACCCTGCCCCGACTGCGGCTGTGCGTCTCCGGCGGGGCGTCACTGCCGGTGGCCGTGCTGGAACGGTTCCACGCCGCCTTCGACACGACGATCTTCGAGGGCTACGGGCTCTCCGAGACCTCACCCACGGCGACGACCAACCAGCCGCACTTCGGCACCCGCCCCGGCACCATCGGGCACCCGGTCTGGGGCGTCGAGGTGGAGATCGCCCGCGCCGACCTGGACGACCGGATCGAGCTGCTGCCGACCGGCGAGCTCGGCGAGATCGTCATCCGCGGGCACAACGTCTTCGCCGGCTACCTCGGGCGGCCCGAGGCGACCGCGGAGGCGGTGGTCGACGGCTGGTTCCGCAGCGGCGACCTGGGGCGCAAGGACGCCGAGGGGTTCATCACCATCGTGGACCGCAAGAAGGACCTGATCATCCGGGGCGGCTTCAACGTCTACCCGCGCGAGGTCGAGGAGGTCCTGGCCCGCCACCCCGCCGTCGGCCAGGTGGCCGTGATCGGCGTGCCCGACCCACGGCACGGCGAGGAGGTCTGCGCGGTGGTGGTGGCCGACCCGGCCGGCCCCGGCCTGCCGGCCGAGCAGGAGCTGATCGACTGGTCCCGCGCGCACCTGGGCCGCCACAAGTACCCGCGCCAGGTCCGCTACGTCGACGCGCTGCCGATCGGGCCGAGTCACAAGGTACTCAAGCGGGAGTTGCGCCGCACGGTGGCGCCGTCGGCGGACTGATCACCCCGGCGGTCGAAGCGGTCACAGCGGCCGGTTCAGTCCGACGTGGAGGTGGCCGGCCCACCGGGTCGGCGTCGCCGGGAATTCCTCGCGGACGGCCCGTACCGTGTCGGTGAGCACCCGGGCCGCCGCGGCGGTGTCCGGCGGGCGGGTGCCGCCGTCGGTCAACCCGGCGTAGAACGCCGCGGCGACCCGCGCGCTGTCCGGGGTCCGCCAGGTCGTGCCGATCACTCCCCGGAAGCCGGCGAGCTGGAAGGCCGCCGCCAGGTGCAGCGGTTCATCGGTGAACCGGGGGTGCGTCGCGGCGGAGCCGCACGCGGACAGGAAGGCCAGTTCGGCCCGCTCCAGATGGTAGGAGCCCACCATGTGCGGGCTGAGCGAGCGCCCGCCGCCGAGGCGCAGCCCGCCGGTCAGCATCGAGGCGACGCGCGTGTCGGCCTCGGCGTGGCAGGCGAAGTGCGCGATCGGGTGGTCCCGGAGCGCGTCCTCGACCGCGTCGGGCGCCACCTCGGTCCCGGCCAGCACCGTGGAGCCGGGCATCAGCCGGGCGACCTCCTCGACCTCCGCGCGTACCTGGGACAGCGCCGGCAGGTCCCGCGCGGTCGGCACGCCGACGACGGCGGCCGTGGCGGGCGCCGGCCGTGGCGGCCGGTCCGCCCCCGCGTGGGCCAGGGCCGTGAGGGTCGGCGTCCAGGACGACACCGCACGGTCGAGGACCGTACGCCGGCCGCCCGGCTCCCGGTGGTGACCGGCCGCGTGCAGCGGGAGCCGGGCCAGCGGGCCGGCCGGGCACCACCAGATCCGCGGCGGCGGGCCGTCCGCCGGGGCCAGGAGGTCGAGCACCGGCCCGGCGACGGCGTCCCACAGCCAGGCCAGGATGCCGTGCAGCTCCTCCTGGGCGGCGGCGCGCCGGTCGAACGGCACGGCCGGGTCGGTCGCGTCGGCCACGGCCGCGTACCAGCGCACGACGTGCCGCTGGACCGTGGCAGCGCGCAGGTCGGGCAGGCGCACCGGCCGCACGGGCCGCTCCGGGTCCGCCGGGACGAGCAGGGCGTCGCCCCGGTCGCCGTGCGTGGTGACGACGGCGACCGGCATCCCGGCCAGTCGTTGGCGCAGCAGCGGCATCGACGGCGGCCGGAGGAAGTCGGCGAACCCCGGCAGCCGCCGGATCCGCTCGACCACCCGGTCCCGTTCGGCGGCGAGCTGCCGGGTCTGGGCGAGCCAGACCGGTCGGGGGTCCCAGTCGGTGGTGGAGCTGGCCACCACCTCGCCGGCCTCCGTCCGGCGTTCCACCTGGATGGTGAACTTCCGGACCTGCGTGTAGGCGTCCGCCTCGGCCAGCTTCCGGTCGATCCGGTCGAGTTCCGCGGCGAGCGGTGCGTCGATCGCGCGCAGCTCCACGCGGCCACCGCGGATCCCCAGGGCCTCGTGGAACAGCAGACCCCGGCCGCGTTCCAGAAGTTCGACGGCGCCGTCGGCGTCGCCGGCCGCGATCGCCGCGGCGGCGGCCTCGGTCGCCACCCCGCCCAGCGCGGCGACCGTGCCGAGCCGGCGGTGCCCGGACGACGACCGGTCGACCGAGGCGGGCAACTGCCGCACCGCCCGCTCCAGGGCGGCCAGCCGGGCTGCCGGGTCGCCGGCCTCCCGGGCCAGCTCGGCCTGCTGGCGTTCCGCGTCGATCGCGGTCGCCGGGTCCACCACGGACGACGCGGCGATGGCGGCGTACGTCGCGATGGCCTCGGTCCTCGCCCGGTCGGCGTCCGGGCCGCCCGCCCTGGCCAGCGCCGCCGCGGCCCGGGCCAGGAGCCCGGCCCGCAGCGACCACCAGTGGTGCCCGGTCGGGGTCTGCGCCACCGCCTGCCGGGCCAGCCGCACGGCGTCGGCCAGCACGTCGCGGTCACCGCCCAGCAGATACCGCTGGTACCGGGTGTCCGCGATCGAGCTGCCGATGCGGGGCTGGTCCGGGTGTTCCGGCGGCAGCAGGGCGAGCGCGTCGCGGAACGTGCGTTCGGCCGCCAGCAGGCCGGCCTCGTCGGCCCGGCGCACCGAGAGGAGAGCCAGGCTGCTCGCCTGGTTGTGCAGGAACCCGACCCGGCGGGGGTCGTCACCGGGCAGCGCCTCGGCGGCGCGCCGGCTGGTCTCCACGGCCTCGGCGAGCAGCGTGTCGTCGGGTGCCAGCGCCGCCCGGCGGGACAGCATGTCGGCGAGCCGCATCAGCCGCAGCGGGTACGACTCGTGGTGCGCGGGCGTCTGCTCCAGCGCCTCCCGCTGGTAGCGCAGCGCCTCGTCCACCAGCTCCGGATCCTCGGCGAGCCAGCCGGCGTCAGCCAGGGTGCCGGCGAGGACCACGAGCTGCTGCGGACGCGTGTCCGGCTGCCCGTCGGCCAGGTCCAGCGCCGCGCGCGCGGCGGAGACGGCGACCTCGACCAGGTGTTCCTCCTGCCCGTGCACCCCGGCCCGGGCGGCCGCGCCCGCGAGCAGGTTGAGTGCCTGCCGCCGCAGCGGGTGCCCCGGCCCGGCGGCGTCCAGGGCGAGCTGCGCCCAGGATGCCGCCCGCCCCGCGCCCTCCAGTTCGCCGCCGTGTTCCCAGCGGGCCAGCTCCGCCTCGCCGAGCAGGAGCAGGGCCCGCGGCCGCCCCGGATGGAAGCCGGGCACCGCGGCGGCCAGCACGGCGGCCGACTCGTACCGCTCGACCAGCGCCGGCGGTGCGGCGTCCACCGAGATCCGATCGGCTGTCTCCTCGGCCCGCCACAGCAGCCGGTCGAGCACCGCCGGCTCGTCGGCGGCGGTGACGATCATGCTGGCCGGATCCGCGCCGATCTCGCGGGCCAGCACGTTGACGACGGTGTTCAGCCGCTCCAGGGCCGGCGCCGACCCCGGGTGGTCCGGCGGCGTGGTGAGGACGGCGTCGCGCCAGGCGGCGGTCGCCTCCAGCAGGAGCTCCACCGACGCCTGTTCCGGGATGTCGTGCAGCCGGCACAGCGCCGTGCCGAGCCACGACACCACGCGCGGATCGGTGGGCTGGCGCCCCCAGGCGAGCTGCGCGGCCCGGCGGTGGTCGCCCACGGCCAGCTCCAGGGCCCGCGGGCCGGCGCCCCGGTCGAAGTAGAGGGTGAACAGGTGGCCGCGGCGGAGCAGCCGGTGCAGCTTGTGCGGGTCCCGCGCCGAGGTGGCCTCCAGGGCCTGCGTCAGGGCGTCCAGCGCCTCGTCGTAGGTCCGGGCGTCCCCGCCGTCCTCGGCCAGCGTCGTCAGCGCCTCGGCGAGGTCGGTCAGCAACGCGGCACGGAGCAGGCCGGCCGACTCGTCGCGGTCGCGGGCCAGCTGCGGCAACCATTCCCGGTAGAGCGTGACGAGCATCCGCAGGGCCTTGCCGGAACCCTCCCGGTACCGCTGGCGCAGCCCCGCGATCCGGTCGGCCTGCTGCGGGCTGAGCAGGACGTCGGACAGGCGCGGCCCGTCCGGCCGGCCGGTCTCCGGCTGCTCGTCCCGGATCAGCTCCGGCACCCCGCCCGGGTCGTCGCGGCACCCCTGGCGGAACAGGGCGACGGCCGCCCGGCGCTCCCGCACACCGTCCAGCCCGGGCAGGTCGAGGTAGCGGTACCAGTGGAGCCGGGCCAGCTCCCGCGCCGCCGCCCGACCGGCGCCGCGGTCACCGGCCGCGGCGGCGAGGAGGTGCGCGTCGGCCGACAGGTCCGGTCCCGTGAGGACGGACGGGTCACCGGTGCGCTCGTATTCGGCGAGCACCTCCGCGACCCGCCGTACGGCGGCACTGGTGGTCCGTCTCGACATCGCCACTCGATCCCCGCGTCGGCCTGCGATCTCCCGTGCCCATCCTGCCCGCCCCGGCCGGAGGGCGGAAGCGGGTGCACGACACGCCTTTGGGGACGGTGGCGACGTGCCCGGGTCGATAGGGTGGCAGCGGACGTCAATCGGTGCCCGGGGAGCAGCTGTGGAACTCGTCGCGGAGCGCGTCGGCCGCCTGTGCCGGCAGGCCGCCGGTGAGCAGTTGCGCCAGCACGCCGAGCGCTACGGCGCCGCCGACGTGCTCGACCGGATCGCCGAGGCCGTCGCCCAGGGCCGGCTGGACCACCGCCTGGAGGAGGACCTCGACCGGCTCGACGACGCCTTCGCCCGCCACGGCATCGACGGGCTGACCACCGGCGTACGCGGGTTCGAGGCGTGGCTCGGCGGGGGCGGGCATCCCACGGTCGTCGCCTGGAGCTGCCCGAGCCCGCTGCCGTGTCCCCGCGCGGTCCCGGAGGGCGACGGTGAGCGGCCGGTGTGCGGGCTGACCGGAGTGCCGTTCGGGCAGCGCCGGATCGTGTTGTGAGCGCCCTCCTCGCCGAGCTTGGCAAGCAGCTGGTGACCAAGTGGACGGCGGCGCTGCTGCTGCCGGGTGCGCTGTTCGCCGCCGCGGTGGTGCTGGCCCAGGTGCTGGGCCAGCGGCACGCGGTGGACCAGCGCGCCCTGACGGCCTGGTGGGACGGGCTGGCCGCCGGGCCGGCCGGTGGATCGGGGGCGGGCCTGCTGATCGGCGCGGTCGCGTTCCTGCTCGGCGCGGCGGCGGCCGGGCTCGTTGCGCAGTCGGTGGGCGTGCTCGTCTCCTGGACGTGGAGCCGGACCGGGTCCGGGCCGGTGCTGGGCCGGCTCGCCGCCGGGCGCCGCCGCCGCTGGGAGAGGGCGGACGCCGACGTGCTGACCGCCGAACGCGCGCTGCTCACCGACCCCGGCGACAGCGCGCTGCGCGAGCGTACGCGCCGGGCCATCGCCCGCCGGTCGGCGATCTGCCTCGTGGAGCCGGCGCGGCCCACCTGGATCGGCGATCGGCTGCACGCGACCGACGTCCGGGTGCACCGCGGCTACGGCCTCGACCTGGCGAGCGGGTGGCCGCGCCTGTGGTTGCTGCTCCCGGACGAGGCGCGGGGAGAACTGGCGGCCGCGCAGGAGCGGTGCGGGGCGGCCGCCCGGCTGGTCGGCTGGGGCCTGCTGTACGCCGCCCTCGGGGCGTTCTGGTGGCCGGCCCTGGTCGTCGCCCTGGTGGCGCTGCCCACCGCGCGCTACCGCGCCCGCCTGGCCGTGGCGGTCTACGCCGAGCTGGCCGAGGCCGCCGTCGACCTGTACGGGCGGGACCTGGCCGTCCAGCTCGGACTGCCGTGCCCGGACCGGCTCACCCGCGAGATCGGCGAGCAGGTCACCGCCATCGTCCGCAAGGACGACGTGGTGCCGCGCGCCCGCCGGGCCGGCTCGGCCGAGCGTTCGTCGCCCCTGCCCTGACCGGTCACGGTCGCCAGGACGGGTTGTGCAGGATGGCGAGGTTCTGCCGGGCGGTGACCGCCAGGGTGTCGTCGTGGGCGTCGGCCGGCAGCGCGTCGAGGACCTCCCAGTAGAGCCCGATCGCCCGCCGCCGGTAGCCGGCCAGCGCCAGGGTGGCGGCCAGGTTGTTGCGCCGGCCGACCGTCTGCCGACTCAGCTGCCCGTGCTTGCGCCCGCTGTGCCGGATGTTCTGTTCGTGCAGCTCGACGGCCTGCGCGTACTGGCCGGCCTGCTGGTAGCCGACCGCGAGGTTGTTACGGATGACGAGGGTGAGTTCGCCGTCGGCGCCCTGCCCGTGCTCGGCGGCCGTCACCGCCTCCCGCAGCACGTCCAGGCCGTCGTCGACCTGCCCGGCGGCCAGGTAGGCCTGACCGAGCGCGTTGCGGACGGTCAGGGCGTCGGTGTCGAGCGGCCCGAACGCCGCCGCCGCTCCGGCGGCCAGGGGTTCGAGCAGGGCGACGGCCTCGGTGAACCGGCCGCAGAGGCGATGGTTCTCGGCCACGCTGAGCCGGTAGACCAGGCTGCTCCGGTCGGGGACGGACTCCCGGCCGACGCTGGCGGCCCGCCAGATGTCGAGCGACACCCGGACCACGTCGGCCGGACCGCGCACCTGGCGTGGCGGCGGTGGGGGCGTGGCGGGCAGCGGCTCGGGCGGCCCCGCCTCCTCCGCCGCCCACGCCGCGAGCCGGTCCCGCAGCTCCGACGCCGGCGTGCCCTCGACGTGCAACCGGCACACCCCTTGGGCCAGGTGTAGGTCGAGGTTGACACCGCCGGACCGCAGGCCGTGACCGTCGAGCGCCATGGAGATCAGGCTCGGGGTGCGGATGTCCAGCCCGCGGAGGGTGGGCCAAGGAAAGCGAAGGAACCGCCGGATCGGCCGTCGCAGGCCGATGCCGGAGCGGTCGAGGATGGCGGTCAGCCCGGTCGTCTCGCCCGTGTGGTGCGGATGTCCACCGAGGAAGGTGACGTGGGGTATCGCGAGCGATGACACCCGGTCATCCTTCCATCCGGCGCGGGGTCCGCGCAGCCCCGGAACCGGTGGCTGCGCGGACCGGCCGGACCGGCCGTCAGTGGGTGAGGGCGGCGGCCTGCGCCGCCTCCTCCTGAGCCCGCCGCTCGTCGCCGCTGAGCGTGTGCAGCGGCTTCTCCCTGATGAAGAGCACCACGATCATCGCGAGCAGAGCCAGCGGCGCGCCGACCAGGAACAGCTCGGCGGTGGCCGTGCCGTAGACGTCCTGCACGATCCGCAGCAGCGGCTCGGGCAGCGTGGACAGGTCCGGCACGGCGGCGGAGGAGCCGCCACCGGCCGCGGCCGGGCCGAGGCGCTCGGTCATCAGGTCGGTGACCCGGTTGGCCAGGACGGCGCCGAGGGCGCTGACCCCGATGGCGCCGCCCATGCTGCGGAAGAAGGTCAGCACGGAGGTGGCCGCGCCCAGTTCGTTGGCGGGCACGTCGTTCTGGGCGGCCAGCACCAGGTTCTGCATCAGCATGCCGACGCCGATGCCGAGCACCGCCATGTAGATCGAGACGACGACGACGCCGGTGCCCGCGCCGATGGTGCCGAGCAGCAGCATTCCGGCTGTCATGACGGCGGCGCCGGCGACCAGGAAGATCTTCCAGCGGCCGTACCGGGTGATGAGCTGGCCGGCGACGGTCGAGGACACCAGCAGCCCGAAAATCATCGGCAGGCTCATGAGACCGGCCACGGTCGGCGACTTGCCCAGGGAGATCTGGAAGTACTGCGACAGGAAGACGGTGCCGCCGAACATCGCCACGCCGACCAGGACGCTGGCCACGGTGGCCAGCGAGACGGTCCGGTTGCGGAAGATGTCCAGCGGGACGATCGGCTCGGCGGCCCGGGACTCGACGAACACGGCCACCGCCAGCACCGCGACCCCGCCGGCGACCATGAGCGCCGTCCAGCCGGAGGCCCAGGCGAACTTGTGCCCGGCCAGCGACGACCAGACCAGCAGCAGCGAGACGCCCGTCGTGATGAGGGCGGCGCCGAGCCAGTCGATCCGCACCTGCCGGCGGACGACCGGCAGGTGCAGGGTCCGCTGGAGCAGGAAGATCGACAGGAGGGTGAACGGGACGCCGATCAGGAAGCACCAGCGCCAGCCGAGCCAGGAGGTGTCGACCAGGACCCCGCCGATGAGCGGCCCGGCGATGGTGCCGACGCCGAAGACGGCGCCGAAGATGCCCGCGTACCGGCCGAGTTCGCGCGGCGGGATCATGGCGGCCATCACGATGGTGGCCAGGGCGGTCATGCCGCCGGCGCCGACGCCCTGCACGATCCGGCTGAGCAGCAGCACCTCGACGTTCGGGGTGAAACCGGCGATCAGCGAGCCGATCACGAACAGGCCCAGGGACGACTGGATGAGCAGCTTCTTGCTGTAGAGATCGGCCAGCTTGCCCCAGATCGGCACGGTCGCCGTCATGGCCAGCAGTTCGGTGGTGACGATCCAGGTGTAGACGGTCTGGCTGCCGTCCAGGTCGGCGATGATGCGCGGCAGCGCGTTCGCGACGACCGTGGACGCGAGGATCGAGACGAACATGCCCACCATGAGGCCGGAGAGGGCCTGGAGTACTTCGCGGCGGGACATGCGGCCCGGGCCGACCTCGGCGGCGTCGGCGGGCGCGGTGGGTACGGACATGCGGTTCCTCAACTCGGAGTGCGGGACGGGTGGGGCTTCGGCGTGCCGGGATCCGGCAGGCCGGCGGCGAGGGTGTCGAACGCCTCGTCGACCAGGTCGGCGAGGGACCGGGCGCCGGCGGTGGCGGCCCAGCGGAGTGCGGCGGTGCGGAACGCGGCGCCGGTGACGGTGGTGAGCAGGGCCGGGAACCCGTGGTCCGCGGGTACGCCCACCCGGGCGGCGACGACGTCGATCATCGAGCGCTCCGCCTCGGCGCCCGCGGCGACCAGGCGTGGCAGCAGGGCGGGGTTGCGCGCGATCACGTCCATCCGGAGCAACCACAGCTCGCGGTCCTCCTGCAACTCCTCGATCACCTCGGCGAGCGCCGCGCGGATGGCCGCGAGGGCGGGCGCCTCCGGGGGCACCTCGGCGAGGCACGCCACGAATCGGGCGTTGAGCGCCGCCTGGTCGCCGATGAGCGCGTCGTCCTTGCTCGGGAAGTAGTTGAAGAAGGTCCGGGAGGAGACGTCCGCCGCCGCGCTGATCTCCTCGACGGTCACCTGGTCGAGACCGTGCTCGGCGACCAGGCGCAGCGCCGCGGTGGCCAGCGCGGTGCGGGTCCGCCGCTTCTTGCGGTCGCGGAGGCCGCCGTCGGCGGGAGGGCTGTCCGGAGGCACCGGGCGACCCTACAGGCGATCTTGCAGGCTGTGCAAAGTTTCGTGAGCTGAAGTGACCCGAGCGACAGGCCGGCCGTGGGCGATACCACGGCCGGCCCGGTCGAGCGGGGGCGTTCAGTGGCAGGCCCCGCTGCCGCTGTCGCTGTACGACTGGCCCGCGACCGGCACGAACTGCCAGTCGTAGCCGCCGGCGTGCAGGGTGAACTTCAGCAGGCCGTACGCCGAGGCGTTGCGCGCCTCGCTGTTGGGCTGGATGGTGCCGAAGCTGTAGTGGCTGGCCCCGCCCATCCCGGCGACGAAGCTGCGCAGGCCCCGGGCGGCGTCGTAGCCACCGTTCGGGTTCATCGGCCCGAACCGCGTCCCTGGCGCGTGGCCAGCTGGAGCGGCCGGTTGGTCGCCGTGGTCCATCCGGACAGATGCTCGCATGAAAACCCCGGCCCGGCGGCGGTTCAGAGCAGCTCCAACCTTCGTGCATCTGAGCGAGGAGGAGCCACGTCGGCCGAACTCCCCCGTCCGGGGTATCGGCTCGTCCTGTTCGTCGGATATGAGCGTTATGTCGGAGTGACTTACTAGGCTCGACCGTGTCATCCAGTCCTCGACCCGGGACTCCCGGTGCCGGCCGCGACACGTGCGGCCGCACCGTCGCGAGCACGCCGATCCGGCGTCGCCCCGGGGCGGCTGGGAACCAGGTTGCCGGCACCCACAGGGATGCGTGAGTCACGATGATGGACGCGGACACCATGGTCCTGCCCCGGCTCGGGCCGGGAGAGATCCGGGTCGAGGACCCGTGGGGCGAGGACCGGGCGGTCGGTTACAGGCCCGGCGCGCACCATCCACCGGCCGACACCTCCCGGTGGCGGCTCGCCGCGTGGCTGCTGCCGGCGCTGCTGACCGGGGCGCTCGGCGTCGTGGGGGCCGGCACGCCCGGCCTGCGCCTGGCGGAACTGGCGACCTGGCGGGCCGCCACCTCACCCTGGCCGGACGGGCTGCCCGGTGGCGACGTCACGCTCGTGCCCTACCACCTGCTGATGCGCGCCTGGGCGGCGGCGTTCGGCGCCTCCGACCTCGCGCTGCGCGTACCGTCCCTGCTCGCCGTGGCGGCGGCCGCCGCGCTCGTCGGCGCCCTGGCCGCCCGGATGTTCGCGCCGGGCACCGGGGTGCTGGCCGGGGTGATCTTCGCGCTGCTGCCGAGCGTCACCCGGTACGCGCAGGAGGCCCAGCCGCACGCGCTGGCCCTGTTCGCCGCGGTGCTCGCCACCTGGCTCCTGCTGCCCGCACTGGACCGCCCGAGCCTGCGCCGCCTCGCCCCGTACGCCGGTGCGGTGGCCCTGCTCGGCCTGTGCCACGCGGTGGCGCTCCTGCTGCTCGTCGGCCACGGCTGGGTCGTGCTCGCGTTCCGGCGTGGGGTGGCCGGTCGGTGGCTGGCCGCCGCGTTCCTCGGCGTGCTCCCCGCCGCCGCGCTGCTCTGGTCCGGAGTACGCGCCGGCGGGCAGGTCGCGCCGGCAGCCCGCCCCGACGTGGCGGCCCTCGCCGCGACCCCCCGGGAGCTGTTCGGCGTCGCCGCGCTGGGTGCGGTGCTGCTCGGGCTGGCGCTGTTCAGCCTCCCGCTGCGGCACGCCGCGGCGGTCTGCACCGCGTGGGCCGTGCTGCCGCCGCTCGGCCTGCTGCTCCTCGCGCAGGTGACGCCGGTCTGGTCGCCGTCGAGCCTGCTCTTCACCCTGCCGGCCTGGGCGACGCTGGCCGCGGCCGCCCTGTCCCGGGTGCGAGCCCGCTGCTGGGTGGTGGTGCTGGCGGCACTGGCGCTGATCGGCGCGCCGGCCCAGGCGGCCGTCCGCGCGCCCGACGGGCACGGGCAGGCCACCCGCGAGGTCGCCGAGATCGTTGGCGTCCGGCGGCTGCCCGGCGACGGCGTGGTCTACGGCGACGCGGACGCCCGGACCGTGGTGGCCCGCTACCTTCCCGCCGAGCGGCGGCCGACGGACCTGCTCGCCGCGGCGCCGCACGGTTGCGCCGGCTGCCTGTGGGGCGTCCGGCGGCTGTGGGTGATCCGCCCCGGCGAACGCACGGATCCCGTGCCGCCCGTCGGCGGCGCGACGGAGCGGCTGCTCCGCACCGGATACCAGGTGGCGCAGGTCTGGCATCCGACCGGGTTCACGTTGGCCCTGCTGGTGGACGAGCGCACCGCCCTCTAATCGATCAGTACTTTTCCAACCCCACTGCCCGCTCAGGATCAGCCTCTGTCGGGTTCGTGGCGAGAACACCATGGGGGAAAACATGGCCATCGCCGCCGATACACGCCCGTCCCGGGCCAGCACGCCGGGCACCTCGGGCAACAGTCCGCCCTCGATCGCGCCGGACGGACCGCCCACCCGGAAGGGACCGGACCGCCGGCAGTTGAACATCCGAGCCCGCCTGGCGTACGCCCGGTGCGGCGCCACCGCCGGGCCGCTGGTCGCGCCGCGGCGCCCGGACGCGGCGGTGGAGTTCCGGCACGTCGCCTCACCCGCGGCGCGGCTGGTGCTGACCCTGCTCGTGCTGGTCAACAGCGCGGCCGGGCTGCTGTTCGTCGCCTGGCTGCTGCTGCCCCAGCACGTGCCCGGCCCGGGCGTGGTCGGGCCCGGCGGCTGGGAGACGATCGCGGCCCGGCTGGGTTTCTGCGTGGTCGTCGGCGTCGAGTTGATCCGCCTCGCGCAGAACGTGGTGGTGTGGGTGTTCGCGTTCCGGGCCCGGGACCCGGTGCCGGTCGACCCGCCGGTCGGCCTCCGGGTGGCCCTGCTCACCACTATCGTGCCCAGCAAGGAGCCGCTCGACGTCGCGGAGCGGACGCTGCACCGGCTGCGGCAACTCGTCTACTGCGGCCAGGTGGACGTCTGGATCCTCGACGAGGGAGACGATCCGGCGGTGAAGGAGATGGCCGCGCGGCTCGGCGTCCACCACTTCAGCCGCAAGGGCCGGCCGGAGTACAACCAGCCCGGCGGGGAGTTCCGGGCCCGGACCAAGTCCGGCAACCACAACGCCTGGCGGGCCGAGCACGAGGACCGGTACGACGTGGTGGCCAACGTCGACCCGGATCACGTGCCGCTGCCCAACTTCCTCGAACGCACCCTCGGCTACTTCCGCGACCCGGACGTCGCCTTCGTGGTGACCCCGCAGGTGTACGGCAACATGCACCAGAATTTCGTCGCGCACGGCTCCTCGGTGCAGCAGTACCTCTACAACGGCCTCATCGCCCGCGGCGGCAACGGGCTGGACGCGCCGCTGCTCACCGGCACCGGGCACCTCTACCGGCCCGCAGCCTGGCGGACCATCGGCGGCTACCAGGACTCCATCATCGAGGACCACCTGACCAGCATTCGCATCCACGCCGCGACCAATCCGGAGACGGGCAACAAGTGGAAGGGCGTCTACACGCCCGACGTGGTGGCCATCGGCGAGGGCCCGACCTCGTGGGCGGACTACTTCAACCAGCAGAAGCGCTGGGCGGCCGGCATCTGCGAGATCCTCGTCCGGCCCGAACTGCGCGCACCGCGCGAGCTGCCGTCCCGGCGCCGCTGGCAGTACCGCCTGCTCCAGTTCTACTACCCGAGCGTCGCGGTCAGCCTGCTGCTGGGCAACCTCGCCACCGCGCTGTACCTGCTCACCGGGATCGGTTCGGCGCAGCTTGACGTCACCGTGTGGTCGGTGCTCTGGGGCTCGACCTTCGGCACCTGGTTCGTGCTGTGGCTCTGGCTCCGTCGCTTCAACATCGCCCCGCACGAACGGGAAGAGATCGGCCTGGTCGGCATGGCGCTGGCGTTGTTCGCCGGGCCCATCTACGTGGCCGCCGGGTTCACCGCGCTGCTGCGCCGCAAACTCGGGTTCGTGGTGACGGCCAAGGGGAGGCTGCGCACCATCGAGTCGTTCCGCACGTTCCGGCTGCACCTCTGCTGGGCGGGCGTCTCCGCCGGTCTGCTCGGCGCGAGCTTCGTGCTGGACAACAGCTCACCCCTGCTGCGGGCGTGGCCTGTCCTGACCCTCCTGACCGGTCTCGGTCCGCCACTGATCGCGCTCGTGTCGAACCTGCGGGCCACCGGCCAGCAGGACGACGAGGTGGTCGTGCCGGCCCCCGTCCGCGCGGAGACCGAGGAGGTCCACCCGCCACGGTCACGGGTCGCGGCTGAGGAGGTTCTCCGATGATGAGATTGACCTTTCCCCGGGTCGTGATGGTGTTGACCGGCGCGCTGCTGCTGACCTATGCCTTCGCCATAGCGCCCACCACCACCTCCGAGCGCCGGAGCGGGGCGGCGACGGCTGAAGCGAAGGCGCCCCGACCTCGAGGACCCTTCCCGCCGGCGGAAAAGACGTTCATCGGTGTCATGACCGACAAGGGTCCCCACGACTTCACGCCCGTGGACAGCTTCACGGCGGCCGCCAAGCGCTCGCCGCAGGTCATGCTCTTCAGCGAGGGGTGGGCGTCCGCCACGTTCGACCGGACACTCTTCGACCGGATCCGTGACCGCGGCATGATGCCGATGCTGGGCTGGGAACCCTGGGACTACCGGCTGGATGAACGGGCTCGGCAGCAGAAGTTGACCGCCCAGGAGATCGACCGGATCCGGTCGGATCAACCCAGCTACCGGTTGTCCCGCATAGCGGGCGGAGAGTTCGACAGCTACGTACGGTCCTGGGCGGAAGGGATCAAGTCACTCGGCTACCCGGTGGCCATCCGCTTCGCCCACGAGATGAACGGCTACTGGTACCCGTGGTGCGAGCTGGTCAACGGCAACGAGCCGGGTGACTACGTGAAGGCCTGGCGTCACGTGCAGGACGTGTTCCGGGCGGCCGGGGCCACGAACGTCGCCTGGGTGTGGAGCCCGAACGTCAGATACACCGACCTGACCCCCGCAATCTCCACGTATTACCCGGGCGACGACTACGTGGACTGGGTGGGCGTCACGGGCTACTACGGCAAGTACGACTTCGCGCCGTACCTCTCCTTCGACGAGGTCTTCAAAAAGACCATCACCGAGATCCGCACCTTCAGCAAGAAGCCGATGGTCATCACCGAGACCGGTGCTTCCGACCACATCGGGCGGAAGGCCGAATGGATCAAGGACGCCTTCCAGACCCTGCCCAGATATCCGTTCATCATCGGGCTGATCTGGTTCGAGGTGAACAAGGAACTCGACTGGCGCATCGTCAGTTCCCCGGCCGTGTCCACGGCCTTCGCCGACGCGGTCGCTGCCCCTCGCTACCAGGTCACCTGGTCGCCGGACGTGTTCCTCCGCACGAAGGACTAGTTGTGAAGAGGTTGACCACTGCGCGGGCCCTGCTGGTACTCACCGGCGCACTGCTGCTGACCTACGCGGTCGCCATCGCGCCGGCCGCCATGTTCGAGGGCCGGAAGGACGGCCAGTCCGACCGGCCTGCGAAGGCTGAGCCAAATGCCCCGCCCCGGCTGGCTGCGGAACCCTTCCCACCGAGCGGCAAGGCGTTCATCGGTGTCATGACCGACAAGGGCCCGTACGACTTCGAGGCGCTGGACTCGTTCACGGCGGCCGCGAAACACCAGCCGCAGGTGATGCTCTTCAGCGCGTGGTGGAACTCGGACAACTTCGACCGGACGCTCTTCGACCGGATCAGTAGCCGGGGCATGCTGCCGATGCTGGGCTGGGAACCGTGGGACCACCGGTTGGACCAGGCGGCCCGCGAGAAGAAACTGCCGCCCCGGGAGATCGACAAGATCCGCTCCGACCAACCTGCCTACCGGTTGTCCCGCATCACCGCCGGGGACTTCGACCCCTACCTGCGGTCCTGGGCCGAAGGGATCAAGTCCCTCGGCTACCCGGTGGCCATCCGGTTGGCGCACGAGATGAACGGTGACTGGTACCCGTGGTCCGAGGCGAGCAACGGCAATCGGCCGGGCGAGTACGTCGAGGCGTGGCGGCACGTACACGATCTCTTCCGCGCGGCGGGGGTCACCAACGTGACCTGGGTGTGGAGCCCGAATTCCCGATGGGACGAGTCGCTCCCGAAGCTCTCCGGGTTGTATCCGGGCGACGACTACGTCGACTGGGTGGGTGTCACGGGCTACTACGGCATCGGCGCCTACACGGACTACGGCTCCTTCGACTCGATCTTCGGCCCCACCATCACCGAGATCCGCGCGTTCAGCAGGAAACCGTTGGTCATCACCGAGACCGGTGCCTCCGACGCCACGGGGCGCAAGGCCGAATGGATCACGGAAACGTTCCGGGCGCTGCCGCGTTACCAGGACATCCTCGGGCTCATCTGGTTTGAGGTGGACAAGGAACTGGACTGGCGCATCGTCAGTTCGCCGGCCGTGGCGCAGGCCTTCGCCACGGCGGTCGCCAACCCTCGCTACCAGGTCAGCTGGTCGCGCGACATGCTCCTGCGCACGATGGTGGAGGACTAGATTCCCGGACATAAGGGCTTAACCGCCATAAGCTGGGCTGAAGGTTGAACGGGTGGCGGTGGAGAAGGTTGTGACGTGGTACGGCTGACCAGGCCCCGGCTCCTCATGGTGGTGATCGCCGCGCTGCTGCTGGCCTACGCCTTCGCCGTGGCGCCGATCACCACGAGCGTGGGCGGGAAGGGCGCCGCGTCCGGCCCGCCGACGAAAGCCGAATCGGGCGTGGTGGTGCCGGCTGGTGCCGACGCCCCCCAACTCGGACTGGCGGCGGAACTCTTCCCGCCGGCCGGCAAGGCCTTCATCGGTGTGATGACCGAGAAGGGCCCGTACGACTTCGCGGCGGTGGACCGCTTCGCCGTGGCCGCGCGGCGCGAGCCGCAGGTGATGCTCTTCGGCGTGGGCTGGGAGTCCGGCACGTTCGACCGGGCGCTGTTCGACCGGATCACCGCCCGGGGCATGCTGCCGATGCTGGGCTGGGAGCCCTGGGACCCCCGGGTGGACGAGGCGGCCCGGAAGCAGCGGCGGCCCCCGCGCGAGATCGACCGGATCCGGTCCAGCCAACTCCGCTATCGCCTGGACCGGATCGTGAGCGGCGACTTCGACGGCTACCTGCGGTCCTGGGCCGCGGGAGTGAAGTCGCTCGGCTATCCGGTCGCCATCCGGTTCGCCCACGAGATGAACGGCAACTGGTACCCCTGGGGTGAGAAGGCCAACGGCAACCAGGCGGGGGAGTACGTCCGGGCCTGGCGGCACGTGCACGACCTCTTCAACTCCGCCGGCGCCACCAACGTCATCTGGGTGTGGAGCCCGAACGCCCGGTGGAGCAAGACGACCGTGAACCTCGCCGAGCTCTACCCGGGTGACGACTACGTCGACTGGGTGGGCGTCACCGGCTACTACGGCACGGGAGCCTGGGCGAACTACTGGTCCTTCGACGAGATCTTCGGCCCCACCATCGCGGAGATCCGCACCTTCAGCCGCAGGCCGCTGGTGGTCACGGAGACCGGCGCCTCCGACGCCGGCGGGCGCAAGGCCGAATGGATCCGTGAGTTGTTCCAGACGCTGCCCCGCCATCGGGACATCATCGGGCTCATCTGGTTCGAGGTGGACAAGGAGCTGGACTGGCGCATCGTCAGCTCGCCCGCGGTGGCGACGGCCTTCGCCGAGTCGGTCGCCGCGCCGCGCTACGACGTCCGCTGGTCACCGGAGATGATTCCGCGCACCGAACTGGGCGAGTAGGCCGGCCGTCATCCGTCGCGTCCCGGCTCTGGTTTTGTGCCGGGAAGCAGCCGCGCCGCGGCACGCCGCAGCGGCCGGCCGTCCTTGGCGATCTTCTTCATCCGTCGCCACGCCGTGCGCCCCGGCGAGCCGGCCGCACCGCCTTCGGCCGCCCCCGGGAGCGTCCGGGGCCGCGGCCCCTCGGGCCCCGGGGCCGGCTGTGCGGTCCGGGCCACCGGATCGAGGCCGGTGTCCACCGCTCGCACCACCGCGTCGATGATCTGCGGATTGCGGTCGATGGTGGTCAACGCGCGGTCGAGGATGCGGTTCAGCTCATCGAGCCGGACCTCCAGCATCGCCTCCGTCGTCACGCCCCGGATGTCGATCCGGACCGTGCCCAGCCGGGCCTGCACCCCGACGTCCAGGTGGAGCAGCCCGCCCAGCCCGGCGCGCAGCGACACGTGGGCGTCCAGGTCGTCGACCTCGACGCGGATGTCGTCCACCTGCAGATGGGGGATCTGGAGGACCACGTCCGGATCGGACATCGTCGGGCCGCTGTGGTGCACGTCGGCGGGCTGCCGCCGGTCGCCCTCCTCGGCCGGGCGCCGCGGCTCGGCGGCTCCTGCCCGCGGCTCACCCGGATCCTGCCCACCGTTGCCCACCTGACCTCCGTCGCCCGCCCCGCCAGCCGTCGGCGTGCCATTCCCGGAAAAGACGGCGGCACACCTGCGCCCGGCCGGTGAACACCCCGGCCGACGGTCGGACCTCGCGCCGCGCCGGCGCTCACACCAGGCCGCGCACCGCCTTCACCGCCGCGTCCACGTCCGCCTCGCTGTTCGCGATGGTCGCGCCGAACCGCAGGTGCGACGGGTTGTACGGGGTACTGCTGGCGATCACGCCGGCGGCGTACAGCCGACCCACCGCCTCACCCACCGGCACGTCGGGTACGTCGCAGCAGACCACCCCGGCGGAGAGTTCGGCCGACCGCGGGGTGACCAGCCGCACCCCGCGGACGTTGGCGAGACCCTCCTTGAGCCGGCCGGCCAGTTCCCGGTTCCGCTCGGCGACCCGCGCCGGACCGATCCGGTGGTGGAACTCGAACGCGTCGGCGAGCGCCCAGCGGTGCTCGAAGCTGTGGTAGCCGCCCGGCGTGTGCGCGGGCCCCGGGGGCGTCGGCTGCCCGCCCGTGCCGGCGAAGAGCCACCGGCCGATGCTGCGCCGGTCGAAGGTGGGGATGACCGGGGTCATCCGGCTCCACGCCCGGGTGCTGCCCCAGACCAGGCCGGTGCCCCGCGGCCCGAGCAGCCACTTGTGGCAGCCGGAGACCAGCACGTCGCAGCCGAGCTGCTCCGGGGTCGCCGCGTCGGCGGCGAAGCCGTGCACCCCGTCGACGCAGACCAGCGCCTCGGGGCTGCGCGCGCGGACCGCCTCGGCGAGTTGCCGGACCGGCAGCTTCACGCCGGTGCTGGAGTGCACCCAGGTCAGCGCGACGACCCGGGTGCGGGCGGAGACCGCCGCCGTGAGGTTGCCGACCATCTCGTCGGCGGTGGTCACCGCCGGATCCTGGTAGAGGCGTACCCGGCGTATGGCCACCCCGTCCCGCTCGGCCCGCAGCCGCAACGACTCGTGGGTGGCGTAGAAGTCGTGCTCGGTGGTGAGCACCTCGTCGCCCGGCCGCAGCCGCACGGCCGTGTAGACCAGTCCGAGGCCCATGGTGGTCGAGTCGGTCAGCGCGATCTGGTCGGGACGGGTGTCGAGGTGGCGGGCCGCCTTTTCGAGCACCGCCCCGTCGAGGCGTTCCTCGTTGGCGCCCAGGTAGCCGACTGCGTCCCGGTCGAGCCCGTCGCGGTGCGTGGCGACGGCGGCGCGCACCGGGGCGGGGTGCGGCGCGAAGACGAAGGTGGCCAGGTGCGCCCGGCTGCGGTCGAGCGCGAACTGGGCCCGTACGCTGTCCCAGCTCGCCGGGTCCAGGGCCGGAGCGGCGCTCGGCGCCGGCCCGGCTGACTCCCGCCGTTCCGGCTCACAGCCGGTGGCCAGGCCGGTCACGCCGGCCGCCGCGGTCACGCCGAGCAGGTTCCGTCGGGTGAGCTGCATCGGTCCATCGTCCACTGTCCACGTCACGGACAGGTCACCGAGCCGCGTCGGGGCGCCGGCGCACGGCGCTCGACGACCGGTGATTTCGCCGATGCGGTGGCCGGGCGGGCACTCCAATACTGACGCATGTCGATGGATCTCCCTACCCGACAAGGAGCAACCGACGTGCGACCAGCCACCACCCCCCGTCCCCGTACCCGTATCGGTGCCCTGGCCCGACTCGCCGTGGCGGCCGTTCTGGCCGTCGGCGGCGCCCTGGCCGTCCCCGCCGGCGCGCAGGCCGCCGCCAACCCCTACGAGCGCGGCCCCGCGCCGACCAACGCCATCCTGGAGGCCAGCCGCGGTCCCTTCGCCACCACGTCCTACAGCGTCTCCGCGCTGAGCGTCACCGGCTTCGGCGGCGGGGTCGTCTACTACCCCACCAGCACCAGCGAGGGCACCTTCGGCGCCATCGCCATCTCGCCCGGCTACACGGCCACCTGGTCGAGTCTCAGCTGGCTCGGACCGCGGATCGCCTCGCACGGATTCGTGGTCATCGGCATCGAGACCAACACGCTCCTCGACCAGCCGGACAGCCGCGGTCGCCAGCTCCTGGCCGCGCTGGACTACCTGGTCCAGCGCAGCACGGTCCGGAGCCGGATCGACGCCAGCCGGCTCGCCGTGGCCGGGCACTCGATGGGCGGGGGCGGCACCCTGGAAGCGGCCGCCGCCCGGCCGTCACTGCAGGCTGCCGTCCCGCTGGCACCGTGGAATCTGGACAAGACCTGGTCCGGGGTGACGGTGCCGACGCTCATCGTCGGTGGGGAGAGCGACACCGTGGCCCCGGTCGCCAGCCACTCGGAGCCCTTCTACACCAGCATCCCGGCTTCGTCCGAGAAGGCGTACCTGGAGTTGAACGGGGCGAGCCACTTCTTCCCGCAGACGGTGAACACGCCGATGGCCAAGCAGATGGTGGCCTGGCTGAAGCGCTTCGTGGACAACGACACCCGCTACGAGCAGTTCCTCTGCCCGGGCCCGAGCGGACTGGCCATCGAGGAGTACCGGAACACCTGCCCCAGCTCCTGAGCATCGCTCCCGGGGCGGCCGCCACGGCGGGGGGGCCCCCCCGGGGGGGGGGGCGGCGCCCGGGGGGGGGGGGGGGGGGGGGGGGGGGGGGGGGGGGCCCGGGGCCCCCGCGGGGGGGGGGGGGGGCCCCGGGGGGCGGGGGCCCCCCCCCCCCCCCCCCCCCCCGCGGCGGGGGGGCCCCCCCCCCGCCCCCCCCCCCGCCGTGCGGGGCGGCCCTAGACTCGGCGTGCGTAAAGGAGGCGGGCGGGATGGGCGGCACCGGTTCCCCGGGCCGGGTCGACGGGCGGACCGCGCGGGCCACCCGCACCCGGACCGCGATCGTCGAGGCCCACCTCGCGCTCATCGCCGAAGGCGACCTGCGCCCGACGGGCGACCGGATCGCCGAGCGGGCCGGCGTCTCGCTGCGCGCGCTGTGGACCAACTTCAAGGACATGGAGACGCTGTTCGAGGCCAGCGGCGAGGAACTGCTGCGCCGCCAGGACGCCGCCTGGCGGCCGATCCCCCCGGCGCTGCCGCTGGCGAAGCGGGTCGACGCCTACTGCCGGCAGCGGGCCCGATTGCTGCAACTCATCGCGCCGTCCGCCCGGGCGGCGCAGCTGCGCGAGCCGCTCTCCCCGCAGTTGCACCGCAACCGCCGCAAGCACATCGACCGGGTCCGCGACGAGGTCGAGCAACTCTTCGCCGCCGAGCTGGACCGGGCCGGTCCCGGGCGGGAGCAGCTCGTGCACGCGCTGGTGGCGGCGAGCATGTGGTCGGCCTGGTCGATGCTGCGCGACGGGCTGGGGCTCGGCGTGGGCCCGGCCCGCGCGGTGATGGCCCGCACCGTGGGGGCGCTGCTGGCGGATCCCGAGGGGCAAAGTCTTTTCCGACTGGTTACCGATAGGTGAAACTGGATGCATGGTTACTGCATCCAGAGTGCAAATAACCTTGCGCGGGCGGGACGACGAGTGCCGAGCGATCCGCGGCCTGCTCGACGGCACGGACGGTGGCGCGCTGCTGTTCCACGGCGAGCCCGGCTCGGGCCGCAGCGCCGTGCTGGCCTACGCCCGGCAGCACGCCGGTGAGCGGGCGGTCCTCGCGGGCGCCGGGCTCGCCGACGAGGCGACCCTGCCGTACGCGGGCCTGCAACGCCTCCTCGACCCGGTGCTCGACCGGGCCGGGTCGCTGCCCGACCGGCAACGGCGGGTGCTGCGGCGCGTGCTGACCGGCGGCGGCTGCCCGGACGCCCAGCGGCTGACCCTGGCCACCGCCGTGCTCGGCCTGCTCGCCGTCGTCGCGAGCGACCGCCCGCTGCTGTGCACGATGGACGACGTCGACGCCGGCGACCCGCAGACCGCCGGGACGCTCGTCGTCGTGGCCCGCCGGCTGAGCCGGCTGCCGGTCGCCCTCGTGGTCACCGCGGCCAGCGAGGCGGCAGCCGGTGACCTGCCCGCCCGCCGGCTGCGCCCGCTGGACGAGCAGCAGTGCCGTGCCCTGCTCGCCGACCGGCGGTCCGCCCCACCGCCGACCGCGGTGGTCGCCGAACTGGCGGCGCTCAGCGGCGGCAACCCGCAGGCGCTGGTCGACCTGGCCGACACGCTCACTCCCGGCCAGTGGCACGGGGACGAGCCGCTGCCCGCGGCCCCGCCGGCCGACGGTGCGCTGGGCACCGCCTACCGCGCCCACCTCGACCGGCTGCCGCCGGACACCCGGCGGGTGCTGCTGCTCGCCGCGCTCGACCCCGACGGCGACCCGGCCACCCTGGACCGGGCCGCGCGCGCCGCCGGCCCGGGCGTCGAGGCGCTCGCACCGGCCGAGGCCGCCGGCCTGCTGCGCGCCGGCCCGGCGGGCGTGACCTTCCCGCACCCGCTGGCCCGAACGATGATCGAGGTCGTCGCGCCGCTGGCCGACCGGCGGGCGGCCCACCTGCTGCTGGCCCGGGCGCTGGACGGCCGGCCGCTGCGCCGGGCCCTGCACCGCGCCGCCGCCACCGACGGCCCCGACCCCGCGCTGGCCGCGGAGTTGGAGGCGGCCGCCGCCGGCGCGGACGACCGGACCGCAGCCGCCGCCGCGCTGCGCCGCGCCGCCGAACTCAGCGACGACCCCGCCCGCGCCGCCACCCGGACGGTCGCCGCCGCCCGCTGCGCCTGGACCGCCGGCCACCCCGAGCCGGCCCGGCGCCTGCTCGCCGCGCTGCCCGCCGGCCCGGCCACGACCGGCCCGGCCGACCTGCTGCGCGGCGAGATCCAACTGCGCTGCGACGCGCCGTCCACCGCGGTCGCCACCCTGCTCGCCGCCGCCGAGGCGGTCGCGCCGGCCGACCGCGGGGCGGCCCTGCTCGGCCTGGTCCGGGCGGGCGAGGCCATCTGCCTCACCGGCGACCACTACCGGTACGCGGAGGTGGCGCGGCGGGCGTGGGCCCTGCGCCGGCCCGGAGACCCGCCGGACGTCGAGCTGCTGACCACGTTCGCGGCCGGCGTCGGGGCGACCCTGCGCGGCGACCACGAGCAGGGCGGACCGGCGCTGCGCCGGGTCGTCGTCCTCGGCGGCCGGCTGACCGGGCCGGCGCTCACCCCGGCCGCGCTGGTCTGCGCCGCCGTGGCCGGGCTGCTGGTGGCCGTGGACGGCGCGGCGCACCGGCTCGCCGACCGGGCCGTCGAGCTGGCCCGGGCCCGCGGGGAACGGTCGGTGCTGCCCCGCGCGCTGGAGCTGCGGGCGGTCGCCGAGTACTGGCTGGGCCGGCACGCCACGGCCGCGGAGACCGCCCGGGAGGGGCTGCGGACCGCCCGTGCCAGCGGGCAGCGCACCTGCGCGCAGGTCCACCTCGGCATCCTCGCAGTGCTGGCCGCGGTGCGGGCCGACCGGGCCACCAGCCTCGCCCGGATCGCCGAGATCGGCGACGGCGCCACCCCGGGCAGCCGCCCCTACGCGTACGCGCAGTGGGCGCTCGGCGTGCTCGACCTGGTCGACGGCCGGCACGCCGACGCGGCCACCCGGCTGGCGTCGCTCGCCCGCACCGGCACCGGCCGCGGCCAGGTCCTCGTGCAGGTGATGGCCACGCCCTACCTGGTGGAGGCCGCCGCCCACGACGGCCGGCGGCCCGCCGCCGCGCTCGCCGTCTTCGACCGCTGGGCCAGCAGCACGACGAGCCCCTCGCGCCGGGCCCTCTCCGCCCGCTGCCACGCGCTGCTCGCGCCCCGTGGCAGCGCCGAGGCCGAGCGGGAGTTCCGCACGGCGCTGCGGCTGCACCCCACCGACACCGACCGGTTCGAGCGGGCCCGCACCGAGCTGCTGTTCGGCCGGGAACTGCGCCGGGCCCGCCGGCCGCGGGACGCCCGGGCGTACCTGCACCGGGCGCGGGAGACGTTCACCCTGCTCGGCGCGACCGTCTGGGCCGAGCAGGCCGGCGCGGAGCTGCGCGCGGCAGGGGAGTCGGTCGGATGGCCGCAACAGCCGCCGGTGCAGCTGCTGACCGGCCAGCAGCTGCACATCGCCCAACTGGTCGCCGAGGGGGCCACCAACCGGGAGATCGCCACCCGGATGTCGCTGTCCACCCGGACGATCGACCACCACCTGCGCAACATCTTCCACCGGCTCGGCGTCCGCTCCCGCACCGAACTGGCCCGCCTCTTCACCTGACCGCGAGCCGGCGGCACCACCCGCCACGTACGGTCCGCGCACTCGACGCGACCGGCTCGGGCCCTGCGTCGGTCAGCCGCGCTTCGGGGCAGTGCGGGGACGCGCACCGTCCTAGCGGCGTCCCGTCCCCGTGGCGTCACCGGGTGGGGACGTCGTGGGGTCCGCCCGTGACGGCCGGTTGACGCGACCTCCGGCAGGGTCGCAGCGCGACGACATGGTGGCTCGGGCAGCACCGGCCACGACCGCTCCACCGTCTCCCGCAGGCCGTCGAAGGGGACTTCATGATCAGGACGATGCTCCGGCTGCGCGCGCGTCAGGGCTGCGAGCCCGCTGTGCGGTCCGCGTGGGGGACGGTCGCGGGGCAGGTCGGTGGGCTCGCCGGCAACCTCCGGCACGAGCTGCTGCTCGACGCCCTGGACCCGCGCGGGTTCGTCGTCGTCACCGAGTGGGCCGACGAGGCGGCGCTGCGCGCGTACCGGAACGGGCCGGTGGCCGCGCGGCTGGCCGAACTGGTCCGGCCGCTCACCGAGCCGGCCGGCCCCGACGACTACCCGGTGCTGCGGGAGCACGGGACGGGCGACTCGACGGTCTACGTGGACGTGGAGCTGACCGTGCCGGCGCCCCGGCTCGCCGAGTTCCACCGCGGCTACCCGGAGGTCAGGGAGCGGATGGCCGAGGTGCCCGGGTACCGGCGCGAACAGTTGCTGCGCGAACCCGGGTCGGACGTGCACCACATCTTCGCCGAGTGGAACAGCGCGGGGGAGTTCCTCCGCTGGATCGCCGATCCGGCCCACGCCTCCGCGCAGGCCGGGCCGATCGCGCCGTTCCTTCTCGACATCCGGCGCCGCCTGTTCCACGTCGTGCCCGACGGAGGCGGCAAGCGACAACCCACCACGGGCAGGGAGGCCGACGTGCACAGGACAACGGACGTACTCGTCGTCGGGGCGGGGCCCGCGGGGCTGACCGCCGCCGTCGAACTGGCCCGGCGGGGCGTCGACTGCCGGGTGATCGACAAGCTGGCCACCCCGGCCGGGCAGGCCGACAAGGCGATCGGCGTGCACTGCCGCACCATGGAGATCTGGGAGGAGCAGGGCATCGTCCAGGAGGCCATGGACGCCGGCATCTGGCTCACCGGCAACATGGTCTTCGTCAACGGGGTGGAGACCCACCGGATGAGCTGGGAGCTGCCCGGCCTGCCGTACGCGCATCTCGGCCTGCCCCAGTACGAGACCGAGCGCCTCCTCACCGCCCGGCTGGCCACCCTCGGGGTGCGCCCCCAGCGCGGCGCCGAGCTGGTCGACTTCACCCAGGACGACGACGGCGTGACGGCCACCGTCACCACCGCCGACGGCGGCACCGAGTCGGTCCGCGCGAAGTACGTGGTCGGCTGCGACGGCGCGCACAGCCGGGTCCGGGAACTGCTCGGACTCACCTTCACCGGCGGGCTGGGCCGGTTCCCCCAGCTGTTCATGCTCGGCGACGTCGACGTGGACTGGGACATGCCCGACGGGCACTTGCTGCGGTTCATGCACGAGACCGACGGCCGCATGGACGGCATGCTGGTCTGCGTCCCGCTGCGCGGCGAACGCCGGTACCGGATCGCCACCCTGGCCCCGCCCCGGTTCTTCGCGCAGACCGGCGGGCAGGACGCCCCGCCCGGGTTCAGCGCGGAGCTGGGCGCACCCACCCTGGACGACGTCCAGGCCGCCCTCGACCACCTCGCTCCGCCCGGCACCCGCGCCTCGAACCTGCGCTGGTCGTCGGTGTTCCGGATCAGCCACGGCATCGTGGACCGCTACCGCGACGGCCGGGTGTTCGTGGTCGGCGACGCGGCCCACCTGCACCCGCCGGCCGGCGGCCAGGGCATGAACACCGGGATCCAGGACGCCTGGAACCTGGCCTGGAAGCTGGCCCTGGCGGTACGCGGGATCGCCGCGCCCGGCCTGCTGGACAGCTACGAGACCGAGCGGCGGCCGGAGGGCGAGGAGATCGTCGGCCGCGCGGTGCGGATGGCGTTCACCGACGAGCTGGACCGGGAGGACCTGAAGCGGCAGTTCCTCCAGGAGATGTCCATGCTGCTCAGCTACGCGGGCAGCCCGCTGGTCGGCGAGTGTGTGTCCGACCCGGACGCGCTGGGCGAGGCACCCCGCCCCGGCGACCGGGCCCCCGACGTGGACGGGCTGCTGCGGCGCGGCGTCGGCCATCCGCTGCGGCTGCGCGACCTGACCCGTGGCACCCGGCACACGCTGCTGCTCTACGCCGACGCGTCGGCCGACGAGGCGGCGCGGGGCGCGATGGCCGAGCTCTGCGCCGACGTACGGCGGCAGACGGCCGGGGAGGTCGACGCGTACCTGCTGCTCAGTCCGGACGCCGCCGAGCCGCGGCTGCTCGACCCCCCGACGCTGTGCGACGCCGACGGCCGGTTCCGAGCCACGTACGGACTCGCCGGCACCGGGCTGTACCTGGTCCGCCCGGACGGGCACGTCGGCTTCCGCAGCCAGCCGGTCGACGCCGACGCGCTCCGCAAGCACCTGCACCTGGTGTTCGGGGGTGCCCGGTGACCCGGGTGCGCACCGTGCTCGCCATGCGGACCCGGGAGGGCTGCGAGGAGCGCTTCGAGACGGAGTGGCGCACCGCGGCCGAGGCGATCCGCACCCTGGACGGCTGCCTGCACCAGGACCTGGTCCGCGACGCCGACGACCCCCGCAGCTACCTGATCATCAGCGACTGGGCGGACCGCGAACGGCTGGACGCCTTCGGCCGCAGCGAGCACCGGGACCGGCTGCTGCGCATCATCCGCGAGCTGCGCGAGTCCGCGCAGCGGCACACCTACCAGGTGCTCCACAGCGTGGGCAGCGCACCGGAGGAGGACCGATGACCGACGACGCCGTGCCGGCGGGCGAGCTCTACACCGACGGGTTCGCCGCCGACCCCTATCCGACCTTCGCCCGGCTGCGGACCGACCGGCCGGTGTGCCCGGTCAGCTCACCGCGCTTCGACTCCTGGCTGATCACCCGCTTCGACGACGCCCGGGCGGCGCTGACCGACCCACGGCTGTCCAAGGACCTCTACGGTCCCGGCCAGCACTACCTGCGGATCTTCGGCCCGAACTCCGAGGGGTTGAACCGCAACATGCTCAACTCGGACCCGCCCGAGCACACCCGGCTGCGCCGGGTGGTGTCCCAGGCGTTCGCGCCGCGGCGGATCGAGGCGCTGCGGCCGCGGGTGGCGCAGGTCGTCGACCACCTGATCGACAAGATGCTCCCGCAGGGCCAGGCCGAGCTGATGCACGACTTCGCCATCCCGCTGCCGATGACGGTCATCTGCGAGCTGCTCGGCGTGCCACCGGCCGACCACGACCAGGTGCTCGACTGGACCCAGGTGATCCGCACCTCCGGCTCGACGCGGCGGCCACCGCAGGAGGAGCGGGCGGCCGTGCAGGAGGCCCAGTTGCGCCTGCACCACTACTTCGCCGACCTGGTACGGGCCAAGCGCGACGACCCGGCCGACGACATCATCGGGGCGCTGATCGACGCGGTCGACCGCGACGGGACGCTCTCCGAGGCGGAACTGGTCACCACCACGTTCCTGCTGGTGTTCGCCGGGCACCAGACCACCGCGGACTTCCTCGGCAACGCGATGCTCGCCCTGCTGACCCATCCCGAGCAGCTGGAGATGCTGCGCGCCACGCCCCAACTGCTGCCCGCGGCGATCGAGGAGCTGCTCCGGTTCGACGGCCCGCTGCCGGTGGCCAGCCCGCGGATCGCCACCGAGGACATCGAGTACGAGGGGGTGTGCATCCCGCGCGGCTCGATCGTCGGCGTGGCGATCAACGCGGCGAACCACGACCCCGCCCACTTCACCGACCCCGACCGGCTGGACCTGCGCCGGGTCCGCGGCCCGCACCTGGGCTTCGGGCACGGCGTGCACTACTGCCTCGGCGTCTCGCTGGCCCGGATGGAGGCGCAGATCGCGCTCGCCGCGCTGCTGCGCCGGCTGCCCGGGCTGCGGCTCGGCGTGCCCCTCGACGAGGTGCGCCGGCTGCCGGCCGCGTCGCCGTTCCGCGGCCTGCTGGAGCTGCCGATCACCTTCGCCGCCTGAGCCTCCCCGCCCGCCCACCCGAATCCCACCAAGGAGCAGCCATGGTCTTCCGGAACGTGATCGTCTGCCACATGGTCCCCGGCAGCGACAAGATCGTCGGGGACGTCTTCGGCCACTACGACCAGGCCACCCGACCCCAGGACCTCGGGGTCATCGGGCGCATCCTGCTGTCCCACCACGACCTCTACATCCACGTCATCGAGCGCGAGCAGGACCCGAGGATCTCCGGCCAGACCCGGGGGCTGCCCGCCTTCCAGAAGATCGCCGAGGCCATCGGCCCGTACGTGACGCCGTACCCGCGGTACTGGAAGAACCCGTCCGACTCGGTGGCCAAGGAGTTCTACCACTGGGCCCCCGAGGGGGAATCACCCGCGGACACCACGCTGACCGTGATCGTCGGGCGGATCAAGCCCGGCGCCGAACCGGACGTGGCCCGGGTCTTCGGCGAGTCCGACGCCGGATCCCTGCCGACCGAGCTGGGCGTCACCGGGCGCTGGCTCTACTCGATCGACGACGTCTACGTCCACCTGCTCGAACAGGAGGCGTCGGCCGCCGAGGCGACCCGCAACAACCACGACGACAAGCCAGTCTTCGCGAAGGTGATGCAGGACCTCGCCCCCTACGTCAGCCCGTACCGGCCGGAGGAGTGGCACGGCCCGCAGGACTCGGTGGCCACCGTGTTCTACCGCTGGCAGGCCGAGGACTGAGCCGCGGCGGGGGCGTCCGAGGGCGCCCCCGCCGTTGCTATCGTCGGCCTCCCCGGACGGCGTCGGGCCGCACCGGGTGAGGCGTGAACAGGCGGTCGCCGGTGTCCCGAGCACGCACAGTCGTCCCACCCGCGCTGCTGGTCCTGGTCCTCGCCGCCCTGCTGGCCTCCGGCATCCGGCCGTACGACCGGCTGACCTGGCTGCTGGAGACGGTCTGGGTGCTCGTCGGCGTCCCCTTGGTGCTGCTCACCTGGCGCCGGTTCCCGCTGAGCACGCTGCTCTGCTGCCTGCTCGCCGCGCACGCGCTGATCCTCGTGGTCGGCGGCCACTACAGCTACGCGCGCACGCCGGTCGGCGACTGGGCGCGGGAGGCCTTCCACCTGTCCCGCAACCCGTACGACCGGCTCGGCCACTTCGCCCAGGGCTTCGTGCCGGCGATCCTGGTCCGCGAGATCCTGGTCCGCCGGTCGCCGCTGCGCGGGAGCCGTTGGCTCGCCCCGCTGGTGGTCTGCGCCTGCCTGGCGTTCAGCGCCTTCTTCGAGATGATCGAGTGGTGGGCGGCGCTGGCCGGCGGGTCGGCGGCCGACGACTTCCTCGCCACCCAGGGCGACGTCTGGGACACCCAGTGGGACATGTTCCTGGCGCTGGTCGGCGCGATCACCTCGCTGGCCCTGCTCAGCCGCCTGCACGACCGCCAGTTGCCGGCCGCTCCGCCGGGCGCCGCCGCCGATGTCCCGGCGGCCCGGACCGGCCTGTCCCCGTAACCCTGAGCAAGGTTCACTCGTCGCCGACGGTCTCCGTCTCGCCGTCGTGCTGGAAGCGGGCGGGCAGGTGCTCGTCGGGCTGCGGGGCCTCCGCCAGGTTGTGGTGGGGGTCCCCGTCCGCGGAGTACAGGACGTCGTCGGTCTTCTTGCTCTTCTCCTGGTCCTCTTCCGGCTGCGTCACGTCCGCTCCTCGCCAGGTGCCGTCGGTGACCGCCCGCCGAGGGCGGGACGGTCCGGTCCGATTCCCACCCTAGGCGCGGCGGCGGGCGGTGGTAGGCGAATGCCGGCGCGGCCCGCCGCCCGGGCGGGCTCGGGCGAAAACCGCCCGCCGGCAGCGGTGATGCGACAGGGTGGTGCTGCGGACGGCCCGCGCGGGGCCGCCGCGGGGTGCCGCCGGCGGTACGGGGGTGTCGGGTGCCGACGAAGGAGATCATCCAGCACGTCGGCACGCTCCTGGACCTGGCCGGGGTGCTGGTCATCGCGGTCGGCGTGGCGGTCGCCACGGTCGTCTTCGCGCTGGGCTGGTGGCGCACCCGGCAGGTCGTCGAGCACTACCGGGCGTACCGGCAGGGGGTCGGGCGGGCCATTCTGCTCGGTCTGGAACTCCTGGTCGCCGGGGACATCATCCGGACCGTGGCGGTGTCGCCCACCTTCACCAGCGTCGGGGTGTTGGCGCTGATCGTGCTGGTCCGGACGTTCCTCAGCGTCTCGCTGCAGGTCGAGCTGGACGGCCGCTGGCCGTGGCAGGGCAGGGGCCCGGTGGGCGGCTCCGGCGTGACGGCCCGGACGCAGCGCTGAGGACGCCGAACCCGCCGTCGACCACCCGTCAGATGTTGGCGGAGTCCGCCGGCACCCCGCCCGGCAGCGACGGGGCGCCGCCCGGCGGCTGCTCGCCCAGGCAGCGCAGCCCGAGGGTGTACGCGGTCATCGACAGCGACCCGTACGCGTACCCGTCGACCAGCACCTCGGGGCGGTCCCCGGCGGCGCCGGCCAGCCCGGCCAGGTAGAGCAGCGGGAGGAAGTGGTCCGGGGTCGGCACCGCGAGGTCGAAGTCCCGGTGCCCGTCCAGCCGGGCCGCCTCGGTCGGCGCGTCCTGGACCGTCTCCCGGGCGGCGTCGTCGAAGCGGCGCGCCCAGTCGAAGCCCTCGTCGGTCCGCCGCGGATCGACGCCGCCCAGGTTGTGCACCACGTTGCCGCTGGCCACCACCAGCACGCCGCGCTCCCGCAGCGGGGCGAGGCGGGCGCCGAGGTCGAGGTGGTAGTCGAACGGCTTGAACGCGTTGATGCTCAGCTGCACCACCGGGATGTCGGCGTCGGGGAACGCGTGGGTCAGCACCGACCAGGTGCCGTGGTCGATGCCCCAGGAGTCCAGGTCGGCGCCGACCCAGGTGGGGTGCACCACGTCGCTGATCTCCTCGGCCAGCTCCGGCAGCCCGGGCGCCGGGTAGCGGACGTCGAAGAGTTGCTGCGGGAAGCCGTAGAAGTCGTGGATGGTGCGTGGGCGGGGCATCGCGGTGACCGCGGTGGCGCCGATGTACCAGTGCGCGGAGACCACCAGGATGGCCCGGGGCCGGGGCACCGACCGGCCGAACTCCCGCCAGGCGGCGGTGTAGCGGTTGACCTCCAGGGCGTTCATCGGGTTGCCGTGCCCGAAGAACGCCGCCGGCAGCACCGTCTGGGTGTTCTGCTCGCTCATCTCGCTCCCGGGGCCGGCCGTGCCCCGAGGCTAACCCGCGGGCCCCTCGCGTGTCCGGCCACCGGGCCGAGCCGAACCGGGGAGTTGGCGCGTACCCCCGGGGGGTATATGGTGGCGGCGGAGGTGGACTTCGATGGACCACGAACACGGGCACCACGGCGCGGGGCACGACAAGCACGCCGGGCACGACCCCGAGCAGTTCCGCCGCAAGTTCTGGCTGAGCCTGGCCCTGACCGTGCCGATCGTGCTCACCAGCCACATGGTCATGGACTGGCTCGGCTACTCGCTCGACCTCCCGGGCGTCCGCTGGGTCGGCCCGGTCCTGGGCACGATCGTCTTCTTCTACGGCGGCTGGCCGTTCCTGGTCGGCGGCGTCCGCGAGGTGCGCGACCGGGCGCCGGGCATGATGCTGCTGATCTCGATGGCGATCACTGTCGCGTACCTGGCGTCGGTGGCCACCAGCCTCGGCCTGTTCGACCTGGACTTCTGGTGGGAGCTGGCCGCCCTGGTCACCATCATGCTGTTGGGTCACTGGCAGGAGATGAAGGCGATCGGGCAGGCTCAGGGGGCCCTCGCCGCGCTCGCCGCCCTGCTGCCCGACGACGCCGAACGCCTCGACGACTCCGGGGCCGCTCACCCGGTGCCGGTGGCCGACCTGCGGGTCGGTGACCTGGTGCTGGTGCGCTCCGGCGGCCGGGTCCCCGCCGACGGCCGGATCGTCGACGGGGCGGCCGAGCTGGACGAGTCGATGATCACCGGGGAATCCCGGCCGGTGCCGCGCGCCGTCGGGGACCGGGTGGTCGCCGGGACCGTGGCCACCGACTCGGCCCTGCGGGTACGCGTCGAGGCCGTCGGCGAGGACACGGCGCTCGCCGGCATCGGCCGGCTCGTCGCCCAGGCGCAGTCCTCCGGCGGGCGCGCCCAGGTGCTCGCCGACCGGTTCGCCGCGCTGCTGTTCTACGTCGCGACCCTCGCCGGCCTGGCCACCTTCGCGGCCTGGCTGGTGCTCGGCAACACCGACCAGGCGGTGGTCCGTACCGTGACGGTGCTGGTGATCGCCTGCCCGCACGCCCTCGGCCTGGCCATCCCGCTGGTCGTGGCGCTCTCCACGGCGCTCTCCGCGCGCGCCGGCATCCTGGTGAAGGACCGGCTCGCCCTGGAACGGATGCGCACCGTCGACGCGGTGCTGTTCGACAAGACCGGCACCCTCACCAAGGGACGGCACACCCTGACCGGGGTGGCCGCCACCGGCGGGCTGGACTCCGACGGCGCGCTGCGCCTCGCCGGGGCGGTCGAGGCGGACAGCGAGCACCCGCTCGCCCGAGCGTTGGTCACCGCCGCGCAGGACCGGGGCCTGCGGGCGTCCGCCCGGGACTTCCGCTCGCTGACCGGCCGGGGCGTACGCGCCACGGTGGACGGCGCCGACTGGGCGGTGGGCGGCCCGGCCCTGCTGCGCGAGCTGGGCGCCGACGCCCCCGCCGAGCTGACCCGGGCGGCGGAGGGCTGGTCGCGGCGGGGCGCCGCGGTGCTGCACCTGGTTCGGTTGCCCGGCGCCGGCCGTCCCGAGGTGGTCGGGGCGTTCGCCTTGGAGGACGAGGTCCGGCCCGAGGCCCGCGCGGCTATCGCCGAACTGCGCGAGCAGGGCGTGAAGAAGATCGTGATGATCACCGGGGACGCCCGCCCGGTCGCCGAGGCGGTCGCCGCCGACCTGGGCTTCCGCCCCGGCGTGGACGAGGTCTTCGCCGAGGTGCTCCCCGCCGACAAGGACAAGGCGGTCAGCGAACTCCAGTCCCGCGGGCTGACCGTCGCCATGGTCGGCGACGGCGTCAACGACGCCCCGGCCCTCGCCCGCGCCGACGTGGGCGTGGCCATCGGCGCCGGCACCGACGTGGCGATCGAGTCCGCCGGGGTGGTGCTGGCCGGCTCCGACCCGCGCGGGGTCACCGGCGTGATCCGGCTGTCCCGGGCGTCGTACCGGAAGATGCGGCAGAACCTGGCCTGGGCGGCCGGCTACAACGTGGTGGCCATCCCGCTCGCCGCCGGGGTCCTGGGCTGGGCGGGCATCGCGCTCAGCCCGGCCGTCGGCGCGGTGCTGATGTCCGCCTCCACCATCGTGGTGGCGCTCAACGCCCAACTGCTCCGCCGGGTCCGGCTCACCCCGGCCGACGGCTGACTCGCCGCAGCTACGGCCGGCGCGGCCCCTCGCCCCTGGTGGATGCGAGGGTCTGCGTCGCTTCACACCCGCACCTGCGAACGCTAGGGTGGCCGCGTGACGGTGTTCCGGATCGGCGAGGCCGCCGAACTGCTCGGGGTCAGCGCGGACACGGTCCGCCGCTGGATCGACGCCGGGCGGCTGCCGGCCACCCGCGACGAGCACGGCCACCGGGTGCTCGGCGGGGCCGACCTGGCCGCGTTCGTCCGGGCCCCGGGCCACCCCGAGCTCTCCTCGGCGCGCAACCGGCTGCGCGGCATCGTCACCGCCGTCGTCAAGGACACCGTGATGGCCCAGGTCGACATCCAGGCCGGGCCGTTCCGGATCGTGTCGCTCATGAGCCGCGAGGCGGTCGACGACCTCGACCTCCAGGTCGGCTCGGTCGCCGTCGCCGTGATCAAGTCGACCACGGTCGTGGTGGAACGCGCGCCCGCGCCGAAGGGAAGGACCAACCCGTGACCGTACGGTGGATCCGCGCCGCCCTCGCCGGGGCGGCCGCGCTGAGCCTGGCCCTGACCGGCTGCGGCGGCGCCGACGACGAGTCGACCGCCGACCAGGGCACCACGGTGACCGTCTTCGCTGCCGCCTCGCTCACCGAGTCCTTCACGAAGCTCGGCAAGGCCTTCGAGGCCGCCCACCCGGGCACCCGGGTCGTGGTCAACTTCGCCGGCAGTTCGGCGCTCGCCACCCAGATCACCCAGGGCGCACCGGCCGACGTGTTCGCGGCCGCCTCGCCGGCCACCATGAAGACCGTCACCGACGCGGGCGACGCCGCCGGGACGCCGGCCGTCCTGGTCCGCAACCAGCTCGTCATCGCCGTACCGCAGGGCAACCCGGACCGGGTCGGTGGCCTGGCCGACCTGGCCCGGCCCGGGCTGAAGGTGGCGCTCTGCGCCGAGCAGGTGCCCTGCGGCGCGGCGGCGAAGACCGCCCTCGCCGCGGCCGGCGTGCGGCTCACCCCGGCCACCCTGGAACAGGACGTCAAGGGCGCCCTGGCGAAGGTGAAGCTCGGCGAGGTCGACGCGGCGCTGGTCTACCGCACCGACGCGCGCAGCGCCGCCGCCGAGCTGGCCGCCGTCGAGTTCCCCGAGTCCGCCCGCGCGGTCAACGACTACCCGATCGCGGTGCTGACGCACGCCGCCAACCCGGCCGGGGCCCGCGCGTTCGTCGACCACGTCCGCTCCGCCGCCGGCCTGGCCGTGCTCACCGCCGCCGGGTTTCAGGCGCCGCCGAGCCAGTGATCCGATCCGCGCGCCGCCGGCAGCGGGTGCCGCTGGCCCTGCTGCTCCCCGCCGGGCTCGGGCTGCTCTTCCTCGTACTGCCGCTGGCCGGGCTGCTGGCCCGGGCGCCCTGGACCACGCTGCCCCGGCGGTTGGCCCAGCCCGGCGTGCTCACCGCGCTGCGGCTGTCGCTGGAGACCGCCACCGCCGCCACGCTGCTCTGCGTCGCGCTCGGCGTGCCCCTGGCCTGGCTGCTGGCCCGGGTCGAGTTCCCCGGCCGGCGGCTGGTCCGCGCGCTGGTCACCGTGCCGCTGGTGCTGCCGCCGGTGGTCGGCGGGGTGGCGCTGCTGCTGGTCTTCGGCCGGCGGGGGCTGATCGGGTCCTGGCTGGACGCCGCGTTCGGGGTGACCCTGCCGTTCACCACCGCCGGTGTGGTGCTGGCCGAGGCGTTCGTGGCCATGCCCTTCCTCGTTCTCGCCGTCGAGGGTGCGCTGCGCGGCGCCGACCCCCGCTACGAGGAGGCGGCGGCGACCCTCGGCGCCGGGCGCTGGACCACCTTCACCCGCGTGACCCTGCCGCTGGTCGCCCCGGGGGTGGCGGCCGGCGCGGTGCTCTGCTGGGCCCGCGCGCTCGGCGAGTTCGGCGCCACCATCACCTTCGCCGGCAACTATCCGGGGCGGACGCAGACCATGCCGCTCGCCGTCTACCTGGCGTTGGAGACCGACGTGCAGGCCGCCATCGTGCTCAGCCTCATCCTGCTCACCGTCTCCGTGGCCATCCTGGCCGGGCTGCGCGACCGCTGGGTCGGCACGGCGTGACGACCCGGCCCCTGCTCGACGCGCACCTGGTCGCCGACCGGGGCGCCTTCCACCTCGACGTCCGGCTGTCCATCGCCGCCGGGGAGGTGGTGGCGCTGCTCGGGCCGAACGGGGCCGGCAAGACCACCGCCCTGCGGGCCCTCGCCGGGCTGCAGCCGCTCGGCGCCGGGCAGATCACCCTCGGCGGCGTCGACCTTGACCGCCCCGACCGGCGGGTGTGGACGCCGCCCGAGCGGCGCCCGGTCGGCGTGGTGTTCCAGGACTACCTGCTCTTCCCGCACCTCAGCGCCTTGGACAACGTGGCGTTCGGGCCGCGCCGGCGGGGCGCCGACCGGCGGGCCGCCCGGGCCCGGGCGCAGGGCTGGCTGGACCGGGTCGGCCTGGGCGGGCAGGCCCGGCACAAGCCGCGCCAGCTCTCCGGCGGGCAGGCCCAGCGGGTCGCGCTGGCCCGTGCGCTCGCCGTCGAGCCCACCCTGCTGCTGCTCGACGAGCCGCTCGCCGCGCTCGACGCCCGGACCCGGCTGGACACCCGCGCCGAACTCCAGCGCCACCTCGGCGCGCACCCCGGCGCCACCCTGCTGGTCACCCACGACCCACTGGACGCACTCGTGCTCGCCGACCGGCTGGTCATCGTCGAGCAGGGGCGGGTGGTCCAGGAGGGCGACGCGGCGACCGTCACGGCCCGCCCCCGCACCGACTACGTGGCCCGGCTGGTCGGGCTCAACCTGCACCGCGGGCACGCCGACGGGCACGCCGTCACGGTCGGCGGCCTCACCCTCACCACGGCGGACACGGTGCGGGGGGAGGCGTTCGTGGCCTTCCCGCCGGCCGCCGTCGCGCTGCACCGGGCGCGCCCGGACGGCAGTCCGCGCAACGTGTGGGCGGCCACCGTGACCGGCGTGCAGCGGCACGGCGACAACCTGCGGGTGCAGCTCGCCGGGCCGGTCGACGTGGCCGCCGACGTCACCCCCGCCGCGGCGGCCCACCTCGGGCTGCGCCCCGGCCAGCCGGTCTGGGCGGCGGTCAAGGCCGCGGAGACCCGCGCGTACCCGGCGTGACGCACGCCGCTGGCCGGTCACCGGCGCCGGTGGGAGGTTTGAGGCCGGCCCGCCCGGTCACTGAACAGGGGGAGCGATCACGAAGGGGGAACGGGGTGCCCGAGACGACACGGTTCCGGTCCAGTCAGGACGTCGTCCTGCCGGACGACGTCACCGACCCGCTGCTGTGGCGGGCCGCGTACGACGTGGCCGCAGCGCACCAGCCCGACGCGACGGGACGCTGTCCCAGCCTGCTGTGCGACGGGCGGAGCGCGCCCTGCGAGCCGATGGTCAACGCCCGCCGGGCGATGCGGCTGGCCCGGGGTGGCGCGCGGCGCGCCGAGGGCCGCGGGACCACCGGCCGGAACGCCCGCGACCGGCGCCGGGCGGCCTGAGCCGGTCCGGCGCGCGGCACCGCGGTCAGTGGTCGGGGGAGAAGGCGGCGAGGAAGCGGTCCCGGAAGGTGTCCATCCGCCACACGGGTGCCTGCGGGCCGGGGCGCAGCCCGTCCTGCCAGCCCCAGTCGGTCACCCGGTCCAGCACGGCCGCGTCCTTCGCCACGATGGTGATCGGCACGTCGCGGCTGGCGCCCTCGCCGGTCACCGAGGCCGTCGGCTGGTGGTCGCCGAGAATGACCAGCACCAGGTCGTCCCCGCCATGGGTCAGCACGTACGACACCAGGGTGCCGAGGCTGTACTCGATGGAGTGCGCGTAGTCGGCGCGGACCTGGGCGGCGTCCCGCTGCACCACGTCCCGGCTGCCGCCCGTGCTGGTGGCCGCCGTGTGGAAGATGGTGCCGTCGCCGACCGCGGCCCAGGGCACCGGCTTGGGGATCGCCGACCAGGGGGAGTGGCTGGACACCAGCGGGATCTCCGCCATGAGCGGGGCGTGCGGGCGGTCCCGCTCCAGCCGCTGAAAGGTTTCCAGGGTGTACTGGTCGGGCATCGGCGCGTAGCTGAACTTCGGGCCCCGGTAGGCCAGCTTCTCGGCGTCGTAGTACCGGTCGTAGCCGAAGAACTTCCCCTCCGGCCAGGGCTGGGTGGCGGCGGGGAACACGCCGACGGTCTGCCACCCGGCCCGGTGGAACGCGCCGTTGAGGGTGAGCCGGTCCCCGGCCAGCAGGTCCCGGTGCCGCTGGTCGTTGTCGATCCACAGCCCGGAGAGCAGGGTGGCGTGGGCCAGCCAGCTGCCGCCGCCGAAGGTGGGCGAGGTGAGGAAGCCGCTGCGGGCGTCGTAGCCGGCGGCGCGCAGCCGCCGGTAGCCGTCGTCGAGCACCGCGTTCACGCCCGGCGCGAGCGCCGGGTCCTCCACGGCGTCCCGGCCGTAGCTCTCCACGAACGTGACCAGCACGTCCTTGCCGCGCAACCCGGTCAGCAGCCGGTCGCCGGACATGTCCCGGTAGGCGTCGGCCGTCATCTCCCCGGCGAACGCCGCGCGGTCGCGCAGGCCGGCCCGCACCTGACCGACGTGCGACGCCACCAGGGTGGTCGCCGTCCGGTCGGCGACCGGCACGTCGGCGGCGAGGCGCACCCCGAACAGGGCGCAGCCCAGCCAGAGCACGGCCAGCGCGGCGACCACCCGCACCGCGCCGGTGCGGTGCCCGGCCACGAGCCGGGCCAGCCGCCGCGCGGCGAGCGCCACCAGCACCGGCAGGCCGGCCACCAGCAGCACCGCCCCGACCGCCGCGGCGACGGCGCCGGCCCGGCCGACCGAGTCGGCCAGGTAGCCGTAGCCGTCGTCGAACAGCCCCCAGTCGAGCAGCACGTCGAACGGCCGGTCCCGGGCCACGAAGAACCCCGTGTCCAGCAGCTTGACCACGGTCAGCAGGCCCAGCACCAGGCCGAGCGCCGCGGCGACCGGCCGGCGGGCCCGGTCCGGCAGGACGAGCAGCAGCGCCACCGCGACCAGGGCCTCCACCGGGATCCGCAGCACCGCGCCCGGCCCGATCCCGGCCGGCCGGTCCGGCGCGACCAGCGCCGCCACCACCAGCACAGCGGCCAGCCCGGTGAGGACCCCGGCGGCGACCCGACGGGTACGCGAGGCGTGCCGCGCCGGATCGGCGGACATCGCCGCGTCTCCCGGCGGGGTGGCGTCCTCCGGCGTGCCCGGCGTCGGCGGGGGTGCCTCGGCGTCCGGGGCGGGGGTGGCCGGCCCGGCCGGCCGGCGGAGACGGATGCGCAGTGACACGGCGATGTCCTTCGGCGAGGGGGAGGGAGGGGTCAGACCGGTTGGTGGGCGATGATCCGGACGGCCACCGGCACCGGACGCGCGAGCGGGTCCACCGGTCGTGCGCCGGGACCGCCCGCGCCGACGGGCGCAAGCCGCACCGGGCCGGCCACCGAGGGGCCGGCCACCCGGGCGGGGAGGTCGGCCGGGCCGGTGCCGGCGGTCCAGGACGGGACGGCAGCCGTGCCGGGCCGGATGGGCCCGACGCCCAGCGCGGAAAGCGCGGTCGCGGCGGGTCGGACGCCCAGCAGGGGGAGCGGGGTCCCGGTGGCGGCGGGCCCGGCGGGTCCGACCGCGGGAACGAGTGCGACGGCCGGGACGGGCCGGGCCGCCGGGGCGACCGGGCGGTGCCGCCACAGCCAGGTGACGTCGCGGCCGAACGACTCGACCAGCAGGGCCAGCGCGCCGGCGACCAGCGCCGCGGTCGCCGCCGGCGGCAGCAGCCCGCTCGCCGCCACCGCGAGCGCCACGCCCTGCGCCGCCGCGACCACCTTGCGCCAGAACCGGGGCGGCAGCGTGCCGCCCATCCAGGGCAGCGGCCAGCTCGCCGCCACGAAGGCGTACCGCATCCCGCCGATGACCAGCACCCACGCCCCGACCGACGGCGCCAGGTGCACGCTGAGCACCAGGAGCAGGAAGGAGTCGACCTCCATGTCGAAGCGGGCGCCCAGCGCGCTCACCGTGCCGGTGCGCCGGGCCACCTGGCCGTCCACCGCGTCCAGCGCCAGCGCCACCGCGGTGAGCGGGACCAGCACGGCCACCGGCGCCGGCCCGCCGACGACCAGGGCGAGCACCCCGCCGACCAGCAGCGCGCGGGCCAGCGTCACCCGGTCGGCGGGGCCGAGCCGGTCCGCGCCGGCCGCCCGCAGGCCGCGCCGGAGCAGCCCGCAGAGCACCCCGGCGTACGCGAGGCCGGCCAGCCAGCCCGCCACGCCGAGACCCACCGTGCCGGCCAGCCCGGCCAGCAGGACGAACTGCACGATCAGCCCGACCAAGGGGCCATTCCGAACCGTGGACACCCTGCCTCCGTGTCTATGATCGACAACCCATGTCAGTCATCACGGGAAATTCGGCCGTCCGGTTCGGTCCGGATGCGGAAAAGAGGAGAATTCGTGACCGGTGAGGCCCGCGCCTTCTGGCTCCGCGCCCCCGGCAAGGGCGAGCTCCGCCCGGTCGCGCTCGCCCCGCCCGGCCCCGGCGAGGTGCTGGTCCGCGCCCGCTACTCCGGCGTCAGCCGGGGCACCGAGACCCTCGTCTTCACCGGCCGGGTCCCCGCCGACCAGCACGCCGCCATGCGTGCCCCGTTTCAGGAGGGCGACTTCCCGGCTCCGGTGAAGTACGGCTACCTGAGCGTCGGCACCGTCGAGGCGGGACCGGCGGAGCTGCAGGGGCGTACCGTCTTCTGCCTGCACCCGCACCAGACCGCGTACGTGGTGCCGGCCGACGCCGTGGTGGTCGTACCCGATGAGGTGCCGGCGGCCCGCGCGGTGCTGGCCGGCACCGTGGAGACCGCGGTGAACGCGCTCTGGGACGCCGCGCCGCTGGTCGGCGACCGGGTCACCGTGGTCGGTGGCGGCATGGTCGGCTGCTCTGTGGCCGCGGTGCTGGCCCGCTTCCCCGGGGTACGGGTCGAGCTGGTCGACGCCGACCCGGCCCGGGCCGGGGTGGCCGCGGCGCTCGGCGTCGACTTCGCGCTGCCCGCCGACGCGGCCGGCGACCGGGACCTGGTGGTGCACGCCAGCGCCACCGCCGAGGGGTTGCAACGCGCGCTGGAGCTGCTCCGCCCGGAGCGCACCGTGCTGGAGTTGAGCTGGTACGGCGACCGCCCGGTCACCCTCACCCTGGGCGGGGCGTTCCACTCGAAGCGGCTCGGCATCCGCAGCAGCCAGGTCGGCACCGTGTCGCCCCGGCGCGCCGACCGGAGCTACACCGACCGGCTGGCGCTGGCCCTGGACCTGCTCGCCGACCCGGCGTTCGACGCCCTGCTCACCGGCCGGTCCCGCTTCGCCGACCTGCCCGACGTGCTGGACCGGCTCGCCTCGGGCCGGCTCCCCGCGCTCTGCCACCTCATCACCTACGACGAGGAGTGATCTCCGTGTTCAGCGTCACCGTCCGGGACCACATGATGGTCGCCCACAGCTTCCGCGGAGAGGTGTTCGGCCCGGCCCAGCGGCTGCACGGCGCGACCTTCGTCGTCGACGCCACCTTCCGCCGGCCCGAGCTGGACGCCGACGGGATCGTGGTCGACATCGGGCTGGCCACCGAGCAGCTCAAGGCGGTGCTCGGCGCGCTCAGCTACCGCAACCTGGACGACGAGCCGGACTTCGCCGGGGTGAACACCACCACCGAGGTGCTGGCCCGGACGGTGGCCGACCGGCTGGCCGAGGCGGTGCACGCCGGGCGGCTCGGCGAGGGGGCGCGCGGCCTGGCCGGGATCACCGTCACCCTGCACGAGTCGCACGTCGCCTGGGCCAGCTACGAGCGGTCGCTGTGACCGGATGACAGTCGTGCACGTGGTGCTGCCGGGCGACATCGACGACCCGGCGAGCCCCAGCGGCGGCAACGGATACGACCGCCGCGCCTGTCACGGGCTGGCCGCGCTCGGCTGGACGGTGCGGGAACACCCGGTGCCGGGCGGCTGGCCGCACCCGGAGGCGGCGGACCGCGCCGCGCTGGCCGGGGTGCTCGCCGCGCTGCCGGACGGCGCGGCCGTGCTGCTCGACGGGCTGGTCGCGTCGACCGTGCCGGAGGTGCTGGCCCCGCACGCCCGGCGGCTGCGCCTCGTGGTCCTGGTGCACCTGCCGCTGGAGGACGAGGTCGAGGGCCGGGCGCTCGCCGCGGCGACCGCCGTGGTCACCACCAGCGACTGGACCCGCCGTCGGCTGCTCGACCGTTACCCGCTCGCCGCGGACCGGGTGTCGGCCGCCCCGCCCGGGGTGGACCCGGCGCCGGTCGCCCCCGGCTCGCCGGCCGGCGCCCGGCTGCTCTGCGTCGCGGCGGTCACCCCGCTCAAGGGGCAGGACGTGCTCGCCGCCGCCCTGCACCGGGTCGCCGACCTGCCCTGGACCTGCGACTGGGTCGGCCCGCTCACCCGCGACCCGGACTTCGTCGCGCGGCTGCGCCGGCAGCTCGCCGACACCGGCATCGCCGACCGGGTCCGGCTGGCCGGCCCGCGCACCGGCGGCGACGTGGCCGCCGCGTACGCGGCCGCCGACCTGCTGGTGCTGCCGTCCCGCCGGGAGACCTACGGGATGGTGGTCACCGAGGCGCTCGCGCGGGGCGTACCGGTGCTGGCCAGCGACACCGGCGGCCTGCCCGCAACGCTCGGGCGCAGCCCGGACGGCGAGCGGCCCGGCCTGCTGGTGCCCCCGGCGGACCCGGCCGCGCTGGCCGGCGCGCTGCGCCGCTGGCTCACCGACCCGGACCTGCGGGACCGGCTGCGCCGCGCCGCCCGGCAGCGGCGGGACACCCTCACCGGCTGGCCGGTCACCGCGGACCGGCTGGCGGCAGCCCTCAAGGAGGCCACGGCGGCATGACCACCTCGCTACTTCCCCCCGACTTCGCGGACTGGCTGCGGCTGCGCGAACCCGCCGACGCGGCCGCCCGCTCCGCCGAGCTGCTCGACGCGGTCCGCGGCGGGCTGCCCGCCGACCGGCCGCTGATCGTGCACGACCTGGGCAGCGGCACCGGGTCGATGGCCCGCTGGCTCGCCCCGCGGCTGCCCGGCCCGCAGCGCTGGGTGCTGCACGAGCGGGACGCCGACCTGCTGGCACTGGCCGCGACGGGGGAGATCGTCGCCGCCGACGGCAGCCCGGTCACCGTGCTGGCCCGGGACTCCGACATCACCCGGTTGGGCGCCGCGGACCTGGCCGACGCCCACCTGGTCACCGCCTCGGCGCTGCTGGACATGCTCACCGCCGAGGAGGTCGAGCGGATCGTGGCGGCCTGCACCGGCCACCCCACCCTGTTCGCGATCACCGTGCTGGGCCGGGTGCGGTTCACCCCCGCCGACCCGCTCGACGCCGAGTTCGAAGCCGCGTTCAACGCCCACCAGCGGCGCACGGCCGCCGGCCGCGCCCTGCTCGGCCCGGACGCCGTGGACGTCACCGTGGCGGCCTTCCGCCGCCGGGGCGTCCCGGTGCGGGTCCGGTCCAGCCCGTGGCGCCTCGGCCCGGAGCAGGCCGCGCTGACCGCGGAGTGGCTGGTCGGCTGGCTCGACGCGGCCGTCGAGGAGCGGCCGGAGCTGGCCGACGTGGTCGGGGCGTACCGGGAGCGGCGGCTCGCCGAGGCGGCGGACGGCCGGCTGCGGGTGGTGCTGCACCACGCCGACCTGCTCGCCGGGTGAACCGGACCGGCCGGCGGTACGTGACAACAGATGGACCGAGGGAGGACCGCTCTTGTCACACGCCGCCGTCGTCGGGCCCGTCCCGACCGCCGCGCCCGCGCCGGCCCGGTCGTTCTGGGCCTGGGCCCGCCCGCTCGCCGGGCTCGCGGTGCTCGCCGCGCTGGTCTGGTCGGTGGGCACCGGCCCCTTCCTGGCCGGGCTGCGGCTGATCGACGCGCCGGCGCTCGCCGCCGCGCTCGGCATCGGCGCGGTCACCACCGTCTGCTGCGCCTGGCGCTGGTCGCTGGTCGCCGGCGGGCTGGGCGTACGGCTGCCGCTGCGGGCCGCGGTCGCGCACTGCTACCGGGCGGTCTTCCTCAACTCCACCCTGCCGGGCGGGGTGCTCGGCGACGTGCACCGGGCGGTCCGGCACGGCCGGGACGCCGGGGACGTGGCCCGGGGCGTCCGCGCCGTGGTCTGGGAACGCACGGCCGGGCAGGTGGTCCAACTGGTCATCGCGGTGGCCGTGCTGGCGGCGCTGCCCTCCCCGGTCCGGCCGTACCTGCCGGCGGTGGCCGCCGGGCTGGCGGCTGTCGCGCTGGCGCTGGCGGTGGCCGCCCGGGCCGTGCCCCGCTCCGGGGCGTCCCGCTGGGCCCGGGCGGCGCGCACCGCGGTCGCCGACGTCCGGGCCGGGCTGCTCGCCCGGCGCACCTGGCTCGGCGTGGTGACGGCCTCGGCCGTGGTGGTCGCCGGCCACCTGGCCACCTTCGTGGTGGCGGCGCGCACGGCGGGCGCCGACGCGCCCCTGTCCCGGCTGGTGCCGCTGACCCTGCTGGCCCTGCTCGCCATGGGGCTGCCGACCAACGTGGGCGGGTTCGGGCCGCGCGAGGGGGTCGCTGCCTGGGCGTTCGCCGCGGCCGGCCTCACCGCCGCGCAGGGCGTCGCCACCGGCACGGTCTACGGGGCGCTGGTCCTCGTGGCCAGCCTGCCGGGCGCCGCGGTGCTGCTGATCCGCCGAGGTCCGGCTGGGGAGCCCGGCGACTGTCGGTGATCCCGCCTACGGTGAGGGTGCGAGGTGTGCGTTGCCGGTGCGTCCGGCAGCCCGGACTGAGGAGAAGCATGGACGAAACTCTGCCCGCCGCGACGGTCCGGACCCAGGTGACGGTCCCCCTGCGGTTCCCGGACGGATACGTGACCACCGCCCGGGTGCACTCCTTCCACGGCCTGGTCGACGGCCGCGAGCACCTCGCGATCGGGCTGGGTGAGCGGCGGGACCCGGACACCTCACCGCCGCTGGTCCGCCCGCACAGCGAGTGCCTCACCGGGGATGTGTTCGGCAGCCAACGCTGCGACTGCGGCCCGCAGTTGCGGGAGGCGGTCGAGCGGATCGCCGACGCCGGCGGCTACCTGCTCTACCTGCGCCAGGAGGGCCGGGGCATCGGCCTCTACGCCAAGCTCGACGCGTACGCCCTCCAGGACGGCGGCCTGGACACCTACGAGGCCAATGTGGCGCTCGGCCGGGGTCCCGACGAGCGCGACTACACGGTGGCCGCGCAGATGCTCGCCGCGCTGGGCGTGACCCGGGTGGCCCTGCTCAGCAACAACCCCGACAAGGCCGCCCAGCTGGAGCGGCTGGGCGTCACGGTGGTCGACCGGGTGCTCACCGGCGTGCACCTGTCGCCGGCGAACGCGGGCTACCTGGCGGCCAAGGTGACCCGCGCCGACCATGCCCTCGACCTGCCGTTCGTGCCGTGACCAGCCGGCCGTACGTGCTGCTCAGCTGCGCGATGTCGATCGACGGCTACATCGACGACGCCACCGCCGAGCGGCTGCTGCTCTCCAACGACGCCGACCTGGACCGGATCGACGCGGTCCGGGCCGGCTGTGACGCGATCATGGTGGGGGCCGCCACGGTCCGCCGCGACGACCCGCGGCTGCTGGTGCGCAGCGAGCGGCGGCGGGCCGAGCGGGTGGCCCGCGGCCTGCCGCCGTGCCCGGTGAAGGTCACCGTCACGGCCAGCGGCGACCTCGACGCGACCGCCCGGTTCTTCACCATGGGCGACGGGGCGAAGCTGGTCTACTGCCCGAGCGGCGTGGCGGACAAGACCCGGGAGCAGGTGGGCGCGGTGGCCACCGTGGTCGACGCGGGTGACCCGGTCACCCCCGAGGCGGTCCTCGCCGACCTGGCGGCGCGGGGCGTCGGCCGGCTGATGGTCGAGGGCGGGGGCACCGTGCACTGCCAGTTCCTCACCGCCGGGGTCGCCGACGAGCTGCACCTGGTGGTCGCGCCGTTCTTCGTGGGCGACCGCCGGGCGCCCCGGTTCGTCGGGGACGGCCGCTTCCCGTGGCACCCGGGCCGCCGGGCCCGGGTCGTCGAGGTCCGCCAGATCGGCGACGTGGTGCTCACCCGCTACGCCCTCACCGACCGCTGCGACGGGTAGCAGCGCGCCGGATCGGCGAGGTGGCGCGGTCCAGGGCGCCGGGACACCGCCAGCTCGGCGACCCGCGGCCGCACGGGTCGCCGGCCGGTCACGACGCCGGCGTCGGCAGGCCGAGCGCCTCGTCGACCCGGTTGAGCACCGCCACGTCGTCGGTGCCGACGCCGCGCAGCAGGTCGATGGCGGTGGACCGCAGCTGCCCGACGATCATGACGACGGGCAGCGGCGAGTCGGACCGGAGCAGCTCCGCGCCGATCCGCACCGCGGCCAGCGCGGCCTCCTCGGCCCGTCCCGCGTGCCGGTCGGCGTCCTGCCCGGTCAGGTCGGTGGCCAGGGCCGCCCCGGCGGCGCGTACCGCCTCGGCCAGGGAGCGGAGCGCGGCGCCCAGCTCGGGCGGGGCGTCCGTGTGCAGCCGGGTCAGCGTGGTCGCGTTGCGGGCCAGCACCCGGATGTCGCGCACCGCGTAATCGAGTTGCCGGGCGGTGGCCTCGACCTGTTCGAGCTGGCCGAGGTGCCGGCGGCGACGGACCCGCAGCCGCAGCGACTCGGCGCAGGCCCGCACCGCGGACCGCAGGCGTTCCACGCAGCCGTCCAGCTCCCGGGCTCGGTCCAGCGCCGCCTGGGCTGCCTCGGCGTCACAGCGGTCCAGCGCGGCGTTCACCCGGTCGAGCAGGTCGGCGAGGTCGGCGTACGTCTGCCTTGCCTCGGCGACCAGCGGGGCGAGTGGGTCCCGGGCCACCACGAGCTGGCTCGCGGCGAGGGCGACCGCCCCGCCGATCAGCGCGTCGACGAACCGGAAGGGGGTGAACTCGCCCTTCGGCGCGGCGACCACCACCAGGTAGAGCGCGGAGACCGTGGTCTGAATGACCAGGGTGCTGCTCGCCCCGGCCGCCACCGTGACACCGAGGGTGAGCAGCAGGACGAGGAGCATGGTCGCCGTGCCGGGGCCGAGGGCGTGCACCACCAGGTCGGCGACGAGCACCCCGCTGGCCACCCCGAGCACCAGCTCGATGGTCTGCCGTACCCGCTGGCCCCGCGACTCGCCGAGCACGATCAGCGCCGCGCTCGGCGCGAAGAACGGGTCCGGATGGCCGATCAGCCGCGCGGCGATCAGCCAGGCCACGGTGGCGGCGAGCCCGGCCTCCACGACCGGCACCCACGCCTGTCGCAGCCGCCCCACGGCGGCCTTCCACCAGTTGCGCACCGGCGCCGTCCTCCCCCCTGACGGACCGGCGCACCCACGGAATCTCCGTTCCGGCCGTAGGGGCTCCTACCCATGAAGTTGATCGTCGTAACCGGACCGTCCGACCAGCCGGCGCCGACCTCGCCTTGTCGGGCGGTCGGGGTCAGAGCACCTGCGACAGGAAGCGGCGCAGCCGCGGGTGCTCCGGAGCCTCGAAGACGGCGGCCGGCGGGCCGGCCTCCAGCACGACGCCGCGGTCCATGAAGGCCACGGTGTCGGCCACCTCGCGGGCGAAGCCCATCTCGTGGGTGACGACCACCATGGTCATGCCGGCGGCCGAGAGGTCGGCCATCACCCCGAGCACCCCCTTGACCAGCTCGGGGTCGAGCGCCGAGGTGGCCTCGTCGAAGAGCATCACCTGCGGCCGGAGCGCGAGGGCCCGGGCGATGGCCACCCGCTGCTGCTGCCCGCCGGAGAGCTGCGCCGGCCGGGCGTCGGCCTTGTGGGCCAGCCCGACCAGGTCGAGCTGGGCGCGGGCGACCTGCGCCGCCTCGTCCTCGGAGAGCTTTTTGAGCTTGCGCAGCGCGAGGGTGAGGTTACGCAGCACGGTCATGTGCGGGAAGAGGTTGAACTGCTGGAACACCATGCCGATCCGCTGGCGCAGCGCGTCCGGGTCGTCGCCCAGCACGCTGCGCCCGTCCAGCAGCACGTCGCCCCGGTCCGGCTCGATGAGCCGGTTGATCGTCCGCAGCAGCGTCGACTTGCCGGAGCCGGACGGGCCGATCACGCAGGCCGTTCCGCCCCGGGCCACCTCCAGGTCGGCGCCGCGCAGCACCTGGTGCTGCCCGAAGGCCAGGTGCACGTCGCGGACGGCCAGGCTGACCGAGGTGGCGGTGGCGGTGCTCATCGCGGGTCCTTTCCGGTCGGCGCCGGCGCGCCGGCGGGGTCGAGCTCGACGTCAAGGTCGGGGGCGGCCACCGCCCGGCCCTGCCGCAGCCGCCGGTCGATCCAGTTGACCGCGTGGGTCAGCGGCACGGTCAGCACCAGGTAGAACAGGCCGGCCAGCAGCAGCGCCGACTCGTTGCCGGTGGTGGCCGCGTAGTCCTGCCCGATCCGGAACAGCTCCCGCTGGCTGGCCACCAGGCCGAGGAAGTAGACCAGGCTGGAGTCCTTGATCAGCGCGATGAGCTGGTTGACCCAGGCCGGCAGCACCCGGCGTACGCCCTGCGGGACGATGACCAGGCGCATCGCCTCGCCCCAGGAGAAGCCGAGCGCCCGGGCCCCCTCCAGTTGGGCGGCCTCCACGCTCTGGATGCCGGCCCGAAAGATCTCCCCGATGTAGGCGGCGGCGATCAGCGACAGCGCCAGCACGCCCAGCGGGTAGGGGTTCGGGCCCCATACCTGCATGCCCAGCGGCGCCAGGCCGACGCCGATGAGCAGGATCGTCGCCGCCGCCGGCAGGCCGCGGAACACGTCGGTGTAGACCCGCGCCGGCCACCGCAACCAGCGGGTACGCGAGATGCCCGCGACGGCCAGCAGCATGCCCAGCACCGAGCCGAGCAGGGCGGCGGAGACCGCCAGGATCAGCGTGTTGGGCAGCCCGACGGTCAGCATCTCGGGCAGCGCCTCGCGCATGGCGTCCCAGTCGAAGAAGGTCTCCCACAGGGTGCTCAGTGGATCCATGTCTCCGTCCGCCCCGCTCGTCTCCGTTGTTCCGGCGTCTCCGTCGTTCCGGGGTCAGGAAGCCGCCGACGGCGACGGCACAGTGACCGTGCCGCTGCCCGGCTTGAAGTCGGCCGGGATGGGCCGGCCCGGGTAGTACTGCGCCTGGAGCTTGCTCCAGGTGCCGTCGGCGATCACCTCGTCGAGGCCCTTGTCCAGGGCCTCGCGCAGCTTGTCGTTGCCCTTGGCGACGGCGTACGCGGTCGGGGCCGGGCTGAGCTGCTTAGCGGCCGCCGTGATCTTGCCCTTGCTGTCCGCGGCGGAGGTGTCGCCGATCTCGGCCGGGGCGATCCAGGCGTCGGCGGTGCCGGCCTTGAGCTGGTTGATCGCGCCGTTGTAGTCCGGCACCCGGACCGGGTTCAGGTTCTCCCGGGTGGCGTAGTCGTCCTGCACGGTGCCCTGCACGACCACCACCCGCTTGCCGGCGAGCTGCTCGAAGCCGGTGATCGGGGAGCCGGCGGGCACGTCGAGTCCGAAGTAGCCGAAGTCGTAGCCGTTGCCGAAGTCGACGGTCTTCTTCCGGGCCTCGGTGATGGTGATGGAGGAGCTGCCCACGTCGAACTTGTGGTTGTTGACCTGGGCCAGCAGGGCGGAGAAGTCGGTGCCGACGAACTCCACCTTCAGGCCGGCCTTCGCGGCGACCGCGGTGAGCAGGTCGTTGTCGAAGCCGGTGAACTTGCCCTCCTTCAGGTAGACGTTCGGCGGGGCGTCGGTCAGCGTGCCGGCCCGCAGCACGCCGGCCTGCAGCAGGCCGTACGGGTTGGCGGCCTCGCTGGTGGCGCCGTCGTCGCCGCAGGCGGTGAGGGCGGTGGCGGCGAGCACGGCGGCGGCGCCGAGGGCGGCGGCGCGGGTCAGGGCGGTACGGAATCGCACAGGTGTCTCCAGGGTCCGGGGCGGCGTGGGCGCACGCCGCCGACGGCGCGCCCGAGGCGGGCGGGCCGGAAGGGATGGTGCGGAAGTGGGGGAGTGGCGCTCAGCGCGCGTCGGCGCGGCGACAGGCGTCGCTGCACACCCGCATCAGGTCGACGTGCCGCCGCTTGACCAGCGCGAATCGCGCCGGGTAGGCGAGGCCGTCGGCGGGCGGGGTGCGAAGCTGAGCAGACATGGTTCCCTCGGGTCGGTGATGACCTGGGTACCAGGCCACGCTTGCACCGGCGGCTGCCGGTGCCTGGTCCTCACCCGGGGCACCCCACCGCGGAGGAGGGTTGCCGGCCAGCGAGCCGGGGCTTGGCGCTGGCGCTCATGACCTGCCGAGAAGGCTAGCAGCAGCGCCGCCCCGGCCGTCCAGCCGTTATGACCACCCTCACGCCCGCGCCTTACCGGCGGGCCGGCATGACCGGGGCGTCCCGGCCGGTGCCGTGCCGCGACGGCGTCCGCTGCTCGTGGTAGTCCTGTTCGACGTTGACCGTCCAGACGTCGTGGCCGGCGTCGTGCGCGATGTTCTCGGCGGTCAGCATGGCGGTGAGCATCGAGTGGTCGGCGTTGTTGTAGCGGTGCATGCCGTTGCGTCCCACCGGGTGCACGTTCGGCACCTCGCGGGCCAGCCAGTCCCGGATCACGTCCACGTTGTGCTGGTAGCGCTCGTCGTAGACCGGGTAGGCCTTCGGCATCCGGACCACGTAGCCGGCCTCCACGCAGCCGGGCCGGACCAGGCCCAGCCGCTCCAGTTCGGCGGTGGCGAAGGCGACCAGGTCCGCGTCCGGGGTCCGCCACATCTCGTCGTCCTCGAACACGAAGTACTCCAGCCCCAGGCAGGTCCGCCCGTTCTTGACCAGGTACGGCGACCAGGAGCCGAAGTTCTGGATCCGGCCCACCTTGGCGGCGGGGTCGTGCACGTAGATCCAGTTGTCCGGGAAGGAGAACTCCTCCGGCACCACCAGCGCGACGGTCAGGAAGTCCCGGTACCGCAGGTCGTCGGCGGCGGCCCGGACCTCCGGCGGGGCCTCGGGGCGCATGGCCCGCACCAGCGCGGAGATCGGCATCGAGGAGATCACGTGGTCGGCCGGCTCGGTGCGCTCGCCGTCGGCGTCGACCACCGTCACGGCGGTGGCCCGCCGCCCCGCCGGGTCCCGGTGCACCTCGGTCACCCAGGTGTTGGTGCGGACCGTGGCGCCCCGCTTCTCCACCTCCTCGGTGCAGCGCTCCCACATCATCCCGGGGCCGTGCTTCGGGTACTGGAACTCCTCGATCAGGCTGGTCACGTCCTTGCGGTTGCGCTTGGGCAGCAGCGCGTTGAGCACCGCGGTCGAGAGCGACAGGTTCTTGATCCGCTGGGCGGCCCAGTCGGCCTGCAGCTGGTCGGCCGGCATCCCCCAGACCTTCTCCGTGTACGTCTTGAAGAATTTCGAGTAGAGCCGCCAGCCGAACCGGGCCGACACCCACCCCTCGAAGTGCGACTGGTCCTTCGGCGGGCGCAGCCGGGCCCGCCCGTACGACCCGACGCAGCGCAGCGCCTCCAGCAGGCCGAGGTTGCGCAGCGCGTTGCCGGCGCTGAGCGGGTAGTCGTAGAGCGCGCCCCGGTAGTAGATGCGGCTCATCCGCGGCCGGAGCAGGAAGTCCTCGTCCGGCAGGATTTCGTGCCAGAAGTCCTCCACCCGCGAGACCTTGGTGAAGAACCGGTGCCCGCCGATGTCGAACCGCCAGCCGTCCCGCTCGACGGTGCGGCTGATCCCGCCGACCACGTCGTCGGCCTCGTAGACCCGGACCGGCTCGCCGTGCCGCAGCAGCTCGTACGCGGCGGTCAGCCCCGCGGGCCCCGCCCCGATGACCACGGTCCCGTTGCCGTCACCCATGCCGTCCGCGCCCCCCGCTGCCAGCCTGCCGATGCGGCAGCGCCCTTACCCGTCCTGCCCGCCGACTCACCTGCGGCGGCGATCCGCCACCCCCGGGTCACCCGTTCGGGTCGGGCGGGTGTGAACCGGGACGCAACGGGGATGCGCGGACGGTTTCCCGGTCCGGGGGTCGGTCGCGGGGCGACCGGTGGGAGCGGGATGGGAGACGAGCGGCGGGCCGGGACGACCGGCCGCTCCGCCCCGGCGCGGTGGTCGGGTGTGCCGGCCCGGCTGGCGTCGGCGGGTGGGCGGCTGGCCGCGCGGATCCCCGCGCCCTGGGGCTTCGTGCTCGCCGTCTTCGCCGGCTCGAAGCTCGTGCTCAGCCTCCTCGGCGTGCTGGTGCTGACCGCCTGGGACCAGGTGCCCGGCGCGCCGCCGGCCGACGAGGCGATGATGCGGACCCAGCAGGACGCGATCTCGTCGCACCGCTGGATCTCGCTCTGGTTCGCCTGGGACTCGTTCCTCTACGACCACCTGGCCCGGGTGCCGCTGGACCGGCCGTGGACCGACTTCGGCTTCCCGCTGCTCTACCCGTTCCTGGCCCGGCCCCTCGCGCCGCTGCTCGGCGGGCACACCGCCTGGGCGCTGCTGGTGGTCGCCAACGTGGCGCTGCTGTTCCAGCTCTGGTTCGCGTTCCGGCTGGGGGCCCGGCTGCTCGGCGCCGACGACCCGGACGCCGCCGGCGCGGACGGTCGGCGTTCCGTGCGGTACGTGCTGCTCCTGCCGACGGCGTTCCTGTTCCAGGCGGCGCTGACCGAGTCGCTCTTCGTCTGCCTCGCCCTGGCCGCGTTCTGGTACGCCGAGCAGCGCCGCTGGCTGGTGGTCGGGGTCGTCGGCTACTTCCTGGCGATGAGCCGCTCGGTCGGCTTCGTGGTGGTGATCCCGCTGGCCCTGGTGCTGCTGCGCCAGCACGCCTGGCGCCTCGACCCGCGTGCCCTCGCGCGCTACCTGCGGCAGGGCTGGCCGCTGCTGCTGGTGCCGGCCGGCTGGCTGACCTTCATGGCGTTCTGTCGCTGGCAGAGCGGCGACTGGTTCGCCTACCAGCACGCCCAGGAGAAGGGCTGGGGGATCAAGGTGCAGAACCCGCTCGGGGTGGCCGGGTCGGCGCTCGTCGGCGACAACTCGGCCAACGCGTTCCGGGTCTGGATCGCCGTGGCGATGCTGCTCGTGGCGGTCGTCGGGCTGCGCCGGCGGGCCGACTGGCCGTACCTGGTCTACACGGTGATCGTGGTGCTGGTGCCGCTGTCGATGGGCCCGCCGGTGTACAAGAGCCTGCTGCGCTATCTGCTGGCCGCGTTCCCGGTGGCGCTGGTGCTGGCCCGCTGGGCCCGCCGGCCCGGCCTCGACGGCTGGCTCACCGCCGGGCTGGCGCTGCTCCAGGGCGCGCTGTTCGCCGTGTGGCTGACCTACTGGACCCACCTCATCATCTGACCGCCGCCCGGCACGACGGCCGGCCGGGCCGCAGAATGGCCGGATGAGCGACCGGCGGGTGACCCTCGACGACCTCGGCGCCTGGCTGATCAAGGGCAACGCGGACGCGGTGGACCTGACCGGCCGCTTCGCCGCCGACCCGAGGGTGGCGACATGGTGCGTCCGACCGGGCTACCGGGTCCGGCTGATGCTGGCCGGGCAGCCGGTGGTGTTCTGGGCCAGCGGCAGCCGCGGCCGGGCGCCGTACGGGCTGTGGGGCCTGGGCCGGGTCGCCGCCGCGCCGCGCCCCGGCGCGCCGGGCGAACCGTGGACCCTCCCGCTGGACCTGACGATCCTCGACGAGTCGCTGCGGGTACGCCGGGAGCTGCTGCGGGCCGACGCGCGGCTGGCCGGGGCCGAGGTGTTCCGGCAGCCGCAGGCGGCGAACCCCTCGTACCTGACCGTGGCGCAGTTCGCCGCGCTCCGCGACCACCTGCCGGCGCCGCGCCCCGGTGGGCATGGTCCGGCTGTCCCCGGGTAGATCGAACCGGGCGGAGAAGCGAGGTGGGCGATGGCCGGGACGTGGCTGATGGGCGCGGGCACGGCGACGGCGGGGCGGCGGCCGACCGCCGTCCTGGTGGCGGTGCATCCCGAGGACGGGGACGGGAGCGGCCCCGGGAGCGAGACCTCGCTGGCCGAGCTGAGCCGCCTCGCCGACACCGACGGGCTGACCGTCGCCGAGGCGGTGGTGCAGAACCGGACCAGGCCCGACCCGGCCACGTACGTCGGCTCCGGCAAGGTGGACGAGCTGGCCGCGGTGGCCGAGCGGACCCACGCCGACGTGGTGATCGCCGACGGCGAGCTGAGCCCCGGGCAGGTGCGCAACCTCGAGGAACGCACCGGCGTGCGGGTGGTGGACCGGACCGCGCTGATCCTGGACATCTTCGCCGAGCACGCCCGCACCAGCGAGGGCCGCGTGCAGGTGGAGCTGGCGCAGATCGCGTACCAGCTGCCCCGGCTGCGCGGCGACGGCCGCGCGTTGTCCCGGGTGGGTGGCGGCCGGATGGCCGGCGGCGCCGGCATGGGCGTCCGCGGTCCCGGTGAGATGAAGCTGGAGACCCAGCGCCGCCGGCTGCGGCAGCGGGCCACCCGGCTGCGGGGCAACGTGCGTGAGCTGGCCCGGCGGCGGGAGCGCAACCGCGGTCGCCGGGCCCGCAACCGGGTGCCCTCGGTGGCCATCACCGGCTACACCAACGCCGGCAAGTCCGCCCTGCTCAACCGCCTGACCGGGGCGGACGCGCCGGTCCAGGACGTGCTCTTCGCCACGCTCGACCCGACGGTCCGGCGGATCTCCACCGGCGACCTCACCTACACCGTCACCGACACGGTCGGGTTCGTCCGGCACCTGCCCCACCAGCTGGTCGACGCGTTCCGCTCGACGCTGGAGGAGGTGAGTGGCAGCGACCTGGTGCTGCACGTGGTGGACGCCGCCGCGCCGGACGCGCTGGAGCAGATCACCACCGTGCACGGCGTGCTGCACGAGATCGGCGCCGGGGACGTGCCCGAGCTGCTGGTGCTCAACAAGATCGACGTGGCACCCCCGGACTGGGTGGACGCGCTCTGCCGTGCCTGCCCGGAGGCCGTGCCGGTGTCGGCGCTGACCGGCGAGGGCGTGGACCGGCTGCGCGCCGAGTTGGCCGCCCGGCTGGGCGGCCACTGAGCGAAGCCGGGTCTTGCTATGCAACTCGTTGCATAGCAAGATGGCCGGCATGTCGCTGGAGCACGCCATCCTCGTCTCGCTCCTGGAACAGCCCGCCTCCGGCTACGAGCTGGCCCGGCGCTTCGACCGCTCGATCGGCCGCTTCTGGACCGCCACCCACCAGCAGATCTACCGCGTCCTCAAGCGGATGGACAGCGACGACTGGCTCACCGCCGAGGAGGTCGGCCAGGAGGGGCTGCCGGACAAGAAGGTCTGGTCGGTCACCCCCACCGGGCGATCCGCCCTGGTCACCTGGCTGCGCGCCCCGGTGCAGCCGGAAGCCGTCCGGCACGAGCTGGCCGTCAAGATCCGCGGCGCCGCGTTCGACGACGCCGCCGGCCGCGCCGCCCTGGTCGCCGAGGTCGAGCGCTACCGCGCCGACCACGAGGCCACCCTCGCCGGCTACCTGGCCGGCGAGCGCCGCGACTTCCCCGACCCCGCCGCCCGGGACGCCCGCGCGGCCCTCCAGCACGTCGTGCTGCGCGGCGGCATCGCGTACGAGCGGATGGTGCTGGCCTGGCTCGACGACGTCCTCGACACCCTGCGCGACCTCGACCCCGCCACCGGTAGGAAGGCGACCCCGTGACCGACCCGCTGCTGTTCCACCCGCACCGCTACGACCCCGCCCACCTCGACGAGACCTCCCGGCGGCTGCTGCGCGCCACGATCGACTGGTTCGAGTCCCGCGGCAAGCAGACCCTGGTGGACAGCTACAACCACCGCGAGTGGTACGCCGACTTCCTCGACTTCGCCGCCAAGGAGGGGCTCTTCGCCACCTTCCTCACCCCGGCCGCGGACGGCGGCGGCGACCCGGACAAGCGCTGGGACACCGCCCGCAACGCCGCGCTCAGCGAGATTCTCGGCTTCTACGGCCTCGGCTACTGGTACACGTGGCAGGTCACCGTGCTCGGCCTCGGGCCGGTCTGGCAGAGCGGCAACGCCGCCGCCCGGGCCCGCGCCGCCGCGCTGCTCGACGAGGGGCACGTGATGGCGTTCGGCCTCTCCGAGCGGCCGCACGGCGCCGACATCTACTCCACGGATCTGCTGCTCACCCCCGACGGGGAGGGCGGCTTCCGGGCCACCGGCGGCAAGTACTACATCGGCAACGGCAACGTCGCCGGGCTGGTCTCCGTCTTCGGCCGGCGCGCCGACGTCGAGGGCCCCGAGGGGTACGTCTTCTTCGCCGCCGACAGCCGGCACCCCGCGTACCGGCTGGTCCGCAACGTGGTCAACGCGCAGATGTACGTCAGCGAGTTTCGCCTGGAGGACTACCCGGTGCGCGCCGAGGACGTGCTGCACACCGGTCCGGCCGCCTTCGACGCCGCGCTCAACACGGTCAACGTCGGCAAGTTCAACCTCTGCACCGCCTCCATCGGCATCTGCCAGCACGCCATGTACGAGGCGGTCACTCACGCCCACCAGCGGATCCTGTACGGCCGGCGGGTCACCGACTTCCCGCACGTGCGCCGCGAGCTGACCGACGCGTACGCCCGCCTGGTGGCCATGAAGCTGTTCAGCGACCGGGCGGTCGACTACTTCCGCTCGGCCGGCCCGGACGACCGGCGGTACCTGCTGTTCAACCCGATGACCAAGATGAAGGTCACCACCGAGGGCGAGAAGGTCATCGACCTGCTCTGGGACGTGATCGCCGCCAAGGGCTTCGAGGCCGACAGCTATTTCGACAAGGCCGCAAAGGACATCCGCGGCCTGCCGAAGCTGGAGGGGACGGTGCACGTCAACCTGGCGCTGATCCTCAAGTTCATGCCGAACTACCTGTTCCGGCCGGCCGAGCACCCGCCCGTGCCGACCCGGCGCGACCCGGCCGACGACGAGTTCCTCTTCGCGCAGGGCCCGGCCCGCGGCCTCGGCGCGATCCGCTTCCACGACTGGCGCAACGCCTACGACGCGCACGTCCACGTGCCCAACGTGGCCCGGTTCCGCGAGCAGGCCGACGGGCTGGCCGCCCTGCTCGCCGCGCACGCCCCGGACGAGGCCCAGCAGCGGGACCTCGACTTCCTGCTGACCGTCGGCCAGCTCTTCGCGCTGGTCGTCTACGGCCAGCTGATCCTGGAGCAGGCGGAGCTGACCGGTCTCGACGCCGACCTGCTGGACGAAATCTTCGACCTGCTGATCCGGGACTTCTCCGCATACGCCACCGAACTGCACGGCAAGGCGGCCACCACCGACGCGCAGGCGGCCTGGGCCCTCGCCAACCTCCGCCGCCCGGTCACCGACGCCGATCGCACCGCCCGGGTGTGGCAGCGGGTGGTCGCCCTCGCCGGCGCCTACGAGATGCACCCCTGACCGGTCAGAAGGGGGCGCCCTTCGGCGCCCCCGCCCGGTAGGTTGCTCGGATGTTCGCCCTCGCCCTGACCGACGACGCCGAGCTGCGGCCGCTGATGCCGTGGCACGCCGGCGAGTTTCTCGCCAACCTCGACCGGTGCCGGGAGCACATCGCCCCCTGGGTGGGTGCGTCCTTCGTGGCCACCGACGCCGAGTCCGCCCGCCGGGTCCTGCAGAACTACGCCGACCGGTGGGCCCGCGACGACGGCGGGATCTGGGGCATCTGGCAGCGCGGCACCCTGGTCGGCGGCGTGCTGTTCGTGTCGCTCAGCACCACCACCGGCGTCTGCGAGGCCGGCTGCTGGCTGGAGGCGGGCGCCGAGGGGCAGGGCCTGGTCACCCGGGCCGCCCGCGTGATCATCGACTGGGCGGTGCGGGAGCGGGGCATCCACCGCGTCGAGTGGGTGACCAAGGCCGGCAACGACCGCAGCATCGCGGTGGCCCGGCGGCTGGGCATGCGCCGCGACGGGGTGCTGCGCGGGGCCGCCCCGGCACCGGAGGGCCGGGCCGACATGGAGGTCTGGTCGGTGCTCGCGCCGGAGTGGACCGCCTGACCGCTGGGCCGCCGGCCGGGGAACTGTCGTACCCGGACGTCAACATGTGTCCATGGCTGTCCCCGCACTGGCTGACCGGTCCCCCCAGCCGCGTGCCCTGCCGCTGCGCGAGGTCCGCACCCGGCTCACCCAGCTCGTCTCCCTGGCCGAGCTGACCGACACCGTCACCGTCGTCACCCGCGACGGCGACCCGCGCCCGGTCGCCGCGATCGTGCCCGCCGCGGCGGCGCGCACGGCGGCGCAGGCCCGCGCCGACGCCGACCGGATCGCCGCGATCAGCGCCGGCTGGTCCCGGCGGCTGGAGGAGCTGCACCGGCAGAGCAGCCGGCGGCACGCCGCCGAGCTGCGCATGCTCACCGACGCCCTCGCCGAGGTCTGGGCCGAGCTGGACCGCCGCGCCCCGGCCGGCGACCCGGCGCTCGCCCGGCTCCGCGCCGCCCACGCCGACCTGCTGCGCGGCTGACCGCGCGGCCTCCGACCACTCGGGCCGGAGGCCGCCGGCGTACGTCAGTCCCGGCCGCGCTGGGCGCGGTAGCGCCGGATCAACGCGGCGGTGGACGAGTCCGCGTCGCCGAGGTCCGCCCCGGCCCCGGTGAGCTTCGGGGCGAGCTGGTTGGCCATCACCTTGCCCAGCTCCACGCCCCACTGGTCGAAGGCGTTGATGTCCCAGACCGCGGCCTCGGTGAAGACGATGTGCTCGTAGAGGGCGATGAGCTGGCCCAGCGTCGCCGGGGTCAGCTTCGGCGCGATGATCGACGTGGTCGGGTGGTTGCCCGGCATCACCCGGTGCGGCACCACCTCGGGCGCGGTGCCCTCCGCCTCGACCTGCTCCTTCGTGCGGCCGAAGGCCAGCGCGGCGGTCTGCGCGAAGAAGTTCGACATGAACAGGTCGTGCATGTCGCCCAGGTCGTGGTTGGGCTGGCTGAACGCGATGAAGTCGGCCGGGATCAGCCGGGTGCCCTGGTGGATGAGCTGGTAGAAGGCGTGCTGGCCGTTGGTGCCCGGCTCGCCCCAGAAGATCTCCCCGGTCGGGTACGTGACCGGCCGGCCGTCCCGCGTCACCGACTTGCCGTTGCTCTCCATGGTGAGTTGCTGCAGGTAGGCCGGGAACCGGTGCAGGTACTGCGCGTACGGCAGCACCGCGTGGGTCTCCGCGCCGAGGAAGTCGGTGTACCAGACGTTGAGCAGGCCGAGCAACGCCGGCACGTTCCGCGCCACCGAGGTCCGGAAGTGCTCGTCCACGGCGTGGTAGCCGGCCAGCAGCTCCCGGAACCGCTGCGGCCCGACCGCCAGCATCACCGACAGCCCGACCGCCGAGGGCAGCGAGTAGCGGCCGCCCACCCAGTCCCAGAAGCCGAACATGTTCTCCGGGTCGATGCCGAAGTCGCGGACCCGCTGCTCGTTGGTGCTGACCGCGACGAAGTGCCGGGCCACTGCGCTGTCGTCGGCGTCCAACCCGGCCAGCAGCCAGCGCCGGGCCTGGGCGGCGTTGGCCAGGGTCTCCTGGGTGGAGAAGGTCTTGGAGACCACGACGAACAGCGTGCTGGCCGGGTCGAGGTCGGTGGTCTTGTCGTGGATGTCGGTCGGGTCGATGTTGGACACGAACCGGCAGCTGATCCCCGCGTCCCGGTAGGCCTTCAGCGCCTCGTACGCCATCACCGGCCCGAGGTCCGAGCCGCCGATGCCGATGTTGACGACGGTGCTGATCCGCTCGCCGGTGTGGCCCCGCCAGGCGCCGGAGCGCACCCGCTCGGCGAAGGCCGACATCCGGTCCAGCACGGCGTGCACGTCGGCGACCACGTCCTGGCCGTCCACGGTGAGCGACGCGTCGCGGGGCAGGCGCAGGGCGGTGTGCAGCACGGCCCGGTCCTCGGTGGAGTTGATGTGCTCCCCGGCGAACATGGCGGCGATCCGGTCGGTCAGCCGGACCCGCTCGGCGAGCGCGGTCAGCAGGCTCAGCGTCTCGTCGGTGACCAGGTTCTTGCTGTAGTCGACGTGCAGGTCCGCGACCTCGCCGGTGAGCCGCTCACCCCGTTGCCCGTCGGCGGCGAACAGCTCCCGCAGGTGCGTGCCGCGCATCGCCTCGGCGTGCTTGCGCAGGGCCTGCCATTCGTCCGTGGTGGTGACGTCCACAGCCATCGGGTCGATCTTCTCCTTCACGACGGGTCTGCCGGCGGGCCGGCGTCGCCCCGCTGCCGGCGACCCCACCAGCCTGCCACCCGGAGCGGGTACGCGCGACGCGACCCGACATCGCCCACTCCTCGGAAGCGGGGATCCGCGGGCGCGACACGGGTTTGGGACGGGTGTTCGACACGCCGGTCACGGGCAGACAGCACACGGCTGCAGAAAGTAAGCTCCGGTGCTGCCCATCGGCTGAGGAGGTGCGATGACCAGGGTGATCGGCCCACGTGCCCCGTCCGACCGGGACGAGCCGGCCGAGGACCCGGCGCTGCCGGAGCTGGCCGACCCGCACTGGATGCACCGGGCCACGGAGTTCGCCCACACCGGCTTCTGGCCGGTGGCCCGGCGACTGCCCGCCCTGGTTCGCGAGGCCGTCGCGCTGGCCTGGGCGACCAGCCGGCGGGACACGGTCGCCTCGATCGGGCTGAACGTCGCCGCCGGCGTGCTCACCACGCTGGGCCTGCTCGCCACGACCGGAGTGCTCCGGCAGCTCTTCGCCGCCGGCCCCACGCCCGACCGGATCCGCGCGGCCGTGCCCGCCCTGGCGCTGGCAGCGGCGGCCGTCACCGGCCGAGGCGCGCTGACCGTCGCCGCGGGCTGGGCGCAGGCGCGGCTCATCCCGCAGATCAACTACGCGGTGGAGGTGCGGCTCTTCGAGACCACCTCGGCGGTCGAGCTGGCCGCCTTCGACGACGCCGGGTTCGCCGAGGAGATGGTGCGGGCCCGCGACCGGGGCCTGGCCGAGGCCGGGTCCATCGTGAACGACACCGTCAACCTGGTCACCGGCGTGGTCGGCGTGGCGGCCACGGCCGCGGCGGTCACGGTGATCCATCCGCTGCTGCTGCCCTGCCTGCTCGCCGCCGCCGCGCCGGAGGCGGTGACCGCGGTGCGGATGGCCCGCCGCCAGCACCTCGACTGGCTGGCCCGGATCACCCGCCAGCGGCGCAAGTGGATGCTCGGCGACCTGATGGCCCACCGGCACACCGCCGCCGAGATCCGGGCGTACCAGATGCGGGAGTTCCTGCTGGCGGAGTTCCACCGCGTGATGAGCCTGGAGACCCGCGCCGAGCTGCGCCTGGCCCGCTCGCAGACGGCGACCCGCGCGGTCGGCCTGTCGGCCACCGGAGTCGCCGCCTTCGGGCTCTACGCGGTTCTCGGCGGCCTGCTGCTGGGCGGCGTGGTCGCCCTCGCGGCCGCGGCCACCGCCCTGCTGGCGTTGCAGTCGGCCCGGGCCGGCCTGCGAACCGCCGTCTTCGCCACCAACTCGCTCTATGAGGACGCCCTCTACTACCAGGACTACCGCAACTTCGTCGACCGGGCCGGGCAACGTGTGCCCACCGGCGGCGGGCGGCCGGTCGACGGCTTCGAGCGGATCGACCTCGACCGGGTCAGCCTCTGCTACCCGGACACGGAGACCCCGGCCGTGGACGAGGTCAGCCTGACCGTCCGGCGCGGCGAGGTGATCGCGCTGGTGGGGGAGAACGGCTCCGGCAAGACCACCCTCGCCAAGCTCGTCGCCGGCCTCTACCGGCCCACCGCCGGCGTGATCCGCTGGGACGGGGTGGACACCGCCGAGCTGGACCCGCGGCAGACCGCCGCGCAGGTGGCGGTGATGAGCCAGGACTGGTGGAGGTTCCCGTTCACCGCCCGGCAGAACATCCGGATCGGGCGGCACGACCGGCCGGCCGACCGGCCCGGGCCGGAGGTCGAGGACGCGGCCCGGGACGCCGCCGCGCACGACATGATCACCGAGCTGCCGTTCGGGTACGACACCCTGCTGGACCGGCAGTTCAAGGACGGCCAGGACCTCTCCGGCGGGCAGTGGCAGCGGCTCGTGGCCGCCCGCGGGCTCTACCGGGACGCCCGCCTGCTGATCTGCGACGAGCCCTCGGCAGCCCTCGACGCGCGCGCCGAGCACGCCCTCTTCCAGCACCTGCGACGGCACCCCGACCGGGCCGTCGTGCTGATCACCCACCGGCTGGCCAACGTCCGGCACGCCGACCGGATCTTCGTGATGGACCACGGCCGGCTCATCCAGCAGGGCGACCACGACGAGCTGATGGCCCAGGAGGGCCTCTACCGGGAGCTGTTCGAGCTGCAGGCGGACGGCTACCTGGCGCAGGCCGGGGAAGCCGGGGCCGACAGTTGACCTCCAGCGCACTCGAACTCCTACGGTGACCGCACCGGCCGCCGCCCGGTCAGCGCGGCGTCACCCCAGGGAGCCCCCATGCGTTACCGCGTCCTCGGCGGCACCGGCATCCAGGTCAGCGTCCACTGTCTCGGCACCATGATGTTCGGCGCGGTCGGCAACCCCGACCACGACGACTGCGCCCGGATCGTCCACGCCGCCCTCGACCGGGGCGTCAACTTCGTGGACACCGCCGACATGTACTCGGCCGGCGAGTCGGAGGTGATCGTGGGCAAGGCGCTGCGGGGCCGGCGCGACGACGTGGTCCTGGCCACCAAGGTGCACTTCCCGATGGGGGAGGGGCCCAACCGGGGCGGGAACTCGCGGCGCTGGATCGTCCGCGCGGTCGAGGAGAGCCTGCGCCGCCTCGGCACCGACTGGATCGACCTCTACCAGGTGCACCGGCCCGACCACACCACGGACGTCGAGGAGACCCTCGGGGCGCTCACCGACCTGGTCCGGGCCGGCAAGATCCGGGCGTTCGGCTGCTCGACCTTCCCGGCCGAGGAGATCGTCGAGGCGCAGCACGTCGCGGAGCGGCGGGCGCTCGGCCGGTTCCGCACCGAGCAGCCGCCGTACTCGATCCTGGCCCGCGGGATCGAGACCGCGGTCCTGCCGGTCTGCCAGCGGTACGGCATGGGCGTGCTGGTGTGGAGCCCGCTCGCCTCCGGTTTCCTCACCGGACGGTACCGGCAGGGGGCGGCCGTCGACCTCACCGCCGGCCGGCCGGCGCGCACCCCGGCCCGGTTCGACCCGGCGCTGCCCGGCAACGCCGCCAAGTACGCCGCCGTCGAGGAACTGGTCGCGCTCGCCGAGGAGATCGGTTGCTCGCTGCCCGAGCTGGCCGTCGCGTTCACCGTGGCGCATCCGGCGGTCACCTCGGCGATCATCGGGCCGCGGACCATGGACCAGTTGGAGGGGCTGCTCAAGGGGGCGGCGCTGGCGCTCGACGACGCGGTGCTGGACCGGATCGACGAGATCGTCCCGCCCGGCACCAACGTCTACCAGCCGGACGGCGTCTGGTCCCCGCCCACGCTCACCGACCCGGCACTGCGGCGCCGTCCCCCGGCCGAGCGGGCCGCCGCCTGACCCGACCGGGACCGCCTGATCGCCGGGGCGCCCGCCCGACGCCGGGAGCCGCCACGGCGGCCGACCGTGAGCGATCCGGCTCGGCTGCGTGACCGCCCGGGCGCTGCCGCCTGATGCCGGGCGCGGCGCCCGGGCGTTGCCACCTGATGCCGGGGTGCGCCGGCGGTCGCCGGTGGGCCGGGGACGACGTTGCCGCCGTCACCGTCCTCGGGCAGGATGCGCGGAATGGCCCGCCCGTCAGTCCGCCGCGCCACCGCCGTCGCGGCCGTGCTCGCCCTGCTCGCCGCCGGCTGCTCCGACCCGGCCGGCGCGCCGGCCGCCGCGCCGACGCCCACCGGCGGGGTCACCGTGACGCCGGCCCCGCCGGCCGCCCCATCGCCCGTCCCGGCCGCCCGCGCCGGGCTCGGCGGCCGGCCGAGCCCGAGCGCCCGGCCGTGCGGGGTCTTCCCGTCGGACAACGTCTGGCACGCCGACGTCTCCCGGCTGCCCGTGCACCCGCGCTCCGCGGCGATGGTCGGCGCGATCGGCAGCGGCGCCACCGTGCACGCCGACTTCGGCTCCGGCAATTGGGAGGGCGCGCCGATCGGCATCCCGGTCACCGTCGTCCCGGCCGGCCAGCGGCGTGTCCCGGTCAGCTTCGAGTACGCCGACGAGAGCGACCCGGGGCCGTACCCGGTCCCGGCCGACGCGGCGGTCGAGGGCGGACCGAACGGCGCCGGCGACCGGCACGTGATCGTCTGGGACCGGGCGGCCTGCCGGGCGTACGAGCTGTTCGACGCGCACCGGTCCGGCGCCGGCTGGCGGGCCGGCTCGGGAGCCGTCTTCGACCTGCGGTCCAACAAGCTGCGCCGGGCCGGCTGGACCTCCGCCGACGCGGCCGGACTGTCCATCCTGGCCGGGCTGGTCCGCTACGACGAGGTGGCCGCCGGCCGCATCGACCACGCGCTGCGGGTGACCGTGCCGCGCACCCGCACCGGCTGGACCTGGCCGGCCACCCACTCCGCCTCGTCGGCCACCGACCCGGCGCTGCCGCAGCTCGGCCAGCGGCTGCGCCTCAAGCGCTCGGTGGACCTGTCCCGGCTGCCCCGGCAGGCCCGGATCGTCGCCGAGGCCATGCAGCGCCACGGGCTGATCGTCGCCGATCACGGCTCGGCCTGGTTCGTCTCGGGCGCCCCCGACCCGCGCTGGGACAACGACGCCCTGCACGCCCTCGGCGGCCTGCACGGCAGCGACTTCGAGGTGGTGGACGCCGCCGGCCTGATGGTGAGCGGGGGGTCGGGCGCCACCCGCTGATATCCCTCGCCGGTCCCGGCCGGTTGGGTCACACTGTCCCGGTGGATCATCGTGACCTGGTGCGGGTCAGCAAGCGGATGTCGCTGGCGTTGCGCCACCGCCCCGACCGGTTCCACCTGACGCTCGACGGGTCCGGCTGGGTGCCGGTCGCCGACCTGCTCGCCGCGCTGCGGATCACCCGTGCCGACCTGGACGCCGTGGTGGCCGGCAACGACAAGCAGCGCTTCGCCGTCGAACGCGGCCCCGACGGGGTCGACCGGATCCGGGCCAGCCAGGGCCACTCCGTTCCCGTCGACCTCGGCCTGGCCCCGGCCACCCCGCCCGACCGCCTTTTCCACGGCACCAGCGAGGCGGTCCTGCCCGCGATCCGCGCCGAGGGGCTGCACCGGGGCCGCCGCCACCACGTGCACCTCTCCCCAGACGAGGAGACAGCCCGCCGTGTCGGCGCCCGCCGCACCGGCCCCGTGGTGATCCTCACGATCGACGCCGCCGCCATGGCCGCCAACGGCTACCCCTTCTACCGCAGCGCCAACGGCGTCTGGCTGACGGACACCGTCCCACCCGCCTACCTCACGGCCCCGCCCCCGCCCCGTTGATCATGAAGTTATGACCACCGGCACCGGCGTGTCAGGGCAACAACTTCATCATCAACGAGGGTCAGCGCGCCGTGACCGGGTGGTGGATCACCGCGTCGAAGAGGTACGCGAGGGTGTTGGGGGCGGCCCGGTCGGGTTGGGTCGCGCCCGTGGTGTCGGTGGCGCGGGCGCGGAGGGTGAACCGGCCCGGCGCCGGGGGGCGCCAGCGGGCCATCCAGCGCTGCCAGGCCCCGCCCCGGTCGGCCGCCACCAGGTCGGCCGGGCGCCAGCCGTCGCCGGTGTCCACCTCGACCCGCTCGATCGGGCCGTTGCCGGACCAGGACCGGCCGTGCAGCAGCACCTCGGCCCCGGCCGGCACGCGCGCGTCCCAGGCCAGCTCGAACGCGCTCTTCACCGGCTGCGCGCCCAGCACCGTGCCCCCGACCGGGTGCCCCGGGCCGAACATCCGGTAGAACCGGGTGTTCCACGGGGAGAAGAGGGGCGTGGTGGAGACCTCGACCGGGCCCACCCACTTGATCGAGGAGATGCCGATCCAGCCGGGCACCACGACGCGGACCGGGAAACCGTGGTCGGGCGGCAGCGGCTCGCCATTCATCTCGTACGCCAGCAGCACGTCGTCGAGGGCCTTGGCGATCGGCAGCGGACGGCGTACGCGGCCCAGGTTGATCCCGCCGGTCACGTAGTCCGGGTCCAGCCCCTCGGGCATCACGTCGACCGCGTCGTCCCGCAGCCCGGCCAGCCGCAGCACGGTGCCCAGCCGGACGCCCCGCCAGCGCGCCACGCCGACCCCGCCCAGCCCCCAGGCCACCCCCGGCGCCTGCTCGCCCTGCTGCTCGGCGAAGTAGCGCCGCCCGTTGCCGGCGCACTCAAGCAGCGCGTCGCTCTCCTCGGCGGGCAGCCGGCGCAGCTCGTCGAGGCTGAACTCGACCGGGGCGTCCCGGGTGGGTGCGCCCCGCAGCCCGGTGCCGAACAGGCGCAGCCGCCAGGTGTCGGCGTCCAGCCGGGGCGTCTCGGTGTGGTTGCGGACGAAGAACCGGTCGTTCGGCACCACATACCCCTGCCCGGCCAGCGCCGTCCAGCGCATCTCGGCGTTGGTGTCCAGCGGGCGCAGCAGCTCCGGCGGCAGCGGCTTGGCGATCGGCGTACCCGGGTCGACGCCGACCGGCGCCGAGGCCATGGCGACCGGCTCGCGCTCGGCCGCGGCGGCGGTCAGGGCGGCCATGGCCGCCCCCAGCTCCAGCAACCGGTCGCGGTCGACGCCCGCGCCGCGGGCCTCCCCGGCCAGCCACTGCCGGCTCCGGCGGGTGTCGTGGTCGGCTTCGGCGTGGGACACGGGTGACCTCCGGAGGCTCGGCGACGCTGCCATTCCTATTCAATCAGTGGGACTTTTCGCCGAGCCACCGCAGGTCGGGGTCAGGCGGCGGGCACGCCGAGGCGGTCGAGCAGCCGCCGCCGCAGCGCGCCGAGGGCGGGGTCGTCGGGGCGGGGCGCGGGGCCGAGGTCGACGGGGACCTCCTCGGCGATGACGCCCCCGTCGAGGAGCAGGACGCGGTCGGCGAGCAGCAGCGCCGCCTCCACGTCATGGATGACCGGCAGCGCGACGAACCGTGCTCGCCGGGCAGCCGGTGCCGGCCGCGGCCCGGGGCTGAGCGGGGCCGCCGCCTCAGCCGGCGTGCTCGCCGGGGTCAGCCGGCGTGCTCGCCGGGGTCAGCCGGCGTGCTGGCCGGCGAGGAAATCGGCCAGCACCCGGGTGTGCGTGGAGAACGCCAGCTCGACCGGCTCGGTGAGGACCAGCCACTCGGTGGCCTCCTCGGTCGGCGCCGACGGGGGCAGGTCACCGACCGGTCGCTCGGGCAGCACGCCGAAGACCATCATGGTGCCGCCGGCCGGCGCCCCGTGCACGGCGAACAGCCGCGCCTCCTCGGCCTCGGCGAGCAGGCCGGTCTCCTCCCGCAGCTCGCGGACCAGCGCGTCGGACCACTCCTCGCCGTACTCGATGAAGCCGCCCGGGAGGGCGAGCTGGCCGCGGGCCGGCTCGATGTCCCGGCGGACCACCACCACACCGAGGCCGTCCGGGGTGCGGACCGGCAGCACGGCCACCGCCACGGGCAGCGGGTTGCGCCACACCGTCTCCCCGCAGGCCAGGCAGACGCGCGGCCACCCGGCCTCGGCCGGGTAGGCCGCGCCGCAGAACGAGCAGTGTGTGTACGGTGCGGCGCTCACGCCGCTGCACGTTACCCGCCCGGCCGCCCGGGCGCGCCCGTCACCGGTCCGCGCGGGGTGTCTCCGGGTGCCGCAGCCGTTCCGCGATGTGGCGGACCTCCGCCATCGTCATCCCGGTGCGCTGCGCCACCGCCAGCGGGTGGTCGGTCGGCTCCACCTCCACCAGCGGCTTCCGGCCGACCGGCTGGGTGTGCACGTGCGTCTTGAGTTCGAGGGTGCTCCGGCCGTAGATCGGGAGCTCGGTCGACAGCCAGCCGAAGTAGGGCGGCTCCGACTCCCGGTCGGGACTCTCCCACAGCTCGACGGTGCGGCCGAAGCTCGCCGCGCTGAGCGACACCCAGACGCCCCAGGAGAAGGCCCCCTCCGCGTCAAGCAGCGGGATGTCGATGGTGCCCTGGACGAAGAAGTGCTCGCCGTTGATGACGCAGAGGTCCGGGGTCAGCTCGCTGCCGTCCGCCGCCGCCACCGCGTCGGACCAGTAGACCGGTGCGTGGGTGCGGTAGGACAGGGGTGCGTCCTCGTGACGCGCGCCGCAGGTGCCGCAGATGTAGCCGGGGAAGTCGTGCACCCGCGTGACCCTAGTGCGGTGTCCACCAACGTTCACCGGGTGTCCCGGTGTTGGTTGTGGATCCTCGCCTTTTGGGCGAGCGACTCCTCACCGGGTGGTGGGGCGGGCCTCCGCGGGCCAACTGATCCTCGCGCCGCCCGGGGGCGGCGGGGGTCACGTCGGGATCGGCCGGCACCGGGAAGGTGTCGTCCGGCTCGACGGTGCGTGACCACCCCGGGCACCACGACCGGTGGTATGGGGGTGGTGGGTCCGCCACCCGAGATGCGGGTGGCGATGGTGGCGGCCGCGACGAGGTCACGGTGCCCGGTAAACGTGCAGTGCGGGCAGGACAGGGCTCGGCCGCGGGGTTTCGGTACCCGCCGCCGGCAGGCCGGGCAGGTCGAGGAGGTGCCGCGCTCGTCGACGAGGTGGACGGTGATGCCGGCCAGGACGGCCTTGTCGGTGAGGACCTGCAGGAGCCGGCCGATATGCCATTGCCGCAGCCGCAGGTTGTGCCGCCGCCCCGCGTCCAGGTCGAGCACGCCGCGCGGGTCACCGACGTGCAGCACACCGACCCGCTGGCGTACCGCCCAGGACACAACCGTGCGGGCGGCCTCGTGTTGGGCCTGCCGCACCCGACGCCGATGCCGGCCCTCCACCAGCCGCGCCCGACGGCGGTACTGACGCCACCGCCGTGACCCTTCTGACCGGGCGTCGGCGCCCGCCGGGCGACCGCACGGCGGCGGGCCTTCGTATCCGCCAGATGCATGCGGTGCTCGGCGCGGATCGCCCGCCCCGACACCAACAGCCCCGCACCGTCAGGGCCGGCCACCGCGTACGGGTGGATGATCCCCAGGTCCACCCCGGCCACCCTGGCCGGGTCCGGTCCCTCACCGGGCGGGTACGTCGCCACCGGCACTTCAGCAGTGATATCGAGGAACAGCTGGCCGCCCTCACACAACAGCGTGACAGAGCGGACCTGCTCCACCGGATACGGCAACTCCCGCGCCAACCGCACCCACAACGGCGCAGCACCCTTGGCGCAGGGGACCCGAACCCGATGCCCGTCGAAGGTGAACGTGCCGTGATACCAGCGCACCGGCATCAACCCGCGGCGACGCCGCGGGAAACGCGCCGACACGTCACCGTCCTTGCGGCGTTTCGCCGCCGCGAACCACGCGTCGGAGAATCGGCGCAACACCGACCGGGCACCCGTCGAATCCAACTCCCCGAACGTGCCCGGCCCCGACGCCGACAGCTCCCGACACAACTCCTGGTAGCTGGTCAATGGCGCATCATGGCGATGGCGCCGCCACCCGTTGACCTCCAGGACACACGCCCACACGTCACCGGCCGAGCGCAGCAGCCCGAAACACCGCCGCCGCTGCCCTGACGTCACCCGCAACGCCACCCGCGCGGTGCGATGCACCACCCGCGGCGCGGCAGGATCCCGACGACGAGGCACAACCCCACCCAACACCACCAGTACGACAAACTCCCCGGCAACCAACCCGGCGAACGTTTCTGGTCACGGCACTAGCCGAGCACGCCGTCGGCGGCCGCGCGCAGGGCGGTGCGGGCGTCCATCAGGGCGAAGCCGAGCAGGTTGTCGCCCCGCCACCGCGCCGGGTCCGCGGCGCGCGGGTCGTCGGCCGCCAGCCCGATGCCCCAGACCCGGTCCACGGGGCTCGCCTCGACCAGCACCCGCTCGCCCGTGCCGAGCAGGAATCGGCCCAGCTGCGCGTGCTGGCCGAACTTGGCCACACTGCCGGCCACCACGACGTCGTAGCGACGGGCCGCCCAGATCGCCTCGTCGAAGCCGCGGACCTGCCGGCCGAGCGCCTTGGCCCGCTGCGGGTGCGCGGCGGTCAGCACCCGCTCGGCCATTCCGTCGTCACCGAACAGGGCGGCCTTGTGCCACATCATCCAGTGCTCGGCGGTGGCGTAGGTCCGGCCGTCTACGGCGAACGGCGCGGGCCACCACTGGCTCAGGCAACCGGCGCCGACACTGCCGTCGCGCTGCGGGCGATGCCCCCAGAAGTGCAGGTATTTGATCGGCGCGCCGGAGTGGACGACGGCGGTCAGCTCGGCGACGGATCGGATCGGCACGATCGACAGTCTGCCCGAGGGCACCGACACTCCGCGTCCGCATTCTCCCGGGCGCGTCTGCGCGGCCGCTGACCCGCGATCGTGCCCGTGCCGCCTCCGTCGGCACGGGCACGACGGCGCGGGAGTCAGGCGGTGGGGGTGCCGGTGTAGGCGGCGGTGACCCGCTTGCCGGCGGCGCGGGCCTCGTCCGCGGGGGTGCCGGCGGCGATGCTCGCCTCGGTCCAGCGGGCGCTGGCCTCGGTCATGAAGCGGCGGCCCTCGTCGGAGCCCATCCAGGCGATGGCCTGGTCCGGGCTGATCCCGCTGCCGTCGGCCGCGAGGTGGGAGGCCAGCCCGAGCAGCGCCCCGTCCCAGCCGACGCCGACCGCGCCCGGGCCGTACTCGGCCCACCGCTGGTCGTCGACGTGCGCGATGTGCTCCAGCTCGAACCGGGTACGTCCGGCGCCGGCCCCGGTGAGCCGCACCTCGATCCAGCTCACCTCCCCGGCGAACTCCCAGGTCGCGGCGAAGCTGTGCGGCGGGTCGCAGCGCTCCACCGTGCCCCCGGCGTTACCCTCCAGCTGGTAGCGCCCGCCGAGCTTCAGCTCGCCGGAGATCGGCAGGAACCAGCGGGGGATCCGCTCGGCGCTGGTGCAGGCGTCCCAGACGTCCTCCACCGGCGCGTCGTACGTCTGGCTGATGGTCATCACCCGCGCCTCGCCGGCGGGGAGCGTACGGCTGCCCAGCCGGCGCTCCACGTCGCTGATCTGCCCGATTACGTCGATCATGATGTGGTCCTCTCGTCGGAGTCGCTTGCGCGCAGCCGCCGTTCGCGCCGGCCCCGGGCCAGTTCGGTGGCGAGCGCCGCCAGCGGCGGCGTCCAGAACCGGCGGAAGCCGGCCAGCCACTCGTCCATCTCGCGCAACGGGCCCGGGTCGACCGCGTAGAGGCGGCGGGTGCCCTGGGCGCGCACGGTGGCGAAGCCGTGCTCCCGCAGCACCTTGAGGTGCTGCGACACGGCGGGCTGGCTGATGCCGAACTCCCGCTGGACGGTCGCGCCGAGCGTGCCGGCCGGCTGCTCACCCTCGGCGAGCAGCTCCAGGATCCGGCGACGGACCGGGTCCCCGAGGACGTCGAAGGCGTGCACGACCTCTTTCTATCATATCTGGCTTATATAAGCGAGCGCTGAAACGACGAGATCGTGGCGAGTTCCCGTCGAGCGGGACGGAAACTCGCCACGGTCCGCGTAGTGGGCTGCCTGCGCCGCCCCTCCGTTAGCCGCCGAGGCGGGCGGCGACGGTGCTGCGCAGCTCCGGGAGCCGGTCATGCAGTAGGCCGGGGCACTGGGTGCTGTTGAAGTCCTTGTGCCCGTAGATCTCGGTCGGCGGGATGCCGTACTGCTGGCAGGTGAAGGCGCAGAACAACACCAGGCTGTTCCAGAGCGCCTGCGGGGGCTGCACGTCGAGATAGATGCCGTCGTTCTCGATGCCGATGGCCTGGCTGTTCTGCCCGACGCAGTGCGCGCCCTGCACCATGGTCTGCCCGTGCAGCAGCCCGTACAGGCTGCCGTGCCGGCCCTCGGTGAGGTAGCCGCCGCGGCTGTTGGTGAAGTGCTGCCCGGAGTCGAGCCAGCCGTTGCTGTCCATGTGCAGGTTCTGGATGTCGCGCGAGTTCCGGTAGGCCTGGGCGAGGCTGTAGTCGGTGGTGTTCGGGAACGCGGTGTGATGGATGATGATCTTGTTGGGCCGGTTCTGCACCACGCTCACCGCGGAGGACGGCGGGCGGGCGCCCCAGGTCGCGCAGTTGGCGATGGTCGGCTGGTCGATCCGGGCGGCGACGGCCCGGGCGTCGTGGCCGGCGCCGAACTGGGTCAGCGCGGTGGCGCCGGCGGCGGCGCCGAGCAGGACCGCGCCGCGCAGCACGGCCCGCCGGGGAACGGGGACGGACATCGGGGCCTCCTCGTCGGGGGACGGACGCCGCCGGTGGCGGACGGCTGCTCCGAGTCGCGGCGTGGCGTCAGACACGCCGGGCCGGACGGACCGCCCGCCACCGGAGCGGATCAGCAGGGTCCGTTGCAGGCCAGCACCTTGAGCCGGTCCAGGGTGCCGTTCCAGACGTTCTGGTCACCCGGGAAGACGCCCGAGGAGGACCACTGCCAGAAGGAGTACGTCCCCCAGCCGGCCGGCAGGGTGCCGACGCTGCTGGAGTAGCGCGCGATCCACAGCGGGTTGTTCGCGGCGAACTGCGAGGTGTTGCCGGTGCAGGTGCTCCACCAGTCGGTGGTGGTGTAGATGGTGGCCCACCGGCCGGTGCGCGCGTAGTACTGGTTGACGAACGAGGCGATCCAGCTGCGCATCGAGGCCTGGCTCAGCCCGTAGCAGGTGGCGCCGTACGGGTTGTACTCGATGTCGAGCGCGCCGGGCAGCGTCTTGCCGTCCTTGGACCAGCCGCCGCCGTGGTCGACGAAGTAGTTGGCCTGGGTGGCGCCGCTGGAGTTGCCGGGCAGGGCGAAGTGGTACGACCCGCGGATCATCCCGACGTTGTAGGACCCGTTGTACTGCTGGGCGAAGTACGGGTTGGTGTAGGACGTGCCCTCGGTCGCCTTGACGTACGCGAACCGGGCGCCGTTGTTCCAGGCGCCGGACCAGTTCACGTTGCCCTGGTGGCTGGAGACGTCCATGCCGGGCAGGCCGGCCGGTGCGGCGCTGGCGGGAGTCGCGCCGACGACGGCCGAGGCGGCCAGAGTGACGGTGGCGAGCAGGGCCGTGGCGGCCGTACGCAGCGCCGATCGAAGGGGACGGTTCATCTTTCCTCCCTGGGGGTGGGGGAGCGTGACGAAAGGAACTGTCAACATTAGGTCACAGGGTGGAGAAACTTTTCAATAGACGTATGGAAGATTTTCTTTGTCTCGTGGAGGTGCGGGGATTTTCTCCGGCCGGTGTGTCGATACCGGCGCCCGCCGTTCGTGTGGAGGCTGAAGGGGCGGCACCGGGCCGCCCGGGCGGGTGAGGAGAAGCGCGTGAAGCAGTACCTGATCAGCATGTACCAGCCGGCCGGCGTCGGCCGGCCGGACCCGGAGTTCCTGGCCGGGGTGATGCGTGAGGTCGACGCCATCGGCCGGGAGCTGAGGGAGGCCGGCTGCTGGGTGTTCGGCAACGGCCTGCACGCCCCGGAGACCGCCACCGTGCTGCGCCCGAAGGGCGACGAGGTGCTCGTCACCGACGGCCCGTACGCCGAGGGCAAGGAATACGTGGGCGGCTTCACCATCATCACCGCGCCCGACCTCGACGCCGCCCTCGACTGGGGTCGCCGGTACGCCCTGGCCACCACCCTGCCGATCGAGGTGCGCCCGTTCCAGGGCGAGGGATGATCGGTCCCACCGACGTCGAACGGGTCTTCCGCGCGGAGTACGGCCGCGCGGTGGCCGTCCTGGTCCGCCTCCTCGGCGACATCGACCTCGCCGAGGAGGCGGTCCAGGAGGCGTTCGCCACCGCGGTCGACCGGTGGGCCGTCGATGGCCCACCGCCGAGCCCGGCCGGCTGGATCATCACCACCGCCCGGAACCGGGCGATCGACCGGCGGCGCCGCGAGGCGTCCCGCGCCGACCGGCACGCCCAGGCGACCCTCCTGTACGCCCCCGAGCCGTCCGCCGAGGAGGGTCCCGTGCGCGACGACCGGCTCCGACTGATCTTCACCTGCTGCCACCCGGCGCTCGGCCCGGCGGCCCGGGTGGCGCTGACCCTGCGCCTGCTCGGCGGGCTGAGCACCGCCGAGATCGCGAGGGCGTTCCTGGTGCCGGAGCCCACCATGGCGCAGCGCCTGGTCCGGGCCAAGGCGAAGATCCGGGACGCCGGCATCCCGTACCGGGTGCCCCGGGACGCCGACCTGCCCGACCGGCTGCGCGCGGTGCTGGCCGTGGTCTACCTGATCTTCACGGAGGGGCACACCGCCAGCGCGGGGGAGCGGCTGGTCCGCGACGAGCTGTGGGTCGAGGCGATCCGGCTGGGCCGGCTGCTCGGCGAGCTGATGCCGGACGAGCCGGAGGTGCTCGGCCTGCTCGCGCTCATGCTGCTCACCGATGCCCGGCGGGCCGCGCGGACCGGGCCGGACGGCGCGCTGGTGCCGCTGGGCGCGCAGGACCGGGGCCGGTGGGACCGGGCGCTGATCGCCGAGGGGCAGGCCCTCGTGCGGCGCTGCCTGCGGCGGGACCGCCCCGGCCCGTACCAGATCCAGGCCGCGATCAACGCGGTGCACAGCGACGCGCCGACCGCCGCGGACACCGACTGGCGGCAGGTCCTCGCCCTCTACGACCAGCTGATGGCGCACGCCCCCGGGCCGGTGGTGGCGCTGCACCGGGCCGTCGCGCTGGCCGAGGTGGCCGGCCCGGCCACCGCGCTGGCCGAGGTCGACCGGCTGGACCTGGCCGGCTACCACGTGCTGCACGCGGTCCGGGCCGACCTGCTGCGCCGCCTCGACCGGCGCGCCGAGGCGGCGGCCGCGTACGACGCGGCGATCGCGGGCACCGACAACGCCCCCGAGCGGGAGTTCCTCCGCCGCTCCCGAGACCTGCTGAGGAGCCACCCGTGAGCGCACCGGAGATCCTTGTCGACGGGCTCGCCTTCGGCGAGTCGCCCCGCTGGCACGACGGGCGGCTCTGGTTGGCCGACTGGGGCGCCGGGGAGGTGCTCGCCGTCGACGCGGCGGGCCGGACGGAGGTGGTCGCCCGGGTCGACGGGCTGCCGATCTGTTTCGACTGGCTTCCGGACGGCCGGCTGCTGGTGGTCGCCGGCGGCGCCGGGCGGCTGCTGCGCCGGGAGCCCGACGGCGCGCTGCGGACCCACGCCGACCTGGCCGCGCTCGTCCCGCACCCGTGGAACGAGGTGGTCACCGATGCCCGGGGCAACGCCTACGTGAACACCATCGGCTTCGACTTCCCCGCCGGGGACTACCGGCCGGGGGCGGTGGCCCTGGTCGCGCCGGACGGCGTCACCCGGCTGGTCGCCGACGACCTGGCCTTCCCCAACGGCATGGTGCTCACCCCGGACGGGCGCACCCTGATCGTCGCCGAGTCGTACGCCGGCCGGCTCAGCGCGTACGACGTGGCGGCCGACGGGACGCTCGGGGCCCGGCGGGTCTGGGCGGCGGTGCCGGACTCCGCGCCGGACGGCATCTGCCTCGACGCCGCCGGTGCCGTCTGGTACGGCGACGTGCCGAACCGGTGTGCCGTGCGGGTCGCCGAGGGCGGCCGGGTGCTCGACCGGATCGACCTGGACCGGGGCTGCTTCGCCTGCGCGCTCGGCGGCCCGGACGGGCGCACCCTCCACCTCGTCACCACACAGTGGAGCCCCGCGGCGCTCTCCGGCGGGCCCCGGACCGGCCAGGTCCGGACCCTGCGGGCGCCCGCCCCGGCCGCCGGTTGACCCACGGCGCACCCGCACGGCGGGTGCACCTTCGGCACGGGCCGGAATCGTGATCGCGTCGATATCGCCGCGGCCCTCGGGAGGCATTGACGAACCCTCGCCGAAAAGTACACTCCCGGTGTAATAAGTTTCCCGCTTCGCCCGAGCCGCACCGCGCACCCCCGACGCCGCGTCCTCTCCCGAGGTGAAGATGCCCCCACCCCCCACTCCCGCGGACGGAATCGACCTGGCGCTGCACGGTGTCGGCGTCCGGTTCGGCGGGCTCGTCGCCCTCGACGACGTCTCGCTGCGGGTCCCGCCCGGCCGGATCGTCGGCGTGATCGGCCCCAACGGCGCCGGGAAGACCACCCTGTTCAACGTGGTCTGCGGCTTCGTCCCGCCGACCAGCGGATCGCTCACCCTGGACGGTCGCCCGTTCCGGCCCCGCCCGCACCGGCTGACCCGGCTCGGCATCGCCCGCACGCTCCAGGGCGTCGGCCTGTTCCCCGGGCTCACCGTGCTGGAGAACGTGGTGGCCGGCGCCAGCCACGCGGCCCGCGCGGGCTTCGCCACCGCCCTGTTCGGCCTGCCCCGCAGCGACCGCGACGAGCGGCGGCTGCGCCGGGAGGCCCTCGAACTGCTCGCCGAGCTGGGCGTCGCCGCGCACGCCGGCGCGGCCCCGGCCACCCTGCCGTACGCGGTGCGCAAGCGGGTCGCCCTGGCCCGCGCCCTGATCGCCCGGCCCCGCCTGCTCCTGCTCGACGAGCCGGCCGGCGGGCTGGGCGCCGACGACGTCGACGAGCTGGCCGAGCTGGTCCGCACCCTGCCCGAACGGGCCGGCGGCGCCTGTTCCGTCATGCTCGTCGAGCACCACATGGACCTGGTCATGGCCGTCTGCCAGGAGCTGGTGGTGCTCGACTTCGGCCGGGTCATCGCCGCCGGCACCCCCGACGAGGTCCGCGACGACCCGCTTGTCACCGAGGCCTACCTCGGCGCCGACGTGCCGGCCGAGGCCGCGGGGGCCGGGTCGTGACCGCGGTGCTGGAGGTGGAGGCGGTCAGCGCCGGCTACGGGCCGGTGCCGGTGCTGCGGGACGTGACTTTCGAGGTGCCCGCCGGGACCATCGCCGCCGTGCTCGGCGCCAACGGGGCCGGCAAGACGACCCTGCTGCGTACCCTGTCGGGTCTGCTCCGGCCCACCGGCGGCCGGGTCCGCTTCGACGGCGCCGACCTGCGCGGCGTCCGCGTCGAACGGCTGGTCCGGCGCGGCCTGGCGCACGTTCCCGAGGGGCGGGGCGTGGTGGCCGAGCTGACCGTGGAGGAGAACCTGCGCCTCGGCGGCCTCTGGCGCACCGACCGGGCGGACGCCCGCCGGGCCCAGGACGAGGTGTATGAGCTGTTCCCGGCCCTGGCCCGCCGGCGCCGGCACGCCGGGCACCAGCTCTCCGGCGGGGAACGGCAGATGCTCGCCCTCGGCCGGGCGCTGATCGCCCGCCCCCGGCTGCTGCTGCTCGACGAGCCGTCGCTCGGCCTGGCCCCCAAGGTGACCGCGCAGATCATGGCGCTGCTGCGCCGGCTCTGCGACGAGCGGGGGCTGACCGTCCTGCTGGTCGAGCAGAACGTGCGCAGCGCCCTCTCGGTCGCCGACCAGGGCGTGGTGATGTCGCTCGGCCGGGTGGTGACGGCCGCGCCGGCGGGCCGGCTGCGCGACGACGACCAGCTCCGGCACGCGTACCTCGGGTTCTGACGGCCCGGCGAGCAGGAAGGATCCGCGATTGGACCGGTTCTTGTTCCTCACCTTCGGGGGGCTCTCCACCGGCGCGGTCTACGCCGCGTTCGCCTTGGCCCTGGTGCTCATCTGGCGGGCCGCCCGGCTGGTCAACTTCGCGCAGGGCGCGATGGCCGTGGCCACCGCGTACGTCGGCTACGCGGTGGCGTCCGCGACCGGCTCCTACTGGCTGGGCCTGGGCGCCGCGGTGCTCGCCGGCCTGTTGCTGGGCGCGCTGGTCGAACGGGTGCTCATGCGCTTCGTCGGGCACGCCAACCCGCTCAACGAGGTGATCGTCGCGCTCGGCCTGGTGCTGCTCATCCAGGCGGTGCTCGGCATGGTCTTCGGCAACGGCTACCGGCCGGCCCCCGCCCCGTTCGACACCGACGCGCTCACCGTCGGCGGGGTCGCCGCGCTGTCCCCGTACGACCTGTGGGTGCTGGGCGCGGTGCTGGTGGTCGTGGTGCTGCTGGCGCTGCTGTTCACCCGCACGCCGATCGGCCTGCGGATGCGGGCCGCCGCGTTCGCCCCCGAGGTGTCCCGGCTGCTCGGCGTCGACGTCGGCCGGATGCTCACCCTCGGCTGGGCGCTGGCCGCCGCGGTCGGCGCCCTCGCCGGGATGCTGGTCGTCCCCACCGGGCTGGGGCTGCACCCGCACGCCATGGACCTGGTCTTCGTCGTCGCGTTCACCGCCGCCGTGGTCGGTGGCCTGGACAGCCCGGCCGGTGCGGTGGTCGGCGGCCTGCTGGTCGGCCTGATCCTCTCGTACGTCACCGGCTACCTGGGCCCCGACACCACCCCGCTGGCCGTCCTGGTGCTGCTGCTGGCCGTCCTCCTGGTCCGCCCCGGCGGGCTCTTCTCCAGCGCGAGAGCGAGGCACGTGTGACCGCCACCCGCCCCTCCGCCCGGTCCGGGGTGGACCGGCCCGCCGGGCCGTCCCCGCTGCGCCGGCTGCTGCCCGGTGCCCCGGCCACCACCGGCCCGCGCGGGTCGACCCTGCTGCGTCACCTGGCCGGGGTGGTGCTCGCCGGCGCCCTGGTCGTGCTGCTCACCAACCAGCTCGCGCCGTACCAGAACCTCCAGGTGGCCCGGGTCTGCGCGTTCCTCTGCGTCACCGCTGGCTACACCGTGCTGGTCGGGCTCAACGGCCAGCTCTCCCTCGGGCACGGGGCGCTGATGGCGACCGGCGCCTACACCGTGGCGCTGGTGCAGCGGGGGTTCGACGAGCGGGGGGTGCAGGGGCGGTGGATCCTGCCGCTGTCGCTGGTGGCCGCCGTCGCGGCGACGGCGCTGGCCGGGCTGGTCATCGGGCTGGCGGCGGCCCGGCTGCGCGGGCCGTACCTGGCCGGCGTGACCCTCGCCGTGGCGACGCTGGTGCCGGCCGTCAGCACCATCTTCACCGGAGTGTTCAACGGTGAGCAGGGGCTGCGCTTCCCGGCGGAGACCCCGCCGGCGTTCCTGGGGTCCTACTTCCAGCCGGAACGGTGGCTGGCCTGGATCGCGCTGCTCGCCGCGCTGCTGACCGTGCTGCTCCTGGCCAACCTGGTGCGCAGCCGGTTCGGCCGGTCGCTGCGCGCCGTGCGGGACGACGAGGTGGCCGCCCGGCTCGCCGGCATCCACGTCGCCCGCACCCAGGTGCTCGCCTTCGTGGTCAGCGCCGGCTGCGCCGGCCTCGGCGGCGGCGTCTACGCGGTGCTCACCGCCACCGTCGCGCCGGGCAAGTTCCCCCTGGAGCTGTCGCTGTTCCTGCTCATGGCGATCGTGATCGGTGGGCTGGGCAGCCTCGCCGGCGCGATCTGGGGCGCGGTGCTGCTGGTCGCGCTCCAGGACCTGCCGAGCCTGCTCACCGAGACGTTCAGCCTGTCGGGCGGCCTGGCCCAGCGGCTGGAGGGCAACCTCGCGCTGGCCGTGTTCGGCCTGATCCTCATCGTCGTCATGCTCGCCGCCCCGGGCGGCCTGCACGGCGCCGTCCGTACCCTCGCCGCCCGGCTGCGCGCCCGCCGCGCGCCGGACCGCTGAGCCGAGCCACCCCGGTTCCACCCACCCGTTCGCACCGCCGCACCGGAATGGAGAACCATGCGTCCCACCACCCGCCGCATACTCGCGGCCGCCACCGGCCTCGCCCTGCTGGCCGCCGTGCCGGCCTGCGCCGACGACGAGAAGCAGGCCGCCGAGAACGTCCCCGGCGTCACCGACACCGAGGTCGTCATCGGCACCCACCAGCCGCTCACCGGCCCCGCCGCGCCCGGCTACTCGAAGATCTCCGCCGCCACCAAGGCGTACTTCGAGCACATCAACAGCAAGGGCGGGGTGAACGGCCGGAAGATCGTCTACAAGGTCATGGACGACGGCTACAACCCCGCCAACACCGAGAACGTGGTCCGCAAGCTGGTGCTCGACGACAAGGTCTTCGCGCTCCTCGGCGGGCTGGGCACCCCGACCCACACCAACGTGCTGGAGTTCGTCAAGACACAGAAGGTGCCCGACCTCTTCGTCTCCTCCGGCAGCCGGAACTGGAACCAGCCCGACAAGTACCCCACCACGTTCGGCTGGCAGCCCGACTACACGGTCGAGGGCAAGATCCTGGCCACCTGGGTCAAGCAGCAGTTCCCCGGCGCCAAGGTCTGCCACTTCGGGCAGAACGACGACTTCGGGCGGGACTCCCTGGCCGGGGTCGAGAAGGTCCTCGGCCCGGTGGCGGCGAAGCAGACGTACACCACGACCAACCAGCAGGTCGGGCCCGCCATCGGGGCGCTCAAGGCGGCCGGCTGCCAGGTGGTGATCTCGGCGAGCATCCCGGGCTTCACGGCGCTGGCCATGGGGCAGGCCGCCGGGCAGGGGTTCCGGGCGCAATGGGTGGTGTCCAACGTGGGCGCCGACTACACCACGCTCTCCAACCAGCTCGGCGACAAGAAGGTGATCCTCGAGGGCATGGTCGCCGACAACTACCTGCCGATGGTGGGTGACACGGCCAACCCGTGGATCCAGGAGTTCACCAAGATCCACCAGAAGTACAACGCGGCCAACCCGATCGACGGCAACGCGATCTACGGCTACTCGATGGCGTACACCTTCGTGCAGGCGCTGCTCGCCGCCGGCAAGGACCCGACCCGGGAGAAGCTGGTCGAGGCGGTGCAGAAGGGCGGCTTCCGCGGGCCGGGGCTCACCCCGTTCCGCTACAGCGGCGACGTGCACGCCGGCTACAGCGGGGTGCGGCTGAACAAGGTCCAGAACGGCGCCCAGGCGTACTTCGGCCCGACGTACACCACGGACGACGGGGACGGCGCGGTCACCGAGTTCACCGAGCCGCCGACCGCCCCGCCGGCGGACGCCATCCCGACGACCTGACCACCGCCGCGGGCCCGGGCGGCCGTCACCGCGGTGACGGCCGCCCGGCAACGCGCACGTAGAGTGGCGCCTTCCGGCGCGACGCCACCGGGGCGGGCGGGTGACGCCGGCCAGGAGCTACGCACAGGGGGCGGACGCATGATCGAGGTGGACGCCGACGCGCCGGCGCGGGTGGACGGCCGGTCGGCGCGGGCCGAGCGGACCCGGGCCGCCATCGTCGAGGCGCACCTGGCGCTCATCGACGAGGGCGACCTGCGGCCCACCGGGGAGCGGATCGCCGAGCGCGCCGGGGTGTCCCTGCGCACCCTGTGGACCAACTTCAAGGACATGGAGACCCTGTTCGCCGCGACCGGGCAGCGGGTCAACGAGCGACTGGACGCGCTCTGGCAGCCGATCCCGGCGGAGCTGCCGCTCACCCGGCGGATCGCGGAGTTCTGCGACCAGCGCGCCCGGATGCTGGAGGTGCTGGCGCCCTCGGCGCGCGCCTCGGCGCTGCGGGAGCCGTTCTCGCCGCAGCTGCGGCGCAACCGCGAGGCGGCCATCGCCCGGGTCCGCCACGAGACCGAGTTGGCCTTCGAGCCGGAGTTGGCGCACGCGGGGGAGGGGCGCGAGCAGTTGCTGGACGCGCTGACCGTGGCCTGCACCTGGGCGGCCTGGGCGATGATGCGCGACGCCATGGGCCTCGACGTGGCGGCGGCCCGGGCCACGCTGGCCCGCACCATCGGCGCGCTGCTGGTCGACGCCATCGCCGCCGGCCTGCGCTGACCGGCGGGTTTCCCCACCTCAGTCGTCGCGCAGTCGGCGCAGGATCCGGGTCAGCTCGGCCTGGTCGGCCGGGTCGAGGGCGCCGAAGAACCGTTCCGCCTCGGCGGCCCGGGCCACCCGGATGGCCTCCCCGACCCGGTTGCCCTCCGCGGTGAGCGCGACCAGCGTGGCCCGCCGGTCGACCGGGTCGGGCCGGCGCTCGACCAGCCCGCGCTCCGCCAGGCCGTCGACCACCTCGGTGGCGGAGCGGGGCGCGATGCGCAGGTGCTCGGCGAGCGCGCTGAGCCGGACCGCGCCGTGCCGCATGAGCACGGCGAGCGCCCGGGCGTGCCCCGGGTTGATCTCCCAGGGTTCGAGGGTGCGCTTGGACTGGTGGCGCAGCCGCCGGGCCACCGCCCAGAACGTCTCGGCCAGGCTCTCCTCGTCGCTGCCGGTCACCGGAATACGGTAGCAGCACATGCTGTTGTTACCTCATGATGAGGTAACCTCAGCAATGTCCCCCGACGAAAGAGAGCACCCCCTTGGACGGATTCCGTGACGGCCGCGGCGGCGGCCGGACCACCGTGACCCCCGCCGAGAAGACCCAGGCCCGCCAGGTGTCGCTGCGCCGGATCGGCGGCCTCTTCACCGCCCACCGCGGCCCGCTCGCCGCCGTGGTGGCGATCATCATGGCGTCGTCCGTCATCGCGATGGCGTCGCCGTTCCTGCTGCGTACCGTGATCGACCGGGCCCTCCCGGAGCGCGACCTGACCCTGCTGGCCTGGCTGGTCGCGGGCATGGTCGGGGTGGCCGCGGTGACCGCCGTGCTCGGCGTGGCGCAGACCTGGATCTCCACCCGGGTGGGGCAGGAGGTCATGCACCGGCTGCGCACCGACGTCTTCACCCACCTCCAGCGCCAGTCGATCGGCTTCTTCGTCCGCACCCGCAGCGGCGAGGTGCAGTCGCGGATCACCAACGACATCGGCGGCATGCAGGCCGTGGTCACCTCCACCGCCACCTCGATCGCCGCCAACCTCACCACCGTGGTCGCCACCGTGATCGCCATGGTCGCACTGAGCTGGCGGCTCACCCTCGTCTCGGTGGTCGTGCTGCCGCCCGCCATCTGGCTGACCCGGCGGGTGGCCCGGCTGCGCCGGGAGATCACCGCCCGCCGCCAGCGCGAGCTGGCCGACCTCAACGTCACCATCGAGGAAGGGCTGTCGATCAGCGGCGTGCAGCTGGCCAAGACCCTCGGCGCCGGCGCGACCCTCGTCGACCGGTTCACCGTCTCCTCGGCCCGCCTGGTCGACCTGGAACTCCGCTCGGAGCTGGCCGGTCGCTGGCGGATGGCCTCGATGACGGTGATCTTCGCGGCCATCCCGGCCGTCATCTACCTCGGCGCCGGCCTGCCCGGCACCGCCGGCACGCTCACCATCGGCACCCTGGTCGCCTTCACCGCCCTTCAGGGCAACCTGTTCCGGCCGCTCATGGGCCTGCTCAACGTCGGCGTCTCGCTGACCGCCTCGATGGCGCTGTTCGCCCGCATCTTCGAATACCTGGACCTGCCCGTCGAGGTGGCCGACCCGGTGCGGCCGGTGGCCCTCGACCCGGCCCGGGTCCGCGGCCACGTGCGCTTCTCCGACGTCACCTTCAGCTACCCGGGCAGCGACACCGCCGCGGTGGCCGGGGTGAGCCTGGACATCCCGGCCGGCACCAGCCTGGCCCTCGTGGGCGAGACCGGATCCGGCAAGAGCACCCTCGCCGCGCTCATCAGCCGGCTGCACGACCCCGACGCCGGCCGGATCACCGTCGACGGCGTCGACCTGCGCGACCTGCGACTGGCCGACCTGGCCGCCGTCGTGGGCGTGGTCAGCCAGGAGACCTACCTGCTGCACGCCACCGTGCGGGACAACCTCCGGTACGCCCGCCCCGACGCCACCGACGCCGACCTCGAGGCCGCAGCCCGCGCCGCGCAGATCCACGACCTGATCGCCGCGCTCCCCGACGGGTACGACACCGTGGTCGGCTCCCGCGGCCACCGGTTCTCAGGCGGCGAGAAGCAGCGCCTGGCCATCGCCCGGACACTGCTGCGCGACCCGCGGATCCTGGTGCTGGACGAGGCGACCAGCGCGCTGGACACCGAGACCGAGCGCGCGGTGCAGCGGGCCTTCGACGAGCTGGCCCGGGGACGCACCGTGATCACCATCGCGCACCGCCTCTCCACCGTCCGCGACGCCGACCAGATCGCCGTGCTCGACCACGGCCGGATCGTCGAGTCCGGCACCCACGACATCCTGCTGGACCGCCGCGGCCGCTACGCCGCCCTGGCCGCCTGACCCGCTCCCGGAAACCTGATCTACAAGACGTGATTTCCACGTCCCTGATCGCTACAGTGGCGCGATGCGGAACGGAGTGCAGGCCCAGGTGCCGGTGCTGTACGTCGCGGACGCCGACGCCGCCCGAGGGTTCTACGAGCTGTTCGGCTACACCGTGCAGCGGACCGGCGGCGACGGCGACTCGCGCTGGTGCTACCTCCAGTGCGGCGACCTGAGCCTGCTGCTGGCCGCGGTGACGCCGCGCCTGGTCACCGTCGAGCTGCCGCTGCTCATCTACCTCTACGTCGACGATCTCGCCGCGACGACGGACCGCCTCACCGCCGCTGGGTACGCCGTCGAGCGGGTCGGCTACCCCGCGCACGCCCCCGGCGGCGAGTGCCGCACCACCGACCCCGACGGCAACACCGTGCTGTACGGGCAGCGCCGGGCCGTGCCCGCGCAGGCGCGCGACGCGCGTACCGGCGCCGAGGCCCGGTTCTCCCTGATCCGCGAGGCCGCCGAGGCGGTCGGCCGGCGCGGCGGCGCTCCCGCCCGCTGCCAGATCGGCGGCCCCCGCGGCGAGCCCTGCCCCGAGCCGGCCGAGGTGAAGCTCGCCGACTCGTGGGGCGACACGGTCTGGGGCTGCCTGGCCCACGCCGACGAGACCCTGCTCAACGCCCGGGGCGCGTTCCTGGCCAGCGAGGACGCGATGGGCCTGGCCGCGTTCCTGGGCATGCGGCACGCCCAGCCGGACGCCACCGCGCAGAGCTGAGCCGCCTCGCCCCCGAGGGGTCAGGCGCCCTTCTCCGGGGTCGGGTCGCCCGGCGCCGGCCCGCTCCCGCCCGCCGGCTCGCCGGCGTCCGCGGCGCTGGACGTGGTGTCGCCCCGCTGCGCCGACGCCGGCCGTTGCCCGGGAGCGGGATGCGGGGCGGGCGGCTGCAGTAAGGGTTCGAGCGGGGTGAACTGCTCGACCGGGGAGTCCGGCCGGGGACCCCGCCGCTCGCCTTTCGCCCCGGCCTCCCGCTGGCGCGGCGGGTGGTCCTCCCGGAGCGCGTCCGGCATGCCGTCTTCCGGCACGGCACCGTCGTCTTCCGGCACGGCACCGTCGTCTTCCGGCACGGCACCGTCGTCTTCCGGCACGGCACCGTCGTCTTCCGGCACGGCACCGTCGTCCTGCGTCTTCGCCGCCCGGCGTTTCCGCTCTTCCTCGGCGTACTCCGCGCGCCGGCGCTCGAGGTCGCGCTTCCACTCCAGGGCGATGCGCTTGTCCCAGTACGGCCGGAGCAGTTTGCGGACCGGCTCGTCCAAATGGACGGAGACGTCCGGCTCGCAGGTGAACGTGACGTCGCCACGCTCGTATCCCCAGGGGAGGGCGTCGTTGCCGGTCATCGCACCCTCCAGCGCGATCGCCAGCTCGCGGGGGCGATCCGGCGGGATCTCCGCGGCGCACCGGATCGCGATGCGCTCCAGCCGTTGCATCGCCTGCGGCTGAAAGTAGTCGACGTACCAGCCGAAGAGTTCCGGCCGCGCGCTGCCGGAGGACCAGGTGAAGGTGGTGCGGACGACGAAGTGGTACACCTGCCCCTGTGCCGGCACCAGCAAGATCGGGGCGACCCGGCGGTCGACGAGTGTCGCGGGCGAGGACTCCGCCTGGTCCGGCCAGCGAAGCTGATTCAGGACGGGCCGGGCTACGGTCCACAGCTGCTCCGCCCTGCGCCGCGTGGTCGCCCAGAACGCCCGTGCGCGGGCGAGCCACCGCTCCCGCCGGTCCCGCGCCGGCTCCGGGCGGTCCGGCACCTGGCCGCTCGCCGGGGTTTCGCCGGTGTCGGCCGCTGGGCTGGTGTCGTCCGTCTCGCCGTCGTGGTCGCCGGGTGTCCCGGTCATCGCACCCCTCTCCGGTCGAGCAGCCGCGCGTCGCCCGGCCGTACGGGAGCGCGGCCGGTGTCGGTCGGGTGAGGGGTGCGGAGGCGCCCGTCGGCGCTTCCGCCGTCCCACGCTAACAAGTCGGCACGGCTGCGGACGGCAGCCGCGCGGGCGGCGGGGTGGGCCGAGGGGCGGCGGGGCTCCGTCGGGTTTGACCGCCGCGTGGGGGCGAAGGCGCATCGACCCTGCGCAGGCCGGCGAGCTGGACGAAGACCTCGCGCCGGTCGACCGCCTGGCCGCGCCGGTCGAGGACGTAGCCGGTCAGCCAGACCCAGCCGGTGTACGTCGGCCGGGGGCAGACCGAGACGACACGGAAGGTCAGGGCGCGGTCGCCCGCGAACTGCACCGAGGCGCGGCCGTCGATCCGCAGCAGGTCGCCGGGCTCGGGGCGCACCGCTACCAGTGGCCTTGGTCCGGCTGCCGGCACTCTCGGGCGTGTCGGGCCTGCCAGTCGTGCAACGCCCGCCGGAGCCGGCCGTTCTCCTCGCCGAGCAGACGTATCCACCGGTGGAGCTCGCTCAGCTCGTCGGCGACCAGGGCTGGAACTCGCGCACCTGATCGGGGTCGACGCCCCGGCGGCGTGGGTCGAACACGCGGATCCGCGCCTCGTGCGCGGTCAACCGGGCGGGGAGGCCGGTCCCGTGGAGCTGGCCGGATCGATATACCTGGGCCACGACGGTCCTTTCCGGGGTAGACGGTGGATCTGGAAGGGCGGGCCGTCCTCATGCCGGCCGGGGGCGGCCCACCCGCTCCGCCGCCGCAGCTTGCGTTCAGCGACACGACGGCGGAGCAGTCCGGTGGGTCGGGACGGGCAAGCGCACCCGCCCCGACCGGGGGATGAGCGGAACTCGTTGCCACGCGAGGACCGGCTCAGATTCAACATATCTAGACATGTCAGAAGAGTCAACGCTGCTTGTTAGGCGCGCCGCGGTGTGATCGAATCGGATCGCCACGCGAGGAGAGCCATGCGAGAAGTGCCGGATTACTGGCGCATCGCCGATGATGTAATCGCCGACGTCAGGTCCAGGAAGCTGAAGCCGGGGGACAAGTTGCCCTCGATTGCCGAGCTGCGTGACCGCTACGCGGTCAGCCACGGGACCGTACAGATGGCGTATGCCCGTCTCGAAGCTCTTCGGGTGATCCGGCGCCAGCAGGGCAAGGGCGTCTTCGTGACCGATCCGAAGACCTGGATGCGCGAACCCTGACGGTCCGGCGGCGTGACGGGTGGCCGACGGTATCGAAGGCGGCCGGCCAACTGCCCCGCATCTGCATCCACATGCATTGACATAGCGCAATCTGTGGATGTTCGGCCGGTGTCGACAGTCCTGATGAGCTGGTCGGATGGCAGGACGGACATCGCCGTTCGACGAAGGAGGGACCGTGCGCACACCATCGCGTGCGACGACGGGGGCCACCGCGCTGCTACTCGCGGCCGGGCTGGTCCTGACCGCAGGAGCTGGCGGCCAGGCGGCACCCCGCAACGAGATTCCGACCCAGGCGCCGCCCGGCCACCTGCCGGGCGACAGCCACGACAGCAAGGCCAAGGACAACCGGAAGGGACGGACGGCACCGACCGACCGTCAGCAGGACCGGGCCGCGGCGCTCGGCGCCCGGGTCCGCTGGACCGACTTCGGTACGCCCGCCATGCTCACCTCGACGGACCGGCCGCTCGCCACCGGCCTGCCCGCCGACCCGGCCGCCGCGGCACGGGCGTACGTGGCCGCGAACCGGGACGTGCTGGGGCTGACCGCCGAGGGCGCCGCCGCGCTGGAGCAGCTGACCGTCGCGCCGATGGGGGACGGCGCCACCGTGCTGTTCCGGCAGCGCTTCGGCGACCTGCCCGCCGCGGTCGACGGCATGCTGGCCGTCGGCGTCCGCGACGGGGTGGTCTGGCACGTCAGCTCGTCCCTGGCCCGCGACGGCGGGACGCCCGCCCCGGCCACGATCAGCGCCGACCAGGCACGGCGGGCCGCGGCGACCGACGCCGGCCTGACCGGGCCGACGTTCCTGCGTACCTCGCTGGTCGCGGTGCCGACCGCGGACCGGGGGCCGCGGGCGGCGTACGAGGTGGTTCTCGGCGCGGACGTCACCGGCGCGGACCCGGCGGCCTTCGCCACCTACGTGGACGCCCGCGACGGCAGCGTGCTGGTCCGCGAGGACCTGGTCGACCACGACGTGGACAACCCGTCGTGGGAGGTCTTCCCGAATTCCCCGTCAGTCGACAAGTCCTCCACCGACACCCGGGTGCGCTGGTGCGCCGGACCGGCGGCAGGCTGCGACGAGGTGGTCGGCGTGCCCGGGCACCCCGCGTGGGACGTGGACCCGGCAACCGGCGCGTCCACCACCACGACGAAGGGCAACAACGCGATCGCCGTGCAGAACTGGTTCAGCAACGACCCGTTCAGCGTGGGCACCGAGACGGCCACGCCGCGCCCGGACCGGACGTACGCGTATCCCTGGACCAACCAGTGGTACGAGCAGAAGTGCAGCCCGGACACCTTCACCTCGCCGCAGGCCAACGACATCGACGCGGCGCGGGCGAACCTGTTCGCCATGCACAACCGGATGCACGACTGGTCGTACCACCTGGGCTTCACCGAGGCGACCTGGAACATGCAGCGGGACAACCTCGGCGGCAGCGGGCTGGGCAACGACCCGGAGCAGGGCAACGCGCAGGCCGGCGGCGTCAGCGGCGGCCCGCCGACCTTCGCGGCCCGCAACAACGCCAACCAGATCACCCCGCCGGACGGCGTCGCCCCGACCACCAACATGTACCTGTGGCAGCCGAGCGCCGGCTCGTTCTACGCGCCCTGCGTCGACGGCGACTTCGACATGTCGGTCATCGCCCACGAGTACGGTCACGCCGTCAGCGGCCGCATGATCGCCGGGCCGAACGCCGGGGTCAGCTCACCGCAGGGGATGAGCGAGAGCTGGTCGGACCAGCTCGCCATGGAGTACCTCTACGAGCACGGGTACGCGGCGCCGGGCCGGAAGGGCTTCACCATCGGTGAGTACACCACCGGCGACCCGAACGCGGGCATCCGCAACTACAACATGAGCGACAGCCCGCTCAACTACAGCGCGATCGACTACGACTTCGTCGGCCTCCAGGTGCACGCCTCCGGTGAGGTCTGGAGCGCGACCAACGCCGACATCCGGGCGGCCATGATGGCCCGGTACGGCGCGGGCGACGCGGCCCTGCAGAAGTCCTGCGCCGACGGGGCGACGCCGGTGACCGCCTGCCCGGGCAACCGGCGCTGGATCCAGCTGGTCTTCGACTCGTTCCTGCTGATGGCGGTCAGCCAGGTCAGCATGGTCGACGCCCGGGACGCGATGCTCGCCGCGGACCGGATCCGCTTCGGCGGGGCCAACCAGGATCTGCTCTGGAACGCCTTCGCCGCCCGGGGTCTCGGTGAGACCGCCGCCAGCACGGGCAACGCCGACGTCAACCCGACGCCCGGCTTCACCTCCCCGTACGCGAACGAGGCGGTCTTGCGCTTCCGGCCGGTGGACGACGAGGTCGTGCCGGGGGCGCAGCTGTTCGTCGGCCGCTACCAGGCGCGCGCCGTGCCGGTCGCGGACACCGACGGGGCCACCCCGCTGACCGACGAGGTACGCCTCGTTCCGGGCACGTACGAGTTCGTGGCCCGGGCGCCGGGCTACGGGCACGTCCGGGTCGGCCCGGTGACCGTGAAGGCCGGCCAGGTCCGCGACCTGCCGGTCAAGCTGCGCCGCAACCTCGCCTCGACCGCCGCCGGCGCGACGGTCGGCGGGGACGGGATCAACCTGGCGCAGATCGCCGATGACGACGAGGCCACCAACTGGGCCTCGCTGGGCGCGCCGGTCGCCGGCCGGCAGGTCACCGTCGACCTGGCCGGTGGTACGCAGCAGGTCCGCCGGGTGCAGGTCAGCGCGATGCTGCGCCCGCCGGTGGCGGGCGACGCGGACGCCGGCACGCAGAGCCGGTTCTCCGCGCTACGCCAGTTCCGGGTCCTCGCCTGCACGGCGGGGGACGGCGTGAGCTGTGCCGACGCGGCGGACTACCGGGCCGTCTACACCAGCCCGGCGGACGCCTTCCCGTCGGTGGCGCCCCGGCCGCGGGCCCCGGAGCTGATCGTCCGGTCCTTCGACATCCCGCGGACCAAGGCCACCCACCTGCGGGTCGAGGTGCTGACCAACCAGTGCACCGGCGCGCCGGACTACGCCGGTGAGCAGGACGCCGATCCGCGGGCGGCGACCGACTGCGCCACCGCCAGCCCGCAGGCGCAGAACGTGCGGATCGCCGAGTTCCAGGCGTTCGCCCAGTAGGCGAGGGGGTGCGGGCGGGTGGCGCCCGCCCGCACCCCTTGCCAGGCATCGTCAGGCATCACTACATTCATCGGCGGGCGACCTTAAGATCGGCTGGGAGAGGTACGGCGGCGCGGCCGACACGCTCTGGTTCGACGACGTGGCGCTGGGCGCCACCCGGATCGGCTGCTGACCGGCCGGGCCGGGCGGACCGGCGGGGGCCCCCGGCCACGGTCGATCATCGAGCGTTCACCCGGCATTCGGGGCACGGTTGCCGGGTGGGGCTGTACGTCGGTCAGGATCACCGCCAGACTGGGCGCGATCGGACAACGACACCGATCGATATAGTCGCCCAGTTCGGGGAGGATCCCTTGACCACGCTCGCGACCTCGCTCCGCTCCACCGGCGCCCGCGTACGCCGGGCTCTCGGCGCGTGCGCCCTGCTCACCGCCATGGTCGCCGCCGCGCTCGTCGGCCCGCCGGCGGCCTCCACCCGGCTCGCCGAGCCGGCCCAGGCGGCCGTCTACAGCTCCTGCACGATGACCCGCTGCGCGGACGCCCGCACCGCGCGCTCGGGCTGGTCCGCCAAGAGCTTCCCCACCAGCCGCGGCTGGTACTCCTGGAGCGGCGGCCTGTGCAACTTCGCCGGCGGCCGGTTCTACAACTACGAGGGGCAACTCCCCACCACCGCCACCTACTACGAGTACGACGTCTACCCGCGCGCCTGCAACGCGGCCCGGGACGCGTACCGGATCGTGGTCAACAAGAGCACCGGGGCGACCTGGTTCTCGCCCGACCACTACGCCAACTTCTACCGGCTCTGACAGGCGTCGGGGCGGGTCGGGCCGGCGGGCCCGACCCGCGTCGACCGGAAAGGATCGACCGATGGGCGCAGCGTCCCCGCACCCGCCGGCCTGGCTCGTCCTCGACGCCGGGCCGGAGCCCGAGCCGGCCGGGGTCCCGGTCGCCGGGACGGCCGCCCGGACCCGGGCCGGCCTGTACGAGGCGCTGACCGACGCCCTGCCCCTGCCCGCCTGGTTCGGGCGCAACTGGGACGCCCTCGCTGACGTGCTGGCCGACCGGCTCGACGCCGGACCGCTGACCCTCGTCGTGCGGGACGCGGCGGACCTGCTCGCCGACGAGCCGCCCGCCCAGCTCGGCACCCTGCTCGACGTGCTCGGCGGGGTCGCCGCCGGCGGCCACCGGTCACTGCGCGTCGTGCTGCGTGACCACCCCGACCGGCTGCCCGCGCTGCGGGCCCGGATCACCGCCGCCCTGGGCGGCCGGGTCGGCGCCCCACCGCCGGACGCCGGCTGACCGGACGCCGGCAAGCTAGCGCCGGCTGACGGGACGCCGGCTGAGCGGGGCCGCCGGTCAGTTCGGCTGGTCGAGGATGGCGCTGAACCGCTCCTCGGCCAGGTCGAGCTGGGCGAAGATGTGCCGTTTCACCGGCGGCGACAGCGGCGTGTCCGGCCGGGCGATGAGGTCGCGGAAGACCGGCACCAGCGGCCGGTGCTTTGCCGCCGAGCGGGCCACCTTCGGGCCGACCGTGTGGATCACGCCCACCCCGTTGTCGGTGAAGTCCGACACCTTGATCACCCGGGCCCAGGGCTCCCGGTCGAGGCTCGCCGCCACGTGCTCCCGGTACTGGACGTGCCGGTCGCGCCCCGGGTCGTACGCCGGGTTGGTGACCGCGCCGACGAGCCGGGCGACCCGCGGGCCGAACCGCGCGGCCAGAGCGGCCAGCGCCGCCGGCGTCGGATCGCCGGCAGCGTCCGGGCCGGCCAGCTCCGCCGGGTGGTCCTCCACGGCGTCGTGCAGGAGGCCCGCGACGATCACGTCCACGTCCCGCACCTGGTAGTGGTGCATCATCCGGATGGCCACCCGGAGCAGGTGGTTCAGGTACGGCTCGCGCACGCGCCGGTCGTCGCGGTGCAGCTCGGCGGCGAGGTCGAGGGCGGCGGTGAGCCGCTCCCGGGCGGGTTCGTCGAACGCCTCGACCTCCAGCCGGAAGCGGGCCAGGAGGCCCGGCTCGCCGTGGATCTCGGTGATCGCGTGCATCGGCATGGTCGCCAGGTACGCCGGGAAATCCATGCGTCCCTTATAGCTGATCTTCACCAGGAACGGGCGTCCCCCGTCGGCCTCCCGACCGTGACGGTCAGCGCGCGGTCAGCCGCTTGACGAGACGGACCGTGGTGCCGTCCGGGGTGCCGACGATGCTCGCCTCGTCCATCATCCGGGTCATGATCAGCCGTCCCCGGCCCCGGTCGGTGTCGTCCCCGCCCGCGTCCGCCCGCCAGCCGCCGCGGTCGCGTACCTCGATCACCAGATGGTCGTCGCGCAGCTCGGCGCGGAGCGTGGTGATCCCCTCCGGCGCGAAGCGGTAGCCGTGCTCGATGGCGTTGGCGCAGGCCTCGCCGGTGGCGATCAGCACCGTCTCGACGTCCCAGTCGCTCATCCCGTGGGCGTGCAGCCAGCCCCGCAGCCGCTCGCGGGTGGGGGCCAGCCGCGCCGGGTCGGCGGGCAGGTCGACGGTGAACACCGGGGCCGTCCCGGCCGGGTCGTCGCCCGGCACCAGCCCGGCGGCTGTCCCACCCTCCACGTCCGGCCCCCCGTTCCGCGCGCCCGCCGGGCGTGGGCGCTCGCCGTCACCGTCCCGTCCTGTCCGTCATTGTCCCCGGTCGGGCCCGCCGGTATTCCTCGACCCGGCGGTTCCTTCCGGCCGTGTGTCCGGTGCCACCGGAGCCGGCGCGGCGCCGCCCGCTCGCGGGTCACAATCGGCGGGTGGACCGGGTGCTGGATGTGCTGGTGGCGCTGCCGCCCGCGCTGGTGCTGGCCCTTGTGTTCCTGCTGCCGGCGCTGGAGGCCTCGACCTTCCTCGGGCTGCTCGTGCCGGGGGAGATCGCCGTGCTGGTCGGCGGGGTGCTCGCCCACGAGGGGCGGCTGCCGCTCTGGGCGGTGATCCTCGCGGCGGTCGTCGGCGCGGCCGTCGGCGACCAGGTCGGCTACCTGGTGGGCCGCCGGTACGGCCGGCGCCTGCTGGCGCGCGTGCCGCAGCGGTTCGTCCGCTCCGGGGAGCTGGCGCGGGCGCTCGAGCTGATCCGCCGCCGGGGCTCGGCCGCCGTGGTGCTCGGCCGGTGGGCGGCGGCGCTGCGCGCCCTGGTTCCCGGGCTGGCCGGGATGAGCGGCATCCCGCGCCGCGCGTTCACCGTCGCGAACCTGGCCGGCGGCGCGCTCTGGGCGGTGACCGTGGCGCTGCTCGGCTACCTGGCCGGGGCGTCGTTCCGACTGCTGGAGCGGCGGCTCGGCTGGGGCGGCGAGGCGCTGCTCGCCCTGGTGGTGCTGGTGGTGGCGGTGCGGCTGGTCCGGGCCCGGCGGGCCGCCCGCCGCGAACGGGCGGACAGCGCCGAGCCCCGCTGATCGCCGGCCGGGCCGGCGCACCCGACGAGCGGGGAGCGCCGGCCCGGCGACGATGCCGGATCAGCCGCTGATCTTCCCGGTGCCGGCCCCCGCGGTCACGGTGGCCTTCACCGTGCTCGCCGCGTCGAGCGTGTACGCGTACGGGACCGCGGCCACGCTGCCGGCGGTCTGCGGCGCGCCCGAGTTGACGTAGAGGTTGTTCCGCTCGACCAGGTTGCCCGCCGGTGAGGAGCCCTCGCCGACGTGCGTCGGGTCGGTCATGTTCTCGAAGGAGTTCCCCTCGACCAGCGCCCCGGCGCCGCAGGTGGTGGCGATGCCGTAGCGCCGTCGCTGTGCCCGACCAGGGAGCACTTCACGTGGTCGTGCAGCCGGTTCCAGGAGACGGTGACGAAGTTCGACCCGTGGGTGACGTCGAGCAGCCCGTCGTAGTAGTCAGTGCCGCTGGTGGTGTCGCTGGACAGGTCGTTGTGGTCGATCCAGACGTTGGTGGAGTTGTCCAGGTGGATGGCGTCGCCGTTGCCGACGCCGGCGCGTACCTTGGCGATCCTCAGGTTGCGGACGACGATGTTGCGGGCGTCGCGCAGGTTGAGGCCGCAGCCGGTCAGGCCGGAGCCGGCGCCGACGCCGACGCCGATCACGGTCTTGTTCGAGCCGAGGTATTGCCCCGGCCGACAGCGGCGGGATAGGCGGGCTTCTGTCCGGAACGCCCGGACCCGGCCCTGCCGGGGTTTGCACTACCGTTGCGACGCCTCCCCGTCGGACAGCCCGATCTGGTAGGGCGGGACCGCCCACGGCACGCCCGACTCCGACGGCAGCGCGCCCGACGCGGCGGCCCGGCGCAGCACCGCGTCGACGCCCCGGATCACCCGCACCCGCTGTGGCCCGTCGCCCTCGGCGCGGACCAGCGGGCCACCGAGCAGGGTCGGCTCCGGCGCGTCCCGCAGCGCCGCCACGATCGCCGTGAACGGCGCGGTACGCGCCAGCGGCGCGATCAGCGGGACGCCCGCGGCCCGGTGGTCGAGCAGGTTCTCCAGCAGCCCGCGCCGCCCGGGCACCTCGCGCAGCGCCGGGTCGCCGGGCAGCCGCAGCTGGTCGGTCGGGTACTCCAGCACGGCCCGGCCCCGGTCGCCGGTGACGTGCACCTCGCCGGCGATGTGCTCCTCGCCGGCCAGGGTGACCGCGGCCAGCACCGGCGGGCCGGTCCGCGGCGTCACCCGCAGCACCGCGGTGTCGTCCACCTCGATGGGCCGCACCCGGTAGCGCTCCACCTCGATCCGGGCCGGCCGGACCGGCTCGCCGGTCACCTCCTCGGCGACGGCGAGGCACTGCATCACCGCGTGGGCGAGGGGGTTGGCCAGGGCCCCGTCGAGCGCCGGCCGGCCTTCGAGGCTCCGCCGGCCGGCCCACGGGGAGCGGGCGTAGTAGGCGTCGGGCCGCCGCCAGGACGCCACGGTGGCGACGGCCGTGACCGTGCCGAGCCGCCCGGCGGCCAGCGCGGCGGTCAGCGCGGCCAGGGCCGCCGAGCCGAGCGCCTGGAACCCGACCTGCACGGCCCGGCCGGCGTCCTCCGCCGCCGCGGCGAGGCGCCGGTGTTCGGCCAGGTCGAGCACCGGCGGCTTCTCCAGCAGCAGGTCCGCCCCGGCCGCGAGGGCGTCGAGGGCGATCGGCAGGTGGGTGTGCGGCGGGGTGCAGACCACCACCACGTCGGGGCGGACGGCGGCCAGCATGGCCCGGTGGTCGGTGAAGATCCCCGCCTCGGGCGGGACGGGGGCGGCCGGTTCGTCCTCCAGCGGGTGGACGTCGACCAGGCCGGCCAGGCGCGCCCGGCCGGTCGCGTGCAGCGGGGCGATGGCCCGGCGGTGCCAGCGGCCGTGCCCGTTCGCCCCGACCAGCGCCACCGTGGGCGGGTGCCCCGGACCCGCTCCGGCCTCGCCGCGCCGCGCGGCGCCGAGGCCGGTCATGCCGCACCGGCCAGGGTGGCCCGGACGCCGTGCCGTTCGAGGGTGCTCAGCCAGCCGGTCACGTCGGCCCGGACCTCGTCGTCGGCGGCCGGGTCGGCGGGGAAGACCTCGCGCAGCGCGAAGAGCGCGTCGACCACGGCGGTGCTGCGTGGGGCGACCCCGACGATGCCCCAGTCCCCGCCGGCCGCGCCGATCGCCGCCTCGGTGTGCACGGCCTGATGGGCGCGGCGGATCGCGCCCAGTCCGAGGTGGACGACGCCGGCCGGGACGGTGCCCGGGCGCAGTAGCGGCCGGCAATCGACGGGCAGCCGGCGCAGGGTGGCCAGGCCGAGGCGTTCGGTCCCGAGGGTCACCGCCACGCCGGTCCGTCCGGGAAGCGGAACTCGGCGATCGACTCGGGTCTCATGGTGCTGCTGTAGCCGGGGGCGGTGGGCAGCAGGTAACGGCCGCCGCGGGTGCGGACCGGGTCGGTGAAGTGCTCGTGCAGGTGGTCCACGTACTCGACCATGCGCCCGTCCAGGCTGGCGCCGACCCGGAGGAAGTCGAAGATCGCCAGGTGCTGGACGTACTCGCAGAGGCCGACGCCCCCGGCGTGCGGGCAGACCGGCACGCCGAACTTCGCCGCCATGAGCAGCTCGGCGAGGACCTCGTCGACCCCGCCGACCCGGCAGGCGTCGACCTGCATGACGCCGATCGCCTCGGCCTGGAGCAGCTGCTTGAAGATCACCCGGTTGGCGGCCACCTCGCCGGTGGCGACCCGGCACCGGCCGCCGGTCAGCTCGGCGACCGCGCGGGCGATCCGGGCGTGGCCGAGCACGTCGTCGGCGTGCGTCGGCTCCTCGATCCAGTACGGGTCGACCTCGGCCAGCGCGGTCATCGCGGTGATCGCCTGGTCGACGTCCCAGACCTGGTTGGCGTCCATCATGAGCAGCGCGTCCGGGCCGATCTCGGCGCGGATGACCCGGGCCCGGCGCAGGTCGTCGTCGAGCGGGCCGCCGACCTTCATCTTCATGGCCCGCCAGCCGTCGGCGTACGCGGCGCGGGTCAGCGCCCGGACCTTGTCGTCCGGGTAGCCGAGCCAGCCGACCGAGGTGGTGTACGAGGGGAAGCCGTCCCGCTCCAGCTGCGCGAGGCGGTCGGCGAGCCCGTCGCGTCCCTTGTCGAGGATGGTCGCGGCCTCGTCGGGCGTGAGCGCGTCGGTGATGTGGTGGAAGTCGACGGTGGCCACCAGGTCGTCGGTGGGGAGTTCGGCCAGGAACCGCCACATCGGCTTGCCGGCCAGCTTGGCGCGCAGGTCCCAGACGGCGTTGACCAGCGCACCGGCCGCCATGTGGATGACGCCCTTCTCGGGGCCGAGCCAGCGCAACTGCACGTCGGCGGTGAGCGAGCGCCAGAACGCCACCGGCTCGGCGGCGATCTCCGCGACGGTCCGCCCGCGGACGTGGTGGGCCAGGGCCCGCACGGCGGCGCAGGTGATCTCGTTGCCCCGGCCGTTGGTGAAGGTGAACCCGGCGCCGGTGGGGCCGCCGTCGGTGGTCAACTCGACGTACGTGGCCGAGTAGTCGCCCCGGTTGATCGCGTCCGAGCCGTCGCCGCTGGCGGCGGTGGGGAACCGGACGTCGTGCACGTGGACGTCGGTGATGGTGGTCATGAGCTCTCCTCGAACGTGAAGACCCGCTTCGGCAGGCGGTACGCCAGGTCCACGATGGTTTCGGCGGCCTCGTCGGCGGGCAGCCGGTGCTCGGCGACGAGGCGGGCCAGGAAGCCGGCGTCGACCCGGCGGGCCACGTCGTGCCGGACCGGAAAAAAGTAGAACGCGCAGGTGTCGTCGACGAACCAAGGCGTACAGCTCGCGGGCGAGGGCGCGCTGCCGGGATCGGCGGGCAGGAGCAGATCGCTGCGGGAGACGGTCGGCACGAGGGCGTGACTCCTCGGTCAGGGGAGGGTGAGCAGGTCGGCGATGCGGACGGGGGCACCGGTGTCCAGCGTGCCGGACCCGTTCCCGGGCGGGTGGTGACATGCGTCGGCCTCCCCGGAGAGCTGCAAAGGTTTGCAGCGAAGAAACCACGCCGGGGAAGACCGCGTCAACGATCGATGGCAATCCCGTTACTTAGATCCGCTTTGATGGCGAAAATAGGGGTGCTGGGAGCGGTTCCGCAATCGATCCATGACGTTGACACCGGAACAACCGTTTGCATTAATTGGCGGCACCTGCTCGGCCTGGGCCATCGGCGGATCGCGCTGCTCGGCGGCCCGCGCGGCTCCTGGACCAACCGGGAGATCCGCCGGGCGGCCGGAACCGCCGCCCGGACCGGGCGTGCCGAGCTGACCGTGCTGGGCCCCAACCAGCCCACCGAGATCGGCGGCGGCGCGGTGGCCGACCAGGTCCGCCGCAACGGCGTCACCGCCGTGCTCGCCTACAACGACCTCATGGCGATCGGCCTGATCGAAGGGCTCGACGCGCTCGGACTCCGGGTCCCGCAGGACGTCAGCGTCGTCGGCGTCGACGACATCGCGCTGGACCGGCTGACCCGACCCAAGTTGACGACGGTGGCCACGCCGACCGCAGCCGCCGGGGTCGGGTCGGCGCTGTCCGACCCGCGCCAGCTTCCCCGCCTCGCCGCCCTCGCGGCCGGGCAGGGCTGAGGCCGGTCAGGCCGTGGCCGGGCCGAGGCTGTCCCGGCGGACCAGGTCGGCGGGAAGGGTCTCCACCCGGTCCCGGACGCCGGGCGCCTCCAAGGCCAGCGTCATGGCGCGGGCCCCGAGCTCGGCCAGCGGCAGCCGGACCGTGGTCAGCGCCGGCGTCACGTCGGCGGCGATCGGCATGTCGTCGAAGCCGACCACGGAGACCTCCGCCGGCACCCGTACGCCGCGGGCGCGGAGCAGGTTCAGCGCGCCGACGGCCATCGAGTCGTTCAACGCCACGATCGCGGTCAGCCCCGGCACGGCGTCCAGCAGTTCCGCCGCCGCCCGGGAACCGCCGTCGCGGGTGAAGTCCGCGTACCGGATCCGCGCCTCCGGCAGCGGCTCGGCCAGGCCGGCGCCCAGCCCGGCGAGCCGGTCGCTGGTGGTGGTGAGGGCCCGCGGGCCGGCGAGCACGCCGACCGCCCGGTGACCGAGCCGGCGCAGCTCCGCGCCGAGCAGCCGCGCGCCCTCCTCGTTGGCCGGCAGCACGGCGTCGCCCCGGTGCCGGTGCCGACCGATCACCGCGACCCGCCCGCCGGTGGCCGCGTACGCGGCGAGCCGCTCGTCGAGCAGGGCGTTGACCGTGGGGTCGTGGTAGCCGGAGCCGGCCAGCACGATCGCGGCGACCTGCTGGGCGCGGAGCAGGTCGACGTACTCCACCTCCCGCTCCGGGTCGCGGTAGCTGTTGCAGATGATGACGAGCCGGCCCCGCTCGGTGGCGACCCGTTGCAACCCCCGGGTCACCTCGGCGAAGTACGGGTCGGAGACGTCGTGCACCAGCACGCCGACCACGCTGCGCTGCGGCCGGGCCAGCAGCTGGGCGTGCGCGTTCGGCACGTACCGCAGCTCGGCAACGGCCTTCAGCACCCGCTCGCGCAGCTCGTCGGCGACCGGCTTGCTGCTGCCGTTGATGACCCGCGACGCGGTCGCGGGGGAGACGCCCGCCCGGCGGGCGACGTCGGCCAGCGTCGCCATCGCACCCCCTCGCACAGCCCGGTGGCCGTGAGGCTACCGCAGCACCGCCGGGAAAGCCGTTCGCTGATCGGCGGGAGCGGCGCTCACCGGGAGCGCGCGGTGGGGCGGGAGGTGGTCGCGGTGGTGCGGACGGCCTTGACGATGGCGGGGATGGAGCCGATCAGCAGGACCAGCGCCCAGATCAGCGCCACCACGGCGAACACCACCGCGCCCAGGTCGTCGGTGATGCTGACCAGGATCCCCGGCACCAGCTGGTGCAGGAACTCCAGCACCACGGTGCACAACAGGGTGGTCAGCGCCAGCAGCACCAGGCCCTTGTTCTGCAGGAAGCGCGGCTGGGCGAGCAGCAGCAGCGCCGCCCAGACCAGCTTGAGCAGCAGCACCAGGCCGAGCAGCACGGCCGCGTCGCCGACCGGGAAGAACCCCCACACCGCCAGGTACGCCAGCGTGCCGAACGGCGCGGCCAGGAACAGCGACACCATCACGGTCAGCTCGACGAAGGCGACGATCAGCAGGACCAGCGACGCGAGCAGCAGCAGGATCGAGAAGACCAGGGTGGCCACCCCCTGCACCCGGCCCTGGATCCGGTCCGGCACCACGAGGCTCAGGCTGAACAGCCCGGTGGTCCAGAGCGCCACCACGTCGATGAGCGCCAGGTGACCGGTGCCGCGGCCGGACGGCGCGGTCACCGTGCCGACGTCGCCCAGGTCGACGCCGAGCTGCCCGGCGCTGTCCCGCAGCGCGCCGCCGGCGTCCCCGCCGCCGGTGAGCGCCGCCGCGCCCAGCTCCAGCCCCACCACCAGCGCGATGGCGAGCAGCGCCAGCAGCATGAAGGGTTTGCGCAGCTCACCCATGTCACGCCTCCTCGCCGGTCGACGTCGGCCGGCCCGGCCCGGGTCCGGTCAGGACCGGGCGACGGTGACCACGCATCCGCCACCTCCCGGGCACCGCAGGGCGACCTCGGTCTCCCCGTCCACCGCCACCGTCGCCACCGCCGTGCCGTCGTCGCCGGGCGTCACCTCGTCGGTGACCGTGACGTCGGCGTCGCCCGGCGCGGGGGCGCTCACCACGAACGGCGCCGCGCTGCGCAGCACCAGGGTGCGCAGGCCCCCCGGGTCCGCGACTCGCAGCCGGCAGGCGATGCCGAAGCCGACCACCACGCCCTCGGTGGAGGCGCTCGGCGCGGGGGCGGGCGGCACGCACGCCACGGTCACCGTCGCCGGGTCCACCCTGCCGGTGTCGCCGCCGAACCGGGCCAGCCAGCCGGGCCCGGCGGCCGGGTCGCCCCGGTCGTGCCGGCCGCCGCCCACCGCCACCACGTAGAGCACCACGAGCAGCCCGGCGAGGGCCGCCAGCAGCACCTTCTGCCGCCCGCTCACGGCTGCAGGAGTTGGGTGAACCGGATCTGGTCGACCCCGGCGAAGTACCGGTCGGTGCCCTGCGTCCGGCTCACCGCCACCAGGGTCAGCTTGTGCGGGCCCCGGGCCAGCTCCACGGTGCCCACGTCGACGAAGTCGGTGCGCACCACCGTCGGGGTGAAGCCGAAGAAGGTGTCGCCGACCTGCCGGCCGTCCACCAGCCAGATGGTGTTCGCGTAGTCGAAGGAGGTGGTGCGCACGGTGGAGAGGCGCCAGGTGCCGTCGGCGGGCAGGTCCACCGGGACGGTCACCCGGTCACCCACGGCCCGGCCCTGGAAGAAGAGTTGGGCGTCCCCGGACCAGACCACCTCGCAGCAGTTCGGCTGGGACACCACCTGGGCCGCCGCCGCGGTGGTCGACTGCACCGTCGCGCCGGGAACCAGGCTCTCCGCCTCCACGGTGACCACCTGGGCCCGCGGCGGGGGCGGCGGGTCCCCGCCGCGGGTCACCAGCCAGACCACCACCCCGGTCACCACCAGCAGCAGCGCCGCCGCGGCCGCGAGCCACGGCCACGGCGCGCGCTTCGGGGGTACGACCGCCCGCACGTCGTACGTCACCCGGCCGCTGGACCGGGAACTCTCCTCGGGCGCGGTGTTCGCCGAGTACGCGAACCCGGTCATGTCGTAGCGCCGGGGCGGGGTGCCGGGCGGCACGGCGAGGCGGACCAGGAACGACACCGAGCCCTGCCCGGGCACCACCCGCTGCGGCTCGGCCACGGTGAACCAGCCGCGCTGGCTGCCCTCGCCGGGGGCGACGTCGAAGACCACGGTGTCCGGCGCCTCGCCCGGGTTGGAGACGGTGAAGGTCAGCTCGCCGCAGTTGCGGGCGTCCACGGTGAACTGCTCGGCGGCGGCGACGACGGCCCATTCGGTGGTCATGACGGCTCCTCTGACGGCTGGTCATGGGGTGCGGGGGACGGCACGCGGGCCCGGCCGACGGCGGGGACGGACGCCACACCGGTGGCCGTGCCCTCCGGTCCGTCGGCGTCGGGGGCGGGCGACTCCGGGTCGGCGGCGGGGTCAGGGGCCGGGTCGGTGGTGACCTCGACGGTGACCGCGGCAGGCTTCTCCGCCTCGACGATGCGGGTGACCAGGGCGAGCCGGTCGGCGGCGGCCGGCGGCACCCGGACCACCACGTGGAACGGCCGGTCGGCCGGCTCCTCCAGCACGAACCCGGTCACCCCGGTGGCCAGCTCCAGCGCGGTGCGCATCCCGTACGGGGTGCCCCGCCACCGGGCCAGCAGCGCGCCGTGCGCGACCAGGTCCCGCAGCCGCCCCACCGGCAGCGGCAGCGGCGCGTCCGCCCGGGGCGCGGCGACCACGTGGTCCATCGCCACCCACCGGGTCAGGTACGCCACGAACCCGTCCGGCGTCCGGTACGGCGCGAACAGCGCGTCGACGTCGGCGAGCACCGCCTCGTCCGGGGCGTGCAGCGCCTCCATCACGTCCAGCAGCGCGCCCAGCACGCTGCCCGGGCCGGCGGCCCGCTGGTACGCGGCCGGCAGCAGCCGCTCAATCGCCGCTTTGCGCATCCTGCCGCACCACCTCGATGTCGTGCTCGCCGGAGCAGAGCAGCCAGGTGCCGGGAACGGTGACCACGTCGGCCGTGGCCTGGTTGGCGCTCGCCGTCCAGTCCTCCGCGTCGCCGCTGCGGTACACGCCGCGCTCGCCGCCGGCCAGGACCAGTCGGGCGGCGCCACCGGCGGCGGAGGGCGCGGTGGCGGCGATGGCGTCGACCGGGACGAACCGGGTCCGGTCGCGCAGCGGCAGCCCGCAGTTGACCATCACCGGCTGCCACTGCGGCTGCGCCGCCAGGGTGTCCAACCGGACCACCCCGCCGCTCTGCGTGGCGGCCAGCGCCAGCGTGCCGCTGAACGCCAGGTCCCGGCAGGTGCCGCCGATCCAGCCGCTCGCCACCGACTGCCACTTCACGTCGGACTCGAACAGCCGGGTGCGGTGGCAGCCCTGCCCGGGCTTCTTCGGGTCCGGCTCGCCGGCGCCACTCCACAGCAGGGTGGCCGGGCCGTCGTACTGCACGGCGAGGACCCGGTTGTCCACGTTGGCCAGGCCGACGTGCGCGAAGGTGCCGGGGCGGCCGGCCGCGGTGGACAGGTAGACCCCGAAGCCGGCCTGCGCGGCCACCGCCACCCCGGGCGCGCCGCGCTCGGAGACGAACGACCGGACCGCGTAGAAGCCGCGGTCGGCGTCGGCCGGGTCGACCAGGATCTGCAACGGCACCGCCCCGGGCAGCAGCGACACCTCGTACAGGCCGGCGTCGGTGGCCAGCAGCAGCGCCCCGGCGCCGTCCCGGTCGATCCAGGCCAGGTCCCGCACGCCGGAGTCCAGGTCGGTCAGCAGCGTCCAGTTCTCGCCCAGGTCGGTGCTCAACCGGACCCGGGAGCCGCCGGTGTCGCGCGCGGTCACCACGGCCACCGAACCGGCCCGGGGCACCACCCCGGGGCGGACCGGGGCGGGAGCGGGTACCACCCGGACCACGCTCTCGCCGTCGAACCGGCCGGCCGGTTCCCAGCCCGCCCCGGCGTCGGTGGAGCGGAACAGCACCGGGCCGCGCCCGGCGTACCAGGTGCCCGGCTGGTACTGGTCGACGGCCACGGTCCGCACCTGGGCGTCCGGCGCCTCGTCGACCACGAACCGGACCGACTCGACGTAGCGCACGCCCGGCTCGGCGTGCTCCAGCATCCGGTACACGTTGGAGGCCCGCAGCGGCTCGCCGAACGCCCAGCCGGCCGGGTTGAGCGGCGTGGGCAGCGGGCTGAGCGTCTGGTGCAGCCGGTCGTGGATGCGCCGCCGGACCGCGTCCACGTCCTCCTCGCGGCGGACCACCACCCGGGCCCGGATGGAGACCGCCTTGTAGCGCGCCCAGCCGGCCCGCACCGCCGTGCCGAGCGCCCGGCGCCGCTCCAGGTCGGCCTCCACCCGGCGGCGGGCCTCCTCGACCTCGTGCTCCCGCAGCACCGCCACCGGCAGCCGGCCGCCCGGGCGGGCCTGCTCCGGCACGTACGGCACCAGCACCACCTCGACCTCGCCCGGCCGGGCGAAGCTGTAGACCGCGGCCCGGGTGAACGCCCGGGCCCGGGCCACCGCACCGGAACCGGCGGCCAGGATCTCGTAGTCCCGGGCGGTCACCGCGCGCTGCTGGGCGAAGAACTCGTACGGGCCGCGCGCCAGGGCCGACTCCATCGACTCCAGGTCCCGGCCACCGGCGGCCGGCGCCGGGTTGTCCACCTTCAGCCCGGGCAGCGGGTCGCGCAGGCTGGTCAGCGTCCCGGCGGCCACGTTCCCGGCCGGCCCGCCGCCGCACCGGTACCAGAGCCGGATCTGCCGCCCGGCCGGCGGCACCGCCGCCACCGCGGCCGGGCCGGGCGCCCCCTCGACACCCGGCCCGGCCCCGTCCGCCGGCCGCAGGTCCAGCGCGGGGGCGAAGGTGACCACCCCGGAGGCCCGGTCGACCAGGTAGACCGTGGCCTGCGGGCCCACGCCGGCGAAGCTGTCCACCGGCCGCCAGATCTCGTACGTGCGGCCCTCGTGCTCCCGGGCGGCCGCGCCCAGCTCCACCGACCCGGTGGGCACCTCCACCCCGAGCAGCAGGTCCAGTGCCTCGGTCGTCCGGGCCAGCGGCGCCCGGGCCGCCCGGAACACCTGCCCGGCCTGCCCGGTGCCGGTGCCCAGCAGCTCCGCCTCGACCGGCTCGCAGTGGTGCACGCGTACCGTCACCTCGGTCTCACCGGCGGGCAGCACGGCCGGCTCGGTGGTCACGAAGACGACTGGCCGGGGGTCGGCGCCACGGGCGGCGGCGACGCGGGTGCCGGCCGGGACGCGGACCGCGCCCCGGTCCGCGCCGGTGCGGGTGAAGCGGACGTCCGCCCAGGCGGCGGCCGGCGGGTGCCGGGTCACCCCGAGCAGGTTGAGGAAGGCCACGTACGCCTTCTCCGGCAACTGGTTCAACCGGTAGATCATCACCTCGGTGAGGTAGGCGAACGCCTCCAGCAACGCCATCCCCGGGTCGTGCGCGGAGAGGTCCGTCCAGTCCGGGCAGGACCGGCGGATCCGTTCCCGCGCCTCGGTGACCAGATCGAGGAAGGCGCGGTCGTCCAGGTGTGGCACCGGCAGTGTCATGCGGGACCCTCCTCGCCGGTCTCGTCGTCGACGGGCAGCAGGTCGACGGAGAAGACCAGCTGGCCGGGGGTCAGGCTGGCCCGCACCCGGTAGTCGAGCCGGATCACCAGCCGCCACGGGTCGTCCGGGTCCGGCCCGGCGTCCACGTCGAGCACCTCGACCCGCGGCTCCCAGCGCCGGATCGCCTGCCGCACGTAGTGGATGGCCAGGCCCGCCGTGGTGTCGTCGTTGGGCGCGAAGACCAGCCGGTGCAGCCGGGACCCGTACCCGGGGCGCATCAGCCGCTCGCCCGGCGTGGTGGACAGCAGCAGGAACAGCGCCTGGCGTACGGTCTCGTCGCCCTCGGTCATGGCCAGGCCGCCGGCGGCGGTCAGCGCGAGACCGCCGGTGCGACCCGCGTCGATGCCGGCGCCGACGAAGCGGAAGGCCCTCATGCGTCCGCCCCCAGGAAGGTCTGCCGCGGGTCGCGGACGGTGTGATGGACCAGCCCGGGCGGGGTGCCGTCGGTCAGCCCGTCCAGGTTCGACAGCACCACACGGTGGCCGTCCACCCGCAGCCAGGCGCTGTAGCCGACGGTCACCTTCAGCGTCTTCGCGCAGGGCTTGATGGTCGGGCCGTAGTTCGGGCAGGCCGTGATGTCCCGCCCCTCCGGGTCGGCCTCGACCAGCACCGGCACGCCCCGCACCGTCACCCACCGCTGCGAGGGGCGGTTGGCCACCCGGCCGTCGTGGTCGCAGGTGATCAGCGAGTCGCGGTGGATCCAGCGCATCAGCCACCTCCGTGGGCGCGGGCGAGGGTACGGGCCTGGGCGGCGGCGGTCTCGGCGTCCTCGGCCGCCTCCGCCTGCAGGAAGTCGACGGTGCGGGCGCGCACCACCATGGCCCGGCCCGGCGCGGACAGCACCAGGTCGCCGGCCGCGTGCACGGTGGTCAGCTCGGGGCGCAGCTCGACGAAGCTGCCGCCGTCGGTGGCCAGGCGCAGGGTGCGCCCGTCGTCGTCGATGACGATCGACTGCCCGGTGCCGGTCCGCATCGACCAGCGCCGGGACCGCCCGGACACGATCCCCGCGTCGTACGGCTCGACCGCGCCGAACAGCGACCCGAGCACCACGCCCGAGGCGGGCTCGCCGCCGGGCAGCGCCACGAGCACGGTGTCCTCCGGGTCGGGCAGCGCCACGATGCCCTTGCCCCGGCCCGCGCCCGGGCAGAGCACCGCGAGCCAGCCGGCGTCCAGGTCCCCGTACGCGGGCAGGGTCACCCGGGCCCGGCCCAGCCCGTCCGGGTCGTCCACGTCGGTGACCGTGCCGAGGGTGACCGTCGCCGCGACGGGGGCGGCGGCCGGTGGCGGCCCGGGCGGGACGGTGGAGAAGCGGGTCAGGTGCCCGTTCGCGTCGAGCGTGTGCACCACCTCGGTGAGCACGTACACGCCGGCGACCGGCTCGGGGACGCCGGCCAGGGCGATCCGCCGGCCGGGGCGCAGCGCCGGGTCACCCTCGGCCGTGCCCTCGGCCGTGACCAGCGCCGCGACCCGGGCGTCCAGCCCGGCCTGGGCCAGGGCGGCCAGCTCGTCGTCGCTGCGGCCGGGCTGGTCGACGGCCGTACGCACCCCGTCCGCGCCCACCCCGCCCGGGTCCGGGCGCAGCGGGATGCGCCGCCCGGAGCGGGCCTCGCCGGCCTCCTGGCGCAGCGGCTCGGCGCGCTGCGGGTGCCAGCCCAGCGCGGCGCACCCGCCGCCCGCCCGGTCCAGGTTCTCCGCGATCCGCAGCGCGTGCACGTTCCCGCCGAGGGTGAGCGGGACCGGGTCGCCGTGGCCGTCGAGGGTCAGCAGGCGCAGCCGGTCGCCCTCCACGGTCAGGTGCAGGCCGGCCCGGCCGGCCACCTCGCGGAGCAGCTCCAGGTCGGTGTGCCGGTGCTGGAGCAGCCGGTCCAGGCGCGGCCCGTCGGTGTCGGCGTCGACGGTCAGCCCCAGGTCGGCGCAGAGCGCCCCGGCCAGCTCGACTGCGGTCACCGACTCGAACACCCGCAGCTCCTGCCGCTTGCGCAGCCGGTGCAGCGGGTCGTACGCCCGGATCCGCAGCAGCGCCGCGCCGTCACCGGCGTACTCCACCTCGACGCCGGTCACCTCGCCGGTGAACAGGGCGTCGGGCTGGCCGTCCAGCCGCAGGTCGACGGCGGCGCCGGGGCGTACCGGGGGGTCGAGGGCGGCGGCGCCCGGGGCGGTGGCCAGCGTGAGCTCGCACTGCGTCGGCTGGTCCAGGCGGGCGGCGACGCGGACGCCGCGCAGCCGGCGGGGGTCGGCCAGTGGGATGCCGTCGATCGTGACGGCGGCGGCCCGGATCACGGCGCACCTCCGGTCCCGACGGGGCCGTCGGCGGCGGTGGCGGGCACGGCCAGGGCGGTGCCGGCCGGCACCGTCAACGGGTCGCTGATCCGGTTGTGCTCGGCCAGCAGGCGCCAGCGCAGCGGCGAGCCGAGCGCGTCGTGGGCGAGCAGGTCGAAGCGGACCCCGGACCAGCCGGGCTCGGCCGCCCCGTCCGCGGCGGCGACCACCGCCGACCCGGGCGGCACCGTCGGTGTGCTCGCGGCGGCCAGTTCCTCCTCGAAGCCCGCCTGCGCTGCCTCGGCGGTCTCGGCCACCCGGACCAGCTTGAGCCGCAGCCAGGAGCGGCGCGGGGTGCCGGTCAGGGTGAACGCGTCGAAGCGCTCCGCGATCGCCACGATGACGCCCGGCACGTTCCAGGTCTTGCCCCAGACCAGCCGGACCAGCGGGGGGCGCAGCCAGCCGTGCTCGGTGGCGGAGTTCTCCGCCAGCATCCACAGCGGACGGGTGAGCGCGCGGACGTCCTCGGGGCGTGCCGGGGACTCCACGAAGTCGGTGTCGAAGAGCAGGTCCAGCACCAGTTCCGTTCGCCCGCCGCCGGTGAAGACGAGGGGGTCGTCGGCGAGGCCGGCCCCGGTGAGCTGGCCGTCCGGCGCACCGCGGGGGCGTACGCCGGCCAGCCGGGTCACCTGCACGGTCTCCGGATTGAGCAGGCAGTCCACCCGGGTGCCGGACTCGTCCACGAGGAAGGCGACCCGTTCCATCAGTCACCCGCCTGTTCCCGGTCGAGCCGGGCCAGCCGGTCGGCGTCGCGTGCCGTGACCGCCGGCGCCCACAGCTCCCCGTCGTCGGGCAGCGCCGGCCACGGATCCCGCCGCGGCCCGCCGGTGGCCCCGTCGCGGGCCCCGGCCCCGGCCTGCTCGCAGGCCTCCGCCGGCAGCGTCGGCCACGGCCCGGCCGCCGCGTAGCTCCAATCCGGACGGTCCGGTGCCGGCCACCCCTCCCTGCCGTTCCCGCCCGGGCGTGCGGGTGCGACCAGGTGCGTCTGCTGTCGTCCCCGCGACCACAGGTGCACCCGAAGGTCCGCGGCACGGGCCGTCGCCGCGCGGGCGAGGCCCAGTTCCGGTGCGTCGGCCGGCAGCCCGGGCCGGACCCGGCCCGGGGGCGCGTCGGCGAGCGGGACGGCGGACGTGGCCGCGCCGACGTCGGAAGCCGGGGAGACCCGCGCGGGGCGGCCGACCATTCCCGCCTCGGCTGCGCCGCCCGCGACGGCGCCCCACCCCGGCGGGCCGCTGCCGGGGCGCGCGCCGCGCGTTCCTGGCGCGCCGGCCGACGGTCCCGCCAGGGCGCCGGCCCGGCCGGCCGGCGACCCCGGCAGGGTGTCGGGCGGCGATCCCTGTGCGGCGCCGTCCTGGCCGGGCGACGATCTGGCGAGAGCGCCGTTCCGGCCGGGCGGCGATCCCGGTGACACGCCGGCGTCACCGGGCGACCACTGCGCCGTCGCGGCCTGGCGTGAGGCGAGGGCATCGCTCCGCGACCCACCACGGCGGGGATCGTCGGCCGACGAGGCACCGGGCATGCCGGGGAGGGATCCACAGGCTGCTGACTCGCGCGCGCCCGGTCCCCACCCGATGTCGAGCGGCCGGCGTCGGCCTGCCTCGTCGCGCGGCGTGGATCCGTGCCGGAGTGCGTCGTCGCCCGGGAAAGGCGCCCGCCCCCCGATCCCGCCCGCCGAAGAGGGTGCCCGCCAGGCGGTCCCGTCAGCCAACGCTGCCCGCCCTGCGATCCCGTCGCCCGCCGACGGTGCGTCCCCGCCGGCCCCGTCACCCGAGTTGAACGGAAACCAGGGCGAGCCGGCATCGGACCTGCCGGAGCCCGCACGCCCGCCCGAGCCGGCCGCCCCGGTTCGACCGGCGTCGCCCCTCCGACGGAAGCCCCAGCGCCACCCGGGAACGCCCCCCGATCCCGCACCGGCCCCCCACCGGGAGAACCCGGCCGCCCCACCGCCCCGCCCGAACGCTCCCGGAACCGCCGGCCGCAGTGGCAACCACCGCGCGCCGCCACCGCCCTGAACCCCGCCGCGTCCCGCCGCCCCCTCCTCGTCGATCAAGAAGTTTGCGTCGGCGGAGGCGTCGGACCCGACGCAAACCTCTTGATCAACAGGGAGAGCGGTGGCGGGGAGGTCGTGGAGGAGGCCGGGGGCGTGGGCGGCGACCAGGCGGAGCCAGTGCTCGGGGGGTTCGCCGGGGCGGCGCGGTGCCGGCTCCTCGGGAGGCCGGCCGCGCGGGGGCGGCGCGGTGGGCGGGGTGGCGAGGCGATCGGCGGTGGCCCGGAGCAGGCGGGCCAGCCGGTCACGCGGTCGTCGGGGCGGCGGCACTGCCGGACTCCAGTTCCAGCCCCTCGTACGCCAGGGTCAGCGCCTCGATGGCGATCTCCTGGGACAGGGTGTTCAGGTGTGCGCCCCGCCACCGGGTGGGCCACGCGTTGATCATGTTCCAGCGCAGCACCTCGGCGGTGCCGGCCGGGTCGAGCAGCACCACCGAGACGTTGCGCCGGCTCACCGTGCCCTTCGCCGCCGCGTTCACCCAGTCCCACAGCTCGCGCGACGCCGTCAGGCCGAAGTGGAGGGTGACCGGGGCGTACTCGACCTGGCCGGGGACCGCCCGGATCCGCTCGTTGCCGGCCTCCCGGTACGCCAGCGACGGTATGGCCACCTCGAAGCCGCTGACCTCGGTGAAGTGCCCGTTGGTGATGCCGTTGATGAGCAGCTTGAAGTGGTACGCCCGGTAGGGGTCGACGGGCGCGCCCGGCTGCGGGGTGGCCGTGGTGGGCATGTCAGCCTCCGATCGTCTCGGTCTCGGTGCCGCCGGCCCACTGGCTCAGCTTGAACACCACGAACTCCGCGGGCTTGACCACCGCGATGCCGATGTGGGCCACCACCATCCCGGCGTCGCGCACGTCGGTCGGGTTGGTCTCCTCGTCGCACTTGACGAAGAACGCCTCCTCGGGTGTGCGGCCGAGCAGTGCGCCGTCCCGCCACACCCGGGTGAGGAACGCGCCGATGTCCCGCCGGATCGAGCGCCACAGGGTGTAGTCGTTCGGCTCGAACACCATCCACCGGGTGCCGTTGGCGATGGCCAGCTCGATGGAGATGGAAAGCCGCCGCACGTTCAGATAGCGCCACTCGCTGGCCTCGGCGGCGAGCGTACGGGCGCCCCAGAGCCGGATGCCCTCGCCGGAGAAGAAGCGGATCACGTTGACACCCTTGGGATTGAGCACGTCGTGCTCCGGGCGGGTGACCCGGTACGCCAGGTCGACCGCGCCGCGCACCGGCTCGTTGGCCGGCGCCTTGTGCACGCCGCGCAGCGCGTCGGTGCGGGCCCAGATGCCGGCCACGTGCCCGCTCGGCGGGGTGAGCACCAACTCCCCGCTGAGCGGGTCGCGGACGCGGATCCAGGGGAAGTAGTAGGTGGCGAAGTCCGACTGCCGGGGCCGGTCGCCGCCGGGCGCGTCGTCGTCCGGCTTCGGCGTACCCTCGGCGGGCTTGCCGGACGACTTGCCGGGCGTGGCGACCCGGGTGAGCCGGGAGATGTCGGCGACCTCGGGCGGCGGGTCGCAGATGGCGACCATGGTGCGCAGTCGCTCGGCCATGCTGATCAGCGCCTCGTGCGAGACCGGGTCGTGGTAGCCGGGCGCGGCCAGGATGGAGATCTCGTCGATGGCCTCCAGCAGTTGCAGGCCGCTGCGCCGCCCGCCGGTGCCGGTGAGCTGGCCGCCCTCGCCGACGTTGACCACCCAGCAGCGGGTGCCGCCGTTGTCGAGGAAGCCGAAGACCGCGCGGGCCAGGGGCGTGCTCTCCAGGTGCTCGCCGTCGGCGTAGAGCCGGAGGAACTCCGACCAGCTGTTGACCGCGAGGGCCTGGTCGACGTGGGCGGTGCGGTTCGGCGTGACCCCGACGAAGGCGGCGGTGCTCATGCCGACCGGGCCGATCGGGCGGGCGCCGCTGGGCACCTCCTCGACGTAGATGCCGGGGGAGAAGTAGGTGGGCATCGGTCCTCCTTGAGGAGTCAGTCGGGGGCGCAGACGACGACGTGGTCTCCGTCGGCGGGGTCCAGCTCGGCGGTGTGGGTGCGGCCCCGGCCGACCAGCCGGATCCGCACCGGCCGGTCCGGGGCGTCGGGGTCGTGCGGGACGCCGACCAGCCGGAACCGGCCGGCGGCGTCGGTCTCGGTGGCCTGGGCGGTGCCGACCAGCTCGACCCGCATCGCGGCGAGCGGCTGCCGTTCCGGCCCGACCACCCGGCCGTCGAGGGTGCGCATGTCGAGCTGCCGCAGCCGCAGCGGCTGCCGCACCGGTGGCGCGTTCGGCGCCGGCCGGTCGATCCGCGCCGGCACGTCGAGCAGCAGCGCGGGCCGGGGCGGCACGCCGAGGGCCCGCCAGAGCGCCGGGTCCCCGGTGGCCAGCACCACCTCGGGCTGGCCGGCCGCGGTGGCGGCGGCCAGCACCCGGTCCAGCGCCGGCAGCGCCGCCGGCCCGCCGCCGCTGACCAGCAGCCGGACCACGAACCGGTACGGCTCGCGCGCCCCGCCGCTGCCCGCGGTCTGCCGGGCCGGCCGCAGCTCCAGCGGCCAGACGGTGAGGCCGCCGTCGGGGTCGTCGCGGGGCGGGCCGACCGGGACGGGGTCACCCGCCGCCCCGGTCAGCCAGGCCGCGAGGTCCGCGACGGCCGCCTCGATCGCGCCGGTCATCGCGGCGGCGTCCCCTGGATCCGGTACGCGATGGCCTCGTTCCAGACGTGCGGGTAGACGCCGATCTCGAAGTAGCGGGTGAACCGGTTGATCGGCGCGGTGCTGTGGTCGTGCCAGAGCAGCCACACCGGGGCGATGGTGAACAGCACGTAGTTGAGCGCGACCAGCGGCAGGTAGAGCGGGCCGAGCAGCCGCGCCTGGAGGACGTGCACGTCCTCGTGCCGCTGGATGCCGGGGCTGGAGCCGGCGCAGACGGTGCCGATGGTGGTGGCGTAGCGGGGCGAGACGCCCTCGACCACGTTGACCCGCCCGCTGCCCTGCGAGACCACCCGGTCGAGCTGGTGCCCGAAGACCAGGTGCAGGGTAAGGTAGAGCGCGCCCGCGACGGTGTTGAGCAGGCTCCAGGTGTGGTCGACCACGAAGAGGAAGATGCCCTTCGGGTCGGCGCCGTAGGTGCCGGCCGAGGCGACCGCCCAGCCGAACGGGGCGCCGACGAGCAGCCCGACGACCGCGCCGATCAGCAGGCCGATGGGGCCGCCGGCCGCCCCGCCGAGCACGGCGCCGAGGACGATGTGGACGGCGGCGCTGATGATGCCGAGGACCATGGGGTCACCTCTCTCAGACCCAGGAGCGGATGTAGCGGGGCTCGCGGTTCTGCGCGAGCTGGGTCGGCGACGCGTTCGTCGCCTGCCGGTTGCCGGGCGGCAGCTGGTTGATGCCGAGGGCGGCGGAGAAGATGACCAGCCCGTTGAAGAACGCGATGATCCACTTCTCGGAACCCGCGTCGTCGGCGAAGGCGGCGGTCAGGTACGACAGGAGGAGCGCGAAGCCCAGGGCGATCCACTTGCGTGCCTTGTCGCCGCTCGGGCCGATCAGGCCGCCGATGACGTTGCTGGCGAGCAGGGTGGCGGCGCTGGCGCCGGTGAGGCTGCCCAGGGCGGCCCAGGTGAAGAGATCGTTCACGGCGATCCCCCTCTTCGATCGTGCGGTGGTGCGGTCGGGGTGGGGTGGTGCGGCGGCCCCGGCTGGTGCGGTTTCCGGGGTACCGCCCGGGTGGCGGCGCCGCGCCGGCTCAGGCCGGCCGGTCGGCCGGGGGAGTGGGCGCGGGGGTGGGAGCGGCCGGAGCGGCGGCGACCGGGCCGCGTGGGCGGCGGAGCAGGAGGACGACGACCACGGCGACCAGCAGCAGCACGACCACCCCGCCGACGACCAGCAGCCAGGGGAACCCGCCGCCGGCGGCCGGCACCGCGCTGGTGACCGAGGGTCGTGGCGGCGCTTCCGCCTCGGCGACCAGTTCGGCTGGCTTGACCTGGTTGCTGGCGATCTTCCAGCTGACCGAGCGGCCGATGATCGTGCCGTTCGCGCTGAGCACCCGGCCGGGAAAGGTCACCGATATCTCGATCGACATCAACGTGATGTACGCCCGAACCGTTTCCCGATCTTGTTCGGGTATTTTCCCGGCGTAACTTTCCGGGTTCAGCGGAAATGAGAAGCGATAGCGGTCGCCGATGCGGATCAGTTTCACGCTGTCGCTGGTGAACTGTGACAATGGCTTCTTGCGATAGGTGACCTGCACGCCGTAGAACTTGGCGCCCTCGTAGCGGCTCTCGTTGCCGGCGGGAAGAGTGGGCAGCTGCCGTCGCATGTCGACGAAGGCGGTATGGACGTCCGGGTTCTGCCCCTCGAGCAGGGCCCTGTCGGCGGTGACCAGGAGTTGGCCGGTGACCGTGTCGTCGGAGTCCACGGTCAGTCCCAGGTTGAGCTGCATGCAGCCGCTCAGTGCCGCCACCAGGGCGAGACACACCGCGAGGCGGAATGCCCTGCTGCGGCGGAGTCTCGTATTCATGGGCACAGTGTGTGTGATCGCCGTCACGTCCAGCAGTCAGCGATCAGTCACAGGCCTGTCGCCGATCTTACCGGCCCGCTCTCCCATTCGGCCGACCCGAAAAACGCGTGCGGTCGATATTCTGGAGGATTGTGCGCCGCGCAATTTCGCTCAGGCCGGCGGCTGCCAGTCGGCGTACCGGGCGACGCCGCGCAGCGCCGCCCTTGACGGGGTCAGCCGGAGCATGCCGTCGCGCAGGGCGACCGCCGCGGGGTGGCGCAGCTGCTGGCCGTACCGCGCGGCGCGGGCGGAGGCCCGGGCGACGGCCTGGCTGCGGGGTCGCCGCTGCCGGTCGTACCCGGCCAGCGCGCCGGCCAGGTCGCCCGGTCCGCGGGCACAGACGGCGCCGAGCACCACGGCGTCCTCGATCGCCTGCCCCGCGCCCTGCCCCAGGTGCGGCGTCATCGCGTGCGCCGCGTCGCCGAGCAGGGCCACCCGGCCCCGCACGTACGAGGGCAGCGGGGTGGCCAGGTGGAACAGGTCGGTCCGGAGCACCGCCTCGGGCGGCGTGGCCGCCAGCAGCGCGGGTATCGGCTCGTGCCAGCCGCCGAAGCGGTCCCGGACGGCCGCCAGCTCGTCCGGCTCGTGCCCGCCCTGCGGCGCCGTCTCCGCCGCGTACCAGTAGAGCCGGCCGTCGCCGAGCGGGACGGTGCCGAACTCCCGGCCCGGCCCCCAGGTGACGGCCGTCGCCACCGGTGCGGTCCAGCGGATCGCCGCCCGCCAGGCCGTCGAGCCGGAGTATGCCGGGGCTGGCAGGTCCGGCCAGAGCCGCCGGCGCAGCACGCTGTGCAGCCCGTCGGCCCCGACCACCAGGTCCGCCCGCAGCGTCGCCGGCGTGCCGTTCCGCCGGTACGTCACCGCGGGCAGGTCGGCGTCGATGTCGACCACGTCGGCCCCGGTGACCAGTGTCGAGGCCGGCAGGGCGGCGCGGAGCAGCCGGTGCAGCGCGGTCCGGTGGATCCCGAGCGCGGCGGTGCCGAGCGCCCGTTCCAGCGCGGCCCCCTCGATCCGGGACAGCCACCGGCCGTCGCTGGTCCGCAGCCCGCCCGGCGAGTCCGGCACGCCCTGCCGGCGGACCGCGTCGCCCACACCGAGCGCGTCCAGCCCGCGCAACGCGTTCGCCATCAGGGTCAGGCCGGTGCCCAGTTCGCGCGGCTCGGCGGCGCGTTCCAGCACGGTGACCCGCCAGCGTCGGCGGTGCAGGGCCAGCGCCGCGGCGAGCCCGCCGATGCCGGCGCCGACCACGATCGCGTGCGGCTCGCCCATGTCGACCACCTTTCTACGCCTGTAGAAAGCCATACTACATCCGTAGAACATCGGTGAGGAGGGACGACAGTGAGTGGACGGGCGGCCCGGCTGGCCCGGCTGGCCGACGCGGCGGTGGAGCTGCTGGCCGAGGGCGGCATGCGGGGACTGACCCACCGCGCCGTCGACGCGCGGGCCGGGGTGCCGCCCGGCACCACCTCCGCGTACCTGCGGACCCGGCAGGCGCTGATCGAGGCCGTGGTCCAGCGCCTGGCCGACCTCGACCGGGCCGACCTGGCGGCGCACGAGCTGCCCACCGAGCCGCCCCGCGCCGCCCCGGCGCTCGGGCCGGACGGGCTCGACCAGCTCGCCGCCGGGGTGGCCGAGGTGCTCGACCGCTGGCTGACCACCGGACGCACCCGCACCCTCGCCCGGTACGCCTGCCTGCTGGAGGCGGTGCACCGGCCCGAGCTGCGCCGGATCCTGGACCACGGCACCGTGCTCCGCGTCCAGGCCCGGGACCTGCTGGCCCGCGCCGGCGCGCCGGACCCGCGCCGGCAGGGCGACCAGTTCGTCGCGTTCGTCGACGGGCTGCTCTTCGACCGCCTGGTCGGCGCCGGGGCGCTCAGTGCGCCGCCGCCCGGCACCCCGGCCAGCCGGGAGGACCTCCGGACCGGGGTGCGTACCCTGCTGAGGGCGTTCACCGGAGCCTGAACCGGCCGGTCCGCCCCCGGCCCGTGACCGCCGCCCCCGGTTCGGGGTGGTGCCCGCCGCTGCCGATCGGCGCGCCAGGTCGCAGGATGGGTGGGCGAGCGCGACGGAAGGTGGGCCATGGCGGGGTGGAGCGGGGTCCGGGAGGCGGCCGGGCGGCTGCGGCGTGGCTGGCTGCCGGTGGTGGAGGCCACCCTGGCGGCCACCGTCGCGTGGATCCTCGCCACCCGGCTGGTCGGCCACCCGCAGCCGTTCTTCGCCCCGGCCGCCGCGCTGATCGTGCTCGGCCAGGCCCGTGGCCAGCGGATGCGCCGGGCCGTCGAGGTGGTGCTCGGCGTCGCGGCCGGCGTGCTGGTCGCCGACCTGGTGGTGCAGGCGCTCGGCCCGGGGACCACCTGGACGGTGCTCACCGTCATCCTGCTCACCGTCGCCATGGCCGTGGCGATCGGCGCCAGCTCGGTCACCGTGGTGCAGGCCGCGGTCTCCGCGCTCTACCTGGTGGTGGTCTCCCCGCCGACCGAGTCGCTGGTCCCGTTCCGGTTCGTCGACGCGCTGATCGGCGGCGCGGTGGCCGTGGTGGCCAGCCAGCTCATCGACGCCCGCCGGCCGCTCGCCCCGCTGGTCAGCGAGTTCCGGCACACCTTCGCCGAGCTGGCCGGGGTGCTCGACGAGATCGCCGACGCGCTCGACCGGGGCGACGACGCGGCGGCGCTGGCCGCGCTGGAGCGGGCCCGGCACGCCGACGCCGGCGTGGAGCGGCTGCGCGGCGCCGTGCTGGCCGCCGGTGAGGCGCTGCGGCTCAACGTGCGCCGCCGCCGGCACCTGGGCCGGCTGCGCTCGGTGGAGGGGTCCATCCGGCAGATCGACTACGCGGTCCGCAACGTCCGGGTGCTGGCCCGCGCCGCGGTCACCCTGACCCGCGGCCCGGCGCCGGTCCCGGCCGAGCTGGGCGGCGCCGTGCGGACCCTCGCCGAGGCGGTGCGCGCGGCCGGCGACGCGCTCGCCGCCGACCTGACCGGGCAGGACGGGGTCGCCGACGCCCACGCCGAGCGGGTGGATGTGGCCGCGCTGGAGGCCGTCCGGGCCGCCGGTCGGCTGTTCACCCCCGGCGAGACGCTGCCGCTCGCCATGATCATCGGGCAGGTCCGGGCCACCGCGATCGACCTGCTGCGTGGCGTCCGCGGCGACGATGACGCGACCGTGCTCGCCCGGGTCGACGCGGCGGTCACCGGGCCGGGGCACTGACCCCGGCTCACCCCACCAGCCAGTCCACCGCCCGCCGCCGGATCTCCGCCGGCACCTCGTGCCCGCCGGCGAACTCCGCGTACTCGGCCGGGTAGCCGAGGGTGTGCAGGCGGGGCACCAGCCGCCGGCTGCACACGTCGACCGGCAGCACCCGGTCGTCGGTGCCGTGCGAGACGAACAGCCGGGGCCGGCCGTGGGTGACCAGCGGCGCGGCGAAGCCGGGTGAGAAGGCCACCACCGCGTCGACCAGGTCGCCGTTGGTCAGGCCCAGGGAGAGGGCGTACGAGGCCCCGTCGGAGAAGCCGCCCACGGTCACCCCGGCCACCGGGTACGCGCGGAGCGTCGCGGCCAGCAGCGCGTCGATTCGGGCCACGTCCGGGCCGTATCCCTCGGCGATCAGGTCCCAGGTGCTGGCGACGGCCTGCGGGGCGAGCAGCAGCAGCCGGTGCGCGTCGGCCAGCGGCAGCAGCAGGTCGAGGCCCTGCCGGGCCGAGCCGCCCGCGCCGTGCAGCAGCAGCACCAGCCGGTACGGTCCCGCGCCGCCGGTCGGCACGTGGCGCAGCGTGGGCGGCCCGCCGGCCGGGTCGGGGACCTCGGCCGGCCCCGTCGGCCCGGGCGCGGCCACGGTGGTGGGGCGGGCGGTCAGCCGGCCGTGCCGGTACCCCTCCTCGGGCTGCCGGTGCGGCGGCGCGGGTTCGGTCACCTCGCCCCCTGTCGTCGGTCGGGTCGGGCGGCGGATACCCGGCTGCCGGCGGCTCAACCGCGCGGCTGCCGGCGGTTCGACCGCGGGCTGCCCGCGGTGCTCCACCGCGCGGCTCTCAGGCGCTCTCCCGCGCCACCAGCGTCGAGGGGAACGCGGTCACCGGCGGCACGGGGCGGCCGTCGAGCACCGCGGTCGCCGCCGCGGTGGCGATCCGGGCCACCGGGTGGGTGGCCGTGGTCAGCGCCGGGCTGCTCACCGCCGCGTACGGGATGTCGTCGAACCCGGCCACCGCCACGTCGTGCGGCACCCCGAGGCCGCGCCCGCGCAGCGCGGCGATCGCGCCCAGCGCGGTGGCGTCGCTGGCCGCGTAGATCGCGTCGGTGTCCGGCCAGCGGATCAGCGCCTCCAGCGCGGCCCGGCCGCCCCGCGCGGCGGTAAAGTCGCCGTCGACCAGCCGCACGGGCAGCCCGGCCGCGCGCATCAGCCGCTGGTACGCGGCCACCGACCGCTCGGCGCAGCTCAGCCAGCGCGGGCCGGTGACCATGGCGATCCGGCGGCGCCCGCCGGCGTGCAGGTGCCGCAGCACGGCGTCGGCGCCCCCGGCGTTGTCCACGTCGAAGGAAGGGACGGCCGGCGAGCCCGTGCCGATCGAGACGACCCGCCCGCGCAGCCCGGCGGGCACCGCGTCGAGCACCGGCGCGGTGGTGTTGACCAGCAGCACCCCGCAGACGCTCCGGTCGTCGCCCAGCCGGCGCAGCCCGGCCGGGGCGCCCAGCGGCAGCCACTCCAGGGCGACGCCGACCCCGTGCGGGGCGCACAGCCGGGCCGCCGCGCTGACCAGCCGGTCCACGTACGGGTCGTCCAGCACGGTGGCGTCGGTGCCGGAGACCGCCACGACGAGGCGTACCCCGGCGCCCCGGACGAGCGCGCGGGCCGTGGTGTTCGGCACGTAGCCGAGCCGGTCGGCGGCGGCGCTCACCCGCTCCCGGGCGTCCACCGAGGCGAACCCGTAGCCGCCGAGCACCCGGGACGCGGTCGCCCGGGAGACCCCGGCCGCGCGGGCCACGTCGTCGAGAGTCACCGGGCGGGTGGTCGGCGTCTCCATGTCTGGTCCTCCCCGTGCTGGCCGTTCTGTCGGCATCATGCCCGGTCGGGGCCGCCGGGGTAAGGGGTGGGAGCGTTTGTGGTGGTAGCGCTCTCAGGTGTGCGATGGTCGTCGGACGAACCTGGTTGAGAGGACGACACCACGGTGAGCAGCACCATCGACGCACCGGCCGACGCCGGCGCCGCGACCCCGCGGGCGGTCCTGGCCGCCCGCAACGGCGTGGCGGTCGTGTTCGCCCTGAACGGGCTGGCGGTGGCCACCTGGTTCGCCCGCGTGCCCGCCATCCGTGAAACGCTCGGGCTCAGCGCCGGGCGGCTCGGCCTGCTGCTGCTGGCCATGTCGGCCGGCGCGCTGGCGGCCATGTCCACCGCCGGGCTGGTCACCCTGCGGCTCGGCCCGGCCCGCACCGTGGCCGGCTCGACCGTGCTCGTCGCGCTCGGCCTGACGGTCGCCGGCCTCTCCGCCAGCCTGGCCGGCTCGCTGGTGGGCGTCGTGGTCGGGCTCTTCGCCGTGGGATACGGCTCCGGCACCTGCGACGTGGCGATGAACGTCGAGGGCGCGGCCGTGGAGAAGCGGCTCGGCCGGACGATCATGCCCCGGTTCCACGCCGCCTGGAGTCTCGGCTCGGTCGCCGGAGCCGGGTTGGGCGCCGGGGCGGCCCGGCTGGGCGTACCGGTCGGCTGGCACCTGCCCGTGATCGCGGCGATGGTCCTCGCCGGCACGCTGCTCGGCGCCCGCGCCTTCCTGCCCGCCCCGGCCGAGACGGCCGACTCGGCCGACCCGGCCACCCACCGGCGCGCGCTGCTGGCCACCTGGCGGGAGCCGCGCACCCTGCTCATCGGCCTGTTCGTGCTGGTGATGGCGTTCACCGAGGGCAGCGCGAACGACTGGCTGGCGGTGGCGTTCGTCGACGGTTACGGGGTGAGCGAGGCGGCCGGCGCCGCCGTCTTCGGGGTCTTCGTGGTCGGCATGACCCTCGGCCGGACCGCCGGCACCGTGGCGATCGACCGGTGGGGCCGGGTGCCGGTGCTCTTCGGCACCATCGGGCTGGCCGCCACCGGGGCCACGTGCGCCGTGCTGGCCGGCTCCGGGCCGCTCGCCGTGGCCGGCGTGGCGCTGTGGGGCATCGGGGCGTCGCTCGGCTTCCCGGTCGGGATGAGCGCTGCCGCCGACGACGAGGACCGGGCGCCGACGCGGGTCAGCGTGGTCGCCATGATCGGCTACACCGCCTTCCTCGCCGGCCCGCCGTTGCTCGGCTTCCTCGGTGATCATCTGGGCATCCTCCACGCCCTCGGCCTGGTGCCGCTGCTCCTGCTGCCCACCCTCGCCCTGGTTCCGATCCTGCGCCCGCCGGCCCGCTGACCGGCGGGCCCGGCCCGCCGGCCGGGCCGCCGACCGGCTCAACGGACTCCCACCCGGCTCGCAGCCCGTTCCCAGGTACGGGTGCTGCACTGAGGGAACGCCGAGGAGAGGAGGCGGGCATGGGCTGGTTCAACCGACGGGCCGCCGACCCGACGACCCCGACGAAGCTCGACCGGGAGGCGAACCGGGACGACCTGGCCGCGCTGGAGGCGTTCGTGACCAGCCGGCGCGGAGTGGAGTTCTACCTGGAGCCGGAGACCACCGCCACGGACACCACCGTGGTGGCCGTCGCCCACGACGGGGAGTGGATCCGCCGCCGCACCGGCTCGCCCCGGGCCGCCGGGAAGATCGCCCAGAAGCACGCGGTCCCGCTCTACGAGGCCGCGCGCACCGGCTACCCGGAGCGGATGCGGGCCTGGAACCGGGCCCACCCGGAGCGGCGCGCCCGCTGACCCCGGCGTGACTCAGTCGGCGCCGGCCAGCGCGGCCCGCGCCTCGGCCAGCCGCAGCGGCTCCTCGTGGGCCGAGACGTACCAGGCGAGGTCATCGTCGAGCAGGCTCGCCGCGAGGGCCAGGTCGGGCCCGTCCTCGGGGGTCCGCAGGTGCGCGGGCGGCGGGTACCAGCAGTCGCCGAGCAGCAGCACCCCGGAGTCCGGCGCCCGCACCACCGCGGAGTCCGGCGCGTGCCGGCCGCCCACGTGTCGGACCACCACGCCGGTGGGCAGGGTCAGTCCGTCGGCGAAGGTGCGCGTCGGCGGGAGCACCGCGAAGCCGTCCCAGGAGTCGACCGCCAGGGCCCGGGCGCGGAAGCTGTGCCCGAGCCGCGGGTTCTCACGGACCTGCTCGCGCAGGTAGCGGTGGCTCCACGGCCGGGCGGCCTCGGCGCGTAGCAGGGCCACCCCCGACTCGTGCCCGACGATTTCCACCTCCGGCCAGGCGCAGGCGCCCCAGACGTGGTCCCAGTGGTGGTGGGTGTAGACCAGCCAGCGCGGCTCCGGCAGCCCGGCCGCCGCCAGCGCGGCCCGGATCTCCCGGGCGTGGGCGGGGCTCTGGCCCGCGTCGACGATCACACTTCCGCGCTCGTCGGCGACCACCGCCACGGTCGGGCGGACCGCGAGCGGGTCGGGATCGCCGGGGAACAACCAGACCCGACCGGCGAGGTGTCGCAGCGTCACCGGCAATTCCTCCCCGCTCCGTGGCCGAGATCCACAGTCGACCGCGATGCTATCCGCCGGCTGCCGCTCCGTGCCGCCCCGGCTGCGGCGACGAGATCGTCCGCGCGCGGATCGGAGCGTGCCGGGAATGGTCCCCAGCGGTCGCCGGAATGCGGCCATTCCCATCGACGTGCGTCATTGCAGGTGAGGAAGTCCCATCGACGGCTGAGGATTCCGGCGGCCGGGCGCGGGGCCGGGGACCCGGCGTTGACCCGTGGCGGGCGGCTGTGGCAGCATTCGCGGCCTGACGGCAGTGAAGGAAGCCGGTGCGATTCCGGCGCGGTCCCGCCACTGTCACCGGGGAGCGATCCCCCCTCGTGAGTCACGGCCGTGCGTGCGCGGTTGGAAGGCCGGGGGTGAGCGTCGATCCGGGAGCCAGGATACTTCGGCCGTCGGAGAGCCCCAGGGCGTGGACACCCGAGGAGGACCCGATGCACGGCATTTCCGCCATCGACGACGATCGTCGTTTCCGGCCGGCGCGCACCGACGCGCCGCTGACCGCTCACCCCGCCGCCCCGCAGGCCACCGTGCCGCGCGCCGGGCGGGCCCGCGCCGTCCGCCGCTGACCGCCCGGCCGGGTTCCGCACCCGGCCGGGCGCCCCTGCCGACCTCCCGTCGGTGAGCCGTCCGCCGGACCCGCGTACCCGCCGAACCCGCACCCACCCCCGCCCGCCGCCGGCCCCGCCGCGCCGCCGGGCGTCACGCTCCGGAGCCGTCCGTGCGCATCCTGCTGCTCTCCACCGCCGACACCGACCTGCTCGCCGCCCGCGCCAGCGGCGCCGACTACCGGCTGGCCAACCCCGCCCGGGTCGCCGCCGACGCCGTGCCCGCGCTGCTCGACGGCGTCGACCTGGCCGTCGTACGCCTGCTCGGCGGCCGGCAGGCGTGGCCGCACGGCCTCGCCGCGGTGCTCGGCTCCGGCGTGCCCACGGTCGTGCTGGGCGGCGAGGCGGTGCCCGACGCGGAGCTGCTGGCGGCGTCCACGGTGGCCGCCGGGGTGGCCGCCGAGGCGCTCGCCTACCTGGTCGAGGGCGGCCCCGAGAACCTCGCCGAGCTGGCCCGGTTCCTCTCCGACACGGTGCTGCTCACCGGCGAGGGTTTCGCCCCGCCCGCGCCCACGCCGCCGCACGGGATCCTCGGCCCCGACCTGGCGCCCGACGGCCGGCCCGTGGTCGGCATCGTCTTCTACCGGGCGCACGCCCTCGCCGGGAACACCGCCTTCGTCGAGACCCTCGCTGACGCGGTAACCGCGGCCGGCGGCCAGCCGCTGCCGGTGTTCTGCGGCTCGCTGCGCGGCCTCGCCCCGGGCGCGGGTCCGCTCGAGGAGTTCGCGCGGTGCGACGCCCTGGTGGTGACGGTGCTCGCGGCCGGCGGGACGGTCGCCGCGGATGCCTCCGGCGGTGGCGACGAGGACGCCTGGGACGTCGGCGCGCTCGCCGCCCTGGACGTGCCGATCGTCCAGGCGCTCTGCCTGACCGGCGACCGCGACCGGTGGGCGGCCAGCGATGCCGGACTGTCCCCGTTGGACGCCGCCATGCAGGTGGCCATCCCCGAGTTCGACGGGCGGATCGTCACGGTGCCGTTCTCGTTCAAGCGGATCGACGCCGACGGGCTCTCGGTCTACCAGCCGGACCCGGAGCGCGCCGCGCGGGTCGCCGGCATCGCCGTCCGGCAGGCCCGGCTGCGGCACGTGCCCAACGCCGACAAGCGGCTGGCCATCGTGCTCAGCTCGTACCCGACGAAGCACTCCCGGGTGGGCAACGCCGTCGGCCTGGACACTCCGGCCTCGGCGGTCCGGCTGCTTGCCGCCCTCGCCGAGGCCGGCTACCACCTGGGCGACGGTCCGGTGCCGGACGACGGGGACGCCCTGATCCACGCCCTGATCGCCGCCGGCGGGCACGACGTCGAGTGGCTCACCCCCGAACAGCTCGCCGCCGCCGAGGCGCGGCTGCCAGGGGAGACCTACCGGCGCTGGTTCGACGCGGTCCCCGCCCCGCTGCGCGACCGGATGCGGGAGCACTGGGGCGAGCCGCCCGGCCGGCTGTACACCGACGGCGGCGACCTCGTCCTCGCCGGGCTGCGCTTCGGCAACGTGGCGCTGCTCATCCAGCCGCCCCGCGGCTTCGGCGAGAACCCGGTGGCCACCTACCACGACCCGGACCTGCCGCCCAGCCACCACTACCTGGCCGCGTACCGCTGGCTGGCCGCGCCGGTCGCCGACGGCGGCTTCGGGGCGGACGCCGTGGTCCACCTCGGCAAGCACGGCACCCTGGAATGGCTGCCCGGCAAGGGCCTCGGGCTCGCCGCCGACTGCGCCCCCGACGCGGTCCTCGGCGACCTGCCGCTGGTGTACCCGTTCATCGTCAACGACCCCGGCGAGGGCACCCAGGCCAAGCGCCGCGCGCACGCCGTGGTGGTCGACCACCTGGTGCCGCCGATGGCCCGCGCCGAGACCTACGGCGACCTGGCCAAGCTCGAACAGCTCCTCGACGAGTACGCCACCGTGCAGGCCCTCGACCCGGCCAAGGCGCCCACCGTGCAGCGGCAGATCTGGGAGCTGGTCCGCGCCGCCGAACTGCACCACGACCTGCACCAGGCGGAGATGCCCGGCGAGGACGCCTTCGACGACTTCGTGCTGCACCTCGACGGCTACCTCTGCGAGGTCAAGGACGTGCAGATCCGCGACGGCCTGCACATCCTCGCCGAGGCGCCCGCCGGCGAGGCGCGGGTCAACCTGGTCCTCGCCGTGCTGCGCGCCCCGCAGGTCTGGGGTGGGGCCCGCGTGCTGCCCGGGCTGCGCCAGGCCCTCGCCGCCCACGCCGGCCTCGACGAGGCGGCGCTGCTCGCCGCGCCCGGCGCGCGGATCGCCGTGCCGGCGGCGCTCACCGAGGCCGTCGACGGGCCGGCCGCCACCGCCGCCGACGCGGTCGACCTCATCGAGGCCCTGGCCCGCCGGCTCGTGCTCGGCATGGAGACCCTCGGCTGGGACGCCGGCAAGGCCGGCGCGGTGGTCGAGGAGGTGGTCGGCGGCCCGGTGCCCGAGGCCGCCGAGGTGCTCGGCTTCGCCGCCCGCGAGGTGGTGCCCCGGCTGGACCGGACCACCGACGAGATCGGCCGGGTGCTCGGCGCGCTCGCCGGCCGGTTCGTGCCGCCCGGCCCGTCCGGCTCGCCCACCCGCGGGCTGGTCAACGTGCTCCCCACCGGCCGCAACTTCTACTCCGTCGACCCGAAGGCCATCCCCAGCCGCAACGCCTGGGACGTCGGGGTCGCCCTCGCCGACTCGCTGCTGGCCCGGCACCTCGCCGACACCGGGGCGTACCCGCGCTCGGTCGGGCTCACCGTCTGGGGCACCAGCGCCATGCGCACGCAGGGCGACGACATCGCGGAGGTGCTGGCGCTGCTCGGCGTCCGTCCGGTGTGGGACGACCGGTCCCGCCGCGTCACCGGCGTCGAGGTGGTGCCGCTGCCCGAGCTGGGCCGCCCCCGGGTCGACGTCACGGTGCGCATCTCCGGCTTCTTCCGGGACGCCTTCCCGCACGTGGTCGCCCTCATCGACGACGCCGTCCGGCAGGTCGCCGCGCTGGCCGAGCCGGCCGCGGAGAACTACGTGAAGGCGCACGTCGACGCGGACGTCGCCGAGCACGGGGACGCGCGTCGGGCCACCGCCCGCATCTTCGGCTCCAAGCCCGGGGCGTACGGGGCCGGGCTGCTGCCGCTCATCGACGCCCGGAACTGGCGCACCGACGCCGACCTGGCCGAGGTGTACGCCGTCTGGGGCGGCTACGCGTACGGGCCGGGACTGGACGGGCGGGAGGCGCGGGTCGACATGGAACGCTCCTTCGCCCGGATCGCCGTCGCCGTGAAGAACCAGGACACCCGCGAGCACGACATCGTCGACTCCGACGACTACTTCCAGTACCACGGCGGGATGGTGGCCATGGTCCGCCACCTCACCGGCGGGTCCCCGGCCGCGTACGTGGGCGACTCGGCCATGCCGCACGACGTCCGCACCCGCACGCTGGGCGAGGAGACCCGCCGGGTGTTCCGGGCCCGGGTGGTCAACCCCCGCTGGATCGCCGCCATGCGCCGGCACGGCTACAAGGGCGCCTTCGAGCTGGCCGCCACCGTGGACTACCTGTTCGGCTACGACGCCACCGCCGGGGTCGTCGACGACTGGATGTACGAGCGGCTCGCCGAGGCGTACCTCTTCGACCCGGAGACCCGGGAGTTCCTGGAGCGGTCCAACCCGTGGGCGCTGCGCGGCATCGCCGAGCGGCTGCTGGAGGCCGCCGACCGGGGACTGTGGGCCGCGCCCGAGCCGGTCACCCTCGACCGGCTGCACGAGACGTACCTGGCCAGCGAGGGCGACCTGGAGGACCGGCTGTGAGCGAGGAGTGAGCCGGGTTTGCGAGCCCCGCAGTCGCGAACGAAGGAGTCGCTGTGAGCGCGAGGAGTGAGCCGGGTTTGCGAGCCCCGCAGTCGCGAACGGAGGAGTCGCAATGACGAGCTATCCGTTCAGTGCGGTGCTCGGGATGGACGAGATGCGGCTCGCCCTGCTGCTCAACGCGGTCAGCCCGGCCATCGGCGGGGTGCTGGTCCGGGGCGAGAAGGGCACCGCCAAGTCCACGGCCGTGCGCGCCCTCGCCGCGCTGCTCCCTCCGGTCGACCGGGTGGCCGCCTGCCGCTTCGCCTGCGACCCGGCCGCGCCCGACCCGGGCTGCCCGGACGGGCCGCACCCGGCCGGGTCGGCGGCCGAGCGCCGCCCGGCCCGCCTGGTCGAGCTGCCGGTGGGCGCCGCCGAGGACCGGGTGGTCGGCTCCCTGGACCTGGAGAAGGCCCTCGCCGAGGGGGTACGCGCCTTCGAGCCCGGCCTGCTCGCCGCCGCCCACCGCGGCGTGCTCTACGTCGACGAGGTCAACCTGCTCCACGACCACCTGGTCGACCTGCTCCTGGACGCCGCGGCGATGGGCCGCTGCCACGTCGAGCGGGAGGGCGTCTCGGTCAGCCACGCCGCCCGGTTCCTGCTGGTCGGCACCATGAACCCGGAGGAGGGGGAGCTGCGCCCGCAGCTGCTCGACCGGTTCGGGCTCACCGTCGAGGTGGCCGCCAGCCGCGACCCCGCCGTACGCGCCGAGGTGGTCCGCCGTCGCCTCACCGCCGACGCCGACCCGGCCGGCTTCGCCGCCGGCTGGGCCGAGGCGGACGCCGAGGTGGCCCGCCGGGTGGCCGCCGCCCGCCACCGGCTGCCCCGGGTGGCACTGCCCGACGCGGCGCTGCGGCAGATCGCCGAGGTCTGCGCCGCGTTCGACGTGGACGGCATGCGCGCCGACATCGTCACGGCCCGCACCGCCGTGGCGCATGCCGCCTGGCAGGGCCGGGACCGGGTGACCGCCGACGACGTCCGGGTCGCCGCCCGGCTGGCCCTGCCGCACCGCCGCCGCCGGGACCCGTTCGACACGCCGGGGCTGGACGAGCAGCGCCTCGACGAGGCGCTGCGCCGCGCCCGCGAGCAGCACCCCGACGACGACCCCGACGACCACGGCCCGGACGGCGGGCCCGGCGGCGGGCCCGGACCGGACGGCGATCCCCGGGGACCGGCCGGCGGGCCGCGCGGCATCGGGTCGGACCCCGACGGTCCGGGCCGGTCGGACCGCGGGAGGGGCGGCGCGGGCGGCCGGGACCGGTCCGGGGGGTCCGACGACGCCGGGCGCTCCGGGCCGCCGGACGACGGCCACGGGACCGGAAGGGACGGTCGTTGGCCGGCCAACGGCTACGCCGACGGGACGGGCCACGACGACCGGCCCGGCGACGGCCGCGCCGACGGGACGGGCGACGACGACCGGTTCGGCGACGACCGCACCGGCCGTGACGCCGCGTCGGACCGGTTCGGCCACCCGGGCGACGACCGGTCCGGCGCCGGGAACGGGGACGGCCCCGACGTCGGCCGACCCGGCGACGAGAACGGGGACGGCCGTCGCCGGCCCGGCGACGGCGGTGGCGACCGGGGACGGGCACGCGCCCGCCGGCCCGGGCCAGCCGGCCGGCCGGGGGACGCCGAGGGACGGCCGGCGACCGTGGCCGTACCCGACCGGGGGCTGCGTGCCCGCCTGCTCACCGCGCCCGGCGTGGGGGAGGGTGTGCCCGGCCGGCGCTCCCGGGCCCGCACCGGGCGGGGCCACACCACCGGCGCCCGCGTGCCCGCCGGCCCGGCCGGCGCACTGCACCTGCCGGCCACCGTCCGGGCCGCCGCCCCGCACCAGGCCGCCCGCGGCCGGGCCGGCGGGCCGTTGCGGCTGCGCCCGTCCGACGTGCGCGAGGCGGTCCGCGAGGGACGCGAGGGCAACCTCGTCCTCTTCGTGGTCGACGCCAGCGGGTCGATGGGCGCGCGGCAGCGGATGTCCGCCGTCAAGGGCGCCGTGCTGGCGCTGCTCACCGACGCGTACCAGCGGCGGGACAAGGTGGCCGTGGTCGCCTTCCGGGGCGCCGGCGCGCAGACCCTGCTGCCGGCCACTTCCTCGGTGCTCGCCGCCTCGGCCCGGCTCGCCGAGCTGCCCACCGGCGGGCGTACCCCCCTCGCCGAGGGGCTGCTCGCCGCGGCCGGCCTGCTCCGGGTGGAGCGGCTGCGCGACCCGAGGCGCCGCCCCCTCGTGCTGGTGGTCACCGACGGCCGGGCCACCGCCGGCCCCCGCCCCCTCGACCGGGCCGCCCGCGCCGCCGCGGTGCTCGCCGCCACCGGCGCGCCCTGCGTCGTCGTCGACTGCGAGTCGGGCCCGGTCCGCCTGCACCTGGCCCGCCGCCTCGCCACCCAACTGCACGCCCCGCACCACCACCTCGCCGACGTGGCCAGTGACCCGCTCGTCGGCCTCACCACGAGGAGCGCCGCCTGATGCCGCAGGGGAAGCCGACCCACGTGCCCGCCGACGGGCTGACCACCCGCCAGCGGCGCCACCGGCCGCTGCTGATCGTGCACACCGGACAGATGAAGGGAAAGTCGACCGCCGCATTCGGGCTGGCGCTGCGCGCCTGGACCGCCGGGCTGCCGATCGGCGTCTTCCAGTTCGTCAAGAGCGCCAAGTGGCGGGTGGGGGAGGAGAACGCCTTCCGGGCCCTCGGCGAGGTGCACGAGCGTACCGGGCAGGGTGCCCCGGTCACCTGGCACAAGATGGGCGAGGGCTGGTCCTGGATCCAGCGCGGCGGGGACGCCGACCACGCCGAGGACGCCCGGGAGGGGTGGCGGCAGATCCGGCGCGACCTGGCCGCCGAGCGCTACGGGCTCTACGTGCTCGACGAGTTCACGTACCCGATGACGTGGGGTTGGGTCGACGTCGACGAGGTGGTCGCGACGCTGCGTGACCGGCCCGGCTTCCAGCACGTGGTGATCACCGGACGGGACGCCGACCCGCGGCTGGTCGAGGCGGCCGACCTGGTCGCCGAGCTGGCCAAGGTCAAGCACCCGATGGACGCCGGCCAGAAGGGCCAGAAGGGCATCGAATGGTGACGCCCTGGGCGCTGCCCCGGCTGGTCGTCGCCGCCCCGGCCAGCGGGCACGGCAAGACCACCGTGGCCACCGGGCTGCTCGCCGCGCTGCGCCGCCGCGGCCTGGCGGTCAGCCCGCACAAGGTCGGCCCCGACTACATCGACCCCGGCTACCACGCGCTCGCCGCCGGCCGCCCCGGCCGCAACCTCGACCCCTGGCTTGTCGGCCCGGAGCGGATCGCCCCACTGCTGCGCCACGGCGCGAACGTGCCCACCCCGGCCGACGTGGCCGTGGTGGAGGGGGTGATGGGGCTGCACGACGGCGCCGTCGGCCATGGCGGGTACGCCTCCACGGCCCACGTCGCCCGGCTGATCGAGGCGCCGGTGCTGCTGGTGCTCGACACCACGGCGCAGGGCCGCTCCGCCGCCGCGCTGGTGCTCGGCATGCGCGCGTTCGACCCGGCGGTGCGCATCGGCGGGGTGGTGCTCAACCGGGTCGGCTCGCCCCGGCACGAGACGCTGCTGCGCGACGCTCTCGCCGAGGTGGGCGTGCCGGTGCTCGGCGCGGTGACCCGGGCCGCCGAGGTGGCCGCGCCGTCCCGCCACCTCGGGCTGGTGCCGGTCGCCGAACGCGCGCCCGAGTCGGTCGCCGTGGTGGCCGCGCTCGCCGACCTGGTCGAGTCCACCGTGGACCTCGACGCCGTGCTGGCACTGGCCCGCACCGCGCCGCCGCTGACCGCGCCCGCCTGGGACCCGGCCACCGCGGTCGGCGGTCCCGCCGGCACCGCCCGCCCGGTCGTCGCGGTCGCCGGCGGGGCGGCGTTCACCTTCTCGTACGCGGAGACCGCCGAGCTGCTCACCGCGGCCGGCGCGCGGGTGGTGACCCTCGACCCGCTGCGTGACGAGGCCCTGCCGGCCGGCACCCGGGCCGTGGTGATCGGGGGCGGCTTCCCCGAGCTGCACGCCGATGCCCTGGCCGGCAACACCGCGCTCCGCGCCGAGCTGGCCGGCTTCGACGGCCCGGTGGTCGCCGAGTGCGCCGGGCTGCTCTACCTCGGCCGCTCCCTCGGCGGGGTGCCGATGTGCGGGCGGCTCGACCACACCGCCCGGATGACCGGCCGGCTCACGCTCGGCTACCGGGACGCGATGGCCGCCGCCGACTCCCCGGCGCACCGCGCCGGCGACCCCGTACGCGGACACGAGTTCCACCGCACCGTCACCGACCCCGGGCACGGCGACCGCGCCGCCTGGCATTGGGACGGCGCCCCGCACGGCTTCGTGGCGGGCCGGGTGCACGCGTCCTACCTGCACACCCACTGGGCCGGGCATCCCGCGGCGGCCCGCCGGCTGGTCGAGGCGGCGAGCCGGTGAACCCGCCCGGCCACCCGCCCGGCCACCCGCCGGCCGCCCCGACCGGCCCGACCGCCGGCCGGCCGGCGCCCGCCGGCCCGGGGCGCGCGGAGCGACCGCCCGCCCCGCCCGCCGCCGTGCTGACCGGGATCGGGGTCGGACCCGGCGACCCGGAACTGCTGACCCTCAGGGCCGCCCGGCTGCTGGGCGAGGCCGACCTGGTGTTCGTACCCGTGCTGGACCGGCACGCCGCGGACCCGGACGCGCCCGCCGGCCGGGCCGAGACCACGGTGCGGGCGCACGTGCCCGCGGACCGGCTGCGCCGGCTGCCGTTCGCCCTGGACGACCGGGGCGGGGTGACCGCCCGCCGGGAGCGGGCCTGGGACGCCGCGGCGGCGGCCGTGGTGGCCGCCGTCGACGCGGGCGCCCGCTCGGTCGCCTTCGCCACCATCGGCGACCCCAACGTCTACTCCACCTTCGGCTACCTGGCCGACGGCGTCCGGGCCCGGCGACCCGGGATCGCGGTGCGCACCGTGCCCGGCATCACCGCCATGCAGGACCTGGCCGCCCGGGCCGGCGTGCCGCTCTGCGAGGGCCGCGAACCGCTCACCCTGCTGCCCGCCACCGCCGGCCTCACGCCGGTCGCCGATGCGCTCGCCGGCCCCGGCACCGTCGTCGTCTACAAGGGCTGGCGCCGCCACCCCGACCTGGTCGACGAGCTGCGCCGGCAGGGCCGGCTGGCCGACGCCGTGCTGGGCCGGGCGCTCGGCCTGCCCGGCGAGCGGATCGGGCCGGTGGACGCCGCCGCCGCGGACCTGCCCTACCTGTCGACGCTGCTGGTCCCGGCCCGCCGGGACGGCCGGGGAGGAAAACTGTGACCACCACCGGCAAGGTCTGGTTCGTCGGGGCCGGCCCCGGCGCCGCCGACCTGCTCACCCTGCGCGCCGCCCGGGTCATCGCCGAGGCCGACGTGGTCATCTGGGCGGCCAGCCTGGTGCACGCCGACGTGCTCGCCCACGCCCGCCCGGACGCCGAGATCGTCGACTCCTCGCAGCTGCCCATCGAAGGTGTCCGGCCGCTCTACGAACGGGCCGCCGCCGAGGGGCGCGTCGTGGCCCGGATCCACTCCGGCGACCCGGCCCTGTGGGGCGCCGTGCAGGAACAGCTCGACCTGTGCCGCGACCTCGGCCTGGCCGTGGAGGTGGTGCCCGGGGTGTCCTCGTTCACCGCGGTCGCCGCGCTGGTCGGCCGGGAGCTGACCATCCCCGAGGTCGCCCAGTCGGTGATCCTCACCCGCCTGGAGGGCGGCAAGACGCCCATGCCGCCCGGCGAGCGGGTCCGCGATTTCGCCCGGCACGGCACCACCATGGCGCTGTTCCTCTCCGCCGCCCGCTCCGGGCAGGCCCAGGCGGAGCTGCTGGCCGGCGGCTACCCGCCGGAGACGCCGGTGGTCGTGGCGTACCAGGCGACCTGGCCGGACGAACTGGTGGTCCGGTGCGCGCTGGGCGAGCTGGAGGCCACCGTCAAGGCGCACAAGCTCTGGAAGCACACCCTGTTCCTCGTCGGGCCGGCGCTCGCCGCCACCGGCACCCGCTCGCACCTCTACCACCCCGGGCACTTCCACACCTACCGGCGGGCCGAGCCGGGCGCCCGCACGGCGCTGCGCCGCGCCCGCGCCGACCGGCCCGGCGACGCCGCCGGTGACGGCCGGTGACGTACGCCGAGCCGCCGCTGCGCGAGCCGGACCTGCCGCGTACGGCGAAGGTCCGGCCCACCGCGCTGCGGACCGGCTGGACCACCGGCGCGTGCGCCACGGCGGCGACGAAGGCGGCGCTGACCGCGCTGGTCACCGGCGAGCCGCAGCGCCAGGTGGAGATCGGCCTGCCGGCCGGCCGGCGGGTCACCTTCGCGGTGGCCCGCTGCGACCTGGACCGGGCCCAACGGGCCGAGGCCGTGGTGGTCAAGGACGCCGGCGACGACCCGGACGTCACCCACGGCGCCGAGCTGACCGCCACGGTCACCTGGCGGGACGAGCCGGGGCTGCACCTCGACGGCGGGCCGGGCGTCGGCACGGTCACCCGGCCGGGGCTCGGCCTGGCGGTGGGTGGCCCGGCCATCAACGAGACCCCGCGCCGCATGATCGGCCAGGCCGTCGCCGAGGTGGTCGACCTCGGCGAGACCGGCGTCCGCGTGGTGATCAGCGTCCCGCGCGGCGAGATCATGGCCCGCAAGACCACCAACCGGCGGCTCGGGATCCTCGGCGGCATCTCCATCCTCGGCACCACCGGGATCGTCCGGCCGTTCTCCACCGCCTCCTGGCGGGCCAGCGTGGTGCAGGCCGTGCACGTGATGGCCGCCCAGGGGGAGCGGACCGTGGTGCTCTGCACCGGCGGGCGGACCGAGCGGGCCGCCCGGGCGCTCCTGCCGGAGCTGCCCGAGGTGTGCTTCGTCGAGGTCGGCGACTTCACCGGCGCCGCGGTCACCGCCGCCGTCGGCGACGGGATGACCGGGGTGGTCTTCGTCGGCATGGCCGGCAAGCTGGCCAAGCTCGCCGCCGGCATCCTGATGACCCACTACACCCGGTCCACGGTCGACCTGTCGCTGCTCGGCGCGGTCACCGCCGAGGCCGGCGGCGCCCCGGACCTGGTCGCCGCCGTCACCGCGGCCAACACCGGCCGGCACGCGTACGAGCTGTGGGCCGCCGCCGGGCTGCTCGGCCCGGCCGGCGACCTGCTCTGCCACCGGGTCCGGCAGGTGCTGCGCCGCTTCGCCCAACACGCGGTCACCGTCGACGTGGCCATGGTGGACTTCGCCGGCGGCCGGGTCGTCGCCTCCTCGGGGCGGTGGGCCGCGTGACCCCGACCATGCTCGTGGCGGGGATCGACGCCGCCGGCCGGCCCGCGCACCCCGCGCTCGCGGAGGCGCTGGCCGGCGCCGGGCTGGTCGTCGGCGCGGCCCGGCACCTGGCCGCCGTGCCCGTACCGTCCGGCTGCGCCACCGTCGTCCTCGGCCCGCTCACCCCGGCCCTGCACCGGCTCGCCGCCGCCGTCGCCGCCGGCACGCCCGCGGTCGTGCTGGCCAGCGGCGACCCCGGGTTCTTCGGCATCGTCCGCCGGCTCCGCGCGGCCGGCCTGCCGGTGCGGGTGCTGCCCGCCGTCTCCAGCGTCGCCGCCGCGTTCGCCCGCGCCGGGCTGCCCTGGGACGGCGCCGCCGTGGTCACCGCGCACGGCCGGGACCCACGCCCCGCGCTCAACGCCTGCCGGGCGCTGCCCGCCGTCGCGGTGCTCACCGCCCCCGGCGCGGGCGCTGCCGAGCTGGGCGCCGGCCTGGCCGGCTGGGACCGCCGCTTGGTCGTCGCCGAGCACCTCGGCACCCCGGACGAGCGGGTCACCTGGACCACCCCGGCCGAGGCCGCCACGACGACCTGGGCCGACCCGCACGTCGTGCTCAGCCTCGCCCCGGAGACCGTCCCCGGCGTCGCCGGGATGCGCGTCGACGACCAGCCGGCCGCCGCGCCGGCCGAGGGTTGGGCGCTGCCCGAGTCCGCGTACGCCCACCGGGACTCGATGATCACCAAGGCCGAGGTCCGGGCGCTGGCGGTGGCCCGGCTGCGGCCCCGGCTGGGCCGGCTGGTCTGGGACGTCGGCGCGGGCAGCGGCTCGGTCGGCATCGAGTGCGCGCTGCTCGGCGCGGCGGTGCTCGCCGTGGAACGCGACCCGGACGCGCCGATCCGCGCCAACGCCGCCCGGCACGGCGTCGATGTCCGGGTGGTGACCGGGGCGGCCCCGGCGGCCCTGGCCGGGCTGCCCGACCCGGACGCGGTCTTCGTCGGCGGGGGCGGCGTGGACGTGCTCGCCGCGGTGGCCGACCGCTGCTCACCCCGGGTGGTGGTCACCCTGGCCGCGCTCGACCGGGTCGCTCCGGCCGTGCACCTGCTGCGCGCCGCCGGCTACGCGGTCGACGGCTGCCAGCTCGCCGCCGCCCGCCTCGCCGACCTGCCCGGCGGCTCGCTGCGCCTGGCCGCCACCAACCCGGTCGTCGTGCTCACCGGGGAGCTCCCGTCTGCTCGGAGGAAGCCGTGACCACACCCTCGGACCTGTCCACCGGGGCCCCCTTCTCCACCGGAGGCGTCAAGAAGGGGCCTTTCCCTGTCGGACTCGTTGCGGCGACCGCCGCGGGGCGGGGGCATGCGCGCCGCCTCGCGAGGGCGTGGCCGCACGCCCGCCTCGTGGAGGCGGAGAGCGTCGCCGACGCCCTGCGGGCCGCCTGGCGGGAGTGCGACGCGGTGGTCGTCTTCCTGGCCACCGGGGCGGTGGTCCGCATCCTGGCTCCGCTGCTCGGCGACAAGCACACCGACCCGGCCGTGGTGGTCGTCGACGAGGCGGCCCGCCACGCGGTGGCCCTGCTCGGCGGGCACGCCGGCGGCGCCAACGCCCTCGCCGCCGACGTGGGCGCGCTGCTCGACGCCCGGCCGGTGATCACCACCGCCACCGACGTCGTCGGCCTGCCCGGGCTGGACACCCTCGGCTTGCCGGTGCAGGGTGCGGTGGCCGCGGTGTCCCGGGCGATCCTCGACGGCGAGCCGGTCCGGCTGGTCGCCGACGCCACCTGGCCGCTGCCCGCCCTGCCGGAGCACGTCCACGTCGAGGTCGCACCCCCGCCGGCCGGCCCTCGCCCGCCGATCGCCACCTCGGACGCCGCCGCCCCGCCGACCACCGGAACGGCCGCCGCCCGGCCGAGCACCGGAACGGCCGCCGTCACGCCGACGACCGGAACGGCCGCCGCCGCGGGCGGCGACGGCGCGGGCGGCGACGGCGCGGGCGGCGACGGCGCGGGCGGCGACGGGGCGGGCGGCTGGCGGATCCTGGTCACCGACCGGGTCGTCCGGCTCGACGGGCGGACGGTGGTGCTCCGGCCGCCGTCCCTGGTCGCCGGCATCGGCTCCAGCCGTGGCGTGCCCGCCGCCGAGGTGACGGACCTGCTGCGCCGGGCGCTCGCCGACGCCGGCCTCGACCCGGCCAGCCTGCGCTGCCTGGCCAGTGTGGACCTCAAGGCCGACGAGGCGGGCATCCGGGCGGCCGCCGAGGCGTACGGCGTACCCCTGGAGACCTGGCCGGCGGCGGACCTGGCCGCGGTCGACGTGCCGCATCCCAGCGAGGTGGTCCGCGCCGCGGTCGGCACGCCGAGCGTCGCGGAGGCCGCGGCGCTGCGCGGCGGCGGCACGCTGCTGGTGCCGAAGACCGCCTCGGCGATGGCCACCGTCGCGGTGGCCCGGCACGCCCCGCGCGGCCGGCTCGCGCTGGTCGGGCTCGGCCCCGGCGCGGCCGACCTGCGCACCCCGCGCGCGGTGGCCGAGCTGCGCCGGGCCGCCGTGGTGGTCGGCCTGGACCAGTACCTCGACCAGGTCCGCGACCTGCTCCGCCCCGGCACCCGGGTGCTGGCCAGCGGGCTCGGCGCGGAGGAGGCGCGGGCCCGGGCCGCGGTCGCCGAGGCCACCGCCGGCCACGCCGTCGCCCTGGTCGGCTCCGGCGACGCCGGGGTGTACGCGATGGCCAGCCCCGCCCTGGAGTACGCCGACGACCGGATCGACGTGGTCGGTGTGCCCGGGGTGACCGCCGGTCTCGCCGCGTCGGCGCTGCTCGGCGCGCCGCTCGGGCACGACCACGTCTACCTGAGCCTGTCCGACCTGCACACCCCGTGGGAGGTGATCGTGAGCCGGATCGCCGCCGCCGCGGAGGGCGACCTGGTGGCGCTGCTCTACAACCCGCGCAGCCGTACCCGGGACTGGCAGCTCGGCGCGGCGCTGGACGCCTTCGCGGCGCACCGCCCGCCGGACACCCCGGTCGGCGTGGTGCGCAACGCCAGCCGCCCCGGCCAGCGGGTGCACCTGGCCACCCTGGCCACCTTCGACCCGGCCCTGGTCGACATGTACAGCGTGGTGGTGGTCGGCAGCTCGCAGACGCGGCTGGTCGCCGGCCGGATGGTCACGCCCCGGGGGTACCGGTGGCGGTCGTGACCATCGGCCCCTGCCAGGGCTGCGGCGCCTGCCTGCTCACCTGCCCGACGCACGCCATCCGCCCCACCCCCGCCGGCCTGCGGGTCACCGACCGCTGCACCGGCTGCCTCGAATGCCTGGAGATCTGCCCCGTGGACGCCATCCGCGTCGACCCCGAACCCGGAGGAGAGCGATGACCTCGACCCCCACCGCCGCCGCGCCCACCATCGGCCGTTGGAGCCGCGCCGAACGGGCCCGCCTGGGCGGCATCGTCTGCGCGGTCGCCGCGCTGCACGTCGCCGGCGTGACCCTCTACCTGTACTGGAAGCACCAGCCGGTGGCGGCCGGCGGGCTGGCCGGGGCCGGCACCCTGGCCTACGTGCTGGGGGTGCGGCACGCCTTCGACGCCGACCACATCGCCGCCATCGACGACACCACCCGGCTCATGCTGCTGCGCGGCCGGCGGCCGGTCGGCGTCGGCTTCTTCTTCGCCCTCGGGCACAGCGCCGTGGTGCTGCTGCTCGCCCTCGTGGTCGGGCTCGCCTCCACCCGGCTGACCGGCGGCCGGATGGCCGGCGTCCGCGAGGTGGGCGCCACCGTCGCGATCGTCACGGCCACCGGCTTCCTGCTGCTCGTGGCCGCCCTGAACGCGGCGGTGCTGACCGGGCTGGCCCGGCTCTGGCGGCGGCTGCGCGCCGGCGCGCTGGACGAGACCGAGCTGGACCTCATGCTGCTCAACCGGGGGCTGATGCACCGGATCCTCGGGGCCCGGGCCCGCACCCTGGTCCGCTCCTCCTGGCACATGGCCCCGGTCGGCTTCCTCTTCGGGCTCGGCCTGGAAACGGCCAGCGAGGTGACCCTGCTGGCGCTGTCGGCGAGCACGGCCGCCGCCGGCGGGCTGCCCGTGCTGGCGCTGCTCACCCTGCCGCTGCTCTTCGCCGCCGGGATGTCCGCCATGGACACCGCGGACAGCCTGCTGATGAGCCGCGCCTACTCGTGGGCGTACCGGCAGCCGGCCCGGCGGCTCTGGTACAACCTGGCCACCACCACGATGACCGTGCTGGTCGGCGGCCTGGTCGCCAGCGTCTACCTGGCCGGGCTGCTCGCCGACCACCTCGGGTTCACCGCCCTGGCCCGGTACGCCTCGATCGCCGACCACTTCGAGCAGCTCGGCTACGCCGTGGTGGTCCTCTTCGCGCTCGCCTGGGGCGGCGCCGTGCTGCTCTGGCGGCTGCGCGGCTACGACCGCCGCTACGGACAGGCGGAGTCATGAGTCGGGCGGTGCACCCGATCGAGGCGGAGTCGTACCGGATCCTGCGCGGGCGGGTCGACCTGTCCCACCTGCCGCCGCTGACCCGGGCCGTCACCGAGCGGGTGGTGCATGCCAGCGCCGACCTCGACTACGCCACCGACCTGGTCTGCGACGAGGCCGGCCTGGCCGCCGGGCTGGCCGCGCTGCGGGCCGGCGCGCCGATCGTCACCGACGTGTGGATGGTCGCCGCCGGCATCACCCGGGCCGGACGGGAGATCGTCTGCCCGGTCGCCGAGCCGGCCGCCGCCGACCTGGGCCGCGCCGCCGGCATCACCCGCTCGGCCGCGGCGGTGCGGATCGCGTCCGACCGGGTCGGGAGGGGCGCGGTCTGGGTGGTCGGCTGTGCCCCCACCGCGCTGGTCGAGCTGATCGCCCTCGACGCGGCCCCGGCGCTGGTGGTCGGCCTGCCGGTCGGCTTCGTGGGCGCGGCCGAGTCCAAGGGGGCGCTGCGGGCCAGCGGCCTGCCCGCCGTGTCCAACGTGGGGGAGAAGGGCGGCTCCGCGGTGGCCGCCGCCGCCCTCAACGCCCTGCTGTACCTGGAGGACAAGTGAAGCACCTTCCCCCGCTGCTGATCGTCGGGCACGGCACCCGCAGCACGGCCGGCGTCGCGCAGTTCGCCGCGCTGGTCGAGCGGATCCGTCGCCGGGGCGCGGTCGCCGACGTCGAGGGCGGCTTCATCGAGCTGTCCCGCCCGCCGCTGACCGACGCGGTCGGCGCGCTGGTCGGCCGGGGCCACCGGAATGTGGTGGCGCTGCCGCTGGTGCTGGCCGCCGCCGGGCACGGCAAGGGGGACATCCCCGCCGCCCTCGCCCGGGAGAAGCAGCGCCACCCCGGCCTGCGGTACGCGTACGGGCGGCCGCTCGGGCCGCATCCGCTGCTCCAGGAGGTGCTGGCGCGGCGGATCGACGCGGCGCTCGACGGCGCCGACCGGGCCGGCACGTGGGTGGCGCTGATCGGGCGCGGCTCCACCGACCCGGACGCCAACGCCGAGGTGACGAAGGTGGCCCGGCTGCTCTGGGAGGGGCGCGGCTACGCCGGCGTGGAACCCGGCTTCGTCTCGCTCGCCGAGCCGTCCGTGCCGGCCGTGCTGGAGCGGCTGCGCCGGCTCGGCGCCCGGCGGATCGTGGTCGCCCCGTACTTCCTCTTCGCCGGGGTGCTGCCGGACCGGATCGTGGCGCAGACCCGGGAGTTCGCCGCCGACCATCCCGGCCTGGACGTGCGGGTGGCCGAGGTGATCGGCGACTGCGACGCTCTCGCCGACCTGGTCCTGGAACGGCACGCCGAGGCGCTGCGCGGGGACATCCGGATGAACTGCGACACCTGCGCGTACCGGGTGGCGCTGCCCGGGTTCGCCGACAAGGTGGGCCGGCCGCAGACTCCGCACCACCACCCCGACGACCCGGCCGACGGGCACGGCCACCACCATCATCATCACCACGCCGGCCAACACGAGCCGGCGCTGCGCCCCGGGCAGGTGGCCGTGGTGGGCGGCGGGCCCGGCCCGGACGACCTGATCACCGTACGGGGCCGGGCACTGCTCGACGCCGCGGACGTGGTGGTGGTCGACCGGCTCGCCCCGGCGGGGCTGCTGCGCCGGCTCCGGCCGGGCGTGCTGGTGGTGGACGCCGCCAAGGTGCCCCGGGGCCCGTCGATGACCCAGGACGCCATCAACGACACGCTGATCGCGCACGCCCGCGCCGGGCGGCGGGTGGTCCGGCTCAAGGGCGGCGACCCGTACGTCTTCGGCCGCGGCCACGAGGAGGTCCTGGCCTGCGCGGCGGCCGGGGTGGAGACGGTGCTGGTGCCCGGGGTGAGCAGTGCGGTGGCCGCGCCCGCCCTCGCCGGGGTGCCGGTGACCCACCGGGGCGTGGCGCACGAGGTCACCGTGGTGTCCGGGCACCTGCCGCCCGGGCATCCGGACTCCCTCGTGGACTGGGCCACGCTGGCCCGGGCCCGGGGCACGCTCGTGCTGCTCATGGCGGTGGACACCGTCGGGCGGATCGCCGCCGAGCTGCTCGCCCACGGGCGGGCGGCGGAGACGCCGGTGCTGGTGGTCCGCGACGCCGGCCACCCGGAGCAGTGGACGGCCCGGTGCCGGCTGGACGAGGTCGGCGCGCTCGCCGAGCGGGACGAGGTCCGGCCGCCGGCGGTCTTCGTGGTCGGGCCGGTGGTGGGGCTCGCCGCCGAAGCCACTGCGGAGTCCGCCGCCGCCGACCCGGTGCCCGCCGCCGTCCCCGCGCGGGGGTGAGCGCGGGCCCGGCGGTTCAGCCGGTCACGGCGTGGGCCAGGGCGTATCCGACGGTGGCCGCGGTGAGGCCGGCGGCGACGCTGCCCAGCGCGTTGGCCAGCGCGTGCCCGCGGTGGCGCGCGCGGTGCAGCCGCAGGGTCTCGTAGCCGAGCGTGGACCAGGTGGTCAGCGCGCCGCAGAAGCCGGTGCCGACCAGGGCGGTCACCGCGGGGGAGGCGGGCACGGCGGCCACCGCGCCGAGCACCAGCGACCCGACCACGTTGACCGCCAGCGTGCCCCACGGGAAGGGGGAGCCGTGCCGGGCCTGCACGGCCCGGTCGGTCAGGTAGCGCAGCGGCGCGCCCACCGCCGCCCCGAGCGCGATCAGCAGGACGGTCACCGGGCCGCCCCGCCGCGGGCTCGGGCCAGCAGCCGGCCGGCCACCGCGTCCCCGGCCCAGACCGCCAGCAGCGCCCCGGCCAGCGTCGCCGCCAGGTATGCCAGCGCGATGCCCGGCGCCCCGGCGGCGATCGCCCGCTGGGCGTCCACGGCGTAGGTGGAGAAGGTGGTGAAGCCGCCGAGCACGCCGACGCCGAGGAACGGCCGGACCAGCGGCCCGGCCGGGCGGGCGGTGAGCACCGCCATCAGCGCGCCGATCAGCAGGCAGCCGGCGACGTTGATGCCGAAGGTGGCCGACGGGAAGCCGGTGGGCGGGTGCGGGAACGCGGCCTGCAGTCCGGCCCGGGCCAGCGCGCCGAGCACCCCGCCGGCGGCGATGGCCCCGAGCACCGCCGCCGGGTGGGCGGGCAACTCCCGCCGGTCGGCGGGGACGCGCAGGTCGACGTCGGGGTCGACGCGGAACTCGGACGGTCCGGTCACGGTGCCTCCCACCAGGACGGGCATCACTGGCAGGGACCGTTGGCGAGCGTGTCGCGGTTCTCCCGGCGAATGCGCGGGACGGCGGGCCCCACCGCCGCGCCGAGCATAACGCCGCCCGCTCCGGCCGGCCGCCGCCCGCCGGACCGGGGGGAGACCGTCAGGCCGTGGCGTCGACCAGCTCGGGGCCGGCCGCCGCGTCCGCCGGGGTACGCGGGGCGCGCCGCTCGGCCACCAGCAGCACCGCGAGGCCGAGCAGGGTGAGCCCGGCGCCGGCCCAGATCGGGGCGGTGAAGCCGAGGCCGGCGTCGATGGTCAGCCCGCCGAGCCAGGCGCCGAGCGCGTTGCCGACGTTGAACGCGGCGATGTTCGCCCCGGAGGCCAGCGTCGGGGCCCGACGGGCGTACCTCATGATCCGCATCTGGAGCGGCGGGACGGTGGCGAAGCCGAACGCGCCCATCAGCACCAGCGCGACCACGGTCAGCGCCGGGCTCTCGGCGACCAGCGCGAAGCCGACCAGCACCAGGGTCAGCACCGCCAGGACGGTGACCAGGGTCCGGGACAGCGACACGTCGGCGGCCCGGCCGCCGGCCAGGTTGCCGGCGAACAGCCCGACCCCGAAGAGCACCAGCAGCCACGGCACGGTGCCGGCCGCGAAGCCGCTCACCTCGGTCAGCGTGTACGCGATGTAGGTGAACGCGCCGAACATGCCGCCGAAGCCGAGCACGGTGACCACCAGCGAGAACCAGACCTGGGCGTGGGTGAACGCCCGCAGTTCGCCGCGCAGCCCGCCGCCGGGGGCGGCGTCGGTGGCCGGACCGCGGCCGGGCACCAGCACGGCGAGGCCGACCAGCGCGACCAGCCCGATGCCGGTGATCGCCCAGAACGTGGCGCGCCAGCCGAGGTGCTGGCCGAGGAGGGTGCCGAACGGCACGCCGAGGACGTTGGCGATGGTGAGGCCGGCGAACATCATGGCGATCGCGCCCGCCCGGCGGGCCGGCGGGACCAGACCGGCCGCCACCACCGCGCCGATGCCGAAGAACGCGCCGTGGCAGAGCGCCGCGACGATCCGGCCGGCCAGCATGGTGCCGTAGTCGCCGGCCAGGGCGGAGAGCAGGTTGCCGGCGATGAAGAGCACCATCAGCCCGAGCAGCACCGGCTTGCGGCGCAGCCGGGTGACGGCCGCGGTGAGCGCCACCCCGCCGACGGCGACGCTGAGGGCGTACCCGGAGATCAACCAGCCGGCCACCGACTCGCTGACCGCGAAGTCGGCGGCGACCTGGGGGAGCAGCCCCATGATCACGAACTCGGTCAGCCCGATGCCGAACGCCCCGATCGCCAGGGCGATCAGGCCGCCGGGGAGGGCCGAGGTGCGCTGTGTCATGACGTACCCAATCCATGCGCTCGAAACAAAAAGGCGCGTGCAACTACCCGCGCCAGCAACAAGATAGTTGCACGCGCCGTATACCGGCGCAAGGGTGGTAGCCTGGGGGGACGTCCAGGTCACACCGGAGGGGGCGCCATGGGAATCGCCGACGACGCGGTGGAGATCCGCGCGCAGGGCTGGCGCACCCTCGCCGCGCTGCATGGCCTGATCGAGACCGCCCTGGAGCGCGCCCTCCAGGCCGAGCACGACCTCTCCGTCGTCGAGTACACGGTGCTCGACGCGCTCTCCCGGCAGGACGGCTGGCACATGCGGATGCGGCAGCTCGCCCGCGCCGCCGCGCTCTCCGGCAGCGCCACCACCCGCCTGGTCACCCGGCTGGAGGAGCGCGGCCTGCTCACCCGCGTGCTCTGCGCGGACGACCGGCGCGGCATCTACACCGAGCTGACCCCGGCCGGTTCGGAGCTGCTCGGCCGGGCCCGCCCGACCCACGACCGGGTGCTCGCCGACGCGCTCGCCGAGGCCGAGCGCACCCCGGAGCTGGCCCCGCTGGTCGACGCCCTGCACCGGCTCCCCGCCGCCCGCTGAGCCGCGCACCTGCCAGTCCGCCGACCGCAAGGAGGCCCCGCCGGACGCGCTGCTGCGCGAGCGGGGACTCGACCCGGACAACCGCTGACGAGCGGCCGCAGCCGCATCGGCGGCCGGCGATGCGGACCCCGCTGACCTGGCAGGACGGGCCGTACGGGCGTACGGTGATCGGCACCCGCCCGGCGCGACGCGGCGTCCGGGACCCCGTCGCGCAGGAGGCCACCGTGCAGGACCGCACCCCTCGTCCGGACGAGCTGGAACCCGTCGAGCGGGCCGGCGTCGACGAGCTGCGGGCGCTGCAACTCGACCGGCTGCGCTGGTCGCTGCGGCACGCGTACGACAACGTGCCGCACTACCGGCAGGCCTTCGCGGCGGCCGGCGTGCACCCCGACGACCTGCGCGAGCTGGCCGACTTGGCCCGCTTCCCGTTCACCGGCAAGGCCGAGCTGCGGGAGAACTACCCGTTCGGCATGTTCGCGGTGCCCCGGGAGCGGGTCGCCCGGCTGCACGCCTCCTCCGGCACCACCGGGCGGCCCACCGTCGTCGGCTACACCCGCGCCGACCTCGACACCTGGGCGAAGCTGATGGCCCGCTCGATCCGGGCCTCCGGCGGCCGCCCCGGCGACCGGGTGCACGTGGCGTACGGCTACGGGCTGTTCACCGGCGGGCTCGGCGCGCACTACGGCGCCGAGGAGTTGGGCTGCACGGTCATCCCGGTCTCCGGCGGCATGACCGAACGGCAGGTCATGCTGATCCGCGACTTCGCGCCGGACGTCATCATGGTCACGCCCAGCTACATGCTGGCCATCGTCGACGAGATGGAGCGCCAGGGCGTCGACCCGAGGTCCACCTCGCTCCAGGTCGGCATCTTCGGCGCCGAGCCGTGGACCGAGGACATGCGCCGGGAGATGGAGCAGCGACTCGACATGCACGCCGTGGACATCTACGGCCTCTCCGAGGTGATGGGCCCCGGGGTGGCGGTCGAGTGCGTGGAGACCAAGGACGGCCTGCACCTCTGGGAGGACCACTTCTACCCGGAGATCATCGACCCGGTCACCGGCGAGGCGCTGCCCGACGGCGAGCGGGGCGAGCTGGTGCTCACCTCCCTGACCAAGGAGGCCATGCCGGTGGTCCGCTACCGCACCCGCGACCTCACCCGGTTGCTGCCCGGCACCGCCCGCAGCATGCGCCGGATCGAGAAGATCACCGGCCGCACCGACGACATGATGATCGTGCGCGGGGTCAACGTCTTCCCGACCCAGATCGAGGAGCTGATCCTGCGCACGCCCGCGCTGTCGCCGCACTTCCAGTGCGTGCTGGACCGGCAGGGCCGGATGGACACCCTCACCGTCAAGGTGGAGCGGCGGGCCGGGGTGGCCGCCGACGAGGCCGAGCGGACCGGCGCGGCCCTGGTCGAGCAGATCAAGAACACCATCGGGGTGAGCGTGGCGGTCCAGGTCATCGAGCCGGACGGGGTCGAGCGTTCGATGGGCAAGATGCGCCGGATCGTCGACGAGCGGCGGGGGAACTGACGTGGCGGGCGAGGACGGCCGCACGGCGGCCCACGACATGTTCGACGCCGACGTGGCGTCCGAGGGGCTCGGCATCGAGCTGGTCTCGGCCGGCGACGGCGCGGCCGTGGCCCGGATGCGGGTCACCGCGGCCATGCTCAACGGCCACGCCATCGGCCACGGCGGCTTCGTCTTCCTGCTCGCCGACACCGCGTTCGCGCTGGCCTGCAACAGCCACGGCCCGGCCACCGTGGCCGCCGGCGGCGAGATCAGCTTCCTCCGCCCGGTCCGCGAGGGTGACCTGCTGGAGGCCCGGGCCGCCGAGCGGGTCCGCTACGGCCGCAGCGGCATCTACGATGTCACCGTGTGGCGGGACGGCGAGGTGGTCGCCGAGTTCCGCGGCCGCAGCCGCACCATCGCCCGTGCGTGACCGGCGGGCCGCCCGGCCCGCCGGCCCGGTGTGAGCCAGGATGGACCCATGGCACACATCCTGCTCCTGCACTCCGTCTACGGGCTGCGCCCCGCCGTGCTGGCCGCCGCCGACCGGCTCCGCGCCGCCGGGCACGAGGTGACCACCCCCGACCTGTACGACGTGCCGGCCGCCGACACCGTCGACGCCGGCTTCGCGCTGTTGGAGAAGATCGGCCGGGACGTGGTCCTCGACCGGGCCCGCGCGGCGGTGGCCGGACTGCCCGCCGAGACGGTGCTGGCCGGCTTCTCCATGGGCGCGGGCGTCGCCGGGGCGCTGCTCGCCGAGCGGCCGGAGGCCGCCGCGCTGCTCCTGCTGCACGGCACCGGCGGCGATCCCGCCTCGGTGCGCCCCGGGCTGCCGGTGCAGCTGCACCTCGCCGACCCCGACGATTACGAGACGCAGGACGAGGTGGACGACTGGCAGCGGGCGATGACCGCGGCCGGCGCCGAGCTGACCGTGTACCGCTACCCGGGCCCCGGGCACCTCTACACCGACCCCGGCACGCCCGACCACGACGCGCCGGCCGCCGCCCTCACCTGGGACCGCGTCCTGGCGTTCCTCGCCGACAGCTGAACCGCCCGCCCGCCCGGCCGTGGCGCGGCCCGTCCCGGCGCGACCCCTCGGTCCCGGCCGCGCCCGCCCGCCGCTCAGTGGCCGAGTCGACGTCCGGGTCGGAGTGGCGCCGACCCGTCCGCGGCCTGGTGGCCCCTTACGACGTTCCGGTCGGAGCGGCCCCCGCGCTCGTCAGCCCCGGGACGACGTCCGGGTCGGAGTGGCCCCGTGCCCGCTCCGGCCCGGACGTCGTCGCGTTCAGGCGGCGCGCACGGGCACGCCGGCGGCCAGGGTCAGCCCTGCTCGGTCGGAGGCCCCAGCCGGCCGCTCCCGGTGAGTCCGAGGCGGACGCGGCGGCCCGACGGCTGGCGGTCGCCCGCCCACCGGTCCCACCCGGCCCGCCGACTCTCGCGGCGGGCCGCCCGGTAACGGGTCGCGGAGCCCCGGGAACACCCCGAGGCGCGCCCGCACCGCCCGGCCCGCCCGGCTCCCACCGGACCCGGCCGCCGGGAGAGCCAGCCCGGCGGAGGCGCCCCCCGACACCCCCGCCGGACAGCCCGCCACGGCGTCGGCCCACACCGCGCCGACGGCAGCCGTCGGGCGGCCGGCCGGCGCGTCGGTTCCCCCCGCCGTCACACCCGCCGCCGTCACACCCGGCATCGAGCCGACCACCGCCGTCACACCCGGCATCGGCCCGACCGCCGCCGTCACACGCGGCATCGAGCCGACCACCGCCGGCACACCCGGCGTCGGGCCGCCCGCCCCCGGGACCGGCGCCGGTCGGGCCCCTCCACCCGACCGGCGCCCCGTCCCGGCCGGGCAGGCCGCCCGGCCGGTGGCGACCCCCGCGGCGGCGTCGGCCGGCCGCGTGACGGCCGGGCGGATCGCCCCGACCGTCTCGACGTCCCGCAGCCGGCGGGCGAACTCCGCCCGGACCGCGCGGGGCAGCCGGTGCGCGGCCACCCGGGCCACCGCCGGCTCGGCTACCGCGTACCCGCCGGTGGCGGCTTGGCGCAGCAGCCCGGCGTCGACCAGCGCACGCAGCACCGGCTCGGTGCGTCCGGTCGACCAACCGAGCATCCGCGCCACCGTGGCGGCCGGGACGTCCACGTCCCGGGTCGCGGCCGCCATCAGCACCGCCCGCTGCTCCCCGTCCAGCCGGTCCAGCCGCGCGTCGACCAGGCGGCGGACCGGCTCGGGCACTCCGGCCGGTTCATCGGCGGCGCCGAGCGCGGCGACGTACGCCGCCGCCGCGGCCGGGTTGCCGGCGACCAGCGGGAGCAGCTCCGCGGCCGGCGCGGTGGGCCGGCCGGCCCGGTCGAGCAGGTGCCGCAGCAGCCGTCCGGTGTCGACGGTGCCCAGCGCGGGCAGCGGCACCCGGCGCCGCCGACCGGCCGCCCCGGGCAGCAGGTCGGCCCAGCGCGGACCGTGGGTGGCCACCACCGCGAGCGGCAGTCCCCGCTCGCTGGCCGTGGCGAAGAGCCGGTGCAGGAACCGGTTCAGCGCCGGCGCGGCCCGGTCCACGTCGTCCACCGCCACCACCACCGGCTGGCCGGTGGCCAGGTCCAGCAGGACCTCCCGGCACACCTCGGCGCCGCGTGCGGCGGCCCCCGCGTCGCGCGGCGCGGCCAGGAACTCGGCCATCGCGTGCGCCGCCGCACCGCGCCGGGCCGCCGGCAGCAGCCCGTCCAGAATGGTGCCCAGCCGCCGGCGTACGGTCTCCGGCGACTGGCCGTCGCGGAGCCCGGCGAGGCCGCGGACCAGGTCCGCCAGCGGCGCCAGCTCCCCGTCCGGGAACGGCGGGCAGTGCGCGACGCACCAGCGCACCGGGGCGCCGTCCACCGTCGACACCGCGCGGACCAGCTCGTGCAGCAGCCGGCTGCGTCCGCTGCCGGCCGGGCCGACCAGGGAGATCCAGCGTGGACGCCGCTCCCGCACCGCCCGAACGATCTCGTCGCCGGCCGTGGCCAGCTCGCGGCGGCGGCCGAACACCGGGCCGTGGTGCCGGGCCAGCCGGCGCGGGGACACCCCGGTCACCCGCCAGACGTCCAGCGGCGCCGCTCGGCCGGCCACCGTCAGGGTGGAGAGGGGGCGCTGCTCGACCATGCCGGCGACGGCACGCCGGGTGGCCGCGCAGAGCACCACCCCGCCGGGCGGCGCGTACTCCTGGAGGCGGGCCGCCGTGGTGATCACCGCGCCGCTGGCCGTGCCATGCCCGCCGTCCCGGGTGCCCGCCAAGTCGACCAGCACCTCGCCGGTGGCCACGCCGACCCGGACCCGCACCCGGGTGCCGGCCGGCAGCCGCCGGTCCAGCGCGCCCTGGATCTCCAGCCCGGCGCGCACCGCCCGGTAGGCGTCGAACCCGTCGGAGCCGTGCGCCCCGAACAGCGCCATCACCGCGTCGCCGACGTACTTCTCCACCACGCCGTGCCACCGGCGCAGCACCGCGGCCACCGTGCCGAAGTACGCCTGTTGCAGCGCCCGGACGTCCTCCGGGTCGAGCCGCTCGACCAGGCCGGTCGACCCGACGATGTCGGCGAAGAGGACGGTGACCGTGCGCCGTTCCTCCGGCACCGGCCAGCGCGCGACGGTGACCGCTTCGCGACTCCCCACGGGCGTGGTGATCAGCATCGCACCCACCCTCTCCCCGGTCCGGTGCCTGACGACCACCGGAGACTTTCACCACCGGGTCCTCGGGGGATCGGTAGGACGACGTATGTCGACCACCCGCAACCATTAGTCGTAATGTCGACGCGAGGAGTACCACAAGGGCGCTGAGCCCGTAGAACGGTGCGGGAACCTGTGACTAGGCTGCCTGGCATGGCCAGCGATGTGGACACCGCGCCGCTCGTCGGCCGTGCCGACACGGTGGGGGCGCTGCGGTCGGCGCTGCTCGACGACGTCGCCCCCGGGCAGACCGCCGCGGTGTTCCTCACCGGCGAGAGCGGGGTGGGCAAGACCCGGCTGCTGGCCGAGGTCGGCGAGCGCCTGCGGGACGCGGGGGCGCTGGTCCTCACCGGCGTCTGCCTCGACATCGGCGACGCCTCGCCGCTGCACCCGCTGCGCCAGGCGCTGCGCCGCCTCGACGCCGACCTGACCGAGGCGCGCACCTCCTCCGCGGTCCGCGGCCTGCTCCAGGTCTTCGACGAGGAGACCCCCGGCCCGGACGGCGCGGGCGCGCTGCTGGAGCGGGTCTCGCGCGGCCTGCACCTGGTCGCCGGCGGGCGGCCGCTGGTGCTCGTCCTCGACGACCTCCAGTGGGTCGACCGCAGCACCCGCCAGCTCCTGCTCTACCTGCTCGCCGGCCTCGGCGACCTCCAGCTGTCGGTGCTCGCCGCGATCCGGGCCGAGTCGTTGCAGGGCGCGCACCCGCTGCGCCGGGTGCTCACCGAGCTGCGCCGGCTGCGCTCGGTCCGGGTGGTCGACCTGGCGCCGCTGGACCGGGCCGGCACCGACGAGCTGGCCGCCGCGATCGTCGGCGCGCCGCTGGCCCCCGAGGCCGCCGACCAGATGTGGCAGCGCAGCGGCGGCAACCCGTTCGTGGTGGAGGAGCTGGCCCGCGACCTGCGCGACGGCCACGACGGCCTCTCCGACACGCTGCGCGAGGTGTTCCTGGCCCGGGTCGACGCGCTGCCGCAGCCCGCGCACGCCGTGGTGCACGCGGTCGCCGCCGGTGTCGAGCCGGTCGAGCACTGGCTGCTGGCCCAGGTCGTCCGGCTGCCGGAGGACCAGCTGATCGAGGCGGTCCGGGAGGCGGTGGCGCACCGGCTGCTGGTCGGCGCCGACGACGGCTACCGGCTGCGGCACCGCCTGGTCGCCGAGGTGCTGGCGCACGAGCTGCTCCCCGCCGAGCGGGCCGCGCTGCACCGCCGCTACGCCGAGACGCTGACCTCGGCCACCGCCGAGCTGCACCAGGCCCGGCTGGCCCACCACTGGCGGCTGGCCGGCGAGCCGGCCCGGGCCCTGCCGGCCGCGATGGCCGCCGCCCGCGAGGCCGAGCGGCTCCACGGCTACGCCGAGGCGCACCGCCACTGGTCGGCCGCGCTGAGCCTGGCCGCCACCCCGCCCGCCGTGCTGCCCGACGGTGGCCGGCCCGAGCCGGTCGAGGTCGACCGGGCCGAGCTGCTCACCCACGCCGCCGAGTCGGCGCACCACTGCGGCGAGCACGCCCGCGCGCTGGCCCTGCTGGAGGAGCTGGCCGCCGACCCGGCCGGCCCGCCCACCTGCGCCCTGCACATCCGGCGGGCCCGCTACCTGGCCGCCGCGGGCCGGTCCGCCCCCGCGGAGGCCGAATACCGGCGGGTGCTCGCCGCGGCGGACTGCACGCCCCGGGAGCGGGCCACCGCCGCCGCCCACCTGGCCGAGCTGCTGCTGCACCTGGGCCGTTACGCGGAGGCCGGCGACCAGGCCCGGGAGGCACTCCGGCTCGCCGCCGAGGTCGAGGGCACCGCCTCGGAGGTGGTGCTGGCCAGCGCCGCGCTCGGGTTCAGCGAGGCCTACCTGGAGGACCCGGACGCCGGGCTGGCCGTCATGCGCAAGGCGCTGGACACCGCCGAGCGCTCCGGCCGGCCGGAGGACGTGGCCTGCGCGTACCTGCACCTGGCCGAGCTGCTCACCGGGCCGCTGAACATCCTCGAGGAGGGGGTGGTGGTGGCCCGCCGGGGCGCCGAGCGGGTCGCCGAGCTGGGGCTCGGCCGCACGTGGGAGACCCGGCTGCTGGCCATCGCCACCAACGGGCTGTTCCGGGTGGGGCAGTGGGCCGAGGCCGAGAAGGTCGTGGCGGCCGCGCTGCGGCACCGCCCGTCCGGCGCCGACGCGGTCGAGCTGCTGCTGGCCCGCTGCCGGCTCTCCGTCGGCTACGGCGACGTCGAGGCCTCCGACCGTGACCTGGAGGCGGTCGCCACCGTGCTGGCCGGCGGCGGGGCCCGGCACGTGCTGCCGATGCTCATCCTGCGGGCCGGGCTGGCCATGTGGCAGGGCCGGCACGACCTGGCCCGGCAGGCGGTCCAGCGGGGCCTGACCGAGAGCCGGTCCGACGACGTCATCGTGCTGGCCACGCTGGCCTGGCACGGGCTGCGCGCGGAGGCGGAGGCGTCGGCCAGCCGCACGGTCGAGGTGGACCCGAACGCGGTCCGCCGGCTGCGCGGGGTGGTCGACCGGGTGGCCGCCAAGAGCGGGAAGGCGGGCGCCCCGGTGCGCTACGTCGCCGACGCGTTCCTGGCCCTCTGCGCCGCCGAGCTGAGCCGGCTGGAGGACGGCCGGGGCGACCCCGAGCTGTGGGCCCGCGCGGCGACCGAGTGGGACTGGCGCAACCACCCCTACCCGGCGGCCTACTCGCGGTTGCGGCAGGCCGAGGCGCTGCTGGCCCGGCGCAGCCGGGTCGCCACCGCCGGCAAGCTGCTGCGGCAGGCCCACCAGACGGCCCAGGCGCTCGGCGCCGTGCCGCTGAGCGAGGAGATCCGCATCCTGGCCGGGCGGGCCCGGGTGGCCCTGGACGAGGGCCCGGCGGCCGCCCGTCCGGCGCCCCGGCCGCGGGCCGCGGAGCCGGCCGCGCCCTTGGTGGACGAGTTGGTCGTGCTCACCGCCCGGGAGCGGGAGGTGCTCGCGGCGGTCGCCGAGGGGCTGACCAACCGGGAGATCGGCCAGCGGCTGTTCATCAGCGAGCGGACCATCGGCGTGCACGTGTCGCACATCTTCGACAAGCTCCAGGTCCGCACCCGGGTGCAGGCCAGCGCGATCTTTCTGCGCAACCGGGCCGAGTAGCCGTACGTCGGCAATACGTCGTTCTACTGATCCGGCCGGCGTACGCCGGCTGGAAGGCTGTCCAGCGTCACCGGGTGGCGTCGTGGGGGCGCCGACCACTGTGGAGGAGAGATGACCGAACCCGTCTGGGGTCCCGTGCACCAGGACATCGTCGGGCTGCTCGCCGACCACCCCGCCGACGTGCCGGCGGTCGTCGACCACCTCACCAAGCTCCAGGACCTGCTGGTCCGGCTGCCTCCGCTGGAGGAGAGCTGCCCGCTGGCCGACTTCAACAAGCTCTACCTGGTCATCACCTCCACGGTCCTCGACGGCCTGTACGACGACCGCTTCACCGACCCGGCCTTCCTGGCCCGGCTCGACGTGGAGTTCGCCGCCCGCTACTTCGACGCGCTGCGGTTCTGGACGGACTGCCACCCGAGCACCCCGAAGGCCTGGTCGTGCCTGTTCCAGCGGATGCGCGGCCCGGACGCCCGGCCGCTGCCGTCGGCCGCCGCGGGGGTGAACGCCCACATCAACTACGACCTGCCGTTCGCGCTGGTGACCACCTTCGACAGCCTGGAGTCCGAGCCGGTCGACGGCAGCGACCAGCACCACGACTACCTGGAGATCAACAAGATCTTCGCCGAGCGGATCCCGGAGCTGCGCCGCGGCTACCTGGACCACTGGCAGCTGATGATCGACATGGTGAACGGCGACATCGACGACTGGTACCAGGGCGAACTGGTCGAGTACACCCGGAACGTGGCCTGGCGCAACGCGCAGAAGATCTGGCGCTGCCGGCACGACCCGGACGCCCGCGAGTGTGAGCGGATGCGGCTGGACGACAACGCCGCACTGCTCGGCCGGCTGCTGCTGTCGCCCCTCGGGGCGTTCCTCCAGTAGCCGGGACGGGGGGTCCCCGCGTCCCGCCGTGGGTAGGGCGCGGGACGCGGGGACGCCGTCCGTGGTGCGAGGATGGACCGGTGGAAGAGGCGCTCGCCGGCAACGTGACCGCCGGGGTGGTCCGGGTCGGCGACACCGTCCGGCGCCCGGCCGGCCCGTGGACCGCGAGCGTCGACGCCCTGCTCGGCCACCTGCACGGGGTGGGCTTCCGCGGCGCGCCCCGGCCGCTCGGCCGGGACGACCGGGGCCGCCAGGTGCTGGAGTACGTCCCGGGGGAGCCGGGCGATCCGGCCGGCACGTACTCCCTCGACGAGCTGGCCTCGATCGGCGCGTTCCTGGCCGACCTGCACCGCGCGACTGCCTCCTTCACGCCCCCGCCCGGCGCGACGTGGCAGCCGGCCATCGCGCCCGACGGCGCGGAGCTGGTCTGCCACCACGACGTGGCGCCGTGGAACCTGGTCCGCTCGCCCCAGGGGTGGGTCCTCATCGACTGGGACGGGGCCGGCCCGGGCACGCGGCTCTGGGAGCTGGCGTACGCGGGGCAGAGCATGGCGGGGATGCGCCCGGACCGGCCGCTGGACGAGTCCGCCACCCGGCTGCGCGCCCTGGTCGACGGCTACGGGCTGCCGGCGGCGGACCGGCCGGCGTTGGCCGCGCTGCTCGGTCGCCGGGCCCGGGCCATGGTCGACCTGCTAACGGCGGGTGCCCGCGACGGGGTGCAGCCCTGGGCGCGGATCGACGCCGAGGACGGGGCGTACTGGCGGGCCACCGCCGCGCTGTTGGACGGCGGGGTGGACCGCTGGGCGGCCGCCCTGGCGTGACCGGTCAGCCGCGCCGGGACCGCCCCCGGTATGCCGCCGCGGCGGCCCGGTTGTTGCACAGCTCGCAGCAGTAGCGCTGCCGGCCGGCCCGCGTCCGGTCCAGGTAGGGCGCGTCGCAGCCGTCGGCCGCGCAGACGCCGAACCGCTCGGTCCCGCCGGTCGCGGCGGCTCGGGCCAGCGCCCCGGTGACCAGGGCGGCGAACGGCCCGACGGGGCAGGGCCGGGGCAGCGGGGTGAGCTGCAGCGTGCCGTCGGGCCCGGGTTCGACCACCGTGCCGGCGCTGACCTCGGCCAGCACCCCGTTGAGCGTGGCCACCCGGGCGGCCGGGTCGGGCGCGGCGAAGACCCCGTGGAGGCGGTCGCGCAGCTCGCGCAGCCGGGGCAGGTCGGCCTCGGTGAGCGGCTCGGTGACCTCGGCGAGGCCGACGTCCCGGGCGGCGGCCCGCAGCCGGGCCACCGAGAGCTGGTCGACCGGGTCCTGGAGCACCCAGTAGCTGTGCAGCAGCGCGACGGCCAGGCGCAGCGCCGGTTCCAGGGGTGGCACGGCGCTCATCCGCGCCCCCTCCCTCGTCCGGTTGCCGACACGCCCGCCGTCCCTTCGCACTTGACCGATCGCCGCCCGCCATCCTAGCGTCGTCAGTTGTAAAACGCATTTAAAAACTTATGGAGGTGGCACATGCGACGTCTGCCTGTCCTCGTGTCCGTGGCCGCGCTGCTGGTCGCCGGCGGGCTCGCCGGTGGCGGCGGGGCCCACGCGGAGGCGCCCGCCGAGCCGGCCCCGGCGGCCGCCGGCCACACGGCGGCCACGGTGGTCCGCGACATCGAGATTCCGGTCGCCGGGCGGCCGGCCGTCCGGGCCTGGCTGGTCCGTCCGCAGCGCGTCGGCGGTGGGCTGGCCGGGGTGCTGGACCTGCACTGGTTCGAGCCCGGCCGGGCCAACCAGGACCGCACCGAGTTCCTGGCCGAGGCGACCGCCCTGGCCGGCCGGGGCGTGGTGTCGGTGCTGCCGCAGCTCACCTTCCCCTGGGCGGGCGACCCGGTCGGCGACGCCCGGGACCGGGCCGCGGTCACCGCCCAGCTCGACGCGGTGCAGGCGGCGTACCGGCGGCTGCTCGCCGAGCCGGGGGTGGACCGGAAGCGCACCGCGGTGGTCGGCCACGACTACGGCGCCATGTACGCCGTCGACCTGACCGCCCGCGAGCCGGGGCTGCGCACCGCGGTGCTGCTCGCGCCGGACGCGACCTGGGCCAACTGGTTCGACCTCTACTGGCTCGAGCTGCCGGCGGGGGAGAAGGAGGCCTACCGGGCGGTCTTCGCCGGCCTGGACCCGGTCGATCTGGTGGGACGGCTGGGCGCCGGGGCGTACCTCCAGTTCGCCGGCGCGGACCGGTTCGTCGGCGCCGAGACCCGCGCCGCCTTCGCCGCCGCGGCGCCGCGGGCCACGGTGTCGCTCTACCCGCAGGAGGAGCACGACCTGGGCGCCGCCCGCACCCGGGACGACCGGCTCGCCTGGCTGACCGACCGGCTGGGGCTGCGCGGATGACCCGAGGGAACCACCGGGCCGGGCGGCGTCGAGGGGCGCCGCCCGGTCGCCGGCGGCGGGGGAGCGGCTGGGCCGGCCCGGGCTGACCGCGTGCCGGCCGGGAGGGCTGCACCCCCGCCCGTCCTGATCATCTTTTTCCGCTTGCCCGGTTCGGCCGGGCCGCGCCCCGGGTACCGCCTACCGTCGGTTCAGGGCCTGGAGGGGTGCACATGGCGGAGGCACGGGACGGGGCGCAGCCCCGGCGGACGCGGGGGCGCCGCCACCACGCGCAGTCGACCCCCGCGGACCGGGCGCTGCGCGACGCCCGCGACCCCGAGCGCGGCGACCGCGCCCGCCGGGGACCCGCCAGGCTTCCGGAGCGCGTGGAGAGCCCGGTCCGGCCGGCCCAACCGACCAGCCGGCTCACCCGCTGGCTGTTCCAGCACCGGGTGCAGCCGGAAGGCCCGGAGACCCGGGAGCACCAGTCGAAGGGGCATCCCTGGTGGCGGGTGATGTGCCTGACCGGCGTCGACTACTTCTCCACCCTGTCCTACCTGCCCGGCATCGCGGCGGTGGCGGCCGGCGCGCTGAGCCCGCTCGCGACCCTGCTGATCGTCGCGCTGACCCTGTTCGGGATGCTGCCGATGTACCGGCGGGTGGCCCGGGAGAGCCCGCACGGGCAGGGCTCGGTGGCCATGCTGGAACGGCTGCTGCCGTTCTGGCGGGGCAAGGCCTTCGTGCTGGTGCTGCTCGGCTTCGTGGCCACCTCGTGGATCATCACGATCACGCTCTCCGCCGCCGACGCCACCGTGCACCTGCTGGAGAACCCGATCCTGCCCGAGTCGTTCCCGCACGGCGTCACGGCCGCCGTGGTGGTCACCGTGGTGCTGCTGCTCATCCTCGGCGGGGTGTTCCTGCTGGGGTTCAGCGAGGCGGTGCAGGTCGCCATCCCCCTGGTCGCGGTCTTCCTCGCGCTGAACGCGGTGATCGTGGTCGCCGGCCTGGCCGAGGTCGCCGCCGACCCGGGGACGCTCAGCGGGTGGACCGACCGGCTGACCGGGGTCGGCGGCGCGGGCGACGTGCTGGCCACCAGCGTGCTCGCGTTCCCGCTGCTGGTGCTGGGCCTCTCCGGCTTCGAGACCGGGGTGAGCATGATGCCGCTGGTCAAGAGCGACGGCGGCGACGCCGAGCACCGGTTGGCGGCGCGGATCCGCAACACCCGCAAGCTGCTCACCACCGCCGCGCTGATCATGTCGGTCTACCTGATCGCCACCACCTTCGTCACCACCGTGCTGATCCCGGCGCGCGACTTCGCGCCCGGCGGGGCGGCCAGCGGCCGGGCCCTGGCCTTCCTGGCCCACGAGCACCTGGGGGAGGCCTTCGGCACGGTCTACGACATCAGCAGCATCCTCATCCTCTGGTTCGCCGGCGCCTCGGCGATGGCCGGCCTGATCAACATCGTGCCCCGCTACCTGCCCTCCTACGGCATGGCACCCGAGTGGGGGCGGGCGGTCCGGCCGGTGGTGCTGGTCTACACCGCCATCAGCATCGCCATCACGGTCGCCTTCCGGGCCGACGTGAACGCCCAGGCCGGCGCGTACGCCACCGGCATCCTGGCCATGATGGTCTCCGGCGCGATCGCGGTGACCATCTCCGCGTACCGGTCGCGGCACCCGTTCGCCGGGATCGGTTTCACGGTGCTCACCCTGGTGCTGCTCTACGCGCTCGTCGAGAACGTGATCGAGAAGCCGGACGGCATCACCATCTCCGGCCTGTTCATCGCCGGCATCGTCGCCGTCTCGCTGATCTCCCGGGTGTCCCGCACGACGGAACTGCGCGCGGAGCGGATCGAGTTCGACGAGCCGGCACGGCGGTTCGTCGCCGATTCGATCGCCCACGACGGCCGGCTGCACCTCATCGCCAACAAGCGGCAGAGCGGCTCGCTGAAGGAGTACCGGCTCAAGGAGCGGGCGCAGCGCGGCATGAACCCGGTGCCCGGCGCCGCCGACGTGCTCTTCCTGGAGATCGACATCAGCGATCCCTCGCGGTTCAGCGAGGTACTGCGGGTGCACGGGGTCGAGGTCGGCGGATACCGGATCCTGCGGGCCAACAGCCCCGCCGCGCCCAACGCCATCGCGGCCATCCTGCTGGCGCTCCGCGACGCCACCGGGGTCCGCCCGCACTGCCACTTCGAGTGGTCCGAGGGCAACCCGATCGCGCACCTGCTGCGCTACCTGATCCTCGGCCGGGGCGACACCCCTCCGGTGGTCCGGGAGATCATCCGCAAGACCGAGCCGGACCCCGCCCGCCGGCCCGGCATCCACGTCGGCGGCTGAGCACCGCCGCCGGCCGCCGGCCCCGTCCCGGTCCGACGCCCCGAGGGGTACGCCGACCGGCACCCGCACCGGCCTGCGCCCGGCTACCGGCGCCCGGATCCAGCGCGCCCGTCACGCGAGTGCGCGCACCCGGGCGAGGAAGTCGTCGGCGCAGAAGTCGAGGAAGCCGTCCGGGTCCGGGCCGGCGTTCTGCAGCACGATGTGGTCGAAGCCGGCCTCGACGTACGCCTTCACCTTCGCCAGGTGCGGCTCCGGGTCCGGCCCGACCGAGAACTGCTGCCGGATGTGCTGGTCCTCCACCCAGACCGTCGCCGCGTCGAAGTTCACCGGGTTGGGCAGCTCGCTCATCACCTTCCACCCGGTGACGGCCCACCGGCTGGTCTCCTTCGCCGCGCGGACCGCCTGTTCCTCGTCCGGGGCCCAGGCCATCGGCACCTCCGCGTAGCGGGGCCCCTGCCCGCCGGCCTCCTGGTAGCGCTCCACGATCGACGACTTCGGCTCGGTGGCGAACAGCCCGTCGCCCAGCTCGGCGGCCATCGCCGCCGAGGACCGTCCGCTGGCCGCGACGGCGATCACCGGCGGCGTCTCCGGCAGGTCCCAGACCCGGGCGTCCTCCAGCTGGAGGTGCCGGCCCTCGTACGACTGGTAGCCGCCCTGCCAGAGCAGCCGGATGATCTCCAGGGCCTCGCGCAGCCGCTCGTGCCGGCCGCGGACGCTCGGGAAGCCCTGCCCGACCACGTGCTCGTTGAGCCGCTCGCCGGCGCCCACACCGAGGGTGAACCGCCCGTCGGAGATCAGTGCCATGGTGGCCGCGGCCTGGGCGATGATCGCCGGGTGGTACCGCACCGAGGGGCAGGTGACCCCGGTGGCCAGGCCGAGCGTGGTGGTCTTCGCCGCGATGGCGGCGAGCGCGCTCCAGGTGAAGCAGGAGTGCCCCTGCACCTCCAGCCAGGGGTGGTAGTGGTCGCTCATCTCGACGAAGTCGAAGCCGGCCTGCTCCGCGCGGACCGCCTGCCGGATGAGGTCCTGCGGGCCGAAGGCCTCCGAGGCCAGTTTGTAGCCGATCTGCATCGCCCTGGTCTCCCGTCCCCTGCGCGGCTGGACCGCTGCCCTTCCCGCCCCGCGCCCCGACAAACGCCCCCGGAAACCCAGCCTCCTAGGACGGCGGAGGGGTGGTGACGCTGCGTACGCCGGGCACGGAACGGCCCGCGCCGCGGGGGAGCGGGCGCGGGCCGGGGGTGGTGCGGGGTGGGGCCTACTTGGACGGCTCGGGGAGCTTGCAGTCCACCTTGGGGTTCGCGCCGATGTAGTTCAGCGGGCCGGCCACGATGGTGACGAGGATGGTGCCGGCCTCGGCGCAGTTGGTGTCGTCGTTGCTGTAGTAACCGCGCTGGCCGGCGGCGATCGCGCCGATGACGAGCCAGATGACGACCAGGACGCCGACTATCGAGGTGCCGCGCATGGGTTGCCTCCACTGGGGTTGTGGTGGATTCGAGGTGGAGGTCTTGTACCCAGGGCGGGGGAACGGTCAAACGGCGCCGCGGTTGCGGCACGGCCGATTCCGACCATGCGGGGTCGGGTCAGTGCGGCGGCGCGGGCTTCTCCGGCGGCCGGCCCCGGCTGCGCAGGTGGTCGGCGACGGCCACCCCGGCCAGCACCAGCATCGCGCCGAGGGCGGCGTAGACCGGGGCGAGGTACAGCAGGACAGGGGAGATGGTGAGCAGCGCCAGGACGCCGCCGGGGCGGGACCGGGACACCCGGCTGAACACCTCGTACTCGAAGGCGGCCCGACCGGTCAGGAACAGCGCCGGCCCACCCAGGATGACCGCCAGCCAGGCCGGCGGGGTGGTCCCGGTCGGTTCGAGCAGCACCAGGTCGAACCCCGCGGCGCTGGTCACCACCCCGGCCACCATGAGCAGGTGGGTGTACGGGGCGGAGTTCAGGAACTTGGCCGGCTGCTTGGACATGGCGATGGCGTGCGGCAGCAGCTCGCCGGACTTGTGCACGTAGATCCGCCAGAGCAGCAGCGTGGTGGCGAACGCGATGGCGAAGGCGCCGATGTTCTCCGCCTCGGAGTGGTGCAGGCTGAAGACCGTGCCCGTGACGAGGATGGCGTCGCCCAGCGCGATGATGAAGAACTGCTGGTAGCGCTCGGAGAGGTGCTCGGCGGTCACGTTGCGCTGGGCGTCCGGCACCACGCCGAGCCCCGGCACCGGGTACGCGAGCCGGAAGCCGAGGTAGTCGATGCCCAGCGCCAGCGCCCAGAACACCTCGCGGGCGTGGCCGGCCACCGTGGCGCCGACGAGCCAGGGGATCGCGGAGACCGCGAACCAGATGAAGATGCGGGCGGCCCGGCGCTGGGTCTGCCGGTGGCGCCGGACCGTCGGCATGAGGAACAGCCCGCGTCCGAGATGGATCGCCACGTACGTGCCGGCGAAGACCAGCCCGCGACCGCCGAACGCCTCCGGGATGGTGGTGGTCATCAGCAGGGCACCGAACATCACCGCGATGATCAGCAGCTTGATCTCGGGCCGTTGCGGGTCGTACATGTCGGTGACCAGGGTGGTGATCGCCCAGGTCCACCACATCGCCATCAACATGATCAGCGACTGGAAGGCCCGCTCCCAGTTGACCTCGGTGATCAGGCCACGCGAGATGAGCGAGAGCGCCACCACGTACACCAGGTCGAAGAAGAGTTCCAGCAGGGTCACCCGCCGCGGCGCCTCGGGGTCCCGGACCGGGGGCCGCCGCTCGGCGGGCTGCTCCGGCGTGGCGGTGGGCACGAGTGCTCCTGCGGTGGCGGGATCGGCGCGGCGGGCCGTCCGGCCCTGCACCGACCGTAGCGACGGCCGCTGGGGCCCGGGCCGGGTTTCCGGCATTCGCGCTCGTCCGAGGGCGCGGCGCCGGCGGCCGTGCCCGACCCGGCCCTCGCCGTGGCCGCGGGACGCCGGACACGGCGCGGGCCGGCGGTGACCCGAGGTCACCACCGGCCCGTGAATCGGATCAGGCGTCCTCGCCGGCGCCGACCGGGAGCACCCGCTCGGCCTCGGCGCGGGCGCCGGCCAGCACCTTCGCCTGCTGCGACCAGGTCGCCAGGCCCGGTGCGGCGCGCAGGCCGGCGGCCTTGACGGTCTCCCGCAGCGTGGCCTCGTCCAGCTCGCTGAGCTGCTGGTAGGTGCGGATGCCGGCGGCCTGGAGAGCGGCGGCCAGCTTCGGCCCGATGCCCTGGATCCGCCGGAAGTCGTCGGCGGCGTCCACCTGGGCCGGAACGGCGTCCTCGACCGCGGCACGCGGCGCGGGCACCGTCACCGGCGCGGCCGGCTCCGCCCCGACGAGCGGCTCGTCGGCCACCGGCTCGGCGGCCGGTGCCGGCTCGGTCGCGGCCGGCTCCTCCGCGGCGGCCACCGGCTCCGGCGCGGTCCCGGCCGGCTCGGTCTCCTCGGCGGCGGTCACCGGCTCGGTGACGGTCACCGGCTGCGCCTCCTCGGCCACCGGCTCGGCCGCCACCGTGCGGACCGGCTCCTCGTCGGACGGGGCCGGCTCGGCGACCGTCACCGGCTCGGCGGACGGCAGGCGGGTGGCCTCGGCGGCCAGCGTGGCGGCGGCCGGGGCGGCGTCCTCCTCGGCCGGGGTCGGCTGCTCGGTCACCGCGGCGGGCGCCGGCACCTCGTCGACCACGGCCTCCGGCCGCTCCCGGTCGAGCGTGGCGGTCACCTCGGGCGCCGGGGCGGCGGCACCCTCCACCGTGGTCGTGCCGCTGCTGGCGGCGCTCCGACGGCCGCTCACCACCCACCCGATGCCCAGGCCCACCAACAGGGCCAGGATCAGGACCAGCCACTGCCCGAAACTCGACGGCATGCCAACCTCCTCCTATGTACGTGTACGACAATCGCGAGAAAACCCGGGGCAGCTTCGCACACGTACGCGCGGGGCGACAGGGAGGTCGGCGGCTGCCGCCGCTGGTGGGACGGGAAGTGCCGGCCGGTGGCCGCGGGATGACCGAGCGTGTGCCCCGCGGGGCGGCGGAAGGAGCGCCCCGGGCCCTGGTGCCGTTCGAGGGTCCGGGACGCCCCGGTCTTCGCGCCGGAGGGCTCAGCAGGTCCGGCCGGGTGCGGGCAGGTCCGCCGCGTCCCAGCTGTAGAAGCAGCCGGCCACGGCGTCGCGGGGGGACCGCCAGGTCGGCAGGTACGGCGAGGTGTGTGCCGACAGCCGCTCGTTGACCTGCTGGTAGAACGGGTTGCCGCGGACCTCGGCGGCCAGGTCCGGGTCGACGTCCACCGTCTCCATGAGGTGCACGCACAGGTCGTGCAGGTAGTACAGCGAGCGGTGCCGGATTCCGGTGAGGCGGGGCAGTTCGGTGGCGTCGGACTCGGCGAAGATCTGGGCCACCCGGCCCTGTGCCCCCGGCACGATCCGGCTGACGACCAACAGTCGACTCATCGGGACCCCTCTCGCCGCTGGTGGGGTGCGCCGACTCCGGTCCAGGGCGCCGGCCACCGTGCGCCCACCCTGCCGGGTCGGCTGTCACCTGGCCGTCACGGTCCGGACGGGGACATTGATGGCGGTGGTGACGCCGGCGGCGGTGGTCAGCGGGGGTGCGGTGTGGTGGGCGCGGTCGAGCCGCGCGGCGCGGAGCCGGTCGGGCGGCCGGGGGCGTTGGTCCGGTCGGCGCGCCGCTGCGGTGCCTCCCGCCGGCTGGCTCGCCGGATCGGGGCGAGGGTCTCGTCGAGCAGCGCGCACATCGCCGGGGACGGCTCCAGGCGCAGCTCGCGCAGCAGCAGGTCCCGGTAGACGTAGAAGGCGTGCACCGCTTCGAACGCGTTGCCCTCGGCGAGGTGGATGCGGACGACCAGGCGGTGCGGGGTCTCGCGCAGCGGCTCGGCGGCCATCGCCTCCAGCGCCGCCTCCAGGGCCTCGCCGTGCCGCCCCGCGGCGAGGTGGTTGCCGGCGAGCTCCTCCAGCATGTGCAACCGGAGCTGCCGCAGCCGTTCCCGTTCGAGCAGCACCCAGTCGTCGTACCAGCCGGGGAGGAGGTCGTGCCGGCCGGCGCCGGCGGCGCCGCGGGGAACCTGGCCGTCGCGTACGCGGTCGGCGGTCGCCACGAGCTCGTCGACGTCGAGGTGGACGGTGGGGTCGAGGCGGACGGTGTCGCCGTCGGTGCGCAGCGGGCAGCAGGGGTCCTGGCGGAGCCGCCACAGCGCGGTGCGCAGTGAGGAGAGCGCCCGGTCCTCCGAGGTCTCCGGCCAGAGCAGCCCGGCGAGGTGGCTGCGGGTGGCGGCCGGGCGCAGTCCGATGAGGGCGATGACCCGTTGCAGGCCCCGGGGGACCACCACCGGGACGCCGTCGTGGAGCAGCCGGAACCCGCCGAGCAGGTGTAGCGACACCCGTGGGGCGGGGTCTCCCGCCGTCGGCTTTTTCGATACACCGGACACGGGCGCACCCCCCAGCACCGGAACCCTCGTCCCGACTGTCCTTTGTTGCCCGGCTCGGCTGCCCGCGACGCCGGTGTCGGAACGGCTCCGCCGTGGCGGAGAATGCCCGTTGTGGCCGGGCTGACCGGTACGGAGGATATCAACACTTGTTACTCTGAGTCAACGGCGCGTCGGTTTGCTGACCGTCCGTAGTGGTCACACGAGCGGCCTGTGAACTGCGAAGAAGTGTCGCTATTCAGTTGCGGAACTTGATCTTCCCACAGCTCGCGCACAGTTTGCGTCAACGCAGCGTCACCGACTTCCCGGGCCGATGGTGGGCGGTTGACGCCCCGTTGACGGTGCCGGCGGCACCGTGTCGCCAGTCGTGCGGCGAGACCGGTCGCCACGCACCGGGACGCATTCAGGGGAGGCCGCGCAATGGACCGTTCGCTCATCGTCGCCAAGGTGGTGCCGACCGCCGAGGATCGGGTCGCCGAGATCTTCGCCGCGTCCGACGCGACCGAGCTGCCCGGCCTGGTCGGCGTCCGGCACCGCTCCCTCTACCGGCTGCACGACCTCTACGTCCATCTCCTGGAGACGGAGGCGCCGACCGAGGGGGCCGTGGAGGAGGCGCGCGGACATCCCGAGTTCGTCCGGGTCAGCGAGCGGCTGCGCCCGTTCATCTCGCCGTACCTGCCGACCTGGCGCTCGCCGCGCGACGCCATGGCCCACTGCTTCTACCGGTACGACGCCCCCGGGCGGCGGCCGTGACCACCACCGCACCCCGGGACGAGCAACTCTGGTCCCGCTGCGACGGCTGCGCCTCGCTGCTCTACCGCAAGCGGCTGCGGCGCAACCTCGACGTCTGCCCGGAATGCGGGTCGCACGCCCGGCTCGACGCCCCCGACCGGGTGGCGCAACTGGTCGACCCGGACTCGTTCACCCCGCTGCCGGACCGGGCGGTGCGGGTCGACCCGATCGGGTTCGTGGACGCGCTGCCCTACCCGCACCGGCTCGGCGCGGCCCGCGCCGGCTCCGGCCTGGACGAGGCCGTGCTGTGCGGGACCGCCCGGGTGGGCGGCCACCCGGTCGCCCTGGCGGTGATGGACTTCCGCTTCCTCGGCGGCAGCCTCGGCTGCGCGGTCGGCGAGCTGATCACCCGTACCGCCGAGCGGGCGCTGGCCGACGCCACGCCGCTGGTGCTCGTCACCGCGTCCGGTGGGGCACGGATGCAGGAGGGCGCGCTGTCGCTGATGCAGATGGCCACGGTCAGCCAGGCCGTCGCCGGCCTGCGCGAGGCGGGGCTGCTCACCGTCAGCGTCGTCACCGACCCCACCTACGGCGGGGTGGCCGCCTCCTTCGCCACCAACACCGACGTGGTGCTCGCCGAGAGCGGCGCCCGGCTGGGCTTCGCCGGCCCCCGGGTGATCCGCCAGGTCACCGGCGCCACGCTGCCCGAGGGCTTCCAGACCGCCGAGTTCCTGCTCCGGCACGGCCAGGTCGACCTGGTGGTGCCCCGGCACGCGCTGCGCGGCCGGTTGACGGCGCTGCTCGCCGCCGCCGAGGCCGGCCGGCGGGTGCCCGTACCCCGGCAGGAGCCGGCGCCGCGACCGGCCGTCACGGCCGACGCGCCCGGGCCGGCCCGGGACGCCTGGGAGACGGTTCGCACGGCCCGGCACCCCGGCCGGCCCACCACCCTGGACTACCTGGAGACCGCCTTCGACGGCTTCGTGGAACTGCACGGCGACCGGATCGGCGCGGACTGCCCGGCGGTCGTCGGCGGGGTGGCCCGGCTCGACGGCCGGCCGGTGATGGTGATCGGCCACCAGAAGGGACACACCACCGCGGAGCTGGTGGCCCGCAACTTCGGCATGGCCAGCCCGGCCGGGCACCGCAAGGCGCTGCGGCTGATGCGCCTCGCGGCCCGGCTCCGCCTGCCGGTGGTCACCCTGGTGGACACCCCGGGCGCCGACCCGGGCGTGGACGCCGAGCAGCAGGGCCAGGCCGCCGCGATCGCCGAGAACATCCTCGCGCTGAGCGTGCTGCCCACGCCGGTCGTCGCGGTGGTCACCGGCGAGGGCGGCAGCGGCGGCGCGCTCGCCCTCGCGGTCGCCGATCGCGTGCTGATGCTGGAGCACGCCGTCTACTCGGTGATCAGCCCGGAGGGCTGCGCCGCGATTCTCTGGCCGGACAGCTCGGCCGCGCCACAGGCCGCCCGGGCGCTCCGGCTCACCGCCGCCGACCTGTGCCGGCTCGGGGTGGTCGACGAGGTGGTGCCCGAGCCGCGGCCCGCCGCCCACCGCGACCCGGCCGGCGCGGCCGAGCTGCTGGGCCGGGCCGTGACGGCGAACCTCGCCCCGCTGCTCGCCGTGCCGCCGACCACCCTGGTCCGCCGGCGGCGGCAGCGGTTCCGCCGCTTCGGCGCGGCCCGCTCGGCCGGCGTGAACCCGCCGATCCAGGCCACTGATCGCATACGAACGGAGGTGGCGCGATGAGCGCGGACGGCGGGGCCGAGGAGGTGCTGGAGGGGTTGAGCCGGCACGCCCGCAAGCTGGTCGCCGAACTCGCCGGCCCGGTGCGCCGGGTACGGCTGCGCAGCGGCGAGACCGTGCTGGAGGTGGAGTGGCACCACCCGGCCCCGCCGGCGCCCGCGCCGCGCGCCGAGGTGGACCCCGTCGCCGCACCGCAGGTCGAGGCGGCGCCCGTGACGGACCGGCCGGCGGTGCGGGCGCCCGTGGTGGGCACCTTCTACCGGGCCCCCGAGCCCGGCGCCGCCCCGTTCGTCGTGATCGGCGACGTGGTCCGGCCCGGCCAGGTGGTCGGCATCGTCGAGGCGATGAAGCTCATGAACGAGGTGACCGCCGGCCAGGCCGGACGGGTGGTCGAGGTGCTGGTGGAGGACGGCAAGCCCGTCGAGTACGACCAGCCGCTGATCGCCCTGGAACCGCTCACCGGACGGGACGCGTGATGTTCGACAAGGTGCTGATCGCCAACCGGGGCGAGATCGCGCTGCGGGTGCTGCGGGCCTGCCGGGAGCTGGGCGTCCGGACGGTGGTGGTGCACTCCAGCGCCGACGCCGACTCGCTTCCGGTGCGGCTGGCCGACGAGACCGTCCAAATCGGGCCGGCGTCCAGCCGGCAGAGCTACCTGAACGCCGCCGCGATCGTCGAGGCGGCCCGGCAGACCGGCGCGCAGGCCGTGCATCCCGGCTACGGGTTCCTCTCCGAGGACGCCGACTTCGCCGAGATCTGCGCGGAGAACGGCCTCGTCTTCGTGGGCCCGCCGCCGCAGGTGATGGCCGCCCTCGCGGACAAGTCCACGGCGCGGGCGCTGATGAGCCGGGCCGGCCTGCCACTGCCGCCGGGCAGCGTGCGGACCCTGCCGACCGCCGCCGACGCGCTCGACGTGGCCGCCGAGGTCGGCTACCCGGTGATCGTCAAGGCGGCCGCCGGCGGGGGTGGGCGCGGGATGACGGTGGTCCGCTCGGCCGCCGAGCTGCCCCGCGCATACGCCCGCACCCGCGCCGCCGCCCAGGTCGCCTTCGGCGACGACCGGGTGTACGTCGAGCGGTACCTGGCCGACGCCCGGCACGTCGAGGTGCAGGTGCTCTGCGACGGCCACGGCAACGGGATCCACCTGGGCACCCGGGACTGCTCGGTGCAGCGCCGGCACCAGAAGCTCATCGAGGAGGCGCCCGCCCCGGCGCTACGACCGGCCACCCTGGACACCCTCGCGGAGACCGCGCTGCGCGGTGCCCTCTCGGTCGGCTTCACCGGCGCCGGCACCGTCGAGTTCCTGGTGGACGAGGCGGAGCGCTGCCACTTCCTGGAGATCAACTGTCGGATCCAGGTGGAGCACCCGGTGACCGAGCTGGTCACCGGCATCGACCTGGTCCACGAGCAGCTGCACGTGGCCGCCGGCACGCCGCTGCGCTGGCGGCAGGAGGACGTCCGGCTGCGCGGGGTGGCGGTCGAGTGCCGGGTCAACGTGGAGGACCCGGACCGCGACTTCGCCCCGGCCCCCGGCCGGCTGGACCGCTTCCGGCCGCCCGGCGGCCCGTTCACCCGGGTGGACACCCACGGCCACGTCGGCTACCTGGTCAGCCCGCACTACGACTCGCTGCTGGCCAAGGTGGCGGTCTGGGCGCCGGACCGGGACGGCGCGCTGGACCGGCTCGACCGGGCGCTCGGCGAGTTCGACGTGGCCGGCCCGGGGGTGCGCACCACCATCCCGTTCGCCCGGCGGGTCCTGCGCGACGCCGCCTTCCGCGCCGGGCGGCACACCACCGCCCTGGTCGACCGCCTGCTCCACCCGCCCGCCGCCGACGCCGTACCGGTCGCCGCCCCGCCGCACGACGGCGCCGGCGCGCCCGCCTACCGCGCCGGACCGGCCGTGCCCGACATCCGCGCCGACGCCGACCCGGCCGGCCGTACCCCCGTCACCGCCGTGCCCGCCGCCGGCCCGAACGCCTGGAGGAACCCATGACCGTCGCTTCCGACCGACCGCTTACCAACGAGATCACCGACATCCTGGTGACCCACTGCGGCCTGGACGCCGACGCGGCCGCCCGCACCCCGGCCGCCAGCCTGGAGGAGCTGGGCATGGACTCGCTGGCGCTGCTCGAACTCTCCGCGGTCGTGTCCGACCGGTGGCGGGTGAAGATCCCGGAGCAGGCCGGGCAGCTCAGCATCGCCGGCGTCGCCGACCTGGTGGCCCGCAAGGCGGACCCGCCCGGGCACACCGAGAACGCGGTCGACATCGCCGCCCCGCTGCCGCTGGTCTGGGAGATCACCAACGACGTCGCCCGGTGGACCGAGCTGTTCACCGAGTACGCGGTGGTCGAGATCCTGCACCAGGAGGGCGACACGGTCCGGTTCCGGCTCACCATGCACCCCGACGAGAACGGCACGTCGTGGAGTTGGGTCAGCGAACGCACCGCCGACCCGGCCACCCGCGAGGTGCGCGCCCGGCGGGTGGAGACCGGCCCGTTCGAGTACATGCGCATCTACTGGCGCTACGACGAGATCCCCGGCGGCACCCGGATGAGCTGGGTGCAGGACTTCGCCATGAAGCCCACCGCGCCGGTCGACAACGCCGGCATGACCGAGCGGATCAACACCAACAGCAAGGTCCAGCTCGCCGTCATCAAGGAGCGGATCGAGCGGGCGCACGCGGGAGGCGCGCGATGACCGACACCACCACCGCCCGGGTCTCCGTCCACGACGTCACCGCCGACCGGCGGCGCGGCGGCGAGCTGCGGGTGCTGCTCGGCCCGAAGACCGTCGGCAGCACCTCCGGCTTCCTGGGGGTGGCCACCCTCGCGCCCGGGGAGCGGATCGCCGAGCACTACCACCCCTACAGCGAGGAGTTCCTCTACGTCGCCCGCGGCGTCATCACCGTCGACCTGGACGACCGGCCGGTGCCCCTCGCGGCCGGGGAGGCGCTCTTCGTGGCCAAGGACGTGCGGCACCGGCTGCGCAACACCGGCGACGAGCCGGCCGAGGTGGTCTTCCACCTCGGGCCCCTCGCCCCCCGCCCGGAACTCGGCCACGTCGACACCGAGGGCGCCCCACCACCCCGGAAACCGTCGTGACCGGCCGACGCACCGTGGTCACCGGCGTCGGCGTCGTCGCGCCCGGCGGCGCCACCCGGGACCGGTTCTGGAAGACCATCACCGAGGGGCGGACCGCCACCCGGCGGATCAGCTTCTTCGACCCGTCGCCGTTCCGCTCGCAGATCGCCGCCGAGTGCGACTTCGACCCGGACGCCGCCGGCATCACCCTGGCCGAGCGGCAGCGCGCCGACCGGTACGTGCAGTTCGCCCTCGCCTGCTCCGCCGAGGCGCTCGCCGACAGCGGCCTGACACTCTCCGACGCCGACCGGGAACGGGCCGGCGTGGTGCTCGGCACCGCGGTCGGCGGCACCATGGCGCTGGAGAAGGAGTACGTCCGGGTCAGCGACTCCGGCCGGCAGTGGCTGGTCGACCACACCCTCGGCGGGCCGTACCTGTACCAGGCGCTGATCCCGAGCAGCCTGGCCGCCGACGTGGCCTGCCGGCACGGCCTGCACGGCCCTGCGCAGGTGGTCTCCACCGGCTGCACCTCCGGCATCGACGCCATCGGCTACGCCCACCAGCTCGTCGCCGACGGCGAGGCGGACATCGTGCTGGCCGGGGCCGCCGACTCGCCGATCTCCCCGGTCACCGTCGCCTCGTTCGACGCCATCGGAGCGACCAGCCCGGACAACGACGACCCGGAGCACGCCTCCCGGCCGTTCGACGCCGACCGGCACGGCTTCGTCCTGGCCGAGGGCGCGGCCGTGCTGGTGCTGGAGGAGGCCGAGCATGCCCGCCGCCGGGGCGCGCACGTCTACTGCGAGGTGGCCGGCTACGCCAGCCGCAGCAACGGCTTCCACATGACCGGGCTGCGCCCCGACGGCGCGGAGATGGCCGTGGCGATCACCGACGCGCTGCGCCAGGCCCGGCTCGCCCCGTCGGCCGTGTCGTACGTCAGCGCGCACGGCTCCGGCACCCGGCAGAACGACCGGCACGAGACCGCCGCGTTCAAGCGGGCGCTGGGCGCGACGGCGTACCGGGTGCCGATCAGCTCGATCAAGTCGATGGTCGGGCACTCGCTCGGCGCGATCGGCTCCATCGAGATGGCCGCCTGCGCGCTGGCCATCGAGTACGGCGTGGTGCCGCCCACCGCCAACTGGGCCACCCGGGACCCGGAGTGCGACCTGGACTACGTGCCCAACGAGGCCCGGGAGGTGCCGGTGGACGTGGCGCTGTCGGTGGGCAGCGGCTTCGGCGGCTTCCAGTCCGCGATGATCTTCCGCCGGCTGGCGGTCACCCCGTGACCGCCCGGGCCGTGGTGACCGGGATCGGGGTGGTCGCACCGACCGGTGTGGGCGCCGACGCGCACTGGCACTCGGTGCTCGCCGGCACCCGGCACACCGGGCCGATCACCCTGTTCGACCCGGCCGGCTACCCGACCCGGATCGCCGGGGAGGTGCCCGACTTCGACCCGGCCGGCTTCAGTGACACCCGGCAACGGGTGCAGACCGACCGGTGGACGCACCTCGGCTTCGCCGCCACCCGGCTGGCGCTGGCCGACGCCGGCCTGCCCGAGGAGGCCCCCGACCCGTACCAGTGGGCGGTCACCCTGGCCAGCTCGTCCGGCGGGAACCTGTTCGGGCAGCGCGAGCTGCAACGGCTGTGGGGCGGGCCGAGCCGGACCGTCGGGGCGTACCAGTCGATCGCCTGGTTCTACGCGGCCAGCGTGGGGCAGCTCTCCATCCGGCACCAGCTCAAGGGGCCCTGCGGGGTGACCGTCTCCGAGTCGGCCGGCGGGCTGGACAGCCTCGCCCACGCGGTGCGGACCATCCGTCGCGGCACTCCGCTGGTGGTGGCCGGGGCGACCGAGTGCCCGCTCAGCCCGTACGCGCTGGCCTGCCAGCTCCGCTCCGGGCTGCTCAGCGACGTGGCCGACCCGGAGCGGGCGTACCGGCCGTTCGACGCGGGCGCCGCCGGTTACGTGCCCGCCGAGGGCGGCGCCGTCTTCGTGGTGGAGGAGCTGGGGCACGCCCTCGCCCGGGGCGCCCGGATCTACGGGGAGATCACCGGCTGGGCGGCCACCCACGACGCCGCCCCGACCGACCCGGAGGCAGGCCCCGACCCGACCCACTACGCCCGGGCGCTGCGCCTGGCCCTGGACCGGGCCGCGGTCCGCCCGCACGACGTGGACGTCATCTGGCCGGACGCGCTGGGTGTGCCGGCGTACGACCGGGCCGAGGCGGCCGCCCTGCGCGCGGTCTTCGGCCCGGCGAACCCGCCGGTGACCACCCAGAAGCCGCTGACCGGCCGGGCCCACCAGGGCGGTTCGGCGCTGGACGCGGCCACCGCGCTGCTCGCCTTCCACCACGGCCTGCTGCCCGCCTCGGCCGGACCGGAGCAGCCGGCGCCCGGCTGCGAGCTGACCTTCCTGCGCCGGCCGCGCCCGCCGCGCAGCCGCATCGCCCTGGTCGGGGCGCGCGGCTTCGACGGCTTCAACAGCGCGGTGGTCCTCCGCGGCGCCGCGCCCCCGCCGGCGGGGAGCGAGAGGTGACGGGGGCGGCCGGCCCTGGTACGCCGTCCGCTGCGCCGCGTCACGATGGTCGAGCCAGGTACGCCGTCTTGACGTCGCCGGAGAACCCGCAGGCTCGGTAGAAGGCGTGGGTCGCCGGCCTGCGCGAGCCCGTCATCAGCATCGCCTTGTAACAGCCCGCGTCCCACGCGGCCTGGAGCGTGCCGGCCATGATCTGCCTACCCAGGCCGACGCCGCGCCGCGACTCCTCGACGACGACGTTCTCGATGACGGCGTATGGCGATGCCGATCGGGTGATGTTGGGAATCACGTTGAGGTACGTGGTGGCGACGACGAGCCCGTCCAGTTCGAGGACGAACAGGTGCAGCGCCGGATTGCTCAGAATCTGCGCGAAGGCCCGTTCGTCAGATCCGTCGGTCAAACGCGGATCGTCGGGCTGCAATTGCCGGTAGAGGCGGATGAGCTGCGCGAAGTCGTCGGGTCGGGCCGCACGGAACATGCCCCGAGCGTAGACACCCGTCGGACCGCACCGCACTCCGCCGAGCACAGCGTCGGACGGCCGGCGGGGTACCGAGCCGACGTGCAGCCGATCCTGCCTGTCCGATCGATCCTGAGCAATCCGCCCAGCCGCTCTCATTGATCTAGCCAGTTACATGTAGCAATGCATGGAACGGCTGTCGTAGTGTTCCGTCAGCACCCCGGAGAACGCACCTGATGGGCGGATTCGCCCACTTCGAGGCTGGGCGGTGGGCGGTCGTGACAGCACATCCTATGGCGGAAGATCCTGCGTCGACAGCGGACAGTTGGGTGGACGACATCCTGTTCACCGGGCCCGTACCTGTTCGGCCGCACCGGCTCCGGCCCTGGCCCGGGTCGGCTACCCCGGCTGCGAGGGCGTCCTCAACCTGGCCCGAGGCGTCCTCATGACCGGCATCCTCCTCACCGGACTGACAGTGCCCCCGGCCCCGCCTCCCGCCGTGTTGATCAAGAGGTTTGCGTCACCCGGAGCGCCGATCCCGACGCAAACCTCTTGATCAACCGCAGGGCTGCGGGCGGAGGTGGGCGCCGAGGACGCGGAGGGTCTCGGCCGTGGCGACGGCGTCGCTGCGGGCGCTGCCGTGGCGGCCATCGCTGCTGTACAGCGACGGATCCGCGACGAGCGGGTGGTCGGTCAGGTGCACGTGCAGCGTGCCGAGGCGTTCCGTCAGCCGCCCGGTGTGCGCGGAGAGCCGCCGCATCCGCTCGCCCAGGGCCGCCCGCAGCGGATCCGGCACGGCCGGGCTGTGCGACACGTCGAACATGCCGACCGTGATGACGTCCGCCCCGGCGCCCTGGAGCGCGGTGACCATCGCGGTCAGCTCCGCGTCCACCGCCTCCGGGTCGTCCCCCGGGGTGGAAGGCGTCGTTGCCGCCGCACACCACCAGCGCCAGATCCGGCACGAACTCCAGCGCCGGTGCCAACTGGGTCGCCCGCACCTCGTGTGCCCGGAGCCCGCGCCGCCCCAGGTTCAGGTACGCCAGCTCGGGCCGCACCGCGCGCAGCTCGGCGCCGATCCGGTCGGCCCACTGGAGGTCGGGGTAGCCGTCGACCGGCTCGCACATGCCCTCGGCCACGCTGTCGCCCAGCACCACGAACCGCCGCCATGGATGCCCCCGCAGCAGCTCGCCGGCCTCACCGGGGCGCAGGCACCACGGATTCCTCGCTTCGGTCACCGTCGATCCCATGCCCGCACGCTAACCGAGCCGTACCGGATCCGTCGATCATGCGGTCGACGGCCGCGCACCCGGGATAATGGCGGGGTGCAGGTGGCTGTGTGCGGGCCGGCGGAGGCCACGCCGGAGGAGCTGGCGCAGGCCCGGCGGGTGGGGGAGCTGCTGGCCGAGCGCGGGGTCACCGTGCTCTGCGGCGGGGGCGGCGGGGTGATGGCCGCGGTCGCCGCCGGCGTCCGCGACCGCGCCGGCCTGGTCATCGGGATACGCCCCGACGACGGCACCGGCCCCGCCCCCGTCGAGCTGTCCGCCTCGGTGGTGACGAACATGGGCCAGGCCCGCAACGCGATCCTGGTGTGGAGCGCGGACGCGGTGATTGCGATCGGCTGTTCCTGGGGGACGCTCAGCGAGGTGGCGCTGGCCCTGCGGCGCGGCGGGATCCCGGTGGTGGTGCTCGGCGGCTGGCGGATCCTCGACGCCCACGGCGATCCGGTCCCCGGGCCGGTCCATGCGGCCACCCCCGAGGACGCCGTGCGCCTGGCCCTCCCGGATCCGCCGGGGCCGGCTCGTCCCGGTCCGGCTGCGCGGTGACCCTCCGGGGCCGGCTCGTGCGGGTCCGGTCGCGTGCTGATCCGCAGGTCGATGGTCGTCGTCACCGGCGGGCGGGGGGTACCGCCGGGGCGGGGCCGAGTCGCGTCGGCCGGTCGGCGCGCGCGTCCGTCGCGAGCAGCGTTCGCACCCGCACGAGCAGCAGCAGGTTCACCAGCACCAGCGGGAAACCGGCGAACTCGTGGTCGAGCAGCCAGAAGACCTGCACCACCAGTAGTTGCAGGACCAGCGCCGCGGCTGCGAGCCGCAGCGCGCCGTGCCGTCGTCCGGCCCGCCACCTGGCCAGCCCGAGGAGGGTGAGCAGCATCGACGCGGCGGCCGCCGCCGCGTGCACCTGGTGAGCGGCGGCCGGCTCCCGGGCCAGCAGCACGAGCGGCCGCCCCAGGGTGACGACCACGAACAGCGCGGTCGCGGTGAGGACGGTCGGCGCCGACGGCAGGCGCACGCCGGTCGACAGCCGTTCCAGCGGCAGCCCGGCGAACCGCCGCGCCGGGGCGACCGGAACGGCCTCCTCGCCCGCCGGCGCCGCCACCGCGTCGGCCCGGTCGTGCAGCCGGTTGACCAGGCGCTCCCGGTCGTTGAGCGGGCGATGGTGCACGCCGAGGCGGACCGCCAGCCAGACGAGGACGAAGGTGCCGTGGATGATGGCGGCGACCGGCTCGTAGAAGTAGTTGTTGTCCGCGGTGACGAACTTGCCGACCTCGTCGATGAAGAGTCCGAACCCGACTCCGCCGATCATGGCAGCGAGCCGGGCGACCCGGGGACCGAGGAAGAGCAGCGACAGCAGCTGACCGGTCAGCATCCCCAGCCCGCCCCAGAGGACGTGTGCCACGTGCAGACCGCCCGAGCCGACCTCGGGATAGTCCGCCGCCGCCAGGAAGGCGCGGGTCACCCCGATGCCGAGCACCGCGCTGACCAGGAACAGCTCGAGGCGTTCCGCCCCGGCCGCGGAACGGATCAGGACGGGTCGCCCGACCGGCGCGTGCCGAATACCCACCCCGCCCATGCTCGGCGACGGGCCCGCCGGGGACATCAGGTGTACTCCCCGGCCGGTCCCCGAACCCTGACCCGCACGGGTGTTCAGCCGGCCCGGCGTCCAGGTCGGGCGAACGGGGGTCGACGATCGGTCCGTCCGGCGCGGCGTCGCCGAGGATGCACCGGATGTTCCTGTGGATTCAGTCGAGCAGCGCCAGCAGATCCCCCGGTCGGGCCGCGCTGAGGTCCGCGGCCTCCGTGGGGTCGTACTGGTGGCCCCAGGCCGCGGCCACCGCCACCGCGCCGCTGTCCCGGGCGGCGCGCAGGTCCAGCGGCGAGTCACCCACGTACGCGGCGCGGCCCGGCGGCACGCCCAGCCGCCGGCAGGCCAGCTCGACGCCGTCGGGCGCCGGCTTGGGGCGCGGCACCTGGTCCCCGCCGAGGACGACCCGGAAGCGGCCGAGCAGGCCGACCCGGTCGAGCAGGATCTGGGCCGCGCGGTGGCTCGCACCGGTGAACAGGCCCACCGGCACCCGGGCGGCGACCTCGGCGAGCACCTCGGCGACCCCGGGGTAGACGGTGACCCGCTCGGCGAGCGCGGCCAGGTGGGCGTGGTAGGCGGTCAGGTCCGCGTCGGTGGCCGGCCGCCCGAGCAGGTGGGTCAGCAGATCGACCGGCGAGCCGAGCGAGTAGCCCGCGATGACCTCGGCGTCGGTGCGCTCCGGCCCGCCGCCGGCCAGCACGGCCGCCCGATAGGCAGCCGGCACCACCTCGTGCGACTCGATCAGCGTGCCGTCCATGTCGAAGACGATCCCGGCCAGCGGCCCGCTCATTCGGTCTCCGCCCGGTGGGCGGCGGCGAGCCGCTTCGGGGCGCGCGCGTACCAGGCCTCGGTGATCAGCTCGGTCAGCTCCTCGACCCCGATCCGGTCGAGCCGGACCAGCACCGCCGGGTAGCCCTCGAAATGCGGCGTGGTGAAGTAGATCTCGGGGTCGTCGGCGAGCAGCGCCTCCTTGACGCCCAGGTCGGGCACCCGGGCGCCGAGGATCGGGCCGTCGGGCGCGGTGTCGCCCAGCGCGTCGAGGTCGGCGCGGCGCAACGGCCGCTCCCAGACGAAGAGCTTGTCGCGCACCCGCCAGGCCGGCAGGTCGTCGTGCGAACCACGCTCGCCGGTCTCGGGCAGGGCGAGCGCGATCCGGCGGACATCGTCCCAGGTCGCCATGGGCCCGACCCTACGCCGCCGCACCGACGGTTCCCCGGCTTCAGCCGCCCAGCGCGATCGGCCGGAGCAGGGCGAGGTCGTGGTGGTCCACGTCGCGCAGTGGATAGCCGGTGCGGAAGCGCAGCTGCTGGGCCGCCGACAGGCAGGGGACGGGCCGCCCGTCGACGGTGCCGGTGGTGAAGCCGTCGGCGGCGTAGCGGAGCTCCGCGCCGTCCAGCCCGGCCTGCACCCCGCTGCCGTCCGGGCGGAACGCCACCGGGTGCAGGTCCACCCTGCGTCCGTCCGGCGCGGTCAGCTCGGCCCGGACCGGCAGCCAGTCCACCGTGGTCGCGAAGCCGAGCCGGCCGAGCAGCGCCAGCACGTCCGCCTGCTGGGCCGCGTCCACCGCGAGGTCGAGGTCCCCGTGCGGGCGGGTCACGCGCCCCACCAGGGCGTCCACCGCCCAGCCGCCGGCCACCCAGGCGCGCAGCCCGGCCGCGCGGAACTCGGCCAGCAACGCGGTCACCTGTTCCCCCTGCACGGCGGGAGATCCTGGCAGACTGGCGGCACGTCCGCCAACGAGATGGGTCTCAGATGCGCAGGATCATCGTGGCGTTGTCGGTCTCCCTCGACGGCTACTTCGAGGGGCCCGGTGGCGACCTGAGCTGGCACCGGGTCGACGACGAGCTGCACCGGCACTTCATGCCCGGGGTGTTCGACGCCGGCCGGCGGGCCCAGGAGCAGGCGGCCGCCTTCCTGCGAGCGCGGATCGGGCTCACCCCGGCTGGTTCGACCGCCGGCACGGCGGCGGGTGGGCCGGACCATGGCTGACCCCACGACGGCCGCCACCGCGCGTCCGGCGGTGCCCGGCCGGCGACCGGGCGACCCGGCGGATGCCACGACGCCCGGCGTCCCGCTGGACGCGACCGCCGTCGAGCCGGCGGTGCCGGACCGGCGACGGGAGGACTCGGCGGGTGCCACGACGACCGGCGTTCCGCTGGACGCGGCCCACGTCGGGTCGGCCGTGCCGGAGCCGCCGCCGGCCGACCTCGCCGGCCCGGACGCCCGGGCCGTATCCGCGTTCGCGCCGCCGGCGAGCCTGGCCGACTTCGCCGAGCTGGCCCGGGCGGCGCTTCCCGCCGAGGTGTGGGACTTCGTGGCCGGTGGCAGCGGCGCCGAGACCACGCTGACCGCGAACCGCGCCGCGCTGGACCGGGTGGCGGTGCTGCCCCGGATGCTGGCCGGGGTGGACGTCGCGTCGACCGAGGCGCCGCTGCCCGGTGGCCGGTACGCCCTGCCGGTGGCGGTCGCGCCGATGGCGTACCAGAAACTGCTGCACCCGGACGGCGAGGTGGGCCTCGCCGCGGCGGCCCGCGCGGCCGGCGTGCCCTACGTGGCGAGCACCCTGGCCAGCACACCGATCGAGGAGGTCGCCGCGATCGGCGGGACGGTCTGGTTCCAGCTCTACTGGCTGCGCGACCGGGGCATGGTGGCCGACCTGCTGGACCGGGCGCTGACCGCGGGCTGCGCCGGGCTGATGGTCACCGTCGACGTGCCGGTGCTCGGCCGGCGGCTGCGCGACGTGCGCAACGGCTTCACCCTGCCGCCGCACGTCACCGCGGCGAACCTGCCCGGCGGCCGGAACGACCTGGCCCACCAGGGCATCCCCGGGGTGTCCGCGGTGGCCGCGCACACCGGGGCGGTCTTCGCCCCTGCGCTGAGCTGGGCCGACCTGGCCTGGCTGCGGGAGCGTACCCCGGTGCCGTTGCTGGTGAAGGGCATCCTGGACCCGCGCGACGCGGTCCGCGCGGCGGAGCTGGGGGTGGACGCCGTGGTGGTCTCCAACCACGGCGGACGGCAGCTCGACGGCGCACCGGGCAGCGCGGCCGTGCTGCCCGAGGTGGTCGACGCGGTGGGGGAGCGCTGCGCGGTGCTGCTGGACAGCGGCGTGCGCGGCGGCACCGACGTGCTGCGCGCCCTCGCCCTCGGCGCGGCCGGCGTGCTGGTCGGCCGGCCGCTGCTCTGGGCCCTGGCGGCCGGCGGGCGGGCCGGCGCCGAGGCGGCCCTGGCGCTGCTCGCCGCCGAGTTGCGCGACGCGTTCATCCTCAGCGGCTGCGCCGACCCGGCGGCCGCCCGCGAGCTGCGCACCCTGACTCAAGGCTGACGTGGAGCCGGTGGACCTGGCCGTCACGGCCCTGCACCCGAGCGTGGACGACCCCGCGCTGAACTCGATGAACTTCCTGAACGAGGTGGCGCAGCACTACCCGGACGCGGTATCGCCGCCGGCCGGCCGTACGAGGAGTTCTTCGACTTGGCGGTGCTGCACGAGCACCTGGACGCCTTCCGCCGGCATCTCGCCGACGACCTCGGCCTGAGCCCGGTCCAGGTCGACCGGACGCTGCTCCAGTACGGCCGGACCAAGGGCATCGTGCACCACCTGATCGCCCGCAACCTGGCCGTCGACGAGCAGCTCACCGTCGACCGGAGGCGATCGTGGTGACCGTCGGCTGCCAGGAGGCGATGTTCCTGGCGCTGCGCGCGCTGCGAGCCGGGCCGCGGGACGTGCTGCTCGCCGTCGCCCCCACGTACGTCGGGCTGACCGGCGCGGCCCGCCTGGTGGACCTGCCGGTGCGCCCGGTAACCGGCGGCCCGGACGGCATCGACCTGGCCGACCTGCGCGACCAGGTGCACCGCGCCCGGGCCGAGGAGCTGCGCCCGCGCGCCTGCTACGTGATGCCCGACTTCGCCAACCCCTCCGGGGTCCGCATGGACCTGGCCCAGCGGCGGCGGCTGCTCGACCTGGCCGCCGAGGAGGACCTGCTGCTGATCGAGGACAACCCGTACGGCCTCTTCCCGGCCGCCGGCGCCGAGCGGCTGCCCACCCTCAAGGCGCTGGACACCCGCCGCCGGGTGGTCTACCTCGGCTCGTTCGCCAAGACCGTGCTGCCCGGCGCCCGGGTCGGCTACGTCGTCGCCGACCAGCGGGTGGCCGGCCCCGACGGCGCGGTCGGCCCGCTCGCCGACCAGCTCGCGAAGATCAAGAGCATGGTAACCGTGAACACCTCGCCGATCAGCCAGGCGGTGTCGGCGGGGCGCTGCTGGCCCACGACTGCTCCCTGGTCGCGGCGAACGTCCGGGAGCGGGCCGCGTACGCCCGCAACCTGCGGCACCTGGTCGACGGGCTCGCCCGCCGCTTCCCGGCCGGCGGCCCGGTGCGCTGGGACGTCCCGGCCGGCGGCTTCTTCGTGGTGGTCACCGTGCCGTTCGCGGTGGACGACGCGCTGCTGCACCGCTCGGCCCGCGAGTACGGCGTGCTCTGGACCCCGATGGCGCACTTCTACGACGCCGGCACCCCGGTGAACGCGCTGCGGCTGTCGGTCAGCGCGGTCACCCCGGAGCAGATCGACCTGGGCCTGGAACGGCTCGCCGCGCTGATCACCGAGGAGTCGGCCGGCGCGGTCGGCACCGCCGTCAGCGCGCGTGCAGCCCCCTGATCTCGCCGGATCCGCGCACCACCAGTCGGGTGGCGACCGGGTGGATGGTGGGTCGCCACTGATCTCCGTCCAGCCGCCGGAAGATCAGCGAGGCGGCCACCCGCCCCATCTCGGCCGGGTCCTGGGCGACCACCGTGACCGCCGGCTGGAGGAGGTCGGCCAGGGGGAAGTCGTCGAAGCCGACGAGGGCCACCTCGTGCTGCCGGCCAAGTTCCTGCAGGGCGCGGATGGCGCCGATGGTGACCAGGTTCTGGGAGGTGAACAGCGCCGTCGGGGCCGGATCGTCGCGCAGCAGCCGGCGGACCGCTTCCGCCGAGTCGCGCTCGGTGTGCAGGTCGTGGACCATGGTGGCCGGCCGGATGCCGTGATCGCTCAGCGCCTCCTTGAAGCCCTGCGCGCGCTGCCGGGCCGTCGCGATGGTCCGCAGGTCGCCCAGGTACGCGATGTCCCGGTGGCCGTGCGTGACGAGGTGGTGCACCGCGGTGGCGGCCCCGTGGTGATTGTCGGACAGCACGGCGTCGACCGCCAGGCCGACCGGCGGCCGGTCCACGAACACGACCGGGGTGCCGGCCGCGACCTCCCCGGCCAGGTAGCTCTGGTCGTCGGTGGCGGGCACCACGACCAGGGCGTCGGCCTGCCGCATCGTGAAGGCGTGCACCAGCTCCCGCTCCCGTTCCGGGCTCTCGTCCACGCTGCCGGCGAAGATGAGCACGCCCCGGTCCCGGGCGGCGTCCTCGAGGGCCCGGTGCAGGGCGGCCGAGAAGGGGTTGGCCAGATCCTCCAGGACCGCGGCGATGGCCGCGCTGCGGCCGCTGGACCGCCGCAGGCTACTCGCGGTGAAGTTCGGCCGGTAGTCGAGCTGGGCGATCGCCCGGCGTACCGCGGCGAGCTTCGGCGCGGAGACCCCCGCCTCTCCGTTGACCACCCGCGAGACCGTCTTGGTGCTGACCCCGGCCAGCAGCGCGACGTCTCGGAGCGTGGGCCGGGCCTTGACGCCGGCCGGCGGGGCGGAGGCGGCAGCGTGCATGGGCGCTCCTACCGGAAGGGAGTGCGTGCGGTGGCGGGTGGGCCATGGCGAAACGGCCCCACCCGCCGTTGATCGTCTGCCAGGTTAGCGCCACACCGACCGCAACGGCCGGACCGTGAGCGAGCGCACCACCACGGCGCCGCCCTCGGCGAACAGGCCGGTCCCGTCGCTCGTGGGCGCCGGGAAGATCTGGTCCGTCACGGTGGTCTGCCCGGCGCCGCCGAACACCTCGACGGAGGAACGATCCACGTACACCGTCATCCGTACCCGCTTGCCGTCCACCGGCAGGGGACCGGAGTGCACGGCGGGGAAGGGCGGGGCGGCCTGCCGGCCGGAGCGCGTCCGGTCGACGAAGATGCGGCCTGCCCCCGCGTCGTACCCGATCAGCGTCCGTTCGTCGCCACCGGCGCGTACCTGGAGGCCGAACCGGCGGGCGTCGCGGAGCTCGAACTCCGCCCGGATCTCCAGCACCGTGCCGTCCGCCGCGGCGGGCAGGTCGCGCACCCCTGCCGGGACGGTGGTGTCCCGCACGGTGTACGCCGGGCCATCGCCCCGCAGCGAGGTGAGCTGCGCGGTCGGCGACTGGACCAGGCGGACCCGGCCGTCGATCGTGCGCAGGGCGAGTTCCCGGGGCAGGGCCATCGCGCCGCGCCAGGGCGCGGTCGGGACACTGCCGGCGTACTGCCAGTTGTTCAGCCAACCGATCGCGACCCGCCGCCCGCCCGGGGCGTTGTTGTACGTGACCGCGGCGTAGTAGTCCGCGCCGTGGTCGAGCCAGTCGTAGTGGTCCAGCTCGCGCGGCGCTGGCCGGTCGGCGAACATCACGTGGTCGACGAGGATGTGCCCCCAGCCGCCCGAGTTGAAGTCGTTGACCTCCAGGTGGGCCCGCTTCCCGGCGAGGTCGCGGACGTCCCAGGCGACCCAGTCAAGGCGCTCGCTGTCCGTCCCGGTCGCGGTCCGGACCACCTGCGCGTCCACGACCAGGTTCACCGCGGTCTCCACCGCGCGGGGCAGGACAGGCTCGTCGCCGGCGACGAGCTGGTCCACCAGCAGGTGGCCCCAGCCGCCGGTGTTCTCGTCCACGATCCGCAGCTGGGCGCTGCGGCCACGGAACTCGGTCACGTCCCAGTCGCGCCAGTTCATGAAGCCGGAGAAGTTGCCGGTGGCGGTGCGCACCACCCGGCCGTCCACCAGCAGCTCGACCACCGTCCGCCCGGTGCCGTCGTCGAGGTGTCCGCCGGCCCCGACGAGCAGGCCGAGGTGGTCGCGGTCGACGGTGAAGGCGGGCGAGGTCAGGGTGCCGGTCGTCGAGTCGGCCTCGAAGAAGGTGGTGAGCAACTTGTCGCCGACGTGGCCGCGTTCCCACCGGGCCGGGCCCAACACCGGCGCGCGGTCGCGCAGGCCGCCGGTCGCCGTCCAGCCCGCCTGCTCGTACGTTTCACCGTCGGGCAGCTCGAAGTCGATCACCGGTTCGGCGCCGGCCGGCACGAAGTCCGTCGTCGTGTCTGGCAGGTGCGGGTGCGCGCCCCCGCCGACGAGCAGGTTGAGGTAGCCCCGGTCGATGGTGAAGTCGGGGGAGACGACCCGGCCGCGGGGGGCGTCGAAGCCGAGGAAGCTGTTCACCAGGGCCCCGCCCCGGAAACCGCCGACCTGCTGCTGGCCCGGCACCGTGCCCGGGTACGGGGCGCCGCCGAACGGCCCCGGTCCCAGCACCGGGCCGTTCTCCACCGTCCAGCCGGCGTAACCGTCCTCGAAGTCGGCGAAGAGTGTCCCGGCCGGCGACTCCGCCTCGCCGGTCACCACGTTGTCGGCGGTGAAGGTGGTGCCGTCCCAGTCGCCGACGAAGTACTGCGCGCCCGAACCGCCGGCGACCGCGCCGGGGTTGAGGTTGACGATCAGCACCCACTTCGGGTGCGCCGGGTCGCCGTCGACGGGCAGCTCGAACAGGTCCGGCACCTCCCACACACCACCGACCGCGTTGGCCGGACCGAAGTCGCTCAGGTGGGTCCACGACCGCAGGTCGGCCGAGCCGTAGAAGCTCACCTTGTGCTCGGTGGCCCGGACCACCGCCATGGTCCAGCGACCGGACCTGGTGTCCCAGAAGACCTTGGGATCGCGGAACTCCCGCGAACCGAGGTCCAGCACCGGGTTTCCGGCGTATCTGGTCCAGGTGCGACCCCGGTCGGTGCTGTACGCCAGCGACTGGGCCTGGATGCCGGTGGCCGGGTACCAGCTGGTGTAGACGGCGACCATCGCAGGCGCGCCGGGTCGGCCGAAGCCGGCGGTGTTCCGCTCGTCGACCACCACCGACCCGGAGAAGATGTGCTCGTCGGCCGAGTACGGGATGGCCAGCGGCAGCTCCTCCCAGTGCACCAGGTCCCGGCTGACCGCGTGCCCCCAGGACATGTTCCCCCACTGCGCGCCCTCGGGGTTGTACTGGTAGAAGAGGTGCCACTCGCCCTGGTACCAGACGAGCCCGTTCGGATCGTTCATCCAGTTGCGCGCCGGGCTGAAGTGCAGCTGTGGCCGGTACGGCTCGTCCCTGGTCGCCGCTCCCGCGGCAGCGGTGCCCGGTGCCGCCGCCACGAGAGCCGCGGCCGCGCACACTGCCAACCATCGGCGGATCCTCATCCCATCCTCCGTCCTTCGAGGACGCCCGGACCGACCGGGGTCGGTGCCGGGCGTGACCGTGGGGCGAATCCTGAGCCGGTTTTGACATCGATGTCAAGGGGGGCGTGCGAGTTACGTGGCGGTTAGAGAAAACCAGCGGCAAAGGCATTGACATCTTCCGGCTACTGCGCCGAAACTGCCCTGACATCGTTGTCAAACTGCCCGCCCACCGTGGGTCCCTGATGGGAGAACACATGATCCAGCGCATCGGCCGCCGCCGCGCCGCTCTGCTGGCCGCCGTAGCGGCGACCGGCATGGTCGCCGCCGGCTGCGGTGACAGCTCGGGTGACGGCGGCTCCGGCGACAAGAGCGTCGCGGTAGCCCTGATCACCAAGAACTCCACGAACCCGTTCTTCGTCACCATGCAGCAGGGCGCGAAGAAGGCCGCCGAGGCGGAGGGCGTGAAGCTGACCCTGGCCTCCGGCAAGGAGGACGGCGACGAGGCCGGCCAGGTGCAGGCCATCGAGGACGCCATCGCCCGCGGTGACGAGGGCATCCTGATCACCCCGAACGGCCCCGGCGTCAACCCGGCCATCAAGAAGGCCCGCGACGCCGGCCTCTACGTGATCGCGCTGGACACCCCGCCCGATCCGGCGAACACCGTGGACATCACCTTCGCCACCGACAACTTCACGGCCGGCGAGCTGATCGGCAAGTGGACGGCCACCCAGCTCGCCGGCAAGCCGGCCACCATCGCCCTGCTCGACCTCTTCAATGACAAGATCGTCTCCGTCGACTACAACCGGGACCAGGGCTTCCTGACCGGCATGGGCATCGGCACCGGCGACACGAAGAAGAACGGCGACGAGGCGAAGACGGGCAGTTACTCGGGCGGCAGCTACACGATCGCCTGCAACGAGCCGACCAACGGCGCCGAGGACGGCGGCCGGACGGCCATGGAGAACTGCCTGACCAAGAACCCCGACATCAACGTCGTCTACACCATCAACGAGCCGGCCGCGGTCGGCGCGCACAAGGCCCTCCAGGCAGCCGGCAAGACCCAGGGTGTCCTGGTCGTCTCGGTCGACGGCGGCTGCGACGGCGTACGGCAGGTCAAGGACGGCGTCATCGGCGCCACCTCGCAGCAGTACCCGCTGAAGATGGCCGAGCTGGGCGTCCAGGCGATCAAGAAGATCGCGAACGACGGGGAGAAGCCGAAGGTCTCCGAGGGCCTGGACTTCTTCGACACCGGCGTCGCCCTGGTCACCGACAAGCCGGCCGCCGGCGTCGAGAGCATCACCAGCGCCGACGGCGCCCAGCGCTGCTGGGGCTGACCATTCCCGCCACGGTCGAGGGCCCGGGGCATCCTCCGCCCCGCGCCCTCGGCCGGGCAGTCCGTCCGCCACCGCCGAATCCGGCAGGGAGCCTCCGATGACCGCCACGATCCCACCCACCACCGCCGCGCAGCAGTTCGCGCTGCGCCGGCACACGCCACTGCGACGTGTTCAGCACCTGCTGCACGCGCACCCTGCGATCAGCCCGTTCCTCGTGCTGGTCATCTCGTTCGTCGTCTTCTCCGCGCTGAACCCGCGCTTCGCGTCACCCAACTCGCTCTCGCTGGTGCTCCAGCAGGTGGCCGTGATCGGCGCGCTCGCCGTCGGGCAGACGCTGATCATCCTGACCGCCGGCATCGACCTCTCGGTCGGCGCCATCGTCATCCTGGCCATGATGCTCTCCGCGAAGCTGGCCGAGGGGCAGGGACTGCCGGGCCTCCTCGCCATCGTCCTCGCCATCGCGGTCGGCGCGGCTGCGGGCGCGCTCAACGGGGCGCTGGTGACCCGGCTCAAGCTGCCGCCGTTCATCGTCACGCTCGGCACGCTGAGCGTCTTCACCGCCCTCGGGCTGCTCTACTCGAGCGGCCAGAGCGTCCAGGCCACCGACCTCCCGGCGGTGCTGAGCTGGACCGGTGAGTCGTTCCCGGTGGGTCGGTTCCGGATCACCTTCGGGGTCGTCGCGGTCCTCGTCCTCTACCTCGCGGTGGGCTACGCCCTGGCCAAGACCGCCTGGGGACGGCACGTCTACGCCGTGGGCGACGACAAGGAGGCCGCCCGGCTGGCCGGCATCCGGGTCGACCGGGTGCTGCTCAGCGTCTACCTCGTCGCCGGCGCGATCTACGGCCTCACCGCCTGGATCCTCATCGGACGCGCCGGCGCGGCCAGCCCCAACGCCATCACGGACGCCAACCTGGAGAGCATCACCGCCGTCGTCATCGGTGGCACCAGCCTCTTCGGTGGCCGGGGCGCGGTGCTGGGCACCCTGCTCGGCGCGCTGATCGTCGGCTTCTTCCGCAGCGGCCTGTCCCTGGCCGGAGTGGACGACCAGTACCGGGTACTCGCCGTCGGCCTGCTGGTGATCCTCGCCGTGGCCGTGGACCAGTGGATCAGGAAGGTGAGGTCATGACCACCACCACGCCCGCCCCCGCAGGCCGGTCCGGCGCCGCCGACAGCGGCCAGCGGTCACCGGTGCTGTCGGCCCGGGGCCTGGTCAAGACGTTCGGCAGGGTCGTCGGGCTGGACGGGGTGGACCTCGACCTGTACCCCGGCGAGGTGCTCGCCGTGATCGGGGACAACGGCGCCGGGAAGTCCACTCTGATCAAGTGCCTGACCGGTGCGCTGACGCCCGACGCCGGCGAGATCCTCCTGGCGGGTAAGCCGGCACAGTTCAAGCGGCCGCAGGACGCCCGGGACGCCGGTATCGAGACGGTCTACCAGACCCTCGCCGTCGCGCCGGCCCTGGACATCGCCAGCAACCTCTTCCTCGGTCGGGAGAAGCGCCGGCCGGGCGTGCTCGGTTCGGTCTTCCGGATGCTCGACCACAAGGGCATGCGTCGGGAGGCCGCGCAGGCCCTGGCCGACCTGGGCATCGGCACCCTGCAGAACGTGGCGCAGGCGGTCGAGACGCTCTCCGGCGGCCAGCGTCAGGCCGTGTCGGTGGCCCGGGCCGCGGCTTTCGGCAGCAAGGTGCTCGTGCTCGACGAGCCGACCGCCGCGCTCGGCGTCAAAGAGTCCAACCAGGTGCTGCGGATGATCGAGGAGGTGCGCTCCCGGGGCCTGCCGGTCATCCTCATCAGCCACAACATGCCCCATGTGTTCGAGGTGGCCGACCGGATCCACATCCAGCGACTGGGTCGGTGCGCGGGCGTGGTGACTCCGGCCTCCCACACCATGCCGGAGGTGGTGGCCATCATGACCGGCGCGACCACCATCGAGGAGACGCCGGGCCGTGCGGCGGACTGAACCGCCGTGCACGTGACCGGGGTGGCGCGGGCGCCAGGAAAGGAAGACTGTGATCACCGTTGTCGGCGAGAGCCTGGTGGACCTCATCGAGGATCCGTCGGGCGTGGCGGCCGCCCACCCGGGCGGCAGCCCGGCGAACGTGGCGGTGGCGTTGGGCCGCCTCGACCAGCGCGCCACCCTGCTCACCCAGCTGGGTGACGACGCGTACGGGCGGCTTCTCCGCGCCCACCTGGCCGGCAGCGGCGTACGGCTGGATCCGGCGTCGTTGTCGGACCTGCCGTCCACCAGCGTCGCCCGGACCCGGGTGGGCGCGGACGGCCAGGCCGGCTACGACTTCGACATCGACTGGCGCTCCTTCCCGCAGCGGGCCCTGACCGATGTCGGGGCCGGCAGCGACTGCCTGCACACCGGCTCGCTGGCGACCGTGCTCGCGCCCGGCGCGGACGACGTGCTGGCGCTGGTCCAGGACCGGCGGGACACCACGATGATCAGCTACGACCCGAACTGCCGGCCGTCCCTGATGGGCGATCCGGCGACGGTCCGGCGCCGGGTCGAGGAGCTGGTGGCGGCGAGCGACGTGGTGAAGGTCAGCCGGGAGGACCTGGCCTGGCTCCACCCGGGACGCGCGCACGAACGGGTCGGACGGGAGTGGCTCGAGCGGGGCGCCGTCCTCGTCGTGGTGACCTGCGGTGACCGTGGAGCGTGGGCGGGTACCCGACACGGCGAGGTGCGGGTCGATGCCCCGCCGGTGCGGGTGGTGGACACCGTCGGGGCAGGGGACGCCTTCACCGCCGGCCTGCTGGACGCGCTGGCCCAGCGGGACCTGCTCGGCGCCGCGCGGCGGGCCGCCCTCGACGCCGCCGACCCGGCCACGATCGTCGGCGTGCTCCGGGACGCCGCACGCGTGGCCGCCTGGACGTGTGGGCGCAAGGGAGCCGATCCGCCCACCCGGGCCCAGCTGACCGCCCTGCCCGTCCCGGCCTGACGCCGAACTGTCGTCGTTCCGCCACCACCCGTGTTCCCGGCCGGCGCGGCCACCGTTGATAATGGACGGATGGTTGCCTGGGAGTACGCGTTGCTGGTCCGCCGCTATCAGGGGCAGGGCCGCAATTTCCACGTCACGTTCGTCTGGTACGGCCCGGACGGGTCCCGCAACGACGTGACAGCGTACGGCGACACCGCGATCGCCCACCTCAACCGCGTCGGCCGGGAGGGCTGGGAGCTGGTCTCCGCCGCCGAGGACGTGAACAACGTGCAGGGCAGCACCGAGGTCCACCGCTACCACCTCAAGCGCCCGCTGCGCTGACCGGCTAGCGTGATCCTCCCAGTTCGGGGAGGAGCAGCGGGTGGGCCGGTACGTCGTCGGGGTGGACTTCGGCACGCTCTCCGGGCGCGCCGTGGTGGTCGACGTGGCCGACGGCGCCGAGCGGGGCAGCGCCGTGCACGCGTACCGGCACGGGGTGATCACCGAGCGGCTGCCCGGCGGGCCGGCGCTGCCGCCCGGCTGGGCGCTCCAGGACCCGGCCGACCACGTCGAGGTGCTGCGCACCGCCGTGCCCGCCGCCGTCCACGCCGCCGGGATCGACCCGGCCGACGTGGTCGGCCTCGGCCTCGACGCCACCTCCTGCACGGTGCTGCCCACCCGCGCCGACGGCACCCCGCTCGCCGAGCTGCCGGCGTTCCGGGACCGGCCGCACGCCTGGCCGAAGCTCTGGAAGCACCACTCGGCGCAGCGGCAGGCCGAGCGGATCAACACGCTGGCCGCCGCCCGCGGCGAGCCCTGGCTGGCCCGCTACGGCGGCCGGGTCTCCGCCGAGTGGCAGCTCGCCAAGGCGCTGGAGGTGCTGGAGGAGGACCCGGAGGTCTTCCGCCGCGCCGAGCGCTGGGTGGAAACCGCCGACTGGCTGGTCCGGCAGCTCTGCGGCCGGGAGACGCGCAACGCCTCGGCCGCCGGCTTCAAGGGGCTGCGCCAGGACGGCCACTACCCGGCCCCCGACTTCCTCGCCGCGCTGCACCCGGACCTGCCGGACCTGCTCGCGAAGGTCGACGACGGGCCCTTGCTGCCGCCGGCCGCCCGGGCCGGCGCGCTGACCGCCGAGGCGGCCGGCTGGACCGGCCTGCCCGCCGGCATCACGGTGGCCGTCGGAGCGATCGACGCCCACGTCACCGCGGCGGCGGCCCGGTCGGTCGCGCCCGGCCGGATGCTCGCCGTCCTCGGCACCTCCACCTGCCTGATCATGAACGCGGAGACCTGCCACGAGGTGCCCGGTGTCTGCGGCGTCGTCGACGGCGGCGTCACGGCCGGCCGGTGGGGCTACGAGGCCGGCCAGAGCGGAGTCGGCGACATCTTCGCCTGGTACGTCGCGCGCGCCCTGCCCGCGCCGTACGCCGAGGAGGCCGCCCGGCGCGGGGTGTCCGTGCACGAGCTGCTGGACTCGCTCGCCGCCGACCAGCCGGTGGGCGGGCACGGGCTGCTCGCGCTCGACTGGCACAGCGGCAACCGGTCGGTGCTCATGGACCACGAGCTGAGCGGGGTGCTGGTCGGGCTGACCCTGGCCACCCGGCCGGAGGAGATCTGGCGGGCACTGCTGGAGGCGACCGCGTTCGGCGCCCGCACCGTGGTCGAGGCGTTCGAGGCCGTCGGCGTACCCGTCGACGAGCTGACCGCCGCCGGCGGGCTCACCGCCAATCGGCTGCTGCTACGCATCTACGCCGACGTGCTGCGCCGCCCGCTGCATGTGGTGGACGCCGCGCACCCGGCGGCGCTGGGCGCGGCGATCCACGCGGCGGTGGCCGCCGGGGCGTACCCGGACGTGGAGAGCGCCTCGGCGGCCATGGGCGCGCCGCGCCGGGAGACCTGGCACCCGGATCCGGCCCGCGCCGACGCCTACGACGAGCTGTACGCCGAATACCGCGCCCTGCACGACCACTTCGGCCGCGGCGGCACCGACGTCCTTCACCGCCTGAACACCCTCCGCCACCGCACCCACCCCACCCCCTGACCCCGCCCTGCCCGGCGCTCGCCCCGCCCCGCCTCGCCTCGTTGATCAAGACGTTTGCGTCCGGGAACGCGCTTCCCGGAGACGCAAACCTCTTGATCAACGCTCTCGGAGGCTCGCGCCTCTCTCGCGCCCGTTGAGCAGGTCCAGCTCGCGGGGCGGGTCGGGGTAGGGAACGGGGACGCCCCGCTCGGCCGGAGGGCCGGGCGGGGCGTCGGGAACGAAGGCGGGTGGGTCAGCCGAGGTCGACGGCGGGGTAGAGGGGGAAACTGGTGAGCAGGTCGCTGGCCTGCTTGCTCACGGTCTCGGCCAGGGCCGGGTCCAGGACGTACTTGGCCTTGGACGGGGTGCCGTCCGCGTTCGCGCCCGGCGTGGTCTGGCTGAGCACGGTGTGGATCAGCTCGGCGGTGGTGTCCATCTCGGTGGCGCCGAGGCCGCGGGTGGTCAGCGCCGGGGTGCCGATCCGGATGCCGGAGGTGTACCAGGCGCCGTTCGGGTCCTGCGGGACGGCGTTGCGGTTGGTCACGATGCCGGAGTCGAGCAGCGCCTGCTCGGCCTGCCGGCCGGTGAGGCCGTACCCGGAGACGTCGATGAGCACCAGGTGGTTGTCGGTGCCGCCGGTGACCAGCTTGGCGCCGCGGCGCAGCAGCCCCTCGGCGAGCGCCTGGGCGTTGTCGACGATCCGCTGTGCGTAGTCGGCGAAGTCGGGGCGGCGGGCCTCGGCGAGGGCGACGGCCTTGGCGCCCATCACGTGCGGCAGCGGGCCGCCGAGCACCATGGGGCAGCCCCGGTCGACCTGGTCGGCCAGCTCCGGGCCGCAGAGCACCATGCCGCCGCGCGGGCCGCGCAGCGACTTGTGCGTGGTGGTGGTGACGATGTGCGCGTGCGGCACCGGGTCGAAGTCGCCGGTGAAGACCTTGCCGGCGACCAGGCCCGCGAAGTGCGCCATGTCGACCATGAAGGTCGCGCCGACGGAGTCCGCGATCTCGCGCATGATCCGGAAGTTGACCTTCCGGGGGTACGCCGAGTAGCCGGCGACCAGGATCAGCGGCTTGAACTCGCGGGCCGCCTCGGCGACCTTGTCGTAGTCGATCAGGCCGGTGACCGGGTCGGTGCCGTAGCTGCGCTGGTCGAACATCTTGCCGGAGATGTTCGGCCGGAAGCCGTGGGTGAGGTGCCCGCCGGCGTCCAGCGACATGCCCAGCATCCGCTGGTTGCCCAGCTCGCGGCGCAGCGCGAACCAGTCCGCCTCGGTCAGGTCGTTGACCTGGCGCACCTGCGCCTTCTTGAGGGCCGGCGACTCGACCCGGTCGGCCAGGATCGCCCAGAAGGCGACCAGGTTGGCGTCGATGCCGGAGTGCGGCTGCACGTACGCGTGGGCCGCCCCGAACAGCTCCTTGGCGTGCTCCGCGGCGAGCGCCTCGACGGTGTCGACGTTCTGGCAGCCGGCGTAGAAGCGGCGGCCGATGGTGCCCTCGGCGTACTTGTCGCTGAACCAGTTGCCCATGGCCAGCAGGGTGGCCGGAGAGGCGTAGTTCTCGCTGGCGATGAGCTTGAGCGACTCGCGCTGGTCGGCCAGTTCGGCCCCGATGGCGTCCGCCACCCGCGGCTCGACGGCGCGGATCACCTCCAGCGCGCTGCGGAAGGCGGTGGACTCGGCGTTCAGCGACATGCGACCTCCAGGTGACGTGCGGAAGGCCCAGGCGCTCGGCGTGCGTCCTCATGACGGGACCGCTTCCCGATGGTTCTCCATCCCCACGCGCCAGTCACGGCCCGCGCCGATCCTACCGGGTGGGCCCGGAGCCGGGCGGGCGCACCTCCGCCGCGTGCCGGCGGGGTTGGGCCGCCCGGGGCTGGGCAAACCCCTCGCGAGGGGCCGGGCCAGGCGTCCCGCGTCCGGGGAAGGAGACCCGAGGATGAGCACACCGACCAGCGACCGTCCGCTCGCCGTGGTGACCGGCGCGTCCAGCGGCATCGGGTACGAGTTGGCCGCCCTCATGAAGGGGGAGCACAAGGTGTCGGCCGGCTCGTTCGTGAACAAGCTGCAGACCGCCGCGGGCAAGATCGTGCCGGACCGGCTGAAGGCGGAGCAGCACCGCAGGATGGCCGAGCCCGGCTCGGGCAGCTGAGCGGGCGGGAACGACGGCGGGACCCGGCCGAGGCCGGGTCCCGCCGTCACGTGGTGCCGGGTCAGGCGACGACGGCGTCCAGCGACTTCTTCAGCGCCTTTGGGGCGGTCGGCGTCTTCGGCGCCTTCGGGCGCAGGTCGATCATGCGCTGGCCGATCTCCTGGAGCTGGTTACGGCCGAGCGCCTCGCGGACCTTGGGGAACCACTCCTGCTCCTCCTCCTCGACGTGGTGCAGCACGTTCTCGATCAGCACCGTCGTCTTGGCGTTGAACCGCTCGTCGTCGGCGTCCATGGTGAACAGCTCGAAGCAGAGCACGTCGGCGACGTGGTGCTCCTCGTACGACTCCAGGATGTCGTCCTCGACGTCGGGCACGAGCTTGCGGACCTCCGGGTACATCACCTCGTTCTCGAGGTAGGTGTGCACCGTCAACGCCTCGAGGATCTGCCTCACCAGCTTCTGCCGCTCGCTCGCGGGGCCCTCCTCGGCGTCCTGGAAGGCCTTGAACAGGCGGCGCATCTCCTTGTGGTCTTCCTTGAGCAGGACGATCGCGTCGGTGGACACCGGTTACCTCCTAGAGTCGGCTGATGACGGCCCCCTACCCGCCTCCCGACCAGGACAAACAAGCGGGGCCCGGCGACGCGTCGCCGGGCCCCACCGTGGTGGTGCTGTCGTTACTTCACCGCGTTGTAGGCGTCGACCATGCCGGCGCCGTAGAACCCGTTACGCGCCCCGCCGGAGCAGGTCGCGTCGTAGGCATGAGGGCCGTCCGGGTGCAGCGGCGCCGGGTTGTACACGCCGTCCGGGCAGGACTGCGCCACCGACGTACGCTCCAGGAACGACGCCAGCTGGCCCGGGGTCATCCCCGGGTGCGCCGACAACGCCAGCGCCGCGACGCCGGTGGCGTGCGGGCCGGACATCGAGGTGCCCTGCTTGTACCCCCAACCGTTGGTCTTCGTCACCGTGTTGAAGGTGGTCGAGAGGATCTGGTCGGTGGTGGTCGGGCGAACGCCCTGCGTGCGGAACCGGCTGTCACCACCCGGCGCCGTCACGTCGATGACGCCCTGGCCGTACGAGGAGTAGTAGCTCTTCTCGCCGGTCGGACCGACCGCGCCGACCGTCACCACGCCCGGCGCCTCGGCCGGCAGGTCGAGGCAGGCGTTGGTGAGGTTCTCGCGCTCCTCCGGCGTCCCGTTGTTCGGGCTGCCGGTGTCGGTGATCTTGTGCGCCAGGTCGTAGTTGGAGTTGCCCGCGGACGCCACGTTGAGCACGCCCTTGGACTGCGAGTAGCGGAGCGCCCGCTGCACGGCCTGCCACACCGGACGCTGGCGCGCGTCGTTGCGGCAGTTCAGCTCCCACGGGTCGATGTAGTAGCTGTTGTTGGTCAGCTGCATCCCGTGGTCGGCAGCCCACATGAACCCGCAGACCGCGGCCTCCGGGAAGATGTAGCCGTCGTCGTTGACCACCTTGACGGCGGCGACCTTGACGCCCGGCGCGATGCCGGTCACGCCGACGCCGTTGACGGCGGCGGCGATGGTGCCGGCCACGTGGGTGCCGTGGTCGCTGGTGGTCGGGTTCCACGCCGACTCGGTGGTGTTGGTGACACCGCCGATGCACGACGTGCTCTTGTCCTTGGCGATCTGGGTCGCCAGGTCCGGGTGGGTGCTGGAGATGCCGCTGTCCAGCACGCCGACGACGACGTTCGCGCTGCCGTTGTTCACCGCGTGGGCCTGCGGCACGTGGATCATGTTCATGTCCCACTGCTGGCCGTAGAGCGGCTCCTTGGTCGGGTCGCCGGTGGCGCTGGCGACGTCGGCCGCGGAGACCTCCACGGTCTCGCCCTCGTCGAGGGCGGTGCCCAGGCCGGCGGTGGCCGCGACCGACTCGACGCCCGCGCCCGCCACCTGGGTGGCGAAGTCCGGGTTGGTCGAGCGGACGACGAGCACGCCGATCCGGTCGTAGCTGGCCACGACGGTGCCCTTGGCGGCCGCCACGCGGGCGGCGGCCTTGGTGGTGTTGGCGCCCTGCGGGGCGAGGACCAGATACGAGGTGTCCGGTCCGGCGGCCGCCGCCGGTGCCAGCCCGCCAGTGAGGGCGAGGCCGACGCCGAGCGTCGCGGCGGACGCGGCGGCCAGTGTCTTGCGACGGAGGTTCTTCACACAGACTCCCAGGGGGCCGATCTGGCCGGTTCCCACTCCCTGGCGGGGAGCGGGCCGGCGGAAGACGGGCAGGCTGCCCGCCTTCGAGGGATCAGCGACGGAAGCCGGTGTGGTGTTACACACACCCCGACGGCCGGACAACACCCGTCAGACGGTGGCCACCGTGTAGGGGATTTCGTCCAGCAGCTCGCGGGCCAGGAAGCCGATCCGGCCGTACCGGGGGACGAGGCGTTGCCCGCTCACCGCGTGGGCGAACGCGGCCCAGCAGGCGGCCTGCGCCGGCTCGGCGCCCCGGGAGAGCAGCCCCGCGAGCAGCCCGGCCCGGACGTCGCCGCTGCCCGAGGTGCCCAGGCCGGCGTCGCCGCTCTCCTCCCGCCAGGCCCGCCCGTCGGGCGTCGCGATGTGGCCGTAGAGGGAGACCACGGCGTCGTACCGGCGGGCCAGTTCGACCGCCTCGGCGTCCAGGTCCTCGCCGGGCTTCCGGTCGAGCAGGTGCCGGGCCTCGGTGAGGTTGGGCGTGAGCACCACCTTGCGGCCCGACCCGACCAGCAGGTCCGGCTCGTGGCTGAGCGCGCCGAGGGCGTACGCGTCGAGCACCAGCGCGGTCTCCGGGCCGGCCGCGTCGAGAACCACGTGCAGCAGCGCCCGGGTGGCGTCGATGTCCTTCAGGCCGGGGCCGACCGCCACCACGTCCGCCTCGGCGATCAGGCCGTCGAGCAGGTCGCCCGGGTCGCCCCGGACCGCGCCGTCGGCGGTCTCCGGCAGGCCGACCACCAGCGCCTCGGGCACCTGGATGCTCAGCGCGGCGGCCGTGGACTCGGCGGCGGCCAGTTGCAGCACGCCGGCGCCGGCGCGCAGCGCGGCCACCCCGGCCAGCAGCACCGCGCCGGGGGTGAACCGGGACCCGCCGACCACCAGCACGGTGCCCCGGGCCTCCTTGCCGCCGGTCGGCACCGGCAGCGCCCAGTCCCGCAGCAGCGCGGGGGTGATGACCTCAGACCGGCTCGGCATGGACCTCGTCCTCCCTGGTCGAACGTGCCCCCTGCCGGTGCAGGTGGGTGACGTCGTTGAACACGTCCGGGGTCAGCTGGCCGGTGGCGTCGGCCGACCAGCCGGTGACCGAGCAGTTGGCGATGACGTGGCCCCGGGTGAGCGCCATCAACTCCGCCTCGGTGAGGCCCTCCACGAGGTACCGCAGCAGGAACACCAGCGCGTCGTGGCCGAACAGCAGCACCCGGCCACCGGCGTGGTCCCGGCGCAGGTCGCCGAGGAGGGTGCGCAGCCGCAGCGCCACGTCGGTCCAGGACTCCCCGCCGGGCGGGCGGTAGTAGAACTTGCCGAGCCGGTCCCGGCGCGCCGCCTCGTCGGGGTACCGCCGCCGGACGCCGTGGCCGGTCAACCCGTCGAGGATGCCCAGCTCGCGGTCGCGCAGCCGCTCGTCCCGGCTCGCCGGCACCCCGGTGCCGGCGAGGGCCAGCTCGGCGGTCCGCACCGCCCGCAGGTACGGCGACACCACCGCGACGTCCGGCCGCCGCGCCTCGGGCAGCCCGGCCAGCCACCGGCCGGTCGCCCGGGCCTGCTCCTCGCCGGTGGACGACAGCGGCACGTCCGCGTCCCGGTGGGTCAGGTCGATCAGCTCGGCGCCCGACGCCTCGGCCGCCGTGGCCGCGACGTTCGCCGTGCTCTCGCCGTGCCGGACGATCCAGAGCGCTGCCAGTTCCGCCATGCGGCCTCCGGTACCCGGGCTGTCCGAGGGGTAACCGTGCCGCTCGGTGGCGGCCCGCACACCCGCGGGGCGTGAACGGCGGCCGGGCGGGTAAGCGCGGTCGGCTACCGGAAGCGGGCGAGGCCGACCCAGGGGAGGTGTGCCGTGGCGACGATGGTGCGAGAGCCGATGAGCCCGGTCAAGGACAAGAACTACGACCTGATCCACGCGGTGCAGATGTCACTCCAGCACGTCTGGCAGATGGAGACGTACATCGCGGACGCGGAGGACCGGGGCGACAGCGAGCTCGCCACCTGGTTCCGCAAGATCCAGGAGAACAACCGTAAGGCCGGCGACCAGGGCAAGAAGATGCTCATGGACCGGCTCCAGAAGGAGAACGGCTGACCGTACGCGCCGGTGGCCGGGTGGGTGTGCCCGCCCGGGTACCAGCGTGTCCGGAACCCGCCGCGCCGGGCGGGCGGCGCGGGGTGGCATCGACCCGGCAGAATGTCCTCCGACGCACCGGGGTGGGCCCGGTCGCGGGGGAGGCGACGCATGGCGACGGTCATCAGGGGTCTGCGGGAAGCGCTGGTGCTCTTCATCATCGCGGTGGTGACGATCGGGATCGCGGTGGGCATCTGGGTGGGGGCCAGCGGCGGCGACTTCGTCCACCGGCTGGGCGTGGCGTTCATGCTGGTCGGCGCGGTGATCGGGATGACCGGTGACCTGACGCTGAGCCGGATCGGCATGCTGCCGGCCCGATCCACGTTCGGCCTGGCCCCGGAGCGGGAGGACGCCGGCGGGGGCCGGGTGCTCACCGGCGTCGGCATCTTCCTCTTCGTCTCGGTGCCACTGATCTTCGTCGGGGTCCTGCTGATCACGTGACGAGATCCCCGCGCCGCGACCGTCCGCGTCGTACGGTGTGAGGCGTGGCGACCACGGCGGCCGAGGAGATCCGGGTGGGGGAGCGGCTGGTCCGCGTCTCCAGCCCCGACAAGCCCTACTTCCCGGAACGCGGACTGACCAAGCTGGACGTGGTCCGCTATTTCCTCGCCGTCGGCGACGGCATCCTGCGGGCGCTGCGCGACCGACCGACCATGCTGGAGCGCTGGCCGCGCGGCGTGTTCGAGGGCGCGACGATCGCCACCCGGCAGACCAACAAGGGTGACGCGTTCTACCAGAAGCGGCTGCCGGCCGGTGCGCCCGACTGGGTGCGCACCGCGCACATCACCTTCCCCAGCGGCCGGACCGCCGACGAGGTGGCCCCGAGCGAGCTGGCCGTGGTGATCTGGGCGGTAAATCTGGGCACCCTGCGGTTCCACCCGTGGCCGGTTTCGGCGGGCGACGTGGAGCGCCCCGACCAGCTCCGCATCGACCTGGATCCGATGCCCGGGGTGGATTTCGCCCAGGTGGTCCCGGTCGCCCACGAGGTGCGCGCGTTCCTCGACGAGCTGGGCCTGGTGGGCTACCCGAAGACCACCGGCGGCCGGGGGCTGCACGTCTACCTCTCCATCGAGCCGCGCTGGAGCTTCGGCGACTGCCGGCGGGCGGTGCTGGCGCTGGGCCGGGAGATGCAGCGCCGGCTGCCCGAGCTGGTCACCACCACTTGGTGGCGGGAGCAGCGGGACCGGCCCGTCTTCGTCGACTACAACCAGATGGCCCGCGACCACACCGTGACCTCGGCGTACTCGATCCGGCCCACCCCGCGGGCGCTGGTCTCCGCGCCGCTGGACTGGGCGGAGCTGGACGACGCCCGGCCGGAGGACTTCGACGTGGTCAGCCTGCCGGCCCGGTTCGCCGAGCGGGGCGACCCGCACGCCGGGCTGGACGAGCGCCGGTTCTCCCTGGAGCCGCTGCTCGAGCTGGCCGACCGGGAGGGCCTGGAGGCCCCGCCCGAGCGGTAGGCGGTCACTGCCAGGGGCTCAGCGTCCCGTCGAACTCCTCGAAGACCAGCCAGGTCCGGGTCGACAGCACCCCCGCGATGCTCTGCACCCGGTCCAGCACCACGTCCCGCAGGGTGGCGTTGTCCGGCGCCCGGACCAGGGCCAGCACGTCGTGCTCGCCGCTGAGCAGCGCCGCGTGCTCGATGTAGCGCACCCGGGCCAGCTCGGCGGAGACCTCGCGCCAGGTGTTCTGCTCGATGGTCAGCGCGATGTAGGCCGAGGTGCCCAGCCCGGCCGGCTCGGGCGCCACCTGGGCCCGGAACCCGGTGATCACCCCGTCCCGCAGCAGCCGCTCCACCCGCGCGTACGCGTTGGTGCGCGAGACGTGCACCCGTTCGGCCAGCGTGCGGATGGAGAGCCGGGCGTCCTCGGTCAGTTCGCGCAGGATCCGCCGGTCGACCTCGTCGAGGGGCCCGGCCGAACGTCCCGTTCCGCCCGCCGTGCCCGGCGTGCTTCCGGTCTCCTGGCTCATGAAGGCCGCCTTCCCGTGCCACTCGTCCCGCGTTCACGCCGGTTGTTGAGTCAATCATCCGACAGCGGAAGCATAGGGCCACCACACGTCCAGGAGGTCCCCGCCGTGACGACCACACCCCAGGCGGTCCGCAGGGCATCCCCGCGCACCCGCCGGCCGGCCACCCCGGCCGCCGAAGACCCGTCGGCCGGCCTGCTGCCGCGTACCGAGCCGGTCCGACTGCTGAACCCGGACGGCACCCCGCTGCCGGCCCGCGACGACTACCCCGAGCCGCCGGTCGAGGCGCTGCGCGAGATGTACCGCCGGATGGTCGTCGGCCGTCGCTTCGACGTCCAGGCCACCGCGCTGACCAAGCAAGGACGGCTCGCCGTCTACCCGTCCTCGCGCGGCCAGGAGGCCTGCCAGGTCGGCGGGGTGCTGGCGCTGCGCGACACCGATTGGGTGTTCCCCACCTACCGCGAGTCGATGGCGCTGACCGCCCGCGGCATCGACCCGGTCGAGGTGCTCACCCTGCTCCGCGGCGACTGGCACTGCGGGTACGACCCGACGGCCGTGCACACCGCGCCGCAGTGCACCCCGCTCGCCACCCAGTGCGTGCACGCCGCCGGGCTGGCCTACGGCGAGTCGTACCAGGGGCGGGACACTGTGGCGCTGGCCTTCATCGGTGACGGCGCCACCAGCGAGGGCGACTTCCACGAGGGCGTCAACTTCGCCGCCGTGTTCAAGGCCCCGGTCGTCTACTTCGTGCAGAACAACAAGTACGCGATCAGCGTGCCGCTGTCCCGGCAGACCGCCGCGCCGAGCCTGGCCTACAAGGGCGTCGGCTACGGCGTGCCCAGCGAGCAGGTCGACGGCAACGACCCGGTGGCCGTGCTCGCCGTGCTGAACCGCGCCGTCGCGCACGCCCGCGCCGGCAAGGGCCCGTACCTGGTCGAGGCGCACACGTACCGGATGGAGCCGCACACCAACGCCGACGACCAGACCCGCTACCGGGACGCCGAGGAGGTCGAGGCGTGGCGGGACCGCGACCCGATCGCCCGGCTGGAGGCGTACCTGCGGAACCGGGGCGTGCTGGACGACGCCGCGGTCGCGGCGATCGCCGAGGAGGCCGAGGCGTACGCCGCCGCGCTGCGCGACCGGATGAACGCCCAGCCCGAGGTGGATCCGCTCAGCCTCTTCGACCACGTCTACGCCGAGCCGACCCCGCAACTGGTCGAGCAGCGCGAACAGGTCCGGGCCGAGCTGGCCGCCGCCCGCGCCGAGGACGGGGACGCCTGATGGCCACCATGACCATGGCGAAGGCGCTGAACGCCGCGCTCGCCGACGCGATGCTGGACGACGAGCGGGTGGTCGTCTTCGGCGAGGACGTCGGGCAACTCGGCGGCGTCTTCCGGATCACCGACGGGCTCCAGGCCCGGTTCGGCGACAAGCGCTGCTTCGACACCCCCCTCGCGGAGGCCGGCATCGTCGGTTTCGCCGTCGGCCTGGCCATGTCCGGGCTGCGCCCGGTGGTCGAGATGCAGTTCGACGCGTTCGCGTACCCGGCGTTCGAGCAGATCGCCTCGCACGTGGCGAAGCTCCGCAACCGCACCCGGGGCGCGCTCAGCGTGCCGATCGTCATCCGGGTCCCCTACGCCGGTGGCATCGGCGGCGTGGAGCACCACTGCGACTCCTCCGAGGCGTACTACGCGCACACCCCGGGCCTGAAGGTGGTCACCCCGGCCACCGTGGAGGACGCGTACTCGCTGCTGCGCGAGGCGATCGACGACCCGGACCCGGTCGTGTTCATGGAGCCGAAGAAGCTCTACTTCGCCAGCGCCGAGGCGGAGCTGCCGGCCCGGCAGGAGCCGTTCGGCCGGGCCGTCGTGCGCCGCGCCGGCACCGACGCCACCCTGGTCGCGTACGGGCCGGCGGTGCCGGTCGCGCTGGAGGCCGCCGAGGCCGCCCGCGATGAGGGCTGGGACCTGGAGGTGGTCGACGTGCGCACCATCGTGCCGTTCGACGACGCCACCGTCACCGCCTCGGTGCGCAAGACCGGCCGCTGCGTGGTGATCCAGGAGGCGCAGGGCTTCGCCGGGGTCGGCGCCGAGATCGCCGCCCGGGTGCAGGAGCGGTGCTTCCACGCCCTGCACGCCCCGGTGCTGCGGGTCTCCGGGCTGGACATCCCCTACCCGGCGCCGATGCTGGAGCACACCCACCTCCCCTCGGTGGACCGGGTGCTGGACACCGTGGCCCGGCTGCAGTGGGACGACCAGCCCGACGAGCGGTGGGTGGCGGCATGACCGCCGCGACCGGCACCCGCGACTTCCTCCTGCCCGACCTGGGCGAGGGGCTGAGCGAGGCGGAGATCGTCGAGTGGCGGGTCGCCGTCGGTGACGTGGTCACCGTGGACCAGACCGTGGTGGAGGTGGAGACCGCCAAGGCCGTGGTCGACGTCCCCTGCCCGTACGCCGGCCGGGTCGTGGCCCTGCACGGCGCGGCGGGTGAGGTCCGCCCGGTGGGCCAGCCGCTCATCACGATCGCCCCGCTCGACGGCGACGGCGGCGACGACCCGCACGCCACCTACCGCGAGGAGGAGCGGGCCGGCTCCGGCAACGTCCTGATCGGGTACGGCACCGGCCACGGCGGCTCGGGCCGCCGGCGGCGCCGCCCCCGCCTGGCCCTGGCCCCCGAGCCCGGCGCCGGCGCACCGGCCACCGGCACCCCCGCCCCGGGGGCCGACGGCCCGGACCGCGCACCCCGCACCGCACCCCTGGTGATCTCGCCGATCGTCCGGCGGCTGGCCAGGGAGCGCGGCCTCGACCTGGCGGCCCTGCACGGCACCGGACCGGGCGGGGTGATCCGCCGCGCCGACGTGGAGGCGGCGTCGACCGCGCCGGCCGCGCAACTGGCCGCCGTGCCGGACGCCCCGGCCGCGCACCTGGGGCTGGCCCCGGCCGGCGACGGCGACGTGGTCATCCCGCTCACCGGCATCCGCAAGGCCATCGCCGACAAGCTCTCCCGCAGCCGGCGGGAGATCCCCGAGGTGACCATCTGGGTGGACGTGGACGCCACCGGGCTGCTGGCGACCCGGGCCGCGATCAACGCCGCCACCCCGGAGGCGCCGGTCAGCATCCTGGCCCTGCTGGCCCGGATCTGTCTGAGCGGCCTGCGGAAGTTCCCGCAGCTCAACGCGCACGTGGACACCGAAGGGCAGCGGATCATCCAGTCGGCCGGGGTGCACCTGGGCATCGCCGCGCAGACCGACCGGGGCCTCGTCGTCCCGGTGCTGCGCGACGCCCAGCGGCTGACCACCCGGGAGCTGGCCGCCGCACTCGCCGAGACCACCGCGGCCGCCCGGGCCGGCACCCTGCCCCCGGCACGGCTGACCGGCGGCACCTTCACTCTGAACAACTACGGGGTGTTCGGGGTCGACGGGTCGACCCCGATCATCAACCACCCGGAGGCGGCGCTGCTCGGCGTCGGCCGGATCGTGGACAAGCCCTGGGTGGTCGACGGGCAGCTCGCCGTGCGCAAGGTGACCCAGCTCAGCCTCACCTTCGACCACCGGGTCTGCGACGGCGGCGTGGCCGGCGGCTTCCTGCGGCACGTGGCGGACTGCGTCGAGCAGCCCGCCCTGCTGGTGGCGAACGTCTGAGTCCCGGCCCCGGCCCGGCCACCCCCCGGGGCCGGGGCCGAACCGGTCGTTCGCGGCCCGTCCGGCGCAACCGGTCGCGGCCGTGACGTCCCGCCCGTCGACGCCACCAATTCCCATTTCCGTACGCCGCAGTCGAAAGCGAAGTTGGTCCGCCCAAGCAATTCCGCCGAATACGCCACGCCGCCCCGAGGGCCATACAGAATGTGAGCCAAGGGGAGCGGAAATGGGGTGCGGAATATGGACGTGAGGCGGCGATTCACGCTGTTGGCGGTAACCATCGCAGCCACACCGTTGGTGGTCGGTGGGTGTACCGCCGGCCAGAGGGAGGCCGTGAAGCACGGCAAGGCGGCCGCGGCGCCGTCGGTGACCGTGAGCCCGGCGGACCGCACGAAGGGCGTGCCGGTCAGCGCCGAGGTGGGGACCACGGTCAGCGGCGGCAAGGTCACCGGGGTGAAACTCACCGACGACAAGGGCCGACCGGTGCCGGCGCAGCCGCGCGAGGACGGGTCGGGCTGGGTGCCGGACCGGCCGTTGGAGAATGCGCGGACGTACACCGCGGAGGTGACCGCGACCGGCGATTCCGGGCGGACGACCACGCAGAAGACGACCTTCACCACGATGGCGAAATCCACCAAACCGGCCGTCACCAGCGAACTCTATTTCACCGGTAATCAGACGTACGGGACGGCGATGCCGGTGGTCGTCGCATTCGATCCGCCAATTCCGAAAGAGGCCAGAGCGGACGTGCAGCGCCGGTTGTTCGTGAAGACCGACCCGCCGCAGCCGGGCGCCTGGTCGTGGGAGTCCGATGGGAAGCAGGTCGAGTACCGGGCGCCCGACCACTGGAAGTCCGGCACGAAGATCAGCGTGCGGAGCGCGCTGCAGGGGCTGCCGATCGGCAAGGACGCCATCGGCGACGCCGACCACAGCGCGACCTCCACGATCGGCCGGCAGGTCTCGCTCGACATCGACAACGCCACCAAGCAGATGTCCGTCTACCAGGAGGGCAAGCTGCTCCGCAAGGTCCCGGTGAGCATGGGCAAGTCGAGCACGCCCACCTCCAGCGGCAAGATGGTGATCATGGAGAAGTTCGACCGGACCACCTTCGACACCCGGGGTTCGGCCGATCCCTACGTGGTCGACGTCGATGACGCCCAGCGGCTCACCTGGGGTGGCGAGTTCATCCACTCCGCCCCGTGGTCGGAGGGGGAGCAGGGCTTTACCAACACCTCACACGGCTGCACCAACGTCTCCGCGGCGGCCGCGGACTGGCTGATGGGCGTCACCCACGTCGGCGACCTGGTGACCATCAAGGGCACCGAGGTGAAGCTGGATCAGGGCAATGGCTTCACGGCCTGGAACGTCGGCTGGGACGAGTTCATCAAGGGCAGCGCGCTGCCCGTACCGGCCGGGCTGAAGCCCACCCACGTCGCCACGCCGCACCCGGGCGCGGTGGCCGGCGGATCGGCGCCCGCCCCCGCCCCGTCCAAGAGCAACAGCGGCGGCTGACCACAGGGGGAGGAACGGCCGGGGCCGGCCCGCGAAGGATGCGGGCCGGCCCCGCGCCGGCTCGGTCCAGGTCGACCGGACACCGCCGGCCGGCTCCGCGTGGGCTCAGTCGAGGTCGACCCGGGCCGCGCCCGTCGCGGTCAGGCTGCCCAGCCAGAGGCGCCGCCCGTGCTGCCGCACGCCGGTGACCATCGGGTACGCCCCGCTGGGGCCGTGCAGGGTGCGCAGCACCCGCCCGGTCCCGTCCACCAGCGCGACCAGCCCGTAGCGGCGGGGCTGCGGCTGCACGGCCCCCGGCAGCAGGGCGACGAGCTGGCGCACCCGGGGATGCGGCAGCAGCTTCTCCATGATGGGCAGCCGGGGGCTGGGCAACGCGATCCAGTAGGTCCCGTCGCCGACGGCCGAGACGTTGTCCGGGTAGGCCGGCAGGTCGGCCAGCACGGTGGCCCGGCCGTCGGGCAGGTCCACCCGGAGCAGCCGGTGGGTGGCCGTCTCGACCAGCATCAGCGCCGACTCGTCCGGGGTGAGCGCCACCCCGTTGGGGAAGTAGAGCCCGGCCGCCACCACCTCGGTGTGCCCGGTCCGCCGGTCGTACGCCAGCACCCGGCCGTTGGGCCGGTGCTCCAGCAGGTCCCGCTTCCAGTGCGAGAGCGGGAACCGGTCCGAGGAGTCGGTGAAGTAGATCGTGCCGTCCCGGGCCACCGCCGCGTTGTCGGCCAGGTGCACCGGCGACCCCGTGCCGGTCAGCTCGTGCACCGCCCCGTCCGGCGTGACCCGCAGCAGCCCCCGGTAGGCGTCGCAGACCACCAGCCCGCCGTCGACCGGGTCCAGCTCGATACCGAGCGGCCTGCCGCCGGTCTCGGCGAGCAGCGTGGGGCGGGTGCCGGCCGGGGCGTCCGCCGGCCACCACCAGAGCCGGCCGTCCTCGTCGCCGCTGACCACCCGGCCGTCCGGGTCGATCAGCACGTCCTCCGGGCCGTGCGCGCCGTCGGGCAGCGGCAGCAGGTCGGCCCGGTCCAGCCGCACGTCGGTGGGGGCCCACGGCCCGTCCAGCGGCGGTGGCACGGTGGCCGGCTCACGGACCGGCCGGATCAGCAGGGGCACGCGCGGGCGGGGGACGACCATCCGGCCATTCTTCCCCGCCGATGCCCCGGCCGGGAGTACCCGGCGGCGTGTCACTGCGGCGGGTTCGCCCCCGTCAGGCGGCATGCGGGATGACCCGGAGGCCGCTCAGGGTCCCACCCGGGACCTACCCGGGACCCCGCCGCGGGCGGCCGGAAGTGTCGGTGGCGGGGGATAGGTTCGGGGACATGCGAGAGTGCGGTGACCGGTTCCACGTGGCGATGAGCGTCAGCGACCACGTGGTGGACCTGCGGGCGGTCGGCGAGATCGACATCGCCACCGTGGGCGCGTTCCGGGCCGCGCTCTGGGCCGCGCCGGCACGGCCGGTGCTGCGGCTGGACCTGTCCGGCGTGCGGCTGCTCTCCGCCGCCGGGGTGCGCGCGCTGGTCGCCGCCCACCTGCGGGTCCGGGCTCGCGGCGGCGAACTGGTGCTGGTCGACCCCGACCCGGTGGTCGCCCGGGTGCTGCGGGCCACCGGCCTGCACCGGGTGCTGCCGATCCGCGAGTCGGCCCGGGAACTGGTCACCTGCGCCGCCGCCTGACCGGCCGGACGACGCAGGGCCGCCGGCGTGCCGCCGACGGCCCTGTCCACGGTCAGCGGGTCAGCGCACGCCGACCAGGTCCACCACGAAGACCAGCGTCTCGTTCGGCTTGATGGCGCCACCGGCGCCCCGGGCGCCGTAGCCCAGGTGCGGCGGGATGGTCAGCCGGCGCCGGCCGCCCACCTTCATGCCGACCACGCCCTGGTCCCAGCCGGCGATGACCTGGCCGCCGCCGAGCGGGAACTCGAACGTGTCACCCCGGTTCCACGACGCGTCGAACTCGCGGCCGGTCGAGTGGGCCACGCCCACGTAGTGCACGCTGGCCAGCTGGCCGGGGCGGGCCTCCGGGCCGTCGCCGACCGTGATGTCCTCGATGACGAGATCGGCGGGCGGCGCGCCCTCGATCGGGCCAACCTCGGGCTTCTCCATGAGCAGGTCTCCTCGGTGCTGACGGGTGCGGTCCCCGTCGATCCTGCCGGATCGCGGCCGGCCGATACGCGTCGGTCCCCGTTCGCGGCGTGGCGGAGGGGAGCGGTCGGCGGCACGTCGGCCCTGCGGGACCAGGCTCAGGCGGCCGTGGCGAGCTGGGCGGCGAGCAGTGCGGGAGCCTCGGCGAGCGACGGCCCGTACCAGGTGAGGTGCCGGCCGGAGACCAGCGCGGCCGGCACGCCGGGGAAGGCCTCCGGCCCGTCGTCGGCCGTGAACCGGTAGGGCTCGTCCGGCAGCACCACCAGCTCCGGTTCCCGGGCGCGCAGCTCGTCCAGGCCGGGCCGGGGGTAGCGCTCCGGGTGGTCGGCGTACCGGTTGGTGACGCCGAGGCGGCGCAGCATGTCACCGGCGAAGGTGTCCCGGCCGAGCACCACCCAGGGGCGCCGCCACACCGGCACCACCGCCGCGCGCGGCATGGCCGGCACGGGCGGCGCGGTCCAGGCCCGGCGGGCGGCCCGCAGCCAGTCCGGCTCGCCGGGCTCGCCGAGCGCGGCGACCAGCTCGCCGAGCTGGGTCAGCGCCTCCGGCACGGTACGGGGAAAGGTGACCCGCACGGGCACGCCGGCCGCCCGCAGCGCGTCCGCGTCGGCGAGGCGGTTCTCCTCCTCGTTGAGCAGCACCAGGTCGGGCCGCAGCGCGCGCACCCGGTCCAGGTCCGGATACTTGCTCCCGCCCACCCGGGCCACGTCCAGCCCGGCCGGGTGGGTGCACCAGTCGGTGGCGCCCACCAGCACCTCGGGGCGGGTCAGCGCCACGGCCTCGGTCAACGACGGGACCAGCGACACCACCCGCACGACGGCTCCCTCCCTCGCCCCGCCCATCGTCGCCTATCGACGGTCGTCCGTGCGGGGGGGCCGGGACCGGTGGAGCGGCCGGTCAGCCGGCCGCCTCGTCGACGAGAGCCGTCACGTCCAGGTGGGCGGGGCGGCAGCCGACCGTGGCGGCGAACCGGCGTACCGCCGCGTCGACGTGTGCCCGGGCCGCGCCGACCCCGGCGGACGGGGCCAGGCGCACCTCGACCCACACGTCCGGGCCGGTGACCGGGCCGGTGAGCACCACCCGGGCCCGGCGGACCCCGGGCGCCCGCAGCAGATCGCGTTCCAGGACGCCGGTCAGCACCCCGCTCGGCACCCGGGTCCGGCCGGCGCCGTCGCCGGGGTGCGCCAGCGTGCCGTCGAGCCGGTCCGGCACCCGCAGCCCGGCGGCGAGCAGCCGCTGCCCGAGCAGGGCGAGCAGCAGCCCGCCCACGGCCGCCGCGAGGGCGCTCCACGGCGCGCCGGCCCGCCACCAGCTCACCGGCCCGGCCCCGATCAGCGGCACGCCACCGCCGGGCAGCCGGCCCGCCCCGACCGCCGACGCGGCGCCGCCCGCCGCCACGAGCAGCAGGGCGAGCACCGTCCACAGCAGCCGGTGGGCGGCGTTGCTCACGGCGTCCGCCGGGCGGGGACGAGCCGGACCTCGATCGGGTCGCGGCGAGGCGCGGCCAGCCGGTCCAGCTCCCGGCGCAGCGCGAACTCGACGTCGGCCCGGGCCGCCGGGTCGCCGGTGGCGGTCACCCGGGGTCGCCAGGCGTCCCCACGCCGGCGGACGCGGACCCGGGCCCGGCGGACGCTCGGCACCGACCGGACCGCCCGGGCCAGCCGCCGCTCCACCGAGCGGCGGTGCAAGTGCCAGCCGTCGTCGTCGGCGAGCCGCAGCCGGGTCGGCCGCCACCGGCGCAGCTCGGCGCCGAGCAGCAGGAGGCCCAGCAGGGTGACGGCGGCGGCGATCCCGCGCACCGGGGCGTCCTGCCAGCGGACCGTGGTCAGCGTGGCCGACCACCCGGCCGGCAGGGGACCGGGGCGGTCCAGCGCGGCCAGCAGCCCCGCGACGGCCACCAGCACCCCGCCGGCCAGCAGGGCCACGGCGAGCAGCAGGGTGGCGACCCGGTTCACCGTGCGCACGGCCCGCTCCGCTCTCCGCCGCCGGCGCTCACGTCGCCTCCCGCGCGTCCGCGCCGTGGCTCGTGGCCCGCTGCCGGCTCCGGTCGTCCCGGTCGACCGCCGGGCTCGTCGGCTCGCCGGGCAGCAGCAGGTCGACCACCGTGACGGTGACCGCCTCGACGGTCAGCCCGGTGTGCGCCTCGATCCGGGCGGCGACCCGGCGGCGGACCGCCTGGGCCACCGCGGTCAGCGGCGCGCCGTGCTCGACCACCAGGTCCAGGTCGACCCGGACGGCGGCGCCGTCGACGCGGACCGTGGCCACCGGCTCGGTGACGGCCGGGGTGCGCCGCGCCGCCTCCTCGGCGAGCCCCGCGGTCCACTCCTCCGACCAGGTGACCGGCGCGGGCGGGGCGGCGACGCGCCGGGGCAGGGTGCCGGTCATCGCGGGCCCGCCTCAGCGGCGCCGGTCGGCGGTGGCCCGATCGGCGAGCCCCGGCACGCTGACGTCGCCGTCGCGTACCCGGACCAGCAGCCAGCCCACCAGGCCGGCCACGGTGGCGGCGGCCGCCGCCCCGGCGCCGCCCAGCGCCCAGACCGCGACCACCAGGAAGCCGGCCAGGAAGCCGAACTGCCCGCGCGTCATGCCCCACCCCCGCTCCGCCACGATCGACCGGACCGGCGGGGCGTACCCGTTTCCGGGCGGGGCAGTCCTCCGGCCGCGGCGGTCAGCCCGCCCCGGCGGAGACGGGCACCCGCTCCGAGGGCAGGGAAGCCACGGGTACGCCCTGGCGCACCGCCCACTCCACCGCGTGCCGCAGGTCGGCGACCGGCAGTGGCCGCCGGGCGGTCACGGTGACCGCAGCGTGCACCGAGTACGCGACGAACGGGTACGAGTGGGCCAGCCCGCCCACCGCCTTGTGCAACCGGCCCACCACGGCGAGCGCCGCCGCCTCGTCCCGACCGGGCAGGATCAGCTGGAACTCGTTGTCGGCGAGGCGGACCGCCCGGTCGACCGGGCTCAGCACGCTGGTGACCGCCGCGAGCACGGCCTGGCCCTCCCGCGCCGCGCCCCGGCGGCCGAAGCGTTCCGGTGCGCCGGCCGGCTCGTCCACCCGGAGGCCGACCAGCGCCACCGGCAGGGTGCCCGAGGCGGTCACGCCGTCCACGCCGGTCCACCGGCGCAGCCCCGGCTCGTCGAGCAGCCCGTCCGCCGGCTCGATCGGGTGCGCCCGCTCGCCCCGCCGGGCCAGCAGCCGCAGCGCCGCCTCGGCGCGGGCCTCGCCCGGCGCGGCCGGGATGTCCCGCACCCGCGCCACCGCCGCCTCCAGCGCGGCCCGCGCCGGCGCGGGCAGCCGCTCGGCGAGCTGTCCCCACAGCCGGAGCACGTCGTGCAGCGCCTCGTCCCGGCGGAAACCCCAGCGCCCGTCGAAGAGGCGGCCCGCCTCCAGCGTCTCCGCCGGTGCCACCTCCGCCCGGTCGTACGCCACCAGGCTCGCCCCGAAGCGCGGCGTCAGCGCCACCACGCTCCACTCCCGAGCCAGCTCCTCGGTCTCCTCCAGCACCACCGGGTACGCCCCGGCGGGCAGGTCCGGCGGGGGCCCGCCGACCATTCCGACCACGGTGACCGCGGCCCGGGCGGCGATCCGCCGGTAGACCGCACGTTCCCGGGCGAAGTACGGCGGCCGCTGGAAGAGGGCGAACACGACCAGCGGCCCGTCCTCGGCCTCGGCCAGCGCGGCCCGTTCGATGGCGTGGGAGACGGCGACGAGACTGCGTTTGGTCAGCCGCTCCGGGCTCCGTCCGCTGTGCACCCGGCCGAGCCTAGGGGCCCGGCACCCGGCGCGCACCGGACGACGGGTCGGGATCGGTGGCCGGCCGGCGGGCGGCCCACTCCACACGGGTCAGCGCATACTCCACCTCGCCGTGTTCCGAGCCGGGGATCGCCTCCGGCCAGTCCTGGTGGAACGTCCGCCGGTACGCCAGCCCGGCCTTCGCCATCACCCGGCGGGACCCGGCGTTGACCGCCATGGTGGTTGCCACCACCCGCTCCACGCCGAGTGTGGTGAAGCCGTGGTCGACCAGCGCCCGCGCGCCCTCGGTGGCGTACCCGGCGCCCCAGGCGGCCCGGCGCAGGCGGTAGCCCAGCTCCACCTCGCGGGGGTCGCCGTCGCGCAGCGGTCGGAACTCGAACCAGCCGAGGAAGCCCCCGTCGGCCCGCCGCTCCGCCGCCCACCAACCGAGCCCCGGCGGCCTGCGGTACGCGGCCAGCATGGCCGGCAGCACCCGGTCGCGGATCTCGCCGGCCGGGGTGGGCCGGCCGCCGGTCAGGTAGCGCATCACCGCCGGGTCGCCGTCCAGCTCGGTCAGGAGCGGGGTGTCGTCCGGGGTGAACTCGCGCAGCACCAGCCGTTCGGTGGTCAGGAAGATCGCCACACGGGCGATTCCACCGGTCCCGGCCGGTCCGGGCAACCGGATTCCGCCGCACCGCGGAGGCGAACGCCATGATCGACGCCCTAGACTCGGGCGTCGACCGAGCGACGGATGGAACTGGCGAGATGACGAGCACCGGCAGGGTGGCCACCTCCTGGCTGCGTCCGATCCCGCCCGGGGGCGCGCCGCAGCTCAGCCGCGCCGGCCAGGTCGGGTATCCGGCCCGGCGGCTCGGTGAGCTGGTGCAGGGCCGGCCGCCGGGCGTCACCGGGCACCAGTGGAGCACCGCCGGCCGCGAGGGCCTCGACCAGGTGGTCTGCGCCGCCGACACCGGCCTGCCGCTGTTCGCCGTGCAGTTCGCCCCGCCTGCGCCCGCCGGGTCGCCGGCCCGCCGGGCCGAACGGATGACCAGCGCGGTCTGCGCCGCGGTCGGGCTGCCGCTGCTGCGGGTCGAGTCGCCGACGTTGCGCGCCGCCGAGCACGCCCGCCGCCTCGTCGAGTACGTCATCGACGCACGCGGCTACGCCGCCGGCACCGACCCGGACACCGGCGACGCCGTCGGGTTCCGGGACATCGTCGGCCGGCTCCCGGACGGCCGGCCCGGGCCGGTCAACGACCTCGGGGCGCTGACCCGTGCCGCCGCCGTCGAGGCGTACGTGGAGCGCCGGCTCGCCGACCCGATCGTCCGCGGGCTGCACGTGCGCTGGACGGACGGCCCGGCCGAGGGCTGGAGCTGGGTCGAGGTGCGGCCCGGCCGGTGCCTGGTCGAGCGGGTTCACCTGGTTGCCCAGCGCTTCTCCTGCGGCGTGGACCCGGGCCGGCTCGCCGAGGACCTGGCCGCCGTGGCGATCGGGGAGCGGCTGCGCGACCTGGACGCCGCCGGACCGTCCCTGATGGACCGGGACGAGTTGCGCGGGCAGATCCGGCGGCTGGCCGCCCGGCGTGACGAGTTCGACGGCGGCTTCGCCTTCGACCACCTCTGCGTCGACTGACCCGGGCGTTCCGCGGCCGCGTCCGGCCGCCCCGGACGTCGCCGCGAATTCTCCCGATCCCCGGTTGAACCTTCGCCGCCCTCGCTCCGTACCTAAGCGGGAATGGACGCAGATCTTCCCCGCCGCGCCGGACGGCGCGGGGACGGTGCGGAAAGGGCATCGTCGGTCATCGACGTGCGACCGGAACGTCGCAGTGATCCTTACCCCGAAATCCATCGGTCCGCCGGGGTCACCAGTCAACTACCGGATCGAGAAGGAGAGCAATTCGATGCGCAGGTCCACACGGGCGCGCCGGTCATCCGGTAACGCGCGGAGCAAGCGTCTGCTGGCCGTGGTCGGCACGCTCGCGGTCTTCGGCGGAATCGTCGCCGTCACCCAGATCTCGTCCGCCCAGGACCGGCGGACCACCGTCCGTACCGCCTCGGCGTCCTGCGTGGCCCCGAGCCCGGGGGCCACCGCGCCGGACGGCCGGGGCAGCACCACCCGGACCTGGCAGAACGGTCGCTGGGTGCGCAACCACTGGGGTGACGGGCAGATGTCCGCGGCCGAGTGCCAGGCGGTCAAGGGTGGCAACGCCCCGGTGAACACGCTCGGCTCGACGGTGAACTGCCCCGACGTGGCCGGCAAGCTTCCGCAGGTGCCGGATCAGGCGCGTGCCGAGGTGGACCGTAACCTGGCCCTGCTGCAGAAGCAGATCGACGAGGCCAACCGCCGGCTGGCCGCCGAGGGGCGCAAGGGCCAGAACTTCATCAACAATTCCGTCCTGCGCCCGCTCGAGGACAAGCGGAAGGCGACGATCAACCGCATTGTCACCGCGATCGACCGCGTCGCCCAGCGCCCGCAGGGCCTGGACCAGCTCGCGAAGTGCACCCTCGCCTCGAATAACAACGGCGGTGCGAACAATGGTGGCCAGAACGGCGGCGGTCAGACCGGCGGGAACAGCGGCGGTCAGAACGGCGGCGGTCAGACCGGCGGGAACAACGGCGGTCAGAACGGCGGGAACAACGGCGGTCAGAACGGCGGCGGTCAGAACGGCGGCAACAACGGCGGGAATGCCCTCGGCGTCCTGGCGAACGACTGCTCGAAGACCAAGCTCGAGCCGCACGACGGCTTCCAGAAGGGCGACCGCTGTGTCAGCACCGCCTTCGGTGAGGTCGGCGCGGCGGCCAACAACCCGTCGCTGCTGATCACCGACTTCCCTGAGGAGGTGCAGGCCAACCAGCCGTTCAGCCTGCGGGTCTCCACCCGCAACCTGATCCGCGACCGGTTCCTGGCCGCCGGCCAGGGCGGCTACTACGTGGAAAGCTCGCTGCTCAACGACCAGGGCCTGGTCCGCGGACACTTCCACACCGCCTGCCGGATGCTGCAGACCACCGAGGCGGCACCGTCGAACCCACAGGACGTTCCGGCGTTCTTCGTGGCGACCGAGGACGGCGGCGGCAGCAACCAGGCCGACCAGGTGACCATCCAGATCCCCGGTCTGCCCCAGTCGGGCCTCGCGCAGTGCGCGGTCTGGGCCGGTGACGGCTCGCACCGCATCCCGATGATGGAGCGGGCCAACCAGACCCCCGCCATCGACGTGGTGCGGATCCAGGTCAACTGAGCGCCGACGGCCGGAGCCGCCCGGGCATACCGCAGGCGGCTCCGGCCGTTCCGTGCGCGCCCTTCCGGATGGGTGGCCGGCCTCAGCTGCGCCCGGCCGGCCCGGTCGCGTCGCCGACCTCGAAGCGGGCCAGGTCGGTGCAGTGCACGACCGTGGCGTCGTCCGGTACCGGCGCGGCGGGGCCGACCGGGCTGTCGGCTTCGGCCCGTCGCACGCGGCGGACGACCTCGGCCGGCCCGTCGGCGGCGAGCAGTTCCCGCAGGCCGGGCCAGTCGGTCAGGCCGTACGGGCTGACGATGCGGCTGGCGCCGTTGCTGAGCAGCGCGACACTGTCCAGCTCGCGCAGGGGCCGGCTGCCGGTCACCGCTTCCTCCGCCGCGTGCGGATCGTCCTTGGCGATCCAGTAGCCGCCCGGCTGGTTCCGACGGGCGCGCAGCGCCTCGGCACAGGAGGCGCGGATGCGGTCGTACTCCGGCGTACCCCGCGGGATGCCGTCCAGCGGCGCCGCGCAGATGTGCCGGGCCGTGACCTCGCGCTCGTCGGTGACGACCTGCGGGCCACCGCGGACCTGGCCGAGGACGAGGAAGGAGTCCGCGAGCACGAGATGGTCCAGGCGGCCCCGGTGGGCGCGGACGATGGCCACGGTAGCCTGCGGGCTGCCGGGGTTCGTGATGTGGCAGGTGCCGCGGTGCTCGGCGGCGATCTCGTCGATCGCGTCGGCGAGGACCGTCGGGAGGCCGCGCCCGTCGCCGCGCGACAGCCGGCCGAGCAGCGCGCCGCCGAGCCGGTGGGTGTACCAGGCGACGCCGTGGGAGCAGATCGAGTCGGTCCCCGGGATGCCGGCGCCGTCGAGCAGCACCGCGGCGCCGGGCACGGCGCCGGCGAAGTCCTCGTTCGGCCGGCCGGCGGTGCCGGCGCTGGTCGTCATGCTGACGTGCACCGATGGACTCCCGGGTCGGGGAGCGCGGGCCTTCCGGAGGGCCGACGCGGGACGAAGTTGGCTGCCGGGACACCCCACCCGGCTGAAAATTGTTAACGCCGGGAAAAGCCGACCGGGGTCGCGCCGATTTCTCAGCGTGACCCCGGGGTGCCCGACGGTGAACCGGGAGGGCTCAGCGGTTCTTGTAGGCCTCCACCACGGAGACGGGGATGCGGCCTCGCTCGGAAATCTCGTAGCCGTTCTTGACGGCCCATTCCCGGATGGCGCGGTTCTGCTCGCGGTCCATTCCCGAGGTGCTCGGGCGGGAGCCCCCACGCGTGGCGCGACCGGCCTCCACCGGGCCGCGCCCGATCCGCCGGCCAGCGCTGATGTACGGGTCCAGCGCCTTGCGCAGGACGCCGGCGTTCTCGTCGGAGACGTCGATCGTGTACGCCACGCCGTCCAGGCTGAACTCGACGGTCCGATCGGCCTTTCCGCCGTCGAGGTCGTCGGTCAGAACGGTGATTACTTTCCTTGCCATCGCCATTACTCCCTGTGTCGGGCGGGGTGTGGCTATGAGTTTGACGTATCTCGCGGCAATTTCGCAACAATACCCGTCCTTGGCCATTCGGCGGGTCGGGTTATCCGCGCGCCGTCAAATGCGTCTTCACGCGCGCGGCGGGCTCGGCGGCGCGGCGGCAGTGGCGTGGGTCACAAGCCGGAACAAGGGAGACGGTTTGTTACTTGAGCCTGACACGCTCAACTCAACGCGATAGCAAGTGTTCGATGGCAACTCTTCCGGTACTTCCTCTGACCGACGCCGTCCTGCTGCCCGGCATGGTCATCCCGGTGACCCTCGACCCGACCACCCAGGCCGCGGTCGACGCGGCCCGCGCCAGCGGCGACAAGACGCTGCTCGCCGTGCCCCGCCTCGACGGCGAGTACGGCTCGGTCGGCGTGATCGCCACCATCGAGAAGGTGGGTCGGCTGCCCAGCGGCGAGCCGGCCGCCGTGGTCCGCGGCCTCGCCCGGGCCCGGATCGGCTCCGGCGTGCCCGGACCGGGCGCCGCCCTCTGGGTCGAAGCGACCACCCTCGACGAACCCGCCCCGGCCGGCCGGGCCCGGGAACTCGCCCGCGAGTACCGCGCGCTGATGACCTCGGTCCTCCAGGAGCGCGGCGCGTGGCAGGTCATCGACGCCATGGAGCGGATGACCGACCTCTCCGAGCTGGCCGACGCGGCCGGCTACGCGCCCTGGCTGACCCTGGAGCAGAAGACCGAGCTGCTCGCCGCCCCGGACGTCACCGCCCGGCTGGAACTGCTGGTCGGCTGGGTGAAGGACCACCTGGCCGAGCAGGAGGTCACCGAGCGGATCAACAGCGACGTCCGCGAGGGGCTGGAGAAGTCGCAGCGCGAGTTCCTGCTCCGCCAGCAGCTCGCCGCGATCCGCAAGGAACTCGGCGAGGACGAGCCGGACGGCTCCGCCGACTACCGCTCCCGGGTGGAGTCGGCCGACCTGCCCGAGAAGGTCCGCGAGGCGGCCCTGCGCGAGGTCGGCAAGCTGGAGCGGGCCAGCGACGCCTCGCCGGAGGCGGGCTGGATCCGGACCTGGCTGGACACCGTCCTCGAGATGCCGTGGAACGCGCGTACCGAGGACAACACCGACCTGGCCGCGGCGCGTGCGGTGCTGGACGCCGACCACGCCGGCCTGGCCGATGTGAAGGACCGCATCCTGGAGTACCTGGCGGTGCGCAACCGGCGCGCCGAGCGCAACCTCGGCGTGGTCGGCGGCCGTGGCTCCGGCGCGGTGCTCGCCCTGGCCGGCCCGCCCGGCGTCGGCAAGACCAGCCTCGGTGAGTCCGTCGCGCGAGCGCTCGGCCGCACCTTCGTTCGCGTCTCCCTCGGCGGCGTCCGCGACGAGGCGGAGATCCGCGGCCACCGACGCACCTACGTCGGCGCGCTGCCCGGCCGGATCGTCCGCGCGCTGCGCGAGGCCGGCTCGATGAACCCGGTGGTGCTCCTCGACGAGGTCGACAAGCTGGCCGTCGGCTACTCCGGCGACCCGGCCGCGGCCCTGCTGGAGGTGCTCGACCCGGCGCAGAACCACACCTTCCGGGACCACTACCTGGAGGTCGACCTCGACCTGTCCGACGTGCTCTTCCTGGCGACCGCCAACGTGGTGGAGAGCATCCCCGGCCCGCTGCTGGACCGGATGGAGCTGGTCACCCTGGACGGCTACACCGAGGACGAGAAGGTGGCCATCGCCCGGGACCACCTGCTGCCCCGGCAGCGGGAGCGGGCCGGGCTGACCGCCGAGGAGGTCACCGTCAGCGACGGCGCGCTGGCGCTGATCGCGGGGGAGTACACCCGCGAGGCCGGCGTGCGGCAGCTCGAAAGGGCCCTGGCGAAGATCCTGCGCAAGGTCACCGTGGCGCTGACGTCCGACCCGGCGCCGGTCCGCGTCGACACCGACAACCTCGCCCGCTACCTGGGCCGGCCCAAGTTCACGCCGGAGTCGGCCGAGCGGACGGCCGTGCCCGGCGTGGCCACCGGCCTGGCGGTCACCGGCGCCGGCGGGGACGTGCTGTTCATCGAGGCGACCAGCATGGAGGGCGAGCCGGGGCTGACCCTCACCGGCCAGCTCGGCGACGTCATGAAGGAGTCGGCGCACATCGCGCTGTCGTACCTGCGCTCCAACGGGCGACGCCTCGGCATCGACCCGAACGCCCTCGCCGGGCGGCGGATCCACGTGCACTTCCCGGCGGGCGCAGTGCCCAAGGACGGCCCCAGCGCCGGGATCACGATGGTCACCGCGCTGGCGTCGCTGGTGACCGGCCGGCCGGTCCGCCCCGAGTTCGGGATGACCGGCGAGGTGACCCTCTCCGGCCGGGTGCTGCCCATCGGCGGCGTGAAGCAGAAGCTGCTCGCCGCCCACCGGGCCGGCCTGACCGAGGTGATCATCCCGAAGCGCAACGAGCCGGACCTGGACGACCTGCCCACCGAGGTCCGCGAGGCGCTGACCGTCCACACCCTCGCCGACGTCGCCGACGTGCTCGCCCTGGCGCTGCGCCCGGCCGAGGTCGACGCGGAGACCCTGGGCACCCAGCCGCTCGCCGCGGCCTGACCGGACCCGCACGCGGAAGCCCCCGCCGTCCCCGAGGACGGTGGGGGCTTCCCGTGTCAGGAGGAGAGCTTCCGCGCTCAGCGGCGGTCGCGGCGCTCCCGGCGGTCGCCGTCGAAGCGGCGGTCGCCGCCATCGGCGTCCCGGTCGCGGTCCCGGCGCACCGTGGCCTTGCGGCCCTTGATGGTGCTGCCGCGCAGCCCCTGGATCACCTCGTCGGCGACCCCGTACGGGACCTCGACCAGGGAGAACCGGTCGGCGATCTCGATCGAGCCGATGTCCCGGCCGCTGACCCCGGTCTCCCCGGTGATCGCCCCGACCAGGTCCTGCGGGCGTACCCCGGCGCGCCGGCCCAGGCCGATGAAGACCTGCGTGGTGCCGCCGGAGCGGGGACGCGCGCCGCCCCGCCGGTCCCGGCTGTCGTACCCGGGTCGGGGCTCGCGCGACGGGCGGACCGCGACCTGCGGGATCTCCTCGTCCTCGTCGGCCGTGCCGGGCAGGGTGGCCTCGTGGGCCAGCCGCACGGCAGCCAGCGCGACCTCCATGAGGTCGAACTCGTCGGTCAGCGACTCGACGATCGCCCGGAACGGCTCCAGGTCGTCCTCCAGCAGCGACTCCCGCAGCGCCGCCTGGGTCAGCTCCAGCCGCCGGGTACGCAGGTCCGCCACCGTGGGGATCTTGTCGACCGCGATCCGCTGGCCGGTGACCCGCTCGATGGTCTTGAGCATCCGGTGCTCGCGCGGCTCGGCCAGGGTGATCGCCACGCCCTCCCGGCCGGCCCGGCCCACCCGGCCGATCCGGTGCACGTACGACTCGGGCGCCGACGGGACGTCGTAGTTGACCACGTGGGTGAGCTGCTCCACGTCCAGCCCGCGGGCCGCCACGTCGGTGGCGACCAACAGGTCGGCGGTGCCCGACCGCAGCCGGCCCATCACCCGGTCGCGCTGCTCCTGGCTCATCCCGCCGTGCAGCGCCTCGGCCCGGTAGCCCCGGCCGTTCATCGTCTCGGTGAGCCGGTCCACCTCCTCCCGGCTGCGGCAGAACACGATCGCCGCGGTGGGCGACTCCACGTCCAGCACCCGGCCCAGGGCCGCCGGCTTGTGCGCCCGCGCGACGATGTACGCGCTCTGCCGCACCCGCGGCGCCTCGCCCGCGACCGGCCGCTCGCGCTCGATCTGGATGCGCACCGGGTCGGTCAGGTGCTGGCGGGCCAGCCCGTCGATCCGGGCCGGCATGGTGGCCGAGAAGAGCACGGTCTGCCGGCCGGCCGGGGCGTGCTCCAGGATCGCCTCGATGTCCTCGGCGAAGCCCATGTCGAGCATCTCGTCCGCCTCGTCCAGCACCACGGTGGCCAGCGCGCCCAGCCGCAGGGTGCCGCGGGCGATGTGGTCCAGCGCCCGGCCCGGCGTCGCCACCACCACGTCCACGCCGGCGTCGAGGGCACGCAGCTGCCGGCCGATCGGCTGGCCGCCGTAGATCGGCAGCACCCGGGCACCCAGGTCCTTGCCGTAGCGGTGGAACGCCTCGGAGACCTGCACCGCAAGCTCCCGGGTCGGCACCAGCACCAGCGACACCGGGTCCCCGCCGGAACGGTCGTCGGGCATCCGCTGGAGCAGCGGCAGGGCGAACGCCGCGGTCTTGCCGGTGCCGGTCGCGGCCTGCCCCAGCAGATCCTGGCCGGCGAGCAGCGGCGGGATCGCCTCCCGCTGGATCGGGGTCGGCTCCTCGTAGCCGAGGACGGCCAGCGCGTTCAGCAGTTCGGTGCGCAGCCCGAGGTCCGTGAAGGCGGCGGCCTCGTCCTCGGCGGGGTGGGCGGGATCGGTCGGGGTTGGTGCGGAACTCATGGGACAAGCCTTTCATCATCGCCACCCGGCCGTCGCGGCGACCGTCGCAAACCGTCGCCCCCACCACGTCGAGGCTGATCCGGCCGGCCCCCCGCGAGGCCGCCTGGCCCTGGCCCGGGGCCGGTCGCCAGCTGGGCGAGGTGGCGGCATCGCACCGGCCGGAGCACCGCCACCCGGCCGAGCCGGAGCCGATCAAGGCGGCGACGGCCGGGCTCAGGCGCGGGCGGGGCCGGTGTCGCGGGAGGGCGGGGCGAGGGCGGCCGGGTCGAGCGCGAGGGCCGCGGCCAGGGCGGGGCGACCGGCCGGGGTGAGGCGGACGGCCCGGCCGGCGCCGCGGGCGGTCCAGCCGACGTCGAGGAAGTGCCGGCACAGGGCGGCGCCGAGCGCGCCGGCCAGGTGGGGGCGGCGCTCGGTCCAGTCCAGGCAGTCCCGGACCAGTGGCCGCCGGCCGGCGCGCAGCGGCTCGACGGGCACGCCGAGGTCGGTCAGCCAGGTGATCCCGGTCGGGGTCAGCGCCAGGCCGCCGGCGCGGTCGAGCACGCCCCGGGCCAGCAGGGCGTCGTGCACCAGCACGCCCAGCCGGCCGGCCAGGTGGTCGTAGCAGGTCCGGGCGTACGCGAGGGAGGCCTGGGCCGACGCGGCGCGCAACGTGCGGGGCGGGGCCACCGGGGCGGGCGCCCGTCCGGCCAGGTCCTCGATGAGCTGGGCCACCGACGGGTCGGCGAGGCGGACGTACCGGTGCCGGCCCTGCCGCTCCTCGGCCAGCAGCCCGCCCCGGACCAGCCGGGTGAGGTGGTCGCTCGCGGTGGACGGGGCCACCCCGGCGGACCGGGCCAGTTCGCCCGCCGTCCAGGCCCGCCCGTCGAGCAGGGCGAGGCAGAAGCCGGCGCGGGTCGGGTCGGCGAGCAGCGCGGCGAGCCCGGCCAGCGTGCGGCCGTCGGTGGGGGTGGTCATGCGGCAATGCTGGCACGGGAACGGTTCGGTCCCCACCGACGCGTGCGCGTCGCTCTTTACATCGTTGTCTCCAACGTTGTAGAAAGCGGGGGCACCGCAGTGACCTTCGTCTACCTCCAAAGGCAGGCCTGATGGGACACCTCCACCGCGCCGGCGTGCTCGCCGCCGCTCTCGCACTGCTGCTGACCACGTCCACGGCCGCGGCGGGCGCGCCCGCCGCCGGGGCCGACCGCTACCGGAACCCGGTCTCGGCCGACTTCGCCGACACCTTCGCCGACCCGGCCGTCCTCCGTGGCGACGACGGCCTCTGGTACGCCTTCGGCACCTCCGACCCACTGCGCGAGGGCGAACGCCAGGCGCACCGGGTGCCGATCGCCCGCTCCGCCGACCTGGTCGACTGGACCTACGTGGGCGACGCCTTCGCGCCCGACCAGCGGCCGTCCTTCGCCGCACCCGGGGCCGCGTTCTGGGCGCCCGACGTGCGCCGGGTCGCCGACCGCTGGGTGATGTACGTGACCGTCACCGACACCACCGTCTCCGGCGACACCTTCGACACCGCGATCGGGGCGGCCACCGCGCCCACCCCGGCCGGACCGTGGACGTTCTCCGACGCGCCCGTGGTCGCCCCGCGGCCGGGCGGGGGCGGCGGCTACCTCTGGACCATCGACCCCAGCCAGTTCACCGATTCCGACGGCCGGTCGTACCTCTACTTCGGCAGCTACTACGGCGGGATCTCGGTCACCGAACTCTCGCCGGACGGGCTGCGCGCCGTCGGCACGCCGAGCATGGTCGCCGTCGACAACAAGTTCGAGGGCAGCTACGTGCTGCGCCACGACGGCTGGTACTGGCTGTTCGCCTCCACGGCGAACTGCTGCGCCGGCCCGGCCACCGGCTACTCCGTGCAGGTCGGCCGGGCGCGTGACCCGCGCGGGCCGTTCGTGGACCGGGACGGCCAGCGGCTGGACGTCTCCCGGGCCGGCGGCACCCCGGTGCTCACCCAGAACGGCAACCGGTGGATCGGCACCGGGCACAACGCCGTGCTCACCGACCTGTCCGGGCAGGACTGGATCGCCTACCACGCGATCGACCGGGCCGACCCGTACCTGGACGAGCCGTTCGGGATCAACGAGCGGCCGATGCTGCTGGACCGCCTGGACTGGGTGGACGGTTGGCCCACGGTCAACGCCGGCGCCGGCCCCTCCGAGGACCCCCGGCCCGCGCCGGTCACCAACGGCCGGATCGACGCCCGCTTCGACACCGCCGACCTCGGCGACTGGCGGGGCGGCGGGGGCCACTGGCGGGTGACCGGCGGCGTGCTGGCCGGCACCGGCACGCTGACCGCCCGGGCCGGGCTCGGCGGCGACGTACGCGCCGAAGCCGACCTGCGGCTCGCCGGCGCGGACGCGGCCGGGCTGCGGCTCGGCCGGGTGGAGGTCACCGTCGGCGGCGGCCGGCTCACCGCCCGGGAGAGCGGCGGCGCGACGGCGAGCGTGCCGCTGCCCGCCGGGCTCGACCTCACCGGCCGGCACAACCTGGCCGTCGAGGTACGCGACCGCCAGCTCGTCGCCGAGCTGAGCCCGGCCCGCCTCGGCGACCAGCTCGCCGTGGTGGCGCTGAAGCTCACCAAGCCGGCGGCCGGCCCGCTCGCCCTGAGCGCCGACGGCGGCACGGCCGAGTTCGACAACGTCAGCGCGGCCGCGCTGTACCGCCCGGTCCGGCACCCGGTCGCCCCGCCCCGGGTCGGTCCGGTGCTCTCCCGGTTCTCCGACGAGTTCTCCGACGGGCTCGACCCGGCCTGGCAGTGGATACGGCCGAACCCGGCCGCCACGGTGAGCGGCGGCGCGCTGCGCTGGCCGGTCGAGTCGACCGACCTGGTGGGCACCGGCAACACCGCCGGGGTGCTGCTGCGCGACGCGCCCGCAGGCGACTACGTCGCGGAGACGAAGGTGACCCTCGACCTGGGCGAGGACGTCGTCCGCAACTACCAGCAGGCCGGTCTGGTGGCGTACGTGGACGACGACCGGTTCGCCCGGCTCGCCCAGGTGGCCATCTGGAACACCCGCCAGGTCGAGTACGGCTACGAGCTGCCCTTCGCCGGCCAGCCCGTGTACGGCGGCAGCATCGTCGGCACCCCGGCCACCACGACGTGGCTGCGGCTGGCCCACCACATCGACCGGGTCACCGGCGAGCACGAGTTCCGGGCCGGGTCGAGCCGGGACGGCGCGCACTGGACGTGGGGCGCGGTCTGGACCTTCCCGGCCGACACCACGCCCCGGATCGGTCTGGTCGCGCACGGCGGCGCCACCCCGGCGCTGACCGCGGAGTTCGACTACCTGCGGTTCCACCGCTGACGGTGCGACCGGGGCCGTCCGGCTGCGGGCGGCCCCGGTCAGGCGGGGTCGTCCGGGGACGGGCGGCCCCGGTCAGGCGCCGGGGCGCGGGCAGGCCGCGGTCAGCTCGCAGACCGTCCGGGTGTCGCTGTCGTAGCTGCGCGCGGCCACGAACTCCCCGCCCGGCCGGTCCGGTCCGGCGACCGCCCGGGCCCGGCGGCGGTCGGCGTCGCGGAACCGCAGCGCCAGGCTCAGGTGCGGCACCCAGCGCCCGGGCAGGTGCCACGGGTGCGGCCCGGGCGCCCCGGCGAGCACGTCCCAGACCGCGCCGTGCAGGGCGACCAGCTGCGGCGTGGGGCGGACCAGCCAGACCAGCGGGGCGCTGCCGTCGAGAACCGCCACCCGGTCCAGCCGGGCCGGCAGCGGCAGCGCCGCGTCGCAGAGGTCGGCGAGGCGCTGCTCGGCGCCGGGCGGGAACTCGTCGACCGAGGCGAGGGTCAGGTGCGGCCGGTTGGTCGGGTGCGGGTGGCGGGCCAGGCTGGGCAGGCCGGCGGCGGCGAGGCGGTCCCACGCCGCCCGTACCGCCTCCTCCAGCTCCGGCGAGCAGAGCAGTTCGACCGTACGCACGCCGTCAGGCTAGTCGTCGGCGGTATGTGGCGGCGTCCGGTGCGGAATGCCCGCCGGGGCGAGCGGGCGACGGCGCGATCGTTCGGTCGGGGCCGAAGGGATCCGGCAATACCGTCGGGCGATGAGTTGGCCGATGATCCCGCCCGCCCCTGACACGCCGGCCTGCGGGCCGCCGGTGCCCGTCGACGACGGCTGGGTGGTCACCCGGCACGCCGAGGTCGTCGCCGTGCTGACCGATCCCCGCTATGTGGTGCCGGTCGCGCCCGGCGGGCCGCCGGGCACCCTGGCCTGGCTGCGCGGGACGGTCAGCCGGTTCAGCGCCCCGGACCGGCATCCCGGCCGGCGCGCGTTCGGGGTGGCCGCGCTCCGCGACCTCGACCCGGACGAGCTGCGCGCCGCCGCCGCCCGGCTGACCGGCGAGACGCTGGACCGACTGGCCGGGGCCGGGCAGGCGGACCGGGTGGAGGTGATGGGCCGGCTGGCACGGCGCGTACCCCTGGAGGTGCTGGCGGCGCGGCTCGGCCTGGCCGACCCGGCGGCGGCCGTGCCGGCGGTGACCGCGGTGGCCGCCGCCTACCATCCGGGCGCCGAGCCGGCGGTGGTGGCGCGCGCCGACCGGGCGGTGGCCGCGCTGCTGGCGATGTCGCCGCCGGCCCCCGCGGAGGCCGCCGCCAACCGGATCGGGCTGCTGGTGCAGGCCGCCGACGCCACCGCCGGGCTGATCGGCGCCGCCGTCCGGTACGGGCTGGCCGCGCCGGTCGCGCTCGACACCGCCGACCTGCTGGCCGAGGTGCTGCGCCTGGACCCGCCGGTGCGCGCCACCCGCCGCGTCGCGACCGACGCGGTGCGCCTGGGCGGGCGGGACATCGGCCCGGAAGCCGTGCTGCTGCTCCGCTTCGACGCGGCCAACCGGGACCCCGCCGTCCACGCGGACCCGGACCGGTTCCGCCCCGGCCGACACGTCGCGGCGCTGACCTTCGGCGCCGGGCCGCGGGGCTGTCCGGGCGAGCGGCACGCCCTCGCCCTGGCCGCCGGCGTGGTCGAGGTGCTCCGATGACCGACCGCGCCGCCGCCTTCCGTGCCCTGCACCGGCCGGGCCGGCCCCTGTTGCTGCCGAACGCCTGGGACCACGCCTCCGCCGCGGCGCTCGCCGCCCGCGGCCACCCGGCCGTGGGCACCACCAGCCTGGGGGTGGCCGCGGCCGCCGGCAAGCCGGACGGGACCGGGGCAACCCGCGACGACACCCTCGACCTGGCCCGCCGCCTTCGGGACCTGCCGGTGCTGCTCACCGTCGACATCGAGGACGGTTTCAGTGCCGATCCGGCGGCCGTGGCCGGGTACGTCGGCGAGCTGGCCGCGCTCGGCGTGGTGGGAGTGAACCTGGAGGACGGCCGGCCGGACGGCACCCTCGCACCGGTGGAACTCGCCGCCGCCAGGATCGCCGCGGTGAAGGCGGCCGTGCCGGGGCTGTTCGTCAACGCCCGCACCGACGCCTGGTGGCTGGGCGTGCCCGACCCGCTGCCGGCGGCGCTGGACCGGGCGGCGGCGTACCGGGCGGCGGGCGCGGACGGGCTGTTCGCGCCGGGCGCCCCGGACGACACCGTCGGGTCGCTGGTGGCCGAGGTGGGGCTGCCGCTCAACGTGCTGCACCGGACGGGCGGCCCGGACCTGGGCGCGCTGGCCCGGCTCGGGGTGGCCCGGGTCAGCACCGGCTCGCTGCTGTTCCGCGCCGCCCTCGGTGCGGCGCTGCACCTGGCCGACGCCGTCCGCACCGGCCGGGACGCCGGCCTGCCGGCCGCACCGGATTACGCCTGGGTGCAGGACCTCTCGTCGGGATGAGCACCTTCGGGGAGAGATAGGAGGATTGTTCAGGGAGCTGCCGATCCTGGCGATTACGGTGTGTTCAGGTTCGACTACGCCGTGTCTTGCCCGGAGAGGGGCCGACCATGCGAGTGCCCAGCCGAAGCCCCGGCCACCAGCCCGGGCCCGCCGTCGCTTCCGCCGCCCCCGCCCGCCGACTGCCCCCGGCCGCCGGCCCGCGTACCGGGCCCGGGGAGCCGGACCTGGCCGCGTACCGGGCCGCGGTGGCGGAGCTGCTGGTCGAGGTGGGCGCCCTGGCGGACGCCCCGTCGACCACGGCCCGCCAGGTGCTGCTCGACCAGCGGCTGCGTGAGCCGGCCATCGCCGCCGTCCTCGACGCCACCCCGCAGGGGTTCGTCGGCGCCCGGGAGACCCTGCTGCTGGAGATGGCCAGATACCAGCCGAACACCCGCAGCTCGGCGCACGACCTCACCGCGCTGGTCCGGATCTACCTGCTCTCCCGGATCGACGTGATGTGGTGGCGGGACACCGGGACCTTCCTCACCGACGGCCAGGTCGACACCAGCACCGACCTGGTCGACCTGGAGTGGCTGCGCCGGCGCGGGCTGCTCGCCTTCCGCTACCAGCAGCAGCCCGCCACGGCCCTCGGTCGAGGGCTGCGCGCGGTCCAGCGGAGGCTGCGCCCGGACGCCACCCCGCGTACCGCCGGGTTGCGGTTCCGCCGGGCGCGGCGCGAGGTGATCGCGCTGCTCAACGACGTGGGCCGGGAGTTCGCCGCGGCGGTCGGGCCCGGCACCCCGGCGCTCTGGGTGACCAGCCTCGCGCGCAGCGCCGAGCACCAGTACCGGCTGCGCCGGCTCGGCTACGCCGCCTTGGTGCCCAGCGGGCACTGCCTCGGCTGGGCGGCCGACGTGGAGCTGGAGTGGTACGGACGGTTCGGCGCCCGGGACGTCCTCGCCGAGCTGCTGCTGGCCCGGCAGGAGGCCGGTGAGATCAACGTGGTCGACGAGGGCCAGGCCTGGCACCTCTGCCTCGCGCCCGTCGCCCGCCGCCGGTTCCGGCGCGCCTACGAGGCCGAGATGGGGATGTGAGCGGATGTGCGGGATCGCGCTGAGCATCGGCCCCGAGGCCGATCCGGCCCTCTTCCGGCGGATGCTGGCCGTCCTCGCCCCGCGCGGCGAGGTGACCGAGACGCGGCAGGAGGACGGCCTGCTCGCCGGCGTACGCCGGTTGCGGGTGGTGGACCGCGAGCGGGCGGTGCAGCCGTGGGTCTCGCCCGACGAGCGGCACGTCCTCTGCTACAACGGCGAGGTCTTCAACCACCACGAGCTGCGCGCGGAGCTGACGCGGCTCGGGCACGAGTTCCGCACCACGGGCGACACCGAGGTGGTGCTCACCGCCTTCCGGCAGTGGGGTGCGGAGGCGGTCCGCCGGCTGCGCGGCGAGTACGCCTTCGCCGTGGTGGAGCGGGCCACCGGCCGGGCCTACCTGGCCCGGGACCCGCTCGGGGTGAAGCCGCTCTACTGGTCGCGCGGCCCGGGCTGCCTGCACGTCGCCTCGGAGGTGAAGGCGCTGGTCGGGCACGGCGCGCCGATCAGTGAGGTGCCGCCGGGGCACCACGGCTGGGCCGAGCCCGACGGGCCCGTCCGGCTGAGCCCGTACGTCGACCTGCTCACCCTCGGCGCCGGGCTGCCGGTGATCGACGACCCGGACGAGGCCGCCCTGCTCGTCCGGGTCGCGCTCACCGACAGCATGCGGGTACGGCTGGACACCGACCTGACCGTCGGGGTGGTGCTCTCCGGCGGTCTGGCCAGCTCGCTGGCCCTGCTGCACGCCACCCGGCTGCACCCGGACTGCGTGGCGGTCACGGTCGGCGTGCCGGACAGCCCGGACGTGGCGTACGCCCGGCGGCTCGCCGCCGACCTGGGCGTGCCGCACGAGGTGATCGAGCTGCGCCCGCGCGACATCCGGCTGGCCGACGTACGCGAGGCGATCCGGATCTCCGAGCTGACCGAGTACGGCGACATCATCAACGCCGTGGTCTCCGTGCCGATCTTCCGGCGGCTGCGGGAGCTGGGCGTCAAGGTGGTGCTCACCGGCGACGGCTCCGACGAGCTGTTCGGCGGCTACCCGATGTACCACCAGGTCGGCCCGGAGCGGTCCCGCCGGCTCTTCCTCCACAAGATCCGCAACCTGTGCCGGACCGAGCTGCAGCGGGTGGACCGGGCCAGCATGGGGCACGGCGTGGAGGCCCGGGTGCCCTTCCTCGACCTCAGCGTGGTCGAGCTGGCCAAGCGGCTGCCGCTGGACCTCAAGCTGCGCGACGGGCAGGAGAAGTGGATCGTCCGGCGGGCCTTCGCCGACCTGCTGCCCGACTACATCCGGCGCCGGCCGAAGAACCCGATGTCGTACTCGTCGGGGCTGCACGAGCGGGCCCGGCTCTACAAGCCGCTCTTCGCCCGGCTGCACCGATCCTTCGGCTACCAGCTGCTCGAACCCGTCCGGCGCGACTTCGACAGCGTGCTCACCCGGTGCGGCAACGACCTGGACCGGGCCATCGCCGACGGGCTGGCCCGCCCCGACTACACGGTGCTGGAGCACGCCCGGGACCTGGTCGGCGCGGCGAAGTGGAACGCCGTGCCGGTGGTCCGGCGCATGGTCGGCCCGCGCGTCGTGCGTCGCGTCGCGTCCCGTCCGTGACCCCGAGCCTCGACCACGCGAGGTCCGATCGCCGCCAGCCATCGGCCGCCGGCCGGGCCAGGCTGGACGCATGACGAGGACGCGCACCAGGTACCTGATCCAACCCGTGCCCGCCGAGGTGCTGGCCGAGGTGCGGCGGTCCGGCCGCGACGCCTCCGGCCAGCCGCCCGAGCGGTGCTGCGCCGAGGGCGGCGAGCCGCTGCGCTGCTGCCTCCGCGACGCCGCCCCGGGCGAGTCGCTGCTGCTCTTCGGGTACGCCCCGCAGCTGCCGCCCGGCCCGTACCGGGAGGTGGGGCCGATCTTCGCGCACGCGGCCGACTGCCCCGGCCCGGCGGACGTGACGGCGTATCCGGCCGACTGGCGGGGGCGACCCCAGGTGCTGCGGGCGTACGACCGGCGGGGCCGGATCGTCGGCGGCCGGCGGCACGACGGCGACGACCCGGAGGCGGTCGTCGCCGAACTGCTGGCCGACCCCACGGTGGATCGCCTGCACAGCCGCAACGTGGTGTACGGCTGCTACATGTTCACCGTGGTCCGCGGCTGAGCCGGGCGTGACCGGCGGCGGCCCGGGTATCAGCCCGGCATGACCGGACTGGACGCGATCGTGGTGGGGCAGGTGGCCCGGGACCTCGTGCTGCGGGTGGACGAGGTGCCCGGCCCGTCCGGGACGGCCCCGGTGCGCTGCCGGCGGGAACTGCTCGGCGGCAAGGGTGCCAACCAGGCCGTCGGATTGGCCCAGCTCGGCGTGCGGGTCGGGCTGCTCGGCGTGGTCGGCGAGGACGAGGTCGGTGACCGGCTGCTGGGCCGGGCCCGCAGCGACGGCATCGACGTCGCGCCGGTGCTGCGCCGGCCGGACACGCCGAGCGCGCTGATCGTGGACGTGGTGGACGGCCGGGGCCGCTGGCGGTACCTGGAGGACATCCCCGAGGCGACCCTGCTCACCGAGGCGGACGTGACCGGCGCCGCCGGGATGCTGCGGGCCGCCCGCGCCGTGGTCGTCCAGCTCCAGCAGCCGCTGCCGGCGGCGCTCGCGGCGGTCCGGCACGCCAGTGACGCCGGCCGGCTCGTGGTGCTCGACGGGGCGCCGGACGACCCGGACGGCGCGGCGGAGCTGCTGTCCCGGGCGGACGTGCTGCGGGCCGACGCGCGGGAGGCCGGCCTGCTGCTGGGCGGCGACCCGCCGAAGGACGCCGAGGCGGGCCTGGGCGCCGGCCGGGAGCTGGCCGCCCGGGGGCCGGCGCTGGTCGCGGTCGAGGTGGCGGGGGAGGGGAACGCCTTCGTCTGGCCGGACGGGGAGTTGTTCGTGCCGCTGAGCGAGACGCCCACGGTGGACAGCACCGGGGCCGGGGACGCCTTCGTCGCCGCCGTCACGGCCGGCCTGCTCCGCGACGACCCGTACCCCCGGATCGCCCGGTACGCGGTCGCGGCGGCCGGCGCGACCGTCGGCCACGTCGGGGGTCGGCCCGCCCTCACCCGGGAGGCGATCGAGGCGCAGCTGGCCCGGATCCCCGACCGCTGATGTCCCCGATGGACAACCGTCGCCGCCTCTTCTAGCGTCGCGGGCATGCGGAGGACCCTGCTCGCCACCGGGCTCGCGCTGCTCCTCGTGACCACCGGCTGCGCCGAGAGCCGCCGGCCCGCCGTGCCGGCCGGGGCCGGCACGCCGACCGCCTCCCGGCAGGACGCCGGCCAGGTCGAGCAGACCCTGGCCAGCCTGCGCCGGGTCGACGACCTGCCCCTGTACGAGATGACCTACGTCGGCGACTACGACCCCACCGTCGGCGTCGCGGGCACCCCGCAGGCGACCCCGTTCGGCTGCTCGCTCTTCGCCGCCGGCGGGGACCGGAACCGGCCGCTGTTCGCCCGCAACTTCGACTGGGACGCGAACCCCGCGCTGGTGCTGCGCACCGACCCGCCGGACGGCTATGCCTCGATCTCCCTGGTGGACATCTCCTACCTCGGGGTCACGGCCGATCCGGCCGGCGACCGCCGGCTGCTGAACGCGCCGCTGCTGCCCTTCGACGGCATGAACGAGCGGGGCCTGGCCGTCGGGCTGGCCGCCGACGACGGCGCGACCGCCGAGCCGGTGCCGGGCCGGCCCACCATCGGCTCGGTGCGCGTCCTGCGCCTGGTGCTGGACTCCGCCGCCACGGTGGACGAGGCGATCGCCGTGTTCGGGCGTTACAACCTGGACTTCGAGGGCGGCCCGCCGCTGCATTACCTGATCGCCGACGCCGGCGGGGCGTCCGCCGTGGTCGAGTTCGTGGACGGCGGGATGCGGGCCGAGAAGGGCCGGGGCGCCTGGCAGGCGCTGACCAACGTGCCGGCCGTCGGGGTGGCCGACCGGGACCTGCGCAACGACCACCGTTACGGGGTGCTGGCCGAGGCGCTGGACCGGGCCGGCGGCGCGGTGGACGCCCCGGCGGCGCTGCGCCTGCTCGACGCCGTGCGGCAGCCGCACACCCGCTGGTCCGTGACGTACGGGCTGCGCACCGGCGAGGTGCGGCTGGTCGCCGCGGGCGGTGGCGAGCGCGACTACCGCCTGCCGATGAGCTGAGCCGGGCCCGACCCCCGACGGGGGCCGGGCCCGGCCGGCGGGTCACCAGCTCAGGTAGCCCGTCTGGGTCTGCACGTTCAGCTCGGGCACCCGGATCAGCCGGGCCACCCAGGTACGCGGATCGCGCAGCTCCAGCACGTCCAGGCCCTTCTGGATGTCACTGGAGTAGATGTGGCCGTTGTACCAGTAGGCCGACCAGGAGCCGCCGGTGCGGAGCTGACCGGCGTCCAGGGGACCCCGCTCCCAGAAGGCGATCTCCTTGGGGTGCCGGGAGTCGGTGAAGTCCCAGACCGAGATGCCACCCTGGTACCAGGCCTGGACCATGATGTCGCGACCGGGCACCGGCACCAGGGAGCCGTTGTGCGCCACGCAGTTCTCGGTGTCGGCGTTGGCCCGGGGGATCTTGTAGTAGCTGCGGAACTCCAGCCGGCGGTTGTCGCCGCGACCGGTGAGGTCGTAGATGGCGTCCGCGCCGCGGTTCGGCCCGGTGGCCTCGTTGCAGGTCGCGGCGCCACCGCCGCCCAGCTCGTCGGTGAAGACCACCTTGGTGCCGGAGTTGTTGAAGGTCGCCGAGTGCCAGAAGGCGAAGTTCTCGGTGTCCCGGACCCGCTCGAGCACCCGCGGCGCTTCGCGGTTCGCGATGTCGAGCAGGATGCCGTCGCCCATGCAGGCGCCGGCGGCGATGTCCTTCGCCGGGTACGCGGTGATGTCGTGGCAGCCGGTGGTGGCCGACTTCTCACCCGGGATGCCCGGGTAGCCGCCGTCCGGGAAGAGGTTCGGGGTGGCCACCACGGCGGCGTCGGTCGGCGTCCGCAGCGGCACCTTCACGATGGAGATCGAGTCGTGCGGCGGCTGGCAGTCCGGGAACTCGGCCCGCGGGCTGTACGACGAGACGTACAGGTAGACGGTCCGGCGGTCTTTACCCGGCACCAGCGTGTGGGTGTGCGAGCCGCAGGCGGTCTCCACCGATTTGATGTAGCGCGGGCTGCGCTTGTCGCTGATGTCGAAGATCTTGATGCCCTCCCACGACCCCGCCTCGGAGGCGGGCTGGGCGACGCTGTTGCACGAGTCGTCGCTGCGGGAGGAGTCGGTGGACAGGAACAGCAGGTCATCGTGGACCGAGACGTCGTTCTGGGAGCCGGGGCAGAGCACCTGCGACACGATCGTCGGCGCGCTCGGCCGGGAGACGTCGTAGATGACGAAACCGTCGTAGTTGCCGGCGAAGGCGTACCGGCCCTGGAACGCGATGTCGGTGCCGAACGCCGCGGACGTGTCGAACGGCGCCTGCTTCGGCAGGTTGGCGACCTGGCGCAGGTTGGGGCTGCTGGAGACCTCGTCGACCCCGGGGACGGCGCTGTCCACGGTGGCCGGTGCGGCCTGCGCCCGGGGGATTTCCTGGGCGCTGCTGGGTGGGGCGGTGACGACGCCGGCGAGGAGCAGGCCGGCGGCGGCGAGGCTGACGATCCGGGTTCGGGACGTACGGATGCTGATCATCGGCGGCACCCTCCGAAAGGGGATGATGATTTTCCACACCTTACCGGTCGATGACATTCATCAATGTGATGCCGATCACATTCAGGCAGGATTGTCTATGGATAGGATCGCTCTCACCTCGACCGGAGGGAGTGTCGTATGACCGGCCGGCAGGGACGTGTCTGGCTCGCCGTCACAGCGCTGGCGGTGCTCCTGGTCGTCGCCGGCGTGGCGCTGGCCCGGCGGGGGGACAGCCGACCCGCGGCCGGCCCGTCCGCCACCACCACCGCTGTGCCACCGGTCGACGCGCCACCCGTCGTCGTGCCTGGCCGGCCGGGGGAGCCGGCGGCCACCCGCGCCGCCCAGGAGGTCCGGGACGCGGCCCCGCCCCGCTACAACGGCCTCGACGTCTGGTACGTCCGGATGATGATCCCGCACCACCAGCAGGCGGTGGAGATGGCGAACCTCGCCCCCGACCGGGCCGCCGACCCCCGGGTGCGCGCCGTCGCCGACCGCATCCGGGCGGCCCAGGGGCCCGAGATCGGGGTGCTGCGCGGCTGGCTGGGCACCCGCGGACTGCCCGCCGAGGTCCCCGGTCACGACCACGGCACGATGCGCGGCATGCAGTCCGCCGAGGCTATGCGGCAGCTCGCCGCCGCCCGGGGCGCCGACTTCGACCGCCTCTTCGTGCGGATGATGACCGCGCACCACGAGGGCGCGGTCATCATGTCCACCGACCTGCTCAAGGTCGGCGCGGACCAGACCCTGCAGGAATTCGCCAATGCCGTCGCCGTCGAGCAGTCCGCCGAGATCACCCGCCTCCGCGAGCTGATCGCCCCCTGAGCCGCCCGATCTTGGAGACTTTCCGTTCGCTCCGAACGCTAAGTCGCCAAGATCTGGGGGATCGCGCTGCCGCAGGCGCCGTCGTGGTCGGCCGGGCGGGGGCAGCGGGCGTCGCCGGGCAGCCGGGCGTCGCACCAGATCCGGGTACGCACGAACTGGCGGTCCTCCTCGCTGAGTGTGGTCTCGCCGAAGTCGATGGCGGGAATGTGGCCCAGCGAGTCGCGCAGCGCGACGGCGAGCGCGGTGGCCTCGGCGAGCCGGGTGAGTGTCGTGGGCAGATGGATGATCCAGCGCGGCTCGGGCGGTGCGTCCGTGGTGTTCATGGCTCTCCCTGGGAGCGACGGAGGGGCGGTGCCGAGGCGGGCGGGGACGGCCGGCGCGACCGCGCGCCCGAGCCGGTCGGAGCCCGGCACCCGCCCCGGGCCGGTCGGTGGCATCTGGTGCCGGGGCTGTGGTCGGAGCAGCGGGACGGCCGGGCCGCCGGACGCCGCTCCGAGAGGTGACGCCGCAGTGCCTAGCTGGGAGCCTCCTCGCTCACGAACCATACCGACAATACTGGTAAAGTCAACGATGCTCTTGAAGTCCTCCCGCATGGCATGATCAGATGGGCGTGCCTAGCTGGGAGTACTTCGCATGTCCGCACCACGGAAGTTCGAGCCGCACTATCGGCGGATCATCGCCGACATCAGGGGTCGCATCGCCTCGGGCGAGTGGCCGCCGGGGCACAAGCTGCCGTCGACCAAGGCGCTGGCCGACATCTATGAGGTCGGCAGCCAGTCCACCGTCCGGCAGGCGATCACGATCCTGATCGAGACCGGCGAACTCTACGGACACCAGGGTCTCGGCGTCTTCGTCGCCGAGCGGTCGTGACGCGGTAAGCATGGACGTGCGCGCCAGCCCGTACCCTGGGTGACCGTGGAGCGCATCGTCTTCGGCCGCCCGCTGCGCAGCGTCGCGTTCGACGTCGCCGTCTCGGGGCTGGTGGCCTTCTCCGCCGTCCTGGGGATCTTCGCCGAGCACGGGGGTGTCGCGGAAACCGCCGTCGGCCTGGTGATGGCGCTGGTCCTGTTGTTCCGGCGGATCCACCCGTCGGCGGTGGCGGCCGGGGTGGCCGTGCTCGCGCTGCTCCAGGTGGTCGTGGGCTGGGGCCCGCTGGCCTACGACATCGGCGTGCTCATCGCCCTCTACAGCGTGGTGAAGTACGCCGACCGGCTGCGCGACGGCGTCCTGGCCGGGATCGTCGCCGCGATCGGCGTGCTGCTCGCCGCCGCCCAGATGCCCGGTCCGGCGCCCTGGTGGGCCGGTGCTCTCTACTACGGCCTGGTCACCGGCGCGGTCTGGCTGGTCGGGCTGAACGTGCGGACCCGCCGGCTCTACGTGGTGAGCCTGGAGGAGCGGGCCACCACCCTGGAACGCGAGCGGGAGGCCGAGGCCCGGGCGGCGGTCGCCGAGGAACGCACCCGGATCGCCCGCGAGCTGCACGACGTCGTCGCGCACAGCATGGCCGTCATGATCGTGCAGGCCGACGGAATCCGGTTCACCATCGACCGCGACCCGGCCACTGCCCGGGAGGCGGCCAAGGTCGTGGCGGACACCGGCCGGCAGGCGCTGGAGGAGATGCGGCGTCTCGTCGGCGTACTCCGGGAACCGAGCCGGCCGGAGCCGGCCGAGCCCGGCGGCGCTCTCGACGCCGAGCCGGCGCACCGGCGGCCCGCCCTGGTCGAGCTGCCCGACCTGCTGGACCGCTTCCGCGTCGCCGGCCTGCGGATCACCGACACCGCCACCGGCACGGCCGTCGCCCTGCCGCCCGGGCTGGAACTGACCGTCTACCGGGTGGTGCAGGAGAGTCTCACCAACGCGCTCAAGCACGCCGGCGTGGGCGCGGCGGTCGAGCTGCGCCTCGACTGGTCCGCGGACTCCGTCGTGGTCCGGGCGGTCGACGACGGGCGCGGCCGTCCCGTGGTCCGGCCGGCGCCGTCCGGCGGGCACGGCCTGGTCGGCATGCGCGAGCGGGTCGGCGTGTACGACGGCAGCCTCGCCGCCGGCCCCACGCTGGGCGGGGGCTGGCGGGTCGAGGCGCGGCTGCCGCTACCGTCGGCGTCGGGCACCGAGGAAGGGAAGGCGGCGGCATGACCGTCCGGGTGGTGATCGTCGACGACCAGGCGCTGGTGCGCGCCGGGTTCCGGATGGTGCTCGACTCCCAGCCCGACCTCGCGGTGGTCGGCGAGGCGATCGACGGCGCGGACGCCCTGCGGGTGCTGGACCGGGTCGAGGCCGACGTGGTGGTGATGGACCTGCGGATGCCGACCATGGACGGCGTGGAGGCGACGAAGCGGATCTGCGCCCGGCCGGCCGAGCGCCGCCCCCGGGTGCTGGTGCTCACCACCTTCGACACCGAGGCCGACGCGTTCGCCGCGCTGCGCGCCGGGGCCAGCGGCTTCCTGCTCAAGAACGTGCCGCCGGAGGATCTGCTCGCCGCGATCCGGGTGGTCGCCGAGGGCGACTCGGTGGTGGCCCCGTCGATCACCCGGCGGCTGCTCGACCGGTTCGCCGGGCAGCTCGGGCCGGCGCCCACCGAGGACCCGCGGCTGGCCCAGCTCACCGAGCGGGAGCGGGAGGTGCTGCTGCTCGTCGCGCAGGGGCTCTCCAACGCCGAGATCGCCGCCCGGGTGCACGTCGCCGAGGCGACCGTGAAGACCCACGTCGGCCGGATCCTGGCCAAGCTCCAGCTCCGCGACCGGGTCCAGGCCGTGGTGCTGGCGTACGAGAGCGGGCTGGTCACCCCGGGCGGCTGACCCGGCGTACGACCTGGGTCGTACGGGTCCACCCGGTCGGGGGCGACCACCGGCGTACCGAGGTCGAGCGCGCAGGTGGAGATCATCGGCGGGGTGCCGCACCTAGCGTCGGAAGGGTCTTCAGGAGCCGTCCGACAGGAGCACCACGTTGTCCGCAACCACCACCACCGGCGTCGCCGTCACCGCCCGTGAGCTGCGCAGGGAGTACGGCGCCGGGCTGTCCCGGGTCGTCGCCCTCGACGGCGTCGACCTCGACCTGGCCGCCGCCCGGTTCACCGCCGTGATGGGCCCGTCCGGCTCCGGCAAGTCCACCCTGCTGCACTGCCTCGCCGGCCTGGACCGGCCGTCCGCCGGCAGCGTGCGCATCGGCGACGCCGACCTCGCCCGCCTGGACGACCGCCGGCTGACCGGGCTGCGCCGGGACCGGATCGGCTTCGTCTTCCAGAAGTTCAACCTGCTGCCCACCCTCACCGCCGAGGAGAACATCGTGCTGCCGCTGGCCATCGCCGGCCGGCGGCCCGACCCGGAGTGGCTGCGCCAGGTGGTGACCGCGGTGGGCCTCGCCGACCGCCTCCGGCACCGGCCCGCCGAACTCTCCGGCGGCCAGCAGCAGCGGGTCGCCGTGGCCCGGGCCCTGGTCACCCGGCCCTGGGTGATCTTCGCCGACGAACCCACCGGCAACCTGGACTCGCGCTCCGGCGCGGAGGTGCTGCGGCTGCTCCGCGAGGCGGTGGACACGCTGGGTCAGACCGTGGTCATGGTGACCCACGACCCGAAGGCCGCCGCCCACGCCGACCGGGTGGTCTTCCTCGCCGACGGGCGGCTGGTCGACGAGCTGCACGCCCCGACCGCCGGCCAGGTCCTCGACGCGCTCACCAGGCTCGAGGCCGGCACGCCGCTGGTGGGGCGGTGACCGGGATGCTGCGCCTGACCCTGCGCCAGGTCCGCTCCGACGGGCTGCGCCTGCTGCTCTCCTCGCTGGCGATCGTCCTCGGCGTCGCCTTCGTCGCCGGCACCCTGATGCTCACCGACGGCATGCGCGCCGGGGCGTACGAGCGGGCCGGCGCCTTCGACCGGCACACCGACCTGGCCGCGTACGCCGGCACGGCCCCGCTGCCGCCGGCCCTGGTCGACCGGGTGCGCGCGGTCGACGGGGTGGCCGCCGCCGAGGGGGAGCTGACCGGCACCGCCGGGGTGGTGGGCGCCGACGGGCGGCCGGTGCTCGGCTACGCCGTGCTCGCCGCGATCCCGACCGACCCGGCCCTCCAGTCGTACGACGTCGTCGCCGGGCGGCTGCCGCAGCGGGCCGGCGAGCTGGTGCTCGACGAGGAGACCGTCGCCGACCAGCGCTTCGCCCTCGGCAGCCCGGTGCGGGTCGGCGGGAACGGCGGGCCGGCCCGGCCGTACACCCTGGTCGGCACCGTCGACGTGGCCGGCAGCTCGCGCGACGTCGGCGGCCCATTCATCGGCCTGGCCGGCCCGGACGCGCTGGTCGTGGGCGGGGAGCGCGGCTACGGCCGGATCATGGTGGCCGCGCGGCCCGGCGTGGACCGGGCGGCGCTCGCCGACCGGGTCCGCGCGGCGGTCGGGCCGAAGGTCGTGGTCCGGGACCGCACGGCGATCCTCGACGAGGCCGTCGCGGACGCGGTCCGCGACCGGCGGCAGTTCGAGCTGTTCCTGGGCACCTTCGCCGCGGTGGCGGTGGTGGTCGCCGGCTTCGTGATCGCCAACACCTTCGCCATCGTGCTCGCCCAGCGGTCCCGGCGGACCGCGCTGCTGCGGCTGGTCGGCGCCACCCGGGGGCAGATCTACCGGGCCGCCCTCGGCGAGGCGGCGCTGACCGGGCTGCTCGCCTCGGCGGCAGGGGTGCTGGCCGGGGTGGGCCTGGCCGCGGGCCTGGGCGCGCTGCTGTCCACCCTGGACGCGCCGGTCGCCGGCACGGTCACGGTCACCGCCCGGACGGTGCTGCTCTCCCTCGGGCTCGGGACGCTGCTGACCGTGGTGGCCGCCGCCGTGCCGTCCTGGCAGGGCACCCGGGTCGCGCCGGTGGCCGCGCTGACCGACGCCGCCGTGCAGCCCGCGGGGCGGGCCGGTCGGGTCCGGCTCGCGGCCGGAGCCCTGGTCCTCGCCGCCGGGGTGGCCGCCCTGGTCGGCGCCGGGGCCATCGGCCAGGTGCCGCTGGTCGCCGCGGGTGGGGTGCTGGCCTTCCTCGGCATCGTGCTGTTCGGCCCGGTGCTGGTGCCGGCGCTGGTCCGGGTGCTCGGCCTGCCGGCCCGCCGGCTGCTCGGCGTCCCGGCCGGGCTGGCCGTGGCGAACGCCGTGCGCAACCCGCGCCGGGTGGCGGCCACCGCCACGGCCATGGTCATCGGCATCGGCCTGGTCTCCGCGTTCGTGGTCGGCGCGGGCAGCGCGAAGGCGGGCATCGAGCGCGCCGTGGACGCGCAGATCGGGGTGGACTTCGTGGTCACCGGGATCGGTGGGGACCTGCCGGCGCCGCTGGCCGGCGAGCTGGCCGCCCGGCCGGAGCTGGGCGTGGTGCACGAGCAGCGCAGCCGGGTGGTCGACGGGATCGAGGTGCGGGCCGCCCACCCGGCGCTGGTCCGGCGGACGCTGTCCGCGGTGGACGCCGGTGACCCGGCCGCACTGGGTCCGGGCGCGGTGCTGGTGCACCGCGAGCTGGCCGCGGCCCGCGGCTGGTCGGTGGGCAGCACGGTTTCGCTCGCCGGCGGGTCGTTCCGGGTGGCCGCCGTGGTGGCCGACGACAACCCGGCCCTGGCCGGCAGCCCGGTGCCCGCCGGACACGTGGTGGACGTCGCCGACGCCGACTTCGCCCGCCTCTTCCCGGCCGAGCGTGGCCACCTGGCCGAGGTGGACCCCGCCGACGGGGTCTCCACCGACGCCGCCCGGGCCGCCGTCGAGTCGGTGCTCACCCGCTATCCGACGGTCAACCTGCTGGACCAGGCGGCCTACAAGAAGATGCTTACCGGCACCGTGGACCTGGTGCTCGGCTTCGTCACGGCGCTGCTCGGCCTGGCCGTGGTGATCGCGCTGGTCGGCCTCGCGAACACGCTCACCCTCTCGGTGGTGGAGCGGACCCGGGAGAACGCGGTGCTGCGCGCCGTGGGCCTGACCCGCGGCGGGATGCGGGCGGTGCTCGCCGTCGAGGCGGTGCTCACCGCGCTGGTCGGCACGCTGCTCGGCGTCGCGTTGGGCACCGGGGTGGCCGCCGGCGGGATGGCCGTGCTGGCCCGGATCGGCGGGGACTTCACCCTGGTGCTGCCCTGGGGGCGGCTCGGCCTGATCGTCGCGGTCGCGGTGGTCGCCGCGCTGGCCGCCTCGATCCTGCCGGCCCGGCGGGCGCTGTCCCGACCGGTGGTGGCGGCCCTCGGCGCGGAGTGAGCGCCGGTCGCCCGAGACGCGTCGAGCCGGTCCCGCGACAGTTGCGGGGCCGGCTCGACCGGGTCCGGAAGCCGCTCGGGTCCGGGTGCCGCCCGGTCCGGGTGCCGCCGGGTGGCGTTGTCGGCTCCGGGTGCCGCTGGGTCAGCGCTCGGACACCGGCTGGGCGCCGCCGCCGTCGCCCCCGCCCTCGCCGCCGTCCGCGGGGGCGGTCGTGGTGGTCGTGGTCTCGGTCGGCGCGGTCGTCTCGACCGGCGGCGAGGTGGTGGTCGGGGCCGTGCTCGGTGCGGTCGGCAGGGTCGACGGGACGCCTGACGGGCTCGGCTGGACCGATCCGCTCGCGGAGGGGCTCGGCGTCGCCGAGCCCGAGGTCGACGGCCGGCCGGTGGGGTTCACCGGGCGGTAGCTGTGGCCGCCCTCGTCCGTCGGCGGCCCCTCGGTGACCGCCGCGTCCGCGACGGAGTTGCTCGGGGCAACCGCCGGTGCGGTCGTGTCGATCCGGGTGGCCGGCGCCTCGGCGTTCTTCGCCGCGCCCAGGGCGGCGCCCAGCGCGGTCAGCGCCACCAGCACCGCGGCCAGCGCGCCGACCAGCGTGCCGCGGCGGCCCGGCCGGCGGGCCGGGGCCACCAGGGCCCCCGGCGCGGCGGCGGTCAGGTCGTCGCGGGTGCGGCTCGACCCGGTCGCGCCGCGCAGCGTCACCGGCACCATCGCGGTGGGCGACTCGGAGCCGGCCGCCCGCGCCGCCTCGGCCATCGCCGCGGCGGTGGGGTAACGGTCCGCCGGGTCCTTGGCCAGGGCCCGGGCCACCAGGTCCCGGACCGGCTGCGGGATCTCCACCGGCAGCTCCGGCGGCTCGTCGTCGAGGTGCCGGACCGCCACCTGGAGCGGGTTGTCACCGGTGAACGGCGGGCTGCCGGTGAGGCAGCAGTAGGCCACCGCGCCGAGCGCGTAGACGTCGGTGGCGCCGGAGACCGGCCGCCCGGCGGCCTGCTCGGGGGCCATGTAGAGGGCGGTGCCGGGCACCGCGTTGGTGCTGGTGATGCTGGTCACATTGGTCGACCGGGCCACCCCGAAGTCGACCAGCACCACGGTGCCGTCGTCCTGCACGAGCAGGTTGCTCGGCTTCACGTCGCGGTGGACGATGCCCCGGGCGTGCGCCCCGTGCAGGGCCTGGGCCACCTGCGCCACGATCGACATGGTCTCGCCGACCCCGAGGTGCCCGGCGGCCTCGATCCGCCGGGAGAGCGGCTCGCCCGCGACGAACTCCATGACCAGGTAGTCCGCCCGGCTGCCGTCGGGCAGCTCGTCCTCGCCGCAGTCGAAGACCTGGACCACGCCCGGATGGCGCAGCGACGCCATGATCCGCGCCTCGGAGCGGAAGCGGGCGATGAAGTCGGGGTCGGAGACCAGTGCGGGCAGCAGGACCTTCACCGCGACCGGACGGCCGAGCACCAGGTCCGTGGCACGCCAGACGTCGCCCATGCCGCCGGTGGCGACACGGTCATCAAGGCGGTACCGACCGCTGAGTACGACGTCGGAAGTCAACACGTCAATACCGTACCCAGAGTGGCCGCGGAGTATTTCCCGCGATGTCTCCCGTCACGACCGGCGGGCGGCCCGAGGCGGCTCGGCCGAACGGTCAGCCGCCCCCGCACCGATCGGCTGACCGTGACGAATCGCGTACGATCGGGCAGGAAAATGTGCCCGGAGGTTCGTGTGTCCGGCTCTGACCTGGTGTTTCGTCTCAGTTCACCGGACCGCAGCGAAACCTGGGTCGCATTCGTTACGTCGACGCGCCGTGCCAGACCGTAGACAATTCTCACTCTTTCTCCGGCGGGCGGCGCCTTGTCGAACCCACCGTCCGCTCCTAGCGTTGGCCCGGCTCCCGGCCGCCCCATGACGCCGGTACGGTATGTCCGCCGACGGTCGTCCTTACACGGCGACGTCCATACGCGCGCCCGCACCCTTCGGTGCTGGTGCCGATCAGGTCAGCGGGGGACTGATGGTGCGGGTGGAGGTCCGGTCGTCCGACCGGGCGGGCGTCGGGCACACCGGCACCGGTGGGCGCCGGTGCGGGAAGTCGGCACGGCGAGAGCGGCGGGTCCATGACCGGTGAGCTGAGCGAGGCGGTCGCCGCCGCGCAGGCGGGCGACGAGGAGGCGTTCCGCTTCCTCTACCGCAGCCTCCAGCCCGGCCTGCTGCGCTACCTCACCGCCCTGGTCGGCGCCGACGCCGAGGACGTGGCCTCGGAGACCTGGCTGCAGATCTCCCGAGACCTGCCCAGCTTCACCGGCGGCGAGTTCCGCGCCTGGACGGTCACCATCGCCCGCAACCGGGCCATGGACCACCTGCGCCGGCAGCGCCGGCGGCCCGCCCTGCCGGTGCCCGTGCAGGCGCTCAGCGAACTGGCCGGGGACGCGGACACCGCCGAGCGGGCCGGCGAGACCATCGGCACCGAGAGCGCGCTGGCGCTGATCGCCAGCCTGCCGCCCCGCGAGGCGGAGGCGGTGCTGCTGCGCGCCGTGATCGGGCTCGACGCGGAGACCGCCGGGCGGGTGCTCGGCCGGCGGGCCGGCGCGGTGCGCACCGCCGCGCACCGGGGACTGCGGCGCCTGGCTGGGCTGCTGGAGCGCGCCGACCCGGATCAGCCGGCGGACCGGGCCGGGGGAGCGACGCCGCCCCGCGCCCGTACCGGCCGGGGACGGCAGGCGCCGCAGGCGCCCAAGGCCGAGCCGGCGGACGGTTGACGTGGAGGGAAACGGGATGAGTTCTGGCCGGTCCGACGGGCCCGCCGACCGCGCGGAGTCGGAGCGTCTCCTCGACGCGGCCCGCGCCGGGACACCCTCCGACGCGGCGGCCGACCCGCTGGCGCACCTGCTCGCCGCGGCGGCCGCCCCGGGCACCGCGGCGGAACTGACCGGCGAGGAGCAGGCTCTCGCCGCGTTCCGCGCCGCCCGGGCGAACCCGGCCCCGGCCCCCCCGCCTCGACCGCGCCGCCGCCTCCGGGTCGGCGCAGCGCTGGCCGGGCTCGCCGCCACCGCCACCGCCGGGGTCGCGTTCGCCGCGGTGAGCCTCGACCGGACCCCGGAACCGGCGCCGCCGCCGGCCCCGACCGCGCCGGGCGGCAGCACCGGTGGCGCGAGCGACCCGGGCACGCCGACGCACTCCGGGGGCGCGACCCCGACCGGCGGGGCCTCCGGCGGCGTTCCGTCCACCGGGCCGACGCCCGGCGACTCCGGTGGACCCGGCAAGCCGGCGAGCGCCGAGCAACTCGCCGGGCAGTGCCGGGCCTACCTGGCCAAGTCCGACCCGCAACGGGCCAAGGCGCTGGAGAGCCCCGGGTTCGCCGACCTGGTGACCGCCGCGGGCGGCGCCGACCGGGTGGAGGACTACTGCCTCGCGCTGGTGCCGGAGAAGTCCCCGGAGCCGAAGTCGGAGCCCAAGCCGAAGTCGGAGCCCAAGCCGAAGTCGGAGCCCAAGCCGAAGTCGGAGCCGAAGCCGAAGCCGAAGTCGGAGCCGAAGCCGAAGTCGGAGCCCAAGCCGAAGTCGGAGCCGAAGTCGTCGGCCGGGGCGCGGGAGGGGGCGCCCGCCGTGCCCGCCGCGTCGCCCTCGCGCTCCGGAAAGCCGGGCGCCGCCTCCGCCCGCTGAGCCGGGCAGCGCCCGCGCCGCAATCGGATTCCGGACAAAAATTCATCTCCTCGGGCGCGCGGATTCCGTCTGCTAGACAGAAGATGGTGGGACCCGCCGACGCCCGGCCGCCATGGCACGGACGCCGGCCGACAGCGTGGTCGCCCGCCCTGGGGAGAGGAGCCGTCTCTTGGTGATGTCGCCGGAGTTGGACCGGACCACCGTGCTGGGGGATGAGGAGGCGGCCCGCGGGCACCTCGCCAGGATCTGCTTCAAGACCGGGCCACCCACCCTGACCGGCGTCGAGCTGGAATGGACGGTGCACGACGCCGCGGACCCGACCCGCCCGGTCGGCCGCGAGCGACTGCGCCGGGCGTTGGGACGGCACAGCCCCGTCACCCTCGACCCCACCAGCCCGGCCGCCGGGCTCCGGCGCGGTGGCACCGTGACCGTGGAGCCGGGCGGGCAGGTGGAAATCTCCTCCGCGCCGCGACCGTCGGTCGCCGCGCTCATCCTGGCCACCGAGTCCGACCTCGCCGAGTTGCGGGCCCTCCTGGACGCCGCCGGCCTCGTCCTGGGCCGCACCGGCATGGACCCCTGGCGCCCCCCGCGCCCCGTCGTGGAGACCCCGCGCTACCGGGCCATGCGCCGCGTCCTCGACCGGCACGGACCGGCCGGTCGGGCGATGATGTACAGCACCGCCGGGCTCCAGGTCTGCCTGGACGCGGGCGAGCCGGATCGGCTGGCCGAGCGGTGGGCCGCCGCGCACGCCGTCGGGCCGCCGCTGCTGGCCGCCTTCGCCACCGCGGACCGGCACGCCGGCCGTCCCACCGGCTGGGCCTCCACCCGGATGGCCGCCTGGCTGGCCATCGACCCGGCGCGCACCCGCCCGGTCTGGTCCCCGGCGCGGGCCGACGGCGACCCGGTCGCCGCCTGGACCGCGTACGCCCTGGCCGCGCCCCTGCTCTGCGTCCGCGGCGAGGGTTCCGACTGGACACCGCCCGCGGGCGTCACCTTCGCCGACTGGCTGGCCGGGGCGCTGCCGCACCCGCCGACCACCGACGACCTGGAATACCACCTCACCACGCTCTTCCCGCCGGTCCGCCCGCGCGGCTACCTGGAGGTCCGCTACCTGGACGCCCAGCCGGGTCGGCAGTGGACGGTGCCGCTGGCGGTGCTGGCGGCCCTCTTCGCCGACCCGGCCACCACCCGGGACGCCCTGGCCGTCGCCGCCCCGGTCGCCGAGCGCTGGTCCGCCGCGGCCCGGCGCGGGCTGGCCGAGCGACCCCTGGCGGCCGCCGCGGCCGCCCTGTTCGACCTGGCCCTGGCCGCCCTGCCCCGGCTGGACCTGCCGGCCGGGATCCACGACGAGACGAGCCGAGCGATCCGGCGGCGCCGCGCCGCCGCGGAGAGGGGACACCGGTGACCACGACCGAGCGGCCGGCCACGGAGGGCGAGCAGTTACGCAGCCGGATCGCGGCCGAGCTGGAGCGCACCCGCGCCCGCACCGCGCTGCTCACCGACGCGGTGGACGACGACGACCTGGTCCGGCAGCACTCCACGCTGATGTCCCCGCTGGTCTGGGACCTGGCGCACGTCGGCAACCAGGAGGAGCTGTGGCTGGTCCGCGACGTCGGCGGGCGCGAGCCGGTGCGCCGCGACATCGACGACCTGTACGACGCGTTCAAGCAGCCCCGCAAGGACCGGCCCGCGCTGCCCCTGCTGCCGCCGGCCGAGGCGCGGGCGTACGTGCGGACCGTCCGGGACAAGGTGTACGACCTGCTGGACGGGATCCGGTTCACCGAGCGGAAGCTGGTCGAGGACGGCTTCGCGTTCGGGATGATCGTCCAGCACGAGCAGCAGCACGACGAGACCATGCTCGCCACCCACCAGTTGCGCGCCGGCGGCCCGGTGCTGGACGCCCCGCCGCCGCCCGAGCCGCGGGTCCGGGTCGGCGGCGAGGTGCTGGTGCCGGCCGGGCCGTTCACCATGGGCACCTCCACCGACCCGTGGGCGCTGGACAACGAGCGACCCGCGCACACCGTCGACCTGCCGGCGTACGCCATCGACGCGGCGCCGGTCACCAACGGGCAGTACCGCGCCTTCCTGGCCGACGGCGGCTACGACGAGCCGCGCTGGTGGAGCGCGGCCGGCTGGCGGCACCGGGTCGAGGCCGGGCTGAGCGCACCGATGCACTGGCGGCGCGACGCGGACGGCTGGGCGTACCGCCGGTTCGGGCGCTGGTCGCCGGTGCGCGACGACGAGCCGGTGGTGCACGTCTGCTTCCACGAGGCGGCGGCGTACGCGGCCTGGGCCGGCAAGCGGCTGCCCACCGAGGCGGAGTGGGAGAAGGCGGCCCGCTGGGATCCGGCGACCGGCCGGTCGCGCCGCCACCCGTGGGGCGACGCGGACCCGACGAGCGCCCACGCCAACCTGGGGCAGCGGCACCTGTGGCCGGCGCCGGTGGGGGCCTACCCGGACGGGGCCTCGCCGCTCGGCGTGCACCAGCTCATCGGTGACGTCTGGGAGTGGACCTCGTCCACCTTCCGGGGCCACCCGGGCTTCGTCGCGTTCCCCTACCGAGAATATTCGGAGGTCTTCTTCGGCGACGACTACCGGGTGCTGCGCGGCGGCTCGTTCGGCACCGACCGGTCGGCGTGTCGGGGCACCTTCCGCAACTGGGACTACCCGATCCGGCGGCAGATCTTCAGCGGTGTCCGCTGCGCCCGCGACGCCCGGCCCGAGGAGTCGCACGCGTGAGCGGTGCTGCCTGATGTGCCGGCATCTGGCGTACCTCGGTGCGCCGGTCAGCCTGCGGAGCCTGCTCTTCGACCCGCCGTACGGGCTGCTGCGGCAGTCCTGGGCGCCCCGCGACATGCGCGGCGGCGGGACGATCAACGCCGACGGCTTCGGGGTCGGCTGGTACCCGGGCGACGGCGACCCGGTCCGCTACCGGCGGGCGCAGCCGATGTGGAGCGACACCACCCTGCCGGAACTGGCCGCGGTGACGGTCGCGGGCGCGGTGCTGGCCGCCGTCCGCTCCGCCACGGTCGGCATGCCGCTGCACGAGACGGCGGCCGCGCCGTTCGCCGAGGGGCGCTGGCTGTTCAGCCACAACGGGGTGGTCCGCGGCTGGCCGGACAGCCTGGTCCCGCTGGCCGGCGGGCTGCCCGTCCGCGACCTGCTGACCCTGGAGGTGCCGAGCGACTCGGCGCTGCTCTGGGCGCTGGTCCGGCACCGGCTGCGGGCCGGCGCCCCGCCCGGCGACGCGGTGGCCGAGACCGTCGCGGCGGTCTCCGCCGCCGCCCCCGGGTCGCGGCTGAACCTGTTGCTCACCGACGGCGCCACGGTGGCGGCCAGCGTGGCCGGGCACGCGCTGTCGGTACGCCGTACCCCGGATTCGGTGCTGCTCGCCTCCGAGCCCTCCGACGACGACCCCGGCTGGCGGCCCGTGCCGGACGGCCGGCTGGTGGTGGCCACCGCCGCCGGGCTGGACATCCGGGAGCTGACGGTCGCCTGACATCCCGTTTCCCACACCGGTAGGAACAGGAAGGACAGCTGATGAGCGCGGAGCCACTGGAAATCCACCTGGAGGAGCAGGACCTCGACCGCGGCCTGCGGGAGGACGTCCGGGTCGGTCTGACCGCGACGCCGAAGTGGCTGCCACCGAAGTGGTTCTACGACGCCCGGGGCAGCGAGCTGTTCGAGGAGATCACCCGGCTGCCGGAGTACTACCCGACCCGGGCCGAGCGGGCGGTGCTGGCCGCGCACGCCGACGACATCGCCGCGCTGACCGGTGCGAAGACCCTGATCGAGCTGGGCTCCGGCTCGTCGGAGAAGACCCGGCTGCTGCTGGACGCCTTCACCCGCCACGGCGACCTGGGCAGTTTTGTACCGCTGGACGTCTCGGTCAGTGCGCTGCGCGGGTCCACCGAGCAGATCGCCGCCGCGTACCCCCGGCTGCGGGTGCGCGGCATCGTCGGCGACTTCACCCGGCACCTGGACCGGCTGCCCACCGGCGGCCGGCGGCTGGTGCTGTTTCTCGGCGGGACCATCGGCAACCTGCTGCCCGCGGAGCGGGCCGAGTTCCTCACCGCGATGCGCGCGGCGCTGGAGGCCGGCGACTGGCTGCTGATCGGCACCGATCTGGTGAAGGACCCGTCGGTGCTCGTGCCCGCCTACGACGACGCGGCCGGGGTGACCGCCGAGTTCAACCGCAACGTGCTCCGGGTAATCAACCGGGAGCTGGGGGCGGACTTCGACCCGGGGGCGTTCCGGCACGTGGCGGTGTGGAATCCGGAGCACGAGTGGATCGAGATGCGGCTGCGGGCCGAGCGCCCGGTCCGGGTGCGCGTGCTCGACCTGGACGTCCAGTTCGCCGCCGGCGAGGAGCTGCGCACCGAGGTCTCGGCCAAGTTCCGGCCCGAGGGGATCGCCCGGGAACTGGTCGCGGCCGGGTTCGTCCGGCAGGCGTTCTGGACCGACCCGGAGGGGCTCTTCGGGGTCAGCCTGGCCCGGGCCGACTGAGGCGGCGGGCGCGCCGCCGGTGAACCTGTTCACCCGGCGCGGCCCGCCCGCTGGTGATCGGCTAGGCTGGGCGGTGCGAAGGGGAGTAGCCCCCAATGTCGTGGTCGACATACTGGTGCGTTCCGCATCCGGCCACGCGGCCCCGTTCCCCGGGGCGGGCGAGACCTTCGACTCAGGCTGTCGCAGCCGGGTCGAGGGCGCCCCGTACCTCCTCCCGGCTTGATCGGGAAGGTTCACATGGACGGTTTCCTCGTCGCGCTGGTGGTCAGCTTCGGCGTCATCTTCGTCGCCGAGCTGGGCGACAAGTCCCAGCTCATGGCCCTGACGTTCGCCACCCGCTTCCGGCCGCTGCCGGTGCTCATCGGCATCACCGTGGCCACCGCGGTCGTGCACCTGGCCTCGGTCGCCATCGGGTACGGCCTCCACGCGGCGCTGCCCACGAGTTGGATCTCGCTCGTCGCCGGTCTGGCGTTCCTCGGCTTCGGCGCCTGGACCCTGCGCGGCGACAAGCTGACCGAGGAGGAGAAGCGCAAGGCGGAGAAGAGCAGCCGCAACGCCGTCGTCGCCGTCGGTGTGGCGTTCTTCCTGGCCGAGCTGGGCGACAAGACCATGCTCGCGACCATCACCCTGGCCACCAAGTACGGCTGGTTCGGCACCTGGCTCGGCTCGACGCTGGGCATGGTCGCCGCCGACGCCCTGGCGATCCTGGTGGGCCGCCTGCTCGGCCGGCACCTGCCGGAGAAGGCCATCCGGTACGGCGCCGCCGTGCTCTTCGCCATCTCCGGCCTCTGGCTCGTCCTCGAGGCGGTCGCCGAGCTGACCTGAGCCACCGGCGGATGATCGAGGACCGCGTCCGCCGGGTATGAACATCTCGGCGACGCTGCGGCGGGTGACGACCACCGCCTACCGTGAGCCACGAGAGGAAACCGGACGACCGGGAGGTCCGCGCATGAGCAGGCACGACGAGCCCAACGAATACGGCTTCGCCGGGGACGCCACGGCTCCGGAGCCGCCGGCGGGCGGGCGCCCCGACGAGCAGGACCGGATCGAGGAGATCGCGGTTCCGGGCGACGACTTCACCGAGCCGCTCGCCGACGCGCTGGAGGAGACCGAGGAGCACGGCGAGGAACGCCCGGCCGACCGCCGACGCTGAGCCCGCGCGCCGGCCGCCACCGGGCGGCCGGCGCGCGGGCTAGGCGCGCCGGTCCTGGTAGACGTCCGGGATGCCGTCGCCGTCGGAGTCGCGGCTCTCCCGCTCGCTGATCCGCCGGTAGACCCGGTTGCGCCGGGTCAGCACCGCCGAGGCCAGCCCGGCGGAGACCAGCGAGCCGAGCAGCACGGCCGCCTTGACCCGCTCGTCCTCGGGGCTGCCCGGCCCGAACGCCAGCTCGCCGATGAGCAGCGACACGGTGAAGCCGATGCCCGCCAGCAGGGCCAGCCCGGCCAGGTCCGCCCAGGTGATCTCCTCGTCGAGTTCGGCCCGGGTGAACCGGGCCAGCAGGAAGGTCGAGCCGAACACCCCGACCGCCTTGCCGAGCACCAGCCCGGCGGCCACGCCGAGGACCACCGGGTCGGCGAGGACCGCGCCCGGGTCGACGTCGACCAGGGACACCCCGGCGGCGAAGAACGCGAAGACCGGCACCGCGAGGCCCGCGGAGATCGGCCGCCACCGGTGCTCCAGCCGCTCGGCCAGCCCGGGCCCGTCGCCCCTGGTGGGACGCACGGGCACGGTGAAGCCGAGCACCACCCCGGCCACCGTGGCGTGCACGCCGGAGGCGTGCACCAGCGCCCAGGCGGTCACCGCGAGCGGGAGCAGGGCCCACCACCAGGTGCGCCGGCGCCGCACCAGCAGGGCGAAGGCGGCGATCGGCAGCACCGCGCCGAGCAGCGGCAGCGGGTGGAACTCGGCGGTGTAGAAGACCGCGATGATGACGATCGCGAAGAGGTCGTCGACCACCGCGAGGGTGAGCAGGAAGGCCCGCAGTCCCTGCGGCAGGTGTGAGCTGACCACGGCGAGCACGGCGAGCGCGAAGGCGATGTCGGTGGCGGTGGGGATCGCCCAGCCCCGCAGTCCCGCACCGCCGGCGCCGAGCGTCACCGCGAGGTAGACCAGAGCCGGCACGACCATGCCGCCCAGCGCGGCCACCACGGGCAGCGCCGCGCGGCGCGGGTCGCGCAGGTCCCCGGCGACGAACTCCCGTTTGAGCTCCAGGCCGGCCACGAAGAAGAAGATCGCCAGCAGGCCGTCGGCGGCCCAGGCGGCGAGGCTGAGGTCCAGGTGCAGCCCGGCGCCGCCCGGCCACGGCACCCACTCGCCCAGGTGGGCGTACGCGGCCCGCCAGGGGGAGTTGGCCCAGAGCAGGGCGATCAGCGCACCGAGCAGGAGCAGTCCGCCGCCGACGGTCTCGGCGCGCAGCACGTCGGCCAGGAAGCGGGCCTCCGGCCAGGACCGGCGGGAGAGCAGGCGGGGGGACGGCGGGAGGCGCTCGGTCATGCGGCGTCCGTTCCGGGAGCAGGGGTCGGCGGAGTCGTCGCCGACCAGACTTCCCGGCACACCGGTTCCGACCCTATCCGGCCGGCCGCCCGGCCGCACCACGCGGCCGTGTCCGGCGTTAACAGGGGGAGGGCGGCCACGTCGGCGGCCTGACGATCCATGGGTTGCCTGGATATGTGCTCGGGAATGGAAGGATTTAGACCGTCTGTGCGGTTCTGATCGTTTACATTCGTCGAGTCGCTTAACTTCATGTATAAGCGTTTTGATCCGCCACATGTACCGGGGTTTTAGGGGGCTTTCGTGCAGTTTCATCGGCAGACCGGCGTGTCGCGAGGGGGAGCGTGATGGACGTTCTCGGTTATCTGCGCCTGGTCCGACGCCACTGGTGGATCGTGCTGGTCACGGTGATGGTCGCCCTGGGCGCCGCCGCTCTGGTGACGGTGCGGACGGCGCCCCGCTACGAGGCCTCGGTGACCTTCTTCGTCACCACGCCGAGCCAGGGCGTCACCGACGCCTACCAGGGCGGCCTCTTCCTCCAGCAGCGGGTGAAGTCCTACGGTGACCTGCTCACCAGCGACCGGCTGGCGCAGAGCGTCGTCGCCGAGGCCCCGCTCGGGCTCACCGCCGACCAGGTGCAGCGCCGGATCACCACCTCCACGGAGGCCGGCACCGTGCTGCTGAAGGCCACCGTCAGCGACACCGACCAGACCCGGGCGCTGAAGACCACCGAGACGCTCTCGGCCAAGTTCATCGAGCTGGTGCAGAAGGTGGAGACCCCGCCGGACGGCAAGGCGCCGCCGATCAAGCTCGAGGTGGTGAGCGGCCCCCGGGTGACCTCCAACCCGGTCTCGCCGCAGCCGGTGCGGAACCTGGTCATCGGCGGCCTGCTGGGGCTGCTGCTCGGGGCGGGGCTGGCCGTGCTGCGTGGGCTGGCCGACGTCCGGATGCGGGACGCCGCCGCGCTCCAGCGGGTCACCGGCAGCCCGCTGCTGGGCGAGATCCCGTTCGAGTCCGGGGCCAAGGCGGCCCCGCTGATCGTCGGCGAGGCGGCCAACTCGCGGCGCGCGGAGGCGGTCCGCAAGCTGCGGACCAACCTGCGCTTCGTCGACGTGCACGAGCCCGCCCGGGTCATCGCGGTCACCAGCGCCCTGCAGGGCGAGGGGAAGACCACGATGGCCTGCAACACCGCCATCGCGCTGGCCGAGGCGGGCTGGCGGGTACTGCTCATCGACGCCGACCTGCGCCGTCCGAAGGTCGCCGACTACCTCGCCGTGGACGGCGGGGTGGGGCTCACCGACGTGCTGGTCGGCGACGTCCAGGTCGGCGACGTGGTCCAGCGGTGGGGCGACAAGTCGCTGCTGGTGCTGCCCAGCGGCGCCACCCCGCCCAACCCCAGCGAACTGCTCGGCTCCAAGGCGATGGCGGACCTGCTGGTGGCGCTGCGCGAGTCGGCGGACATCGTGATCATCGACACCGCGCCGCTGCTCGCGGTCACCGACGGCGTGGTGGTGGCCGTGCAGGCCGACGGCGCGCTGCTGGTCACCCAGCAGGGGCGGACCTCGCGCAGCCAGGTGGCCGCCGCGGCCCACGCCCTGCACTCGGTCTCGGTGCGCCTGCTCGGCTGCGTGCTGAACATGGCCAAGGTGGCCAAGGCGGACGCCTACCAGTACGAGGCGTACAAGGTGGCCGCGCCGGCCGCCGGGCCGTCCGTGCCCACCGACCGGGCCAGGGTGGCCCGGCGCGGGGAGCAGGTCCCGGTGGGCGACCACACTCAGGAACTCACCCGGCTGTCCCGATGAGCGCCAGCACCGGTCGGATCGAACGCTCGATCTCCTCGGCGCAGCGCCGGAAGTCGGCCGGGGAGCCGCCGATCGGGTCGCGCAGGTCGTCCGCGTCGGGGGCGGCGGGTTGCAGCCGCCCCCGGGCGCGGGCGGCCGCCGCCACCGCGGCTCGCAGCGGCGAATCCTCGCCCGTGGCGGCGGGCCCGATCGGCTCCGTCTGCTCGGCCGCCTCGGTCACCTCGACCGTGGCGGCGGCGGCCAGCCGGGCGAACTGGCGGAGCGTGAAGGTCCGGGGCAGCGCCGCCGGGGCCAACGCGGTGCAGACCGAGCGCTGCCGCAGGGTCGCGGTCAGCACGAGTGCGGCCCGGGTCAGATGCTCCGGGCGGAGCCGGCGGGTGCGGAACGCCGCCGGGTCCGCGCCGGTCCCGGCGGCGACCTCGACCGCGTACGGGTGCATGGCCGCCCCGTCGAGAGCGTCGGTGCCCGCGCTGGTCACCGCGACCGGCAGGTGCCTCAGCAGCCGGCGGGCGATGAACTCCGCCATCGGTGACCGGCACATGTTGGCGTGGCAGACGAAAAGCACCCCGTCGACCATCTGCACCCCTCTCGTCGGCACGGTCGCGGGACGCGGCGCCGCGACGGCGGTGTTCCGGCGATCGCGGCCGGACGCAGAGGGGATGCCGGCATCCTACGGGGTGCCGGGGCCCGCGCGTCGGGAAGCCGCGCCGGGAGCGCGGCCATGAAGATCGGCATCCTGTCGTACCACTTCCCGCCCGAGCCCGCGTTCATCCCGGGCAGCCTGGCCGAGGAACTGGCCGCCCGCGGTCACGAGGTACGCGTGCTCACCGGCTTCCCCGACTATCCCGGCGGGCACGTCTATCCGGGCTGGCGGCAGCGCTGGCGGCACCAGACGCACAGCGAGCGGCTGACCGTCCGCCGGGTGCCGCGGTACCCGGCCGGCGACGGCTCCGCGGGGGCGCGGATGGCGAGCTGGCTCTCCTTCGCCGGCAGCGTGGCGCTGACCGGCCGGCGTTACCTCGGGGACGTCGACGCCCTGTACGTCTTCCAGCTTCCGGCGGTCACCTTCGCCGCGGCCGGCCTGCTGCGCTTGCTCGGTCGGGTGCCGTCCGTCCTGCACGTGCAGGACGTCTGGCCGGAGGAGGAGCCGTCCCGGGCGGGGGAGACGCGCCGGTGGTCGGGCCGGCTGGACGCCACCCTGCGCCGGATCTACCAGGAGGCGGGCGCGGTCGCGGTCACCGCACCGTCCATGCGGGACCTGGTCGTGGCCGGGGGCGCCGACCCGGACCGGGTTCGGGTGGTGCTGAACTGGACCGACGAGCGGATCTTCCGCCCGACCGAGCCCAGCCGGGCGGCCCGGAAGCTGATCCGCCGGGACGACCGTTGCGTGGTGATGCACGCCGGCACGATCGGCATACGGCAGGGGCTGGAGACCGCGGTGCGCGCGGCGGCCGCCCTGGGCGACCGGATGGACGTGGTCCTGGTCGGCTCGGGAGCCGAGGAGCGGCGGGTGCGGGGGCTCGCCGCCGAGCTTCAGGCCGACAACGTGCGGTTCGTCGATCGGCGGTCCCCACTGGACATGCCGGAGCTGTACGCGGCGGCCGACTACCAGCTCGTCATGCTGCGTGACCTGCCGGAGCTGCGGGGCATGGTGCCCGGCAAGCTCCAGGCCGCGCTCTCCTGCGGCGCGCCGGTGGTGGCGTCGGCCGGCGGCGACACGATGGCACTGGTGGAGCGGGCGCGGGCCGGGCTGTCCTGCCCGCCGGAGGACTGGGCCGCGCTGGCCGACCGGTTCTGGCTCGCCTCGGCGATCCCGCCGCCGGCCCGGGCGGACATGGGCCGCCGGGGGCGGGACGCCTACCTGCGGGAGATGTCGCTGCGGGCCGGCGTCGACCGGATCGAGGGACTGCTGCACGAGGTCTCGGCGCGTGCCGGGGGTGCCCGCCGCTGACCGGAGCGGTATTCACGAAACCGCCACACAACGGCTAAGTGCGTAATAACGCCACGAATCAGCGGACATTCGTGCTAGAAAGCGATCAATCGTCAATGGTGTCCGATTCGAGCCGCGGGAGAGTGGTGTGACGGAAAGCGGTGAGCTGCGCCGCCGGCGGCGGCGCTCCCGGCGTCGCAGCCGGGCCCACGTACGCCGGGTCCTGCTCGTCGGGCTGGTCGTCTTCTCGGTGCTGCTGGCCACCGGCGGCTGGGTCGGGTTCCGCGGCTGGCAGGCCCGGGCGCACCTGCTCAACGCGGCCGGGCTGGCCCAGGAGTTGAGCACGCAGGTGGTCGGCGGCGACGTGGCCCGGGCCCAGCGCACGCTGGCCGCGCTCCAGGAGCAGGCCGCCTCGGCCCGGACCGCCACCGGCGACCCGGCCTGGTGGCTCGGCCAGCAGACCCCGTACGCGGGCGACGACCTGGCCGCGGTGCGCCAGATCGCGGTGGCCGTGGACGACCTGGCCCGGCTCGCCTTCCCCACCCTGCTCCGGGTCGACCTCGCCTCGCTGGTGCCGAAGGAGGGGAAGCTCGACCTGGGCCGGCTGCGTGCCGTCTCGGCCGAGGTCTCCGCCGCCGACCGGGCGGTGCGGCAGACCGGCGAGCGGTTGCGCGCGGTGTCCACCGACGACCTGGTCGGGCAGGTGCGGGAGGCCGTCTCCGGGTTGCGGACCGAACTGGACCGGCTGGGCGAACTCACCTCCGCCGCGGACCAGGGCGCCCGGCTGCTGCCATCGCTGCTCGGCGCCGACGGCCCCCGCAGCTACCTGCTCGTCTCGCAGAACCCGGCCGAGTTGCGTGCCACCGGTGGCATGTTCGGCGCGTACGCCGTGCTGCGGGCCGAGGGTGGCCGGATCCGGATGTCCGGTCAGAAGAGCGCGAGCAGCCTCGCATCGTTCACGCCGCCGCTGCCGGTGAGCCGGGAGATGCGGAACCTCTGGAAGGACCTCCCCGGGACGTACCCGGCGGACGTCAATCTCAGCCCGGACTTCCCGACGGCGGCGGCGCTCTACCGGGAGATGGTCCGCCGGCGCACCGGCACCGAGGTGGACGGAGTGCTCGCGGTGGACCCGCTGGTGCTGTCGTACCTGCTCGGCGTGATCGGGCCGGTCACCGTGCCGGACCAGCCGAGCCTGGCCGGCAGCACGGTGGTCCGGACCCTGCTCAGCGACACCTACCGGACGCTGGACACCAAGGCGCAGGACGCCTTCTTCGCGCGGGCCGCGTCCGCGGTGTTCGACACCCTCTTCACCAAAGCGGTGAATCCCCGGGCGCTTTTGACCGTTTTCAACCGTTCTATTGCAGAACGTCGGATATTGTTCTGGAGTGTCCATCCGGCGGAGCAGCGGATCCTCGGCGACAGCCAGTTGGCCGGGAAGCTCCGCGAGAAGGACATCGTGCCGACTGTCGGCGTGTTCCTCAACGACGGCAGCGGCGCGAAGCTCGGCTACTACCTGAGGTTCTCGGCAACCGCGACGGTCGGCGACTGCCAGCCGGACGGGCGCCGCGAGCTGCGGCTACGGGTCACGGTCCACTCCACCGTCCCGCGGTCGGGCCTGTCCGAGTCGGTCACCGGCCTCGCGCTCTCCGGCGATCCGTACACCGCCCGCACCTTCGTGTCGGTGTACACGCCGACTGGAGGGGCGGTGCTCGGCGGCCGGCTGGACGGCAAGGACACCGCGATGGGCAGCGGGACCGCCGGTAGCCGCCAGGTGACCGTGGCGAACGTGGAGGTCAAGCCGGGTCGGACGCGGACCCTCGACATCACCCTGCTCACCGGCAAGACGAGCGCCGGCACTGCCGAGCTGGTGCTCACACCCACCGTCACCCCATGGACCACCCAAGTTGTTACCGCACCAAGCTGTGATCAGTAGGAGGGAATCCATCATGCGGCTATCCCGCATCATCATGGCGTTCACGGTCGGCCTGGCCGTGGCGGCCGTGCCGACCGCGGCCGGCGCGGCACAGCCGCAACCGCCCGTGTACCCGCCGACGGAAGTGTCGCTGACCATCGAGCCGCCGGCCATCCGTCTCGGCGGAACCTTCACCCTGAGGGGCACGGGCTTCGCGGCCGGCGAGGTCAGGATCGACGTGGAGATCAGCGGCAACCCCAACGCGGCACCCGCCCAGGGGACGGTCCGCCGCAGCGACGGCAGCGCCGTCGCGATGAGCGCGGTGGCCTACCAGCAGCCGCAGCCGGCGCCGACCACGTTCACCGTGACGGCGCTCGGCGACGGCACCTTCACCGTCACCTACAAGCCCAGCCGGACCGGGCGGCACCACTTCACCGCCACCCAAGGGAAACGAGCGGACGATGCCACGGGCATCGTCCTGCCGGCTCGACCGGACCGGCCGGGCGGCGGCAACCTGCCGGTGACCGGTGACAGCCTCAGCACGCCGGTGAAGCTCGGCGGCGGTCTGGCCGGTGCGGGTGCGCTGCTGGTGCTGCTCTCCCTGGCCTGGCGTCGGCGCGGTCGCTTCGGGATCGGCTCCCGCTGACCCTGCGGCACCCCGGGCAGCGCCCGGACCGTTCGTGACGGTGCCCGCCGGACCAGGTCCGGCGGGCACCGTCACGCCTGCTGTCCCCGACGCCCCACAATGACCGGATGGATCCCACGCAGCCGTGGACGGACCGCACGGGCCTGCTGGTGCTGCCCGGCGGCGCCACCGTACGCGGGCGGCGGATCGCCGCGCCCGCCGCGCCCGCCGACTTCGCCCTGCTGCTGGCGCCCGGGCCGGACCCGGCCTGGCCGGCCCGCCGGATCCGCTGGCCCGACTTCTGGCTGCCGCTCGACCGCGCCGACGCGCTCGACGCGCTGCGGGAGGCGTGGCGCCGCGCGTACGCGGGGGAGCGGGTCGAGGCCGCCTGCCACGGCGGCGTCGGCCGGACCGGCACCGCCCTCGCCGCGCTGGCCGTCCTGGACGGGCTCGATCCCGAGCACGCGGTGACCTGGGTCCGCGCGGGCTACCACCCGCGAGCGGTGGAGACCCCCTGGCAGCGCCGATGGCTGCGCCGCGTCCGCCGAGCCGCTGGGTAGGGTGCCTCTTCATGAGATCCCGGGTCCTGGCCGCGCCCACCGTCGTCGCCCTGCTCGTCACCGGGACGCCGGCCCCGGCGCACGCCGCGCCGCCGGTGACCGCCGCCCCCGCGGCGGCGGTGCCCTGTCCGCGGCTGCCGGCGCCGAAGGTGACCCGGCCGCCGCGCCCCACCCCGCCGCCGTCCGTGCCCGAGGAGCAGGCCGTCGGCGGTGACGCGCTGGCCACGGCCGGCCTCGTGACGCCGCCCGGCAGCCCGGCACCCCCGGCGATCACGGCCACCACCTGGCTGGTCGCCGACCTGGACACCGGCGCCGTGCTCGGCGCCTGCGGCCCGCACGAGTACGGGACCCCGGCGAGCACGCAGAAGCTGCTGCTGGCCGCCACCATGCTGAAGCGGCTCGATCCGAAACAGGTGGCCACCGTGACCGGGGCCGACCTGGACATCGAGCGGGGCAGCTCGGCCGTCGGCCTGCTCGTCGGCGGGCGCTACGCGGTGGAGACGCTCTGGTTGGGGCTGCTGCTCCAGTCCGGCAACGACGCGGCCAACATGCTGGCCCGGCTCGGCGCCGGCAGCGCCCGCGCCGGCGTCGCCGAGATGAACGCCGAGGCGCACCGGCTGGGCGCCCGCCAGACCCACGCCGTGACCCCGTCCGGGTTGGACGGTCCCGGGCAGTTCACCAGCGCGTACGACCTGGCGCTGATCGCCCGCGCCTGCTTCGCCGATTCGCGGTTCCGCCGCTACGCGCTCACCGAGCGGACCCAGATCCCCGCCCAGCCCGCGCTCAAGGCCGGCGGCTTCCAGATCCAGAACGAGAACCAGCTGATCTATCGCTACCCGGGTGCCCTCGGCGGCAAGACCGGCTTCACCGAGCTCGCCCGGCACAGCTACGTCGGCGCGGCCCAGCGCGGCGGCCGGCGGCTCGTGGTCACCCTGCTCGGCGCCGAGGCCCGCCCGGTACGCGGCTGGCAGCAGGGCGCCCAACTGCTCGACTGGGGCTTCTCGCTCCCCCGGGACGCCTCGGTCGGCCGGCTGGTGGAACCCGGCGAGCTGGACGCCGGGCCGGTCGCCCCCAGCGGCTCCCCGGCAGCGGCCCGCCCGGCCCCGCCGCCGCCGTGGCGCGGACCGGCCGGGACCGCGCTGCGCCGGATGGCCGACGGGGACTGGCAGGTCATCGTGCCCGCCGCCGGCCTGCTCGCCCTCATCGTCGGCGGGTCGGTGGCGGCCCTGGCCGCCCGCCGCGGCCAGTCCCGCCGGCTCGGTCGCCGCCGCGCCTGATCGCCCGTCGGCCCCCCGCACCGGTCGGGGGGATCGGCCATGATGCCGCCCGCCCCGGCGGCGCGCCCCCTATGGTCGGGTCATGCGGGACAGCCGGCCAGCCGACGGAACCACGCCGGGCGCGCCCGCAGCGGTGCACGGGCGTCCGGTAACCGGCCGCTGACCTCGGCGATGCGCCGGAGCCACCCGCACTCCGACCGCCTGCCCCGAGCCGTGCGGATCACCCCGCGGGACGTGTTCCTGCTGGTCATGCTCGGTCTGCTGGTGCACTTCCTGCTGCCGCAGCTCGGCCAGGTACGCGACGCGCTGCACGCCCTGCGGCACGCCGACCCGGTCGCGGTGACCGGCTCCCTGCTCGCCGCGGCCGCCACCTACCTCCTCAGCGCGCTCGCGCTGAAACTCGCCGTCGCCGCCCCGGTGCCGCTCGGCCGCACGGTCGCCGTCCAGGTGGCCGCCGCCTTCGTCAACCGGCTCGCCCCCGGCGCGCTCGGCGGCGTCGCGCTGAGTCTGCGCTACCTGAACCGGCAGGGAGTGACCGTGCCGGCGGCGGCCACCGCGGTCGCCGTGAATCGGGTCGCCGGGGTGCTCGGGGTCGTCCTGCTGCTGCCCGTCCTGCTGCCGTTTACCCGGGGGACCCGCCGGCACCTGGCCGACGCCGCCGCCGGGCGCGGGCTGGTCGTGCTGCTCACCGTGCTCACCGTGCTGCTGGCCGTCGCTGTGGCGCTCGCCGTACCCCGGTGGCGGGCCCGGCTCCGGGCGGCCCGGCACCAGGTCGTGGACGCCCTGCGCGCACTGGTCCGGGGTGGCCGGGTCGTGCCGCTGCTGACGGTGAGTGTGGCGCTGACCCTGGCCTACGGCGCCGCGCTCTGGCTGGCCCTGCTCGCCGTCGGACTGCCGGCCGAGCCGGCGCTGCTCGCGCCGGTGGTGCTGGTGTCCATGGTGGGAGAGGGGGTGGCCACGGCCGCGCCCACCCCCGGTGGGCTCGGTGCCACCGAGGCCGCCCTGGTCTCCGGCCTGCTGCTCTACGGCGTCCCGACCGAGACCGCGGTGGCCGGGGTGCTCGTCTACCGGCTGGCCACCTTCTGGCTGCCGGTGCTGCCCGGCTACGTGGCGTTACGCCTGCTCGTGCGGCGTGGCGCGGTGTGACGCCCGGCGGGAGCAGGCGTCAGCCGGAGGCCAGCGGGACCGGGCCGGCGGGCTCGGCGCGGACCGGCTCCGGCCAGGTGTGACCGGCCGGCTCCGGCTCGGGCACCCGCAGGCCGACCCTTGCGCCCCCGTCCGGTCCGCTGCCGACCACCACCGTGCCGCCGAGCGCGCCGGCGACCGCCCGGACGATGGCGAGCCCGAGGCCGGTGCCGGTGGCGGTGGGGAGGCCCGGCCGCCCGGCGAGCAGCTCGGGTACGGCCTCCTGGGGGATGCCCGACCCCGAGTCGACCACCTCCACCGTCCACCCGGCGGCGTCCCGCCGGCCCACCAGCGCGATCCGGTCCCCGGGACCGGTGAACTTCACGGCGTTCTCGATGAGGCAGTCCAGCGCCGCCTCCAGGCGCTCCGGGTTGACCCGGGTCAACCCGACCGCCGATCGGCAGGACCAGTCCCGGTCCGCCGCGGGCGCCCAGCGCCGGGCGATCCGGGCCAACTCGACGTCCAGGTCGACCGGGCGGATCGGGTGCCGCCGCTCCAGCTGCATCAGGGTGACCAGTCGGTGCGCGATCCGGGTCGCCTTGTCCAGCTCGTCGAGGATCACCGCGGTGTCCGCCACGGTCGACGGGTCGTCGTGGGTGCCGCGCAGCAGCTCGGTGTAGCCGCGGGCGATCGTCAGCGGCGTCCGCAGCTCGTGCGAGGCGAGCCGCACCAGCAGCTCCTGCCGGTGCGCCCGGTCCCGGTCGGCCTCGCCGATCCGGCGCATCTCGTGCAGCAGCACGTGGCGGCGGTGCACGTGCCAGGCCATCACGATGAAGATCACCGCCATCAGCGGCTCCTCGGCGGTCTCCTCCCAGCGGATCTCGCCGACCGCGGCGTGGTGCGCCAAGATCGCCCCGGTCGTGCTGGTCACCCCGGCCAGCGCGCCCACCATCCAGCCCAGCGGCCAGGTGGTGAAGCCGTAGACCAGCGCCAGACTGATCCAGACCAGGTGGAACGGCACGGTCTCCTGCCCGGGCAGGAACCACATCAGCGCCACGTTGACCGCGGCGAAGAAGATCCAGGCCCAGGCGAGCGCGCGGTCAGTCGACGGCGTACGCATAGCCCACGCCCCGAACCGTCTCGATCCGGTCCGTGCGGTCCAGCCGCCCGCGCAGCCGGCGCACCGAGACGTCGACCACGTTGCTGCCCGGGTCGAAGTCCAGGCCCCACACGTCGGACAGCAGCTCCTCCCGGCTGCACGCCCGGCCGGCCCGGCTCATCAGGTGCTGCAACAGCAGGAACTCCCGCAGCGGCAGGTCGACCCAGACCCCGTCGACGGTCGCGCGCCGCCGGTGCAGGTCCAGCTGCACCGGGCCGACCCGCAGCCACCGGCCGGCGTCACCGGCCGGCCGGCCGCGCATCCGGGCGCGTACCCGGGCCAGCAGCTCGGCCACCGCGAACGGCTTGCCCAGGAAGTCCGCCGCGCCCGCCTCGAGTACGGCGACCCGAGTGCTCACCTCCGGCACCGCGGAGAGCACCAGCACGGGCTGCTCGGGCCGCTGCGCCAGCAGCCGGTCCAGCACCTGCCGGCCGTCCAGCCCGGGCAGCATCAGGTCCAGCACGACCAGGTCGAAGTCCCGGCGCAGCGCGGCGTTCAGGCCGTCCGTCCCGGAGGCCGCCCGCTCGGTGAGCAGGCCCCCGCCCTCCAGCGCCCGCGTGACCAGCCGGCCGATCCGCTCGTCGTCCTCGATCACCAGTACCCGTCCCACCGTGCCCCCACAGACCTCGGCGACTATCTGGTGACTCAATGAAGCCCATCTGATCCTGATTCACACCACCGCCGAACGGGGTGGATTGCTGTCGCCGTTCCGACACGACCGGTCACCGCCCGGATGACGACCACATGACGGCGTGGTCATAAGCGGTCACTGGCGGGCCCGCGCTGCCCATGCTCCTGACACCGGCCCGGCCGCACGTCGTCGCGGCCGCCTTCCGCTGACCGAGGGGGTGAGGGCATGCCGCGTCGTTCCGTCTGGCCGCGCTGGTTCGTGTCCGCCAGTTGCCTGCTGCTCGTCGGGTTCGTGGTGCCACCGGGCCCCGCCGCCGCCGAGCCCACCACGGGCGCCATCACCCTGGCGGTGGTCAGCGCCCGTACCGTCGGGCCGGCGCCGCAGATCCAGCAGGGCGACCCGGTCACCGACTACCGGTGGATGATCACTGCGGACGACACCGGCGACCCGCACGACGCGCTCGAGCACTGCCTGCCCGCCCGGGCCGGGGTGGCCAGCGCGCCCGACTTCGCCGACCACTGCCGCTGGCCGTCCATCCGCAACACCCCGGGGGCGGTCCCGGTGATCGCCCAGGGCGACCAGGACACCCTCTCCTCGGGAACAGCGCTGGACGGCCTGCCCGCCGGCCGCTACCTGATCTCGGTGACCGCCGACGGCTACAAGATCGACGGCGAGCACTTCACCGTCACCGCGGGACGGACCGGCGCGGTGACCGTCGGCATGCAGCCGTACCCGCTGCCGCTCGGCGCGGTCCGGCTGCGGATCTTCGAGGACAGCGTCCCGGTCGACGGCACCTACGAGGTGGGCGCCGAACGCGGGCTCGCCGGCTTCACGGCCCACCTGGCCGACGTGATGGGCGAGGTGACCGTCGACTACTACGGCAACCCGCTATGCACCGAGTACCGGCACACCACCCCGGACGCCACCCACCCGGCCGGTCAGGTCGTCTTCGCCGACGGCCGGCCGGTCGTCGCCCGGGAGTCCACCGGCTGCCGCAGCGACGACGAGGGCGACATCGTCATCCCCAACCTCGGCCCCGACCGGTACGCGGCCTCGGTGGTCGCGCCGAGCGGGCAGTCGTGGGTGCAGACCACGACCTTGGAGGGCGGCCACGACTGGGACGTCTGGGTGCAGGAGGCCGACACCGGCTACGACACCGAGCAGAGCCTGGGCGGCGAGCCGGTCCCGTACGTCGACTTCGGCTTCGTCGCCCCGAAGCCCCTCACCGGCATCGCCGCCGGCGCGATCACCGGCACCGTCGTGCAGGCGTACACCTATGTGGGCGGTCAGGGGGGTGTGACGCTGCCGGCCGACGGGGTGGCCGGGGCGAAGATCGCCGGTCCGGTCGTCCGGCCCTGGGTGGCCCTGTCCGACCTGGGCGACGGCGACCGGATGATCTACCTGGACCGCGGTGCCGCCGACGGCTCGTTCCGGATCCCGCACGTCCCCGACGGCGACTACCAGCTGACCCTGTGGGACGGTCCGCAGGAGATGCTGCTCGACTCGTTCAACGTCACGGTCAGCGGCGGGAAGACCGTGGACATCGGCGCCAAGCCGCTGGTCGGCTGGTTCACCGAGATCACCGGCACGGTCTTCGTCGACACCAACGGCAACGGCAGGCAGGACCCGGGGGAGAGCGGCGTGCCCCGCTTCCCGGTGGTGCTCAAGGAGCGCGACAACTCCCTGATGGACCAGGCCACCAACAGCGTGGTCACCGACAGCGCCGGCCACTACGCCGTCAAGGAGGCGTACCCGCTGACCAAGTGGCTGGTGCTGGAGGCGTTCAACACCCGCTACAAGACGACCGGCATCACCTACCAGGCGCCGAACGAGCCCAACCCGACCACCCTGCTCGGCGCGGCCGTCGACGTGGACGTGCTGCCCATCATCGGGCTCGCTGGCCGGGTCGACTGGGGGGTGCAGCCCTACCAGGGCGCGGAGAACGGCGGCATCGCCGGCACCGTCACCTACGACACCACCCGCAACGAGCTGGACCCGGCGAACGCGGCCACCGAGCCGTACCAGCCGGGCGTCCCCGGCATCAAGGTCCACCTCTACGCGGTGGTCCGGGACGCCAACGGCGACCCGGTACGCGAGGCCGACGGCTCGCTGAAGAAGGGCCCGGAGCTCAACGACGCGTACACCTCGGAGACCTGGCAGCCGGGGCGGGGCTGCACCGCCCGGATGTTCGACGGGCGCCCGCTCACCGACCAGCTCGCCCTGCCGGACTTCGGCACGGAGGCGGACCAGACGTGCGTCGAGGCCCCGATGATGGGCTTCCAGGCCGCGCCGACCGACAACGACCCGACCAACTTCGGGCAGACCGTCAACGGCAACTACGCGTTCGCCGACTCCACGCTCAACCTGATCCCGCCGGGTGACCCGGCGAACCCCGGCGCGGGCCACGACCTGCCGCTGTACGCCCCGCTGCCCGACGGCGCGACCCAGCCGCTGGTGCCGGACGACTACCTGGTCAGCGTGGAGAGCCCGGCCAACCCGGTCGGCGGCGGCCCGATCTACCAGCCCACCCGCGAGGAGGACGTCAACGTCTTCGACGGCGACGGCTTCCTGCCCCAGGAGAACTTCCCGCCCGCGCCCGACCAGGCCGCCGACCAGCCGGCGCCGCCCGACCCGCAGCCCGACCCGGGTGAGCCGCCCTCGCAGGGCAACGGCATCATCTCGTCCTGCGCCGGGGCCCTGCACACGGTGCATGTCACCGACCCCGGCTTCCTCGACGGCGGCGGCAGCCCGTTCGAGGGCCAGCGGCGTCCGCTCTGCGACACCAAGCTGGTCGAGGTCCGCGGCGGGCAGGCCAGCGCCCCCAACTTCAACCTGTTCACCCCCGTGCCGCTGCCCACCCACTTCTGGGGCCTGGTGATCAACGACCTCGGGCTGACCCACGACAGGCGCAGCGCCAACTACGGCGAGGCCGAGGGCATCCCGGACATTCCCGTCGGCCTGTACGACTGGGCCGGCCGCCTGGTGGACACCGTGGACACCGACTTCAACGGCATGTACGAGGCGATCGAGCCGTCCACGAGCACCTACAACTGCCCGCTGCCGGCCGGGCCGTGCCCGAACATGTACCGCTTCGTCGGCAACGACCCCGGCCAGCCGGGCCACCTCAACGGCAACTACAACCCCCGCTACCGGACCATCGCCACCAACTTCCAGGCCTGGCCCGGCCTCTACACGGTCACCGACACCGCGCCCACCGCGGTCGCGGCCGTCGGCATCTCTCCCGGCTCGGGCCAGCTCGGCGCCGTGCAGTGCGACCCGGCCGGGGACGTTCCCCAGCTCTTCGCGGTCTCCCGACCGTTCCTGCGCAGCACCGACACCGACCGCCGGGTCACCATCACCGGCACCGGGTTCGGCAGCCGCGGCCCGGGCAGCGCGGTCGTCCTCGACTCCGCCGGCACCGACCCGACGGTGACCATCACCTCCTGGTCCGACCGGAAGATCGAGGTCACCCTGACCGGCGGCTCGGTCGGCCCGGCCGAGCTGCGGGTGACCGCCGCCAACCGCCGGACGACCACCAACGGCCTCACCTTCCAGCTGCTCGGCGCCACCACCGGCACCGGCGTCGGCGGCGCCGCCAACCCGCGGCTGTTCCAGGTCAAGCCGCCCGCGTGGGCGGTCCGCGCCGGGGAGACCACCTACGGCACGGTGCAGTCGGCGCTGGAGGCGGCCGCCGCCGCCGGCGGCATCGCGGTGGTCGCGGTCTGGCCGAACGCCCCCGGACCGGACAACCCCGCCGGCGCCTACTACGAGAACGTCGTCGTGCACTCCTCGGTCCGCCTGCAGGGCGTCGGCCCGGGCGGCCGGTACGCCGACAACACCGTGGTCGCCGGGTCGATCCTCGACGGCCGGGCGTTCGGCATCGACAACCCGACCGGCACGGCCTGGCTGAACCTGGTCGGTTCGCTGACGCACCTCGGCCCGGAGGCGGTGCCCGACGGCGCCGTGGTGACCGTGCTGGCCCGGTCGGGCCAGTTCGGCGCCGGCAACCCTGTCATGATCGACGGCTTCCGGATCACCGGCGGCAACCAGTCGGACTTCGCCGGCAACGTCAACGACGTCACCGGTGGGGTCACGACGCCGTACGGGGCGCCCGGCGCGGTGGTCACCCAGGGCGGCGGCGTCTACCTGCACGCCGGCGCCGACTACACCCGGATCACCGACAACCTCATCGTCGCCAACAGCGGTTCCTACGGCGGCGCGATCCGGGTCGGGACCCCGTACCTGAACACCAGCAACGACCACGTGAGCATCTCCCGCAACCAGATCCGCGACAACGGCGGCACCAACCTGGCCGGCGGGATCGGCATCTTCGCCGGCAGCAACGCGTACTCGGTGGACCACAACGCCATCTGCGGCAACTTCTCCGCCGAGTACGGCGGCGGGATCAGCCACTACGGCCTGTCCTACAACGGCCGGATCGCCGCCAACCGGATCTGGCTCAACCAGTCGTACGACGAGGCCGGCGGCATCATGGTGGCCGGGGAACTGCCGTCGGACCCGACGAGGCTGTCGCCCGGCTCCGGGGCCGTCGAGATCGACGCCAACGTGGTGGAGGCGAACCTCGCCAACGACGACGGCGGCGGCGTCCGGCTGCTCCAGGCCGGCAACGTGCCGATCTCGCTGGCGAACAACATGGTGGTGGACAACATCTCCACCCACGAGGGCGCGGGTGTCGCGCTCGACGACGCGCCGGACGTCCGGATGGTCAACAACACGGTGGCCGGCAACCTCACCACCGCGACCGCTGCCACCAGCAACGGTCGGGCCGCTCCCGCCGGCCTCTCCACCACCGCCAACAGCGAGCAGCTCCAGGCCACCCTGCCGGACGGCTCGCCCACCTTCAGCAAGCCGAAGCTGTTCAACAACATCTTCTGGGACAACCGGGCCGGGGAGTGGAACGGCGTCCGGGTCACCGGCATCGGCGCCGCCGACGCACCCGCCGGGGAGCCGGTCCGGCACTGGGACATGGGCTCCGCCGACGGGGTGGGCCCGCTGACCCCGACCAACTCGGTGCTCCAGGACACCACCGGCACCACGCTCAGCAGCACCAACCGGGTGGGCATCGACCCGGCGTTCCGCAGCCCGTTCCCGGTGTCGGTGCAGATCCTGACCTCGCGCACCTTCCCGTCGTTCCGCCAGGCGGTGATCGTGCTTCAGCAGGTCCCGCTCACGCAGATGGGTGACTGGCACCTGGCCGGCGCCGGCTCGTCGGCCAGTGGGCTCGGGGTGGTCTCCCGCACCTACGGCACGTTCACCGTCACCGCCCCGACGGTCGACGTCGACGGCCAGCCGCGCAGCACCACGCGACCGGACGCCGGCGCCGACGAACTGCCCTGACCGCCCGCGGGCGGCCGGCTCACACCGGCCGCCCGCGGATCCCGCCCGTCCCACCGATGGAGGAGGAGATCGTGACCGATCCCGTACGGCAGCCGAGCATCAGCCGGCGTGCCCTGCTGGCCGGCGTCACCGGTCTGGGCACCTGGGCGGTTCTGCCGGAGCGCGGCTCCGACGCCCAGCTCCGAGGCCCGGCCGCGGTGCTGCCCCGCGCGGTCCCGAACCCGACCGCGACCCTGCACCTGGCCGCCACCGACGGCTGGGTCTCCATGCCGCAGGGCGCCCCGCCGATCAGCCCGTTCTGGCCCGACCCGCTCGCCCCGTCCGGCACCGACCTCTACGTCTTCGGCTTCCGCGACGTCACCGGCCTGTCCGCCACCCAGGTCACCGCCCAACGCGGCAAGGCGCAGATCAGCGCCCCGCTGCTCGGCTTCGACCAGGAGACCGACATCAAGATCACGCTGACCAATCTCGGCCTGTCGGTCCGCCCCGACCTCACCGACGGGCACACCGTGCACTGGCACGGCTTCCGCAACGCCATCCCGCTCTTCGACGGCGTGCCGGAGCTGTCCATCTCGGTGCCGATCGGCCGCGACTTCACCTACTTCTACCGCCCGCACGACGCCGGCACCTACATGTACCACTGCCACTTCGAGGACGTCGAGCACGTGCAGATGGGCATGACCGGGATCGTCTACGTCCGCCCGGCGCAGAACGCCGGCACCGCCGACGTCCCGGCCGGGAAGTACGTCTACAACGACGGCGACGGCACCACCCGGTACGACCGGGAGTTCGCCCTGATGCTCACCGAGGTGTGGGCCGAGGCGCACTACCGGGACGCGCACATCCAGACCACCGACTGGACCGACTACAAGCCGTCCTTCTTCGCCTTCAACGGCCGCTGCCACCCGGACACCCTTGCCCCGAACGGCGACCCGATGAGCGCCGCCGCCGGCCGGCTGCGCTACCAGCCGATCTCCTCGCTGATCACGGCGAACGCGGGGGAGCGGGTGCTGCTGCGGCTGGCCAACCTCGGCTACCAGAACCACACCGTCACCGTGGACGGCGTCGACCTGCTGGTGGTCGGCAAGGACGCCGCGCTCCTGCGCGGCCGCGACGGCAGCGCCGAGTACCAGGTGACCAACACCGTCCAGATCGGGCCTGGGGAGAGCCGGGACGTCATCTTCACCGCGCCCGACCCCGGTACGTACCTGCTCTACGACCGCGACCTGACGGCGCTGGCCAACGCCGGCGGCGGACGGGGCGGGCAGCTGACCGAGATCCGGGTCTCACCGCCGGGCACGCTGCCGGCACAGATCCGGGCCAACGCCTGAGATGGGGGTTCCGATGCTTCGTCTCGACCTCGGCCGGTGGAAGCGGCTGAGCGCGGTGCCGCTCGTCGCGGCCATCGTCGCCGTGCTCGTCGTCCCCGGGCCGAGCCAGTCGGCCGCCAGCCCGCCCGCCGGCCTGCAGTGCCTCACCGCCGGCGACAGCGCCTTCGACCTGACGGCCACCGGCGGGTACGCGGCCATGCCGGACGGCAACACCATCTACATGTGGAGCTACGCGGCCGGCGGCGGCGCGTTCCAGCTCCCCGGCCCGACGCTCTGCGTCACCTCCGGGGTGAAGGTGACCGTGGTGCTGCACAACAGCCTGCCCGAGCCCACCTCGATCACTTTCCCCGGCCAGGTCCAGGTGCTCGCCGACGGCCAGCCGGCGCAGCCGGAGACCGACGCCGCCGGCACCCTCACCTCGCTGACCACCACGGCCGTCGCCAACACCGGCTCGGTCACCTACACCTTCACCGCCGGTCCGCCGGGCACCTATCTCTACCAGTCCGGCACCGACGTCCAGAAGCAGGTGCAGATGGGCCTCTACGGCGGCCTCGTGGTCCGCCCGGCCGGCCACCCCGAGCGGGAGAACGACCGGGCCGACTCGGCGTTCGACCCCGACCGCGAGTACCTCTACCTGCTCGGCGAGATCGACCCCGACCTGCACCTGGCCGTCGAGCGGAAGCGGGCCTACGACTTCGCCCGGTACAAGGCCCGCTACTTCACCATCAACGGGCGCAGCATGCCGGACACCATCGCGCCCAATTACGCCGACTGGCTGCCCGCCCAGCCGTACGGGGCGCTGATCCACATCCGCCCGTACGACCCGGTGGGCAACCCGAAGCCGGCGTTGATCCGCTATCTCAACGCCGGCTCGGTGAGCTACCCGTTCCACCCGCACGGCAGCGACGAGCAGCTCATCGCCCGCGACGGCCGGCCCGCGCAGGGCGCCGGCGGGCAGGACCTGTCCTACTCCAACTTCCTCATCGACGTGGCGCCCGGGCAGACCGTGGACACGCTGATGATCTGGAAGGACGCCGAGCACTGGGACCCGCAGGGCAACCCGATCCCGGTACCGCTGCCCTCGTTGCAGGACCAGATCGTCGGCCCCGGCCCGGAGACCTGGTTCGCGGAGAACCCGTACCTCGGCGGCGCCCCGGGCGAGCTGCCGCCCGGCGTGGTGCAGAACAACCAGTGCGGCGAGTACTACCACGTCGCGCACAGCCACGCGCTGGAACAGGCCACCAACTACGGGGCGAGCTTCGGCGGAATGATGACGCTGATCCGCATCGACCCGCCCGCCGGATGCCCGGCGTGATCAGGCAGGGGAGGGCGACGATGACACCGACCCGTACGCCTCGGCTGGCCGCCGGGATCGCGGCCGCGCTGCTGGCTCTCGGCCCGGCCCCGGCGAACGCCGCGGCCCCGCACGCGGCTCCCGCCGGGCGGGCGCCGGCCACCCTCGTCGGGGAGCCGGGCCCGCCGCAGGGCGCGCTGCCGCAGACCGGCTGCCAGCTCGCCGACGGCACGGCCAGCTGCGAGCTGTGGGCCAAGCCGGGCTCGGTGGTGCTGCCCGGCGCCGCCGCGCCGGTGCCGATCTGGGGCTTCGCCTCGACCGACGCCGCCCCGGCCACCCTGCCCGGGCCGGTGCTCGTGGTCGATCAGGGCGACCGGGTGACGATCACCGTGCACAACGGACTCGCCGACGACCTGGCGCTGGCCCTTCCGGCGGTCACCGGGCTCGCCCCGGACCGCACCGGCGCCGCACCCGGCGGCACCCGAAGCTACGCCTTCACCGCGTCCCGCCCCGGCACCTACCTCTATGAGGCCGGGCACACCGCGCTCGGTCCCCGGCAGGTCGCCATGGGCCTGGTCGGCGCGCTGGTGGTTCGCGCTCCCGCCGTCGGCGGGCGGCCCAGCGCGTACGGGGACGCCGCCTCGGTCTACGACGACGAGGCCGTGCTGGTGCTCACCGAGGTCGACCCGGCCTTCAACGCCGCCCCGCGCACCTACGACATGCGCGCCTACGCCCCGACGTACCGGCTGATCAACGGCAAGGCGTTCCCGGAGACCGACGTGGTCGCCACCGACGTCGGCCGCCGGGTGCTGCTGCGCTACGTCGCCGCCGGGCTCCAACCGCACCCGATGACCCTGCTCGGGCTGGACCAGTTGGTGGTCGGCCAGGACGCCCGTCCGACCGCGTACCCGGAGGCGGCGGTGACCGTGCCGCTGCAACCGGGGCAGGCGGTCGACGCGGTGGTGGGTGTGCCGTCCGGCCCGGACGGGCGGCGCTTCGCGCTGCTCGAGTCCGGCGGGCTGCTCAACAACGCCGGCCAGCGCTACGGCGCCACCGTCACCGGGGTCAGTCCTCAGCAGGCGTTCGGCGGCATGCTCACCTTTTTGGACACCAACCCGCCGCCGGTCAGCGGCGACCACGTCGGCCCGACCGCGGCCAACGTCCGGGCCGCCCCGAACCCGGCCAGCGTGCGCGACGCCGTGACCGTCACCGCCGACTTCACCGACGCCCGTAACGGCAACTCGGTGGTGGACCGGGCCGAGGCGGTCGTCGACGACCTGCGGGTCGCCGAGGGCACCGGCATCCCGTTCACCGCCGCCGGCTTCGGCGCCGGTCCCACCGTCACCGGGGCCACCGCCGCACTTCCCGCCGACCTGCTCACCACCCTGGCCCAGGGTCGGCACACCATCTGGGTACGCGGCCACGACGCGGCCGGCAACTGGGGCGTGGTGGGCAGCACGACGCTGAACCTCGCGGTCACCGGGGCGGTCACCACCGGGGTCACCCTCAGCCCCAGCCCGACCGCCGGCACCGCCGACATCGCGATCTCCGCCACCGGCGACGACCGCGGCCTCGGCGGCACGGTCACCGGAGCCGAGTACTTCGTGGACACCACCGGGGCCAACGGCACCGGCACCCCGCTCACCCTGGGCAGCCCGGGCGCGGCGGTCAGCGCCGAGTCCGGCACGGTGCCCGCCATGGTGGCCGCGGCACTCGCCGAGGGCCGGCACACCGTGCTGGTGCACACCCGGGACTCGTTCGGGCTCTGGGGCCCGTACGCCACCGCCGACCTGGTGGTGGACCGGACAGTGCCGACGCTGCTCTCCGCGGCGGTCGATCCGGCCACCACCGACGGCCGCACCGGATCGGCGTCCGACCCGACCGGCCTGCGGATCAACGCCGCGTTCACCGACCCGGCCGGGGCTGGGACGCACTCCGCCATCGCCGGTGCGGAGGGCTTCCTCGACGCCGGCGGCGCGGACGGCACCGGCTTCACCTTCGTCGCCCTCGACGGGTCGTTCAACGGCGGTACCGAGAACACGTACGGGCTGCTGCCGCTGAGTGAGCTGACCGGGCTCGCCGACGGCGCCCACCAGGTGCTGGTGCACGCCCGGGACTCGGCCGGCAACTGGGGCCCACTCGCCGCGGTCGGCTTCGTGCTGGACCGCACCGGGCCGGTGATCGGCGCGGTCACCGCCGCCCCGAACCCGACCGCCCGGGCGGCGACGCTCACCCTGAGCGCCACCGCCACCGACGCGGCCTCCGCAGTCGCCGCCGCCGAGTGGTACGAGGGCGCCGACCCCGGCGCCGGCCATGGCCACCCGATGGCGGTCAGCGGCACCGCCGTCTCCGCCACGGTCGCTCTCAACGGGTTCAGCCGGGGCGCTCACACCCTGCGGGTCCGGGCCCGGGACGCGCTGGGCAACTGGGGCACAGCCGGCAGCGTGACGGTCACCGTGGACCCGCCGAACGCGATCTTCGCCGACGGCTTCACCAGCGGCACGAGCGCCTGGTCGCAGGTGGGCGGCACGGTGTCGGTCAGCGGTGGGCAACTGGTCGCCGGCACCGTCGGGTACGTCGTGGACACCATCCCGGCCGCCGAGCGGACCGTCCACGCCAAGGCCGACGTCATCCTCGGCACCGTCAACCCGCAGACCGCCGTGGTCACCGTCTACCAGCTCCGCAACGCCTCCGGCGGGGCCCTGGCGGTGGTGCAGTACCGGCGCAGCAATGGTGTCAACCAGTTCCGGCTGGGGCTGCTGCGGCCGGCGGGCTGGGCGTACACCGGCTGGGTCGCCGCCGGCGGCGGGACCGTACGGCTCGACTGGGCCTCGGCCACCGCGGGCTCGGCCACGCTCAAGGTCGGCGCCGTCACGGTCGGCACGCTGACCGGCGACACCGGCGGCTACACGGTGGAGTCGGCGGCGCTGGGCCTGGTCGCCCGTACCGCCACCACCAGCGGGTCGCTGCGCTTCGACAACTACGCCGCCACCCGCTACACCGCACCCTGACGCCCGGGGGCCGGGTACCCGCCCGGCCCCCACCCTCCCCGAGGAGTCCTGATCATGGTCGCGATCCCGTTCCGCATCCCGCGCCCCCGCCTCGGCCGGCTGGTCCTCGCGCTGCTCGTGCTGGCGCTGGTCGCGGTGTCGATCGTCCGCTTCGGCGGGTACGCCGACGCCCGCCAGGGCTACGCCGTCCCGCACGACGGGCAGTTGGAGGCCACCCTCGGCATCCGCTTCACCCAGGCCGCCGTCGTCGGCGACGGCGGGCTGGTGGAGCTGCGTTACGTGGTGCTGGACACCCAGAAGGCGTCGGCCTTCCAGAACGACACCAAACATCCGCCGCGGCTGCGCAACGAGCGCTCCGGCAAGCTGGCCTGGCGGGCGGCGCTGATGAAACAGGGCCACGAGCTGCGCCCCGGGCAGAGCTACTACCTGCTCTATCTGAACAACGGCAGCGCGATCAAGCGCGGCGACAAGATCGAGATCACGTCGGGGCAGCGCCGGCTGGCCCACGTGCCGGTGCGGTGAGCGTCGTGCGCCGCCGGCTCGGCCGTCTCCTCGCCGCCCTCGCCGTGGCGGGCCTGACCGTGCTGATCGGGCCCGCGCCGGCGCGGGCGCACGCGTACCTGGCGAGCAGCGCGCCTGCCGACGGCGCGGTGCTCGACCGGGCGCCCGAGACGCTGACCCTGACCTTCACCGAGCACGTCGAGCTCTCCGCCGCCCGGGTCGCCCTGGTCGACGGGGACGGCCGGCACTGGGCGGTGACCGGGCTGGCGCTGCGGGGCGCGGACGGGGAGCCCGCCGCCGAGGACGCCGACAGCGAGGAGCCGGTCAGCCTGGTCGCCGGCCTCCCCGCCCTCCCGCCGAACACCTACCACGTCTCCTGGCGCACCCTGTCCAGCGACGACCTGCACACCACCAGCGGGACCCTGGTCTTCGGCGTCGGCCGGCAGGTCACCCCCGCCGGCGCTCCCGGCCCGGTCGGCCCCGGCCCCCGGGAGACCGCCGCCCGCGCCGCCGGCCTGCTCGGCCTCGCCGTCCTGCTCGGCGGCGCCGCCCTCACCCTCCTCGCCGGCCGCCGCCGGTCGCCGGGACCCACCATGGACCGCGCGCTCCGGCGGCGGTTGCTCGTGGTGTCCGGATACGGGGGAGCGGTCGCGATGCTCGCCGCACCGCTGCAACTGGCCATCCAGCTCGCCGGAGCGGCCGGCGGGTGGCGGCTGCTGGCCGACCAGCTCACCAGCGGCCGCTGGTTGCTCCGAGAGGCCGGCACCGCGACCCTGCTCGCGGTCGTGCTCGGCGCCGCCCACCGGCTCCGCACGGCGCCCGACGCGCGGATCGCTCCCGCGAGCGTCGCTGTCGGGCTGGCCGGGGCGCTCGCCGCGGCGGCCGGCACCGCGCTGCTCGGCCACCCGACGGGCGGCCCGGTCCGCACCGCGCTGATCGGCGGCGGGCACGTCCTCGCGGCCGGGGGCTGGGCCGGCTCACTGCTGGTCGCCGTGCTCGCCCTGCTGCCCGTGGCCTGCCGGACGGCCGAACGTGCCGCCCAGCTCCGTGTCCTGCTGCGTGCGTTCGCCGCCCTCGCGGTCGGCTGCGTCACCCTGCTCGTGCTGACCGGGCTCCTGCTCACCGGCCCCCAGGTGTCCACGGTGGATGCGCTGCTCGGCTCACCGTACGGGTTGCTGCTGCTGGCCAAGGCCGGGGTGGCCGGGGTGGCCGGTCTGCTGGGGCTGCGGACCGCCCGACGGCTGCGCCGGGCCGACCTGCCCCGCCGGGGCCTGCTCGCCGAGGCCGGGGCGCTCGTGGTCGTCCTCGGCCTGGCCGGGGCGTTGGCCGCCGCCGGGCCCGCCCGGGCGCCCGCCTTCCCGGTGGCCGGCGCCGTCCGGCTCGAACCGCAGGTGAGTGGCCAGATGGCCGACCTCGTCGACACCGTGGCCGTCCGCCCCAACCGGCCCGGTCGCAACATCGTCAGCATCGCCGTCGGGGACACCCGGCGTCCGGCGCCCGGCCCGGTGACCGGGGTGTCGCTCCTGCTCACCGGCCCGAACGGGGAGCGGGCCGTGCACCCGGTGACCCGGACCGCCGACGGCTGGGTGGTGGCCGTGGACGACATCCGTACCCCGGGCACCTGGCGGGTGGGGGTGACTGTGCTCCGCGACGGCCTGCCCCCGGTCACCGACACCCACCCCTGGCCGGTGCCGGCCGGGGACGGCACCGCCACCCCGGTACGCGTCTCGGCGGCCCCGCTGCGACCGGCGCTGGACCTCTCGGCGCTGGCTCTCGGCGTGGCGGCGGTGGTCGGCGTGGTCCTCGTCGCCGCCTGGTGGTGGCGACGCCGGCGGCCGGGCGGGCGGGACGCTGACCCGCCGCTGCCCGCCGACACCGTCGCACCGGCGGGGCGGCACGGCGAACCGGTCGGGGTCGGCGCGGAGGTGGTCGGCTCCGGGTGACGACCGGCCGCGCGACGGCTCCGGGGCGGGAAGCCTACGCCGCGCCGCCGCCCGCGGGATGCGAATCCCCAACCCGGTGACCCGTTCGGGTCGGCGTGGCTAGCCTCCGGCCATGAGGACGTGGGGACCGCCCGTGGCGCTGGCCGCTGCCCTGCTCGTGCCGGCATCGATGCTGCCCACGCCCGCCGGGGCGGCCGCCCGGACGGGCGGGACGACAACCCGTGTCGGCCGGTTGCCCGCCGGGGCGCCGCCCTGTCCGAACGTGCCGGCCCCGGCGACCCGGCCCCCGCAGCCGCCGCCCGCGGCCAGCCCTGCCGCGCGGGCCGTCGGCGGCGCCGCCCTGGCCACCGCCGGGCTGGTCCTGCCGCCGGCAGCGCCCGCGCCACCGGCGGTGACCGCGACCTCCTGGGTGGTCGCCGACCTCGACAGCGGCGCGGTGCTCGGCGGCTGCGGCCCGCACGAGTACGGCGTACCGGCCAGCGTGCAGAAGCTGCTGCTGGCCGCCACCATGCTGCCGAGGCTGGACCCGGACCGCGAGGTCACCCTGACCGCGGAGGACCTGGCCATCGAGCCGGGCAGTTCGGAGGTCGGGCTGGCCGAGGACGGGCGGTACCGGATCGAGACGATCTGGTTGGGGCTGCTGCTGAAGTCCGGCAACGAGGCGGCCAACGCCCTGGCCCGGCTGGGCGGCGGCCCGGACGGGACGGCCGGGGGCATCCGCGCGATGAACGAGGAGGCCCGGCGACTCGGCGCGTTGCAGACCCACGCCGTCACGCCGTCCGGGCTGGACGGTCCGGGCCAGTTCACCAGCGCGTACGACCTGGCGTTGATCGCCCGCGCCTGCTTCGCCGACCCGGCGTTCCGCCGGTACACCGCGACCCGGACCGCGCAGGTTCCCGCCCAGCCGGCGCTGCGCGAGAAGGCGTTCGAGATTCAGAACGACAACATGCTGCTCGACCACTACCCGGGCGCGATCGGCGGCAAGACCGGCTTCACCGACCTCGCCCGGCACACGTACGTGGGGGCGGCCGACCGGGGTGGCCGCCGGCTCGTGGTCACCCTGCTCGGGGCGGAGATCCCGACCCAGCGCGGCTGGCAGCAGGGGGCCGCCCTGCTCGACTGGGGCTTCGGCCTGCCGGGGGACGCGGCGGTGGGCCGGCTGGTCGGCCCCGGCGAGCTGGACCGCGCCGCCGCGACGCCAACCGGAGCCGCGTCGGCCCTCGCCGGGGGCGCGGGGCTGGGCGCCGCCGGCTCCACGGCCACCGGCGCCTGGCCGGGCGTCGGCCCCTCGGTCGCCGTCGGCGTGGTGCTGGTGGTCGGGGGAGCGGTGCTGCTGGCCCGGCGTCGCCGGCACGCCGCCGCCCTCGCCGCGCTGCCGCCCGGGACGGCTCTCCGGAGCGCGGAACTTCCGGAAGACGACTAGGGGGTTCGACCTACCGGCCGGCGGGGCGCGCGGTGCTGTCCCGCACCACCAGTTCGGTGGCCAGCTCCACCCGGGGAGACTCGATCTCCTCGCCCTGGGCCAATCGCAGGACGGTGCGGGCGGCGAGCCGGCCCATCTCCACCAGCGGCTGGCGCACCGTGGTCAGCGGCGGGGAGGCCCACCGGGCCTCCGGCAGGTCGTCGAAGCCGACGACGCTCACGTCGTCGGCCACCCGCAGCCCGCGCCGGCGGACCGCCTCGTAGACGCCGAAGGCCATCTGGTCGCTGGCCGCGAAGATCGCGGTCGGCGGGTCGTCGAGGCCGAGCAGCGTGCTGCCGGCGGTGAAGCCGGAGGCGTGGTAGAAGTCGCCGGCCTGCACGAGCCGGTCGTCCAGCGGCACGCCGGCCGCCTCCAGCCCGGCCCGGTAGCCGTCCAGCCGGGCGCGGCTGCACAGCAGGTGGGTCGGGCCGGCCACGAAGCCGATCCGGCGGTGACCCAGCCCCAACAGGTGCTCGGTGGCGGCCAGGCCGCCGGCCCAGTTGGTCGCCCCGATCGCCGGCACGTCCGTGCCCGGCACCCCGGCGGCCGGGTCGACCACCACCACCGGCACGTTGAGCCGGCGCAGCTGGGCGTGCACCGGTGGGGTCAGGTGGGAGGTCACCACGATGACCCCGTCCGAGGCGCGGGCCCGCAGGTTCTGCAACCACGTCCGGGTCGAGGTGGACTCGCTGTGGATCGCCGACACGACGGTGCCCACCCCGGCGGCGTGGCCGACGTCCTCCACGCCTCGGATGATCTCCACGGCCCACGGGCTGTCGAGGTCGTTGAAGACCAGGTCGACCAGGTCCGCCCGGCGCACCGTGCGGCTGGCCCGGCGCTGGTAGCCGTGGTGGCGCAGCAGTTCCTCGACCCGTTCCCGGGTGTCCGGGGCGACATCCGAGCGCCCGTTGAGCACCCGGGACACGGTGGGCACGGAGACGCCGGCCTCCTGCGCGATCGCGGTGATCGTCACCCTGCGCCCGTCGTCCGCGTTCACCCGTGTCTCCTTCACCGGCCGGAAGTGCCTGCCGCGAATTCCGCGGCGGCGGGCCCGTCCCACCGGCCATCCTGCCACCCGGGCCATCGACGCGGCGATGCCGGCCCGGGGGCCCGGCGATGCTGGTAGACACGGCAGGGTGGGAACCGGGACACGGGTGGCCGCGACCCTGGCCGTGCTGGCCACGGCGCTCGCCGCCGGGTGCCAGCGGCCCGCCCCGCGTCCGGTCCCGTCCGCTTCGCACCCCGCCCCGTCCGCCCCGCCCACGCCGTCGGCCGGCCCGAGCGGCCCCCGCGCCCCGGCCGACATCGTCGATGTGGCCGCCGTCGACCCGAGCATCCGCACCGACGTCCGGTACGCCACCGCGCACAACTTCGTCGGCCGACCGATCACCGGCTATCCCGAGCCGCTCTGCCTGCTGACCCGCCGGGCCGCGGAGGCGCTGCACCGGGTGCAGGTCGCCGCCCTGGCGCAGGGCCGCAGCCTCAAGGTGTACGACTGCTACCGCCCACAGCGGGCGGTGGACGAGTTCGTCGCCTGGGCGAAGCTCCCGGGCGAGCAGCAGATGAAGGGAGAGTTCTATCCGGACGAGCCGAAGAGCCGGCTCTTCGCCGACGGCTACATCGGCGCGCCGACCGCCCACAGCCGGGGCAGCACCCTCGACCTCACCCTGGTCCCGGCGCCCACCCCCGACCAGCCGGCGTACGTGCCGGGCCAGCCGTTGACCGCCTGCACCGCGCCGGCCGGGGGGCGCTTCCCGGACAACTCCATCGACATGGGCACCGGCTTCGACTGCTTCGACCCCCGCGCGCACACCGCCGACGCGCGGATCACCGGGGCGGCCCGGGACAACCGGGAGCTGCTGAAGCGGCTCATGACCGCGCAGGGCTTCGAGAACTACCCGCGCGAATGGTGGCACTACCGGTACGTCGACGAGCCGTACCCGGACAAGTACTTCGACTTCCCGGTGGCCCGGTCGTCGCTGCGGTGAGCGCCGCCCCGGCGGGGAGCGGCGCCCACCGCGGCGGTCAGAGGATGCCGCGGGCGACGAAGGCGGCCCGGGTCGCGCTCGCCGCCTGGGTGCCGTAGAGGCGCTGCGCGGCGGCCACGGTGGCCAGCGCCGCGTCCCGGAACGTGACGTCCGTGGTGAAGGCGAACTGCGCCTCCACGATCAGCGTGCTGGCCCTCCGGTCGCCGAGCGCGGTGCGGATGTCCCACAGCGCGCGGGACCAGATCTCGCCGTCGGCGTGCACCTCGCCCACCAGGTCGGCGGGGTAGACCTTGGTGCCGTCGAGGCGGCGCAGGCAGTGCGGGGCGGTGCGGGTGTAGGAGACCGAGTCCCAGTCGGCCACGCAGGCCTCCGGGGTTTTCGTCGGCACGCCGCTGGCCCAGCTGGTCACCGCGACCGCCAGGTAGTCGCCGAACGCCTCGCCGATCGCGCCGGACTCCAGCGTGGTGCCGAAGCCGGGCACCTGGCCGTCCTGCACCGAGTGGCCGTACTCGTGGACGATCACCTCGGCGTCCTCGCCGTCGTCGACGCCGCCCTTGCCGAGGGTGATGTTGGCCTTGTCCTCGCGGAAGAACGAGTTGTCGCCGCCGTACTGGTCGATGCGCAGCTCGATCTGCCGCTGGTTGACCGGCCGCAGGGTGCTGCCGAAGCCGAGCGACTGGAGGTACGCCTGGGCGGTGTTCACCCAGTGGTAGCCCATCACCTGCTCGAACTGGTCGGCGTCGCGGTGCCAGGCCGGGTACGCGCCGTCGATCGCGCGGGCCGGGGTGCCGGTCTTGCTCTTGACCACCACGTACGGGCCGGTGAGGGTGCCGGAGCCGTCCAGGTTCGTCAGCAGCACCGACCGGTACGCCCCGGCCAGCGCCGGCTGGTCGGCGTCCTTGGCGTCGGTCAGTGACTGGTCGCCGAGTTGCTGGACGGGGTTCGGCGCGAAGACCGTGGCGGTGGCGGTGTGGTCGTAGGGGTCGCCGGCGGCCTGTGCGGTGGTGCCGCCGGCGACCAGCGCCGCGGTGACCGCCGAGGCGACCAGCGCGGTACGTCGGATGTGGGGGTGCATCATGATCCCTTCGGAGGCGGATCGATCCGCTGAGATTAGGCTTCCCGGGCAACACTGCCAAGCAACCACGTGCAGGCCGTCCGGCCTGCGAGGAGGGACCCTCGTGCAGACCGAACGGATCGGCCCGCCCCTGCTGGCCGGTGAGCGGGAGACGCTGCGCGCGTTCCTCGACTTCCACCGCGCCACCCTGGCAATGAAGTGCGAGGGGCTGACCGACGAGGAGCTGCGGCGGCAGTCGTCGCCGCCGTCGACCCTGTCCCTGCTCGGCCTGGTGCGGCACATGGCCGAGGTCGAGCGCACGTGGTTCCGTCGGGTCATCAACGCCGAGGACATCCCGCTGGTCTGGTCGGAGACCGGCGACTTCCAGCAGGCGTACGACGCGGACGGCGCGAGCCGTTCGGAGGCGTTCGAGGCGTGGCAGCGGGAGGTCGAGCACGCGCGCCGCATCGAGCGGGAGGCCGAGTCGCTCGACGTCACCGGCCACCAGGCCCGCTGGGGCGAGGACGTCTCGCTGCGTCTCGTGATGCTGCACATGATGCACGAGTACGCCCGGCACAACGGCCACGCCGACTTCCTCCGCGAGGCCATCGACGGCACCGTCGGCGCCTGACCCGCCGCCCGGGTCAGCCGTCGCGGCGCAGGGGCAGCCAGGCCAGCACGTCCTGGATCTTCGCGTCCCAGTACGCCCAGTCGTGGTCGCCGGGGGAGAAGTCCACCGTGACCGGTACGCCCCGGCGGCGCGCCGTCTCCACGAAGCGGGTGTTGTCCTCGTACAGGAAGTCCTCGGTGCCGCAGGCGACGTAGAGCGCCGGCAGGTCGTCGCCGGCCCGCTCCAGCAGCGCCACCGTGTCGTCGTCCGGGCCGGCCACCTCCCGGTCGCCCCACACCGTGTCCCAGACGGCGGGGTCCAGGGGGCTCGTCGGGTGGTGGCGTCGCCGGGCGACGTCCAGGGCGCCGGAGAGGCTTGCGGCCGCCGCGAACCGGTCCGGGTGGCGCAGCGCCCACTTCAGCGCACCGTAACCACCCATGGACAGGCCGGCCACGAACGTGTCCGCCGGGCGGTCGGAGAGGCGGAAGAACGACCGGCACACCTCGGGCAGTTCCTCGCTGAGGAAGGTCCAGTACCGGTTGCCGTGCGCCTCGTCGCCGTAGAAGCTGCGTTGCACCTGCGGCATCACCACGGCCAGCCCCAGCGGCGCGACGTACCGCTCGATCGCGGTGCGCCGGGTCCAGATGGTGTCGTCGTCGGTCAGGCCGTGCAGCAGGTAGAGCACCGGCGGGTCCCCGGCGGTGGCCCCGCCGGCCATGCCGATCCCGGCCGAGTGGTCGGGCAGCAGCACCGTCATCGACGTGCCCATGCCGAGCGCCGAGGAGAAGAAGTCACACCGGATCCTGGCCATGCAGCGGGAGCGTACCCGGCCCTGGACGCGGGCCCGATGGTGGTCGAATCGACCGTTCCTATTGCCGTGGGGTGTCCAGGGGGGACAGGATGACCAGGCGCGCCGGAAACACACCCGTAACCTGCGTGCAGCTGGTCTCTGTCACGAGGAAGTGGGAGTCAGTCATGAGCGACGTGTCCACGGCACTGGGTGTGCGGCTCTACCCGGACCTGGTCGAACCGGGCGGCCTGGCTCCCGCACTCGTGCAGACCGCGGCCCGGCACCAGCTCGACATCGGCCGGGTGACCGCCCCCGAGCAGGGACGCAGCCGGTTCACCTGCGCCGAGGCGACCTCCGACCGGGGCGTGGTCTGCGTCAGCCTCGGCGCCCAGGCCCGCTACTTCATGATCGACCTTCGGGTCTCCGGTGACGTCCAGGCCCGTGGCGACGCCACCGACCTGCTCCAGGTCGCCCAGGTGGCCGCCGCCTGGCGGGCCGGGTGCACGCTCGCCGAGCTGACCGCGCGCTACCCCTTCATGGAGGAGATGAAGCGCCACCCGGTGGCGCACGCCCAGTAGCGCACCGCCGGTAAATCGGTTGTCGGCGCCCGCGCCGACTGCTGCAATCGACCACGACAGCCAAGGGAAGGAGGAGCTCGAGATGCGAGCCGCGTGCATGTCCCCGCAGAAGCGAATCACCGCCGACCTCAAGGACATGACGCTGCGTGAAAACCCTCAATCTCGGCATCCTCGCCCATGTCGACGCCGGTAAGACGAGCCTGACCGAACGGCTGCTGCACAGCGCCGGGGTCATCGACGAGCCCGGCAGTGTCGACGCCGGCAACACCCGCACCGACACTCTGGCGCTGGAGCGGCAGCGGGGCATCACCATCCGCTCCGCCGTGGTCTCCTTCGCCGTCGCCGGGACCACCGTCAACCTCATCGACACTCCCGGGCACCCCGACTTCATCGCCGAGGTGGAACGCGTGCTCGGCGTGCTCGACGGCGCGGTGCTCGTGGTCTCCGCCGTCGAGGGCGTCCAGGCCCAGACCCGGGTGCTGGCCCGCACCCTGCGCCGCCTCGGCATCCCCACCCTGTTCTTCGTGAACAAGGTGGACCGGGCCGGCGCCGACCCGGACGCGGTGCTGCGCCAACTCGCCGACCGGCTCACCCCCGACGTCGTCGCCCTCGGCCGGGTCGACGCCGCCGGCACCCCGGGCGCCCGCTGGGTCCCGCACCCGCCGGGCGACCCCGGCCACCACGCCCGCCTGCTGGACCTGCTCTCCGCGCACGACGACGCGCTGCTGGCCGCGTACGTGGCCGACGAGCGGGCCGTCACCGCGCACCGGCTGCGCACGGCGCTCGCCGCGCAGACCGCCCGTGCCCGGGTGCACCCGGTGCTCGCCGGCTCCGCCATCACCGGCGCCGGGGTGGCCGACCTGATCGACGCGGTCACCGCGCTGCTCCCGGCCACCGCCGGGGACGACGACGGACCGCTCTCCGGCGCCGTCTTCAAGGTCGAGCGCGGCCCGGCCGGGGAGAAGGTCGCGTACGCGCGGATCTTCGCCGGCACCGTGCGGGTCCGCGACCGGATCCGCCACGGCGACGGCCAGGAGGCCCGGGTCACCGCCCTCGGCGTCTTCGACGGCGGCGACGCGACGCCCGGCGACGCGGCCGGGGCCGGCCGGATCGTCCGGCTGCACGGCCTGGCCGGCGTCCGCGTCGGCGACGTGCTCGGCGTCCCGCCCGAGCGCCCGGCCGCCCGCCGCCACTTCGCCCCGCCCACGCTGGAGACCGTCGTCGAACCGGTACGCCCGGCCGACCGCCCGGCCCTGCACACCGCCCTGACCCAGCTCGCCGAGCAGGACCCGCTGATCAACCTGCGCCAGGACGACCGGCGCCAGGAGATCGCCGTGTCCCTGTACGGCGAGGTGCAGAAGGAGGTCATCGAGGCCACCCTCGCCGACGACTACGGCGTCCCGGTCACCTTCCGGGAGACGACCACCGTCTGCGTGGAGCGGGTCGTGGGCGTCGGCGCCGCCGTCGAGTGGATCGGCCGCGAGCCCAACCCGTTCCTCGGCACCGTCGGCCTGCGCGTCGAGCCCGGGCCGGTCGGCGGCGGCGTCGAGTTCCGGCTCGGCATCGAACTCGGCTCGATGCCCCTGGCGTTCCTCAAGGCCATCGAGGAGACCGTCCGGGAGACCCTGCGGCAGGGCCTGCACGGCTGGGACGTCATCGACTGCGTGGTCACCCTCACCCACGGCGGCTACTGGGCCCGGCAGAGTCACGCCCACGGCGTGTTCGACAAGAGCATGTCGAGCACCGCCGGGGATTTCCGGAACCTCACCCCGCTGGTGCTGATGACCGCGCTCACCCGCGCCGGCACCCGCGTGCACGAGCCGGTGCACCGCTTCCGGCTCGACCTCCCCGCCGACCTGGTGGGCACGGTGCTGCCCGTGCTCGCCGGGCTGGGCGCGGCGCCCCGCACCAGCACCCTGCGCGGCACCTCCTATCTGGTCGAGGGCGTGGTCCCCGCGGGGCGGGTGCACGCGCTGGACCAGCGGCTGCCCGGGCTCACCCGCGGCGAGGGCACCCTGGAGGCCGAGTTCGACCACTACCGGCCGGTACGCGGACCAGCCCCGAGCCGGCCCCGCTGGGACCACGACCCGCTGCACCGCGGGGAGTACCTGCTGGCCGTCGCCCGCCGGGTCACCGGCCGGTCGACGCGCTGACCCGCCGCGGATACCGGGCGCGCACCGCGTCGATGCAGGTGTCCCGGGAGGTCGGGCCGTCGAATCGGAGCCGGTCGTAGCCGGTGAACGCCGGCTCCAGCGCGTCCAACTCGTCGACCAGCGCGTGCAGCCGGTCGAGCCAGGCCGCCGACCCGGCATCCGGCTCGGCCGGCGCCGCCCGGATCGCCGCGGTCAACTCGTCCTTGCGCCGGATCGACTCCGGCGTCACCGAGCGCAGGCAGACGTACTGGCCGCTCAGGTAGGCGTCCCACTCCGCCGCGCCGCGCGCCGGGTCCGCCCACTGCCCCACGAACCACCCGGGCAGCGCGTCCACCCCGCCGGCCCGCTCCGCCAGCGCGAACAGGTCCGCCGGAACCATCTCCGCGCCGTCCGAGCGCAGATAGCCCGGCAGCGGCAGCCGCCGGTCCAGCATCAACCGGCGTACGCCGTCCGGGTCCCGCCCGGACGCCGCGCACAGCGCGTCGAGCACCACGAACTGCGCGCTGACGTACGCGTCGTCCGCCGCTGTCATCGGGTGCTCCCCGTTGACCTCCCGGAACCGTTCCGCCACCCGACGCCGCCCGTCCATCCCGTACCCCTTCCTTCTGCCTGGTCCGAGGCTAGAGCGGGCACCGTTCGGCGCCGGCCGAAACGTCCTCGCGAATATCCGTTGCGGCGTTTCCGGCCCGCCCGTACCGTGAACGGGCCAACATCAACCGGTTCCACCACCCAGGGAGCGCACCGTGTCGCAGCAGAATCGCACCCAGGCCGAGCGGCCCGCGCCGCGCGGCGGTGCCCTGCTGCCCGAATCGGGCCTGGGTCGCTGCCGACGGCAGCAGTGGCAACCGGGGTGGTGGCGCGACTAGCGCCGGCGCGACACACGCGCAGCCGCCCGCCCCGAGACCAGGGACCGGGCGGCTTTCTCGTCACCGGGTCCGAGGGGCGTAGCTCAACGGAAGAGCACCGGATCCCAAACCCGGCGGTTGCAGGTTCGAATCCTGCCGCCCCTGCTTCACCTCGTTCCGACCTCCGGCCGGCGACGTCGCATCTTCTCAACTCCACAGTGGACGGCATGAGCACGACTCCCGGCCGGCGCCCGCGCGCCGGCCGGGCAACCGGGACGAGGGAGCTGGCTGACCCGCTCGCCTTGGGCGCGAGAGACACGCGGTTCGATTCCGCGGTCCCGGACATCACACGGACGGCACCCGCCGTCCGACGACATCACCCCTGAACCGAGGAGACGACGATGGGTTTCACCCCGCTGGCCGGTACCCGGGCGCCGGTCCGGGTCTGGACCGACCCGTACACGATCGAGGCGCAGGCGGCCCGGCAGCTGCGCAACATCGGCGCGCTGCCCTGGGTGCAGGGCGTCGCCGTCATGCCGGACGTGCACTTCGGCAAGGGCGCCACCGTCGGCTCGGTCATCGCCATGCGGCAGGCCGTCTCGCCGGCCGCGGTCGGCGTCGACATCGGCTGCGGCATGTCCGCGGTGCGCACCTCGCTCACCGCGGCCGACCTGCCCGACGACCTCGGCCCGCTCCGGACCGCGATCGAGGCGGCCATCCCGGTCGGCTTCGCCATGCGCGCCGACGCGGTCGACCCCCGTCGGGTGCGCGGGCTGGAGCAGGGTGGCTGGGACGAGTTCTGGCGGCGCTTCGCCACCCTCGATCGGAAGGTGGCGCAGCTGGAGACCCGGGCCCAGCGCCAGCTGGGCACCCTCGGCGGCGGGAACCACTTCGTCGAGGTGTGCCTGGAGCAGGGCGGCCCGGACGACGGCCGGGTCTGGCTGATGCTGCACTCCGGCTCCCGGAACATCGGCAAGGAACTGGCCGAGCGGCACATGGCGGTGGCCCGCGGGCTGCCGCACAACGTCGACCTGCCCGACCGGGACCTCGCGGTGTTCCTCGCCGGCACCCCGGAGATGGCCGCCTACCGCCGGGACCTCTTCTGGGCCCAGGAGTACGCGCGCCGCAACCGGGCCGTCATGCTCGCCCTGCTCTGCGGGGTGGTTCGGGACGAGTTCCCCCACGTCGGCTACGACGAGCCGATCTCCTGCCACCACAACTATGTGGCGGAGGAGAGCTACGACGGGGTTGAGGTGCTGGTGACCCGCAAGGGCGCCATCCGGGCCGGCCGCGGCGACCTGGGCATCATCCCGGGGTCGATGGGCACCGGGTCGTACATCGTGCGCGGCAAGGGCAACCTCGACGCGTACTGCTCGGCGTCGCACGGGGCCGGACGGCGGATGTCGCGGGGGCAGGCGAAGCGGACGTACAGCACCGCCGACCTGGCCGCGCAGACGGCGGGCGTCGAGTGCCGCAAGGACGCCGGGGTGGTCGACGAGATCCCCGGCGCGTACAAGGACATCACCCAGGTGATGGCCCAGCAGGAGGACCTGGTCGAGGTGGTCGCCCACCTCAAGCAGGTCGTCTGCGTGAAGGGTTGAACCGACCGGCGCCCCTGGAGGGGGAAGGGCGCCGGTCGCCCGCCCCGGTGGCGCAGCGGAGAGCGCGCCGGTCTACGAAACCGGAGAGCCCAGGTTCGAATCCTGGTCGGGGCACGGTCCGCGGTCCGCGGACCCCATGCGAGCTGGTGCAACCAGGCAGCACATCCGATTCTGGATCGGAGAATTGAGGTTCGAATCCTCAGCTCGCAGCGACAGCTACCGGCTGCGCCGGGCGATCCGCACGCCGATCGCGACCGCGCCGATGACGAGCAGGCCGGCCAGGAGCTGGAGGCCGGGGGAGTCGTCGGCCTCCCCGTACACGATGCCCGCGACGCCGAGCGCGACGGCGAGGACGGCGACGACGGCGAGGACGGCGACGACGGCGAGCACGTACTTCATCGGTTCTCCTGTTCCTCGACCCACTCGAGCAGGTCACCGGGCTGGCAGTCCAGCACCCGGCACATGGCCTCCAGCGTGCTGAAGCGGACGGCCTTGGCCCGACCGTTCTTCAGCACCGCGACGTTGGCCGGGGTGAGCCCGACCCGCTCGGCGAACTCGCCGACGCTCATCTTGCGTTTGGCCAGCTCGACATCGATGCGGACGACGATGGGCATCAGATCACCGCTTCCATGTCGGTCCGGAGCGTGGTGGCCTGCCGCAGCAGCTCCCGCATCACCACCATCAGCAGCCCCAGCACGGTCACCCCGGTCACCAGCAGGAACAGCAGGAGCGGCAGGCCCGGATCGTTCGCGTTGAAGCCGACGTAGAGGAAGACGCCCACCAGCACCACCCACGCGGCGGCGATCGCCCACACGATCGCATCCACCCACGACAGGGACGCCTCGCTGAAGATGCGGTCCTTCTTGACCAGGGTGAGCAGCTTCCAGGTGCAGACGATCACCACCTGGATGCAGAGCACCCAGAACACCGACACCGCGGTCGCCGGCCACCTCAGGTAGGCCAGGTCCGGATTCTCCCTGGCCATGTGCGCGAACTGCCCGGGCAGCGACATGACCTGGAACAGGACCAGGATCCCGAACAGCAGCACGAGGAAGGCTTTGAGCGGAGCCACCGCCCGTTGAGCTGTGAACATGCATCGACTATCACTCGCTACCTATCGAATGTCAATAGGTTTCGGGTGATTGCCCAGGCCCCCGTGGCGCAGTGGAGAGCGCGTCGGATTCCGAATCCGAAGGCCGCTGGTTCGAATCCAGCCGGGGGCACGCCTCACCCCGACCGAGTGCCCAGGTCGACCGGGACACGGACCACGTTGATCCGGGAGCCGTCGCGCGCCGACACCTCGTACACCTCGATCGTTCCGAGTCGGGACGCCGCCCGCCCGTAGCGGACGTTCAGCCGGTAGGCGCCGCGGCAGCCGGAGCCGCAGGAGGCCGTGGTGAACGCGGTGCCGATCTCCTGGCCCGCCGCGTCCAGCACCCGGACGCTCACCGTCGCCTCGTACACGTCGGCGGTCCCGGTGACGGTGACCGGGCTGGTGACCCGGTCGCCGATCGCCGGGGCGGTCACCACGATGGGCGGCAGCAGGTCCGCGTAGTCGTCCCGACCGGTCGCGGTGTCGGCCGGGGCGAAGGCGACCCGCCGCACGGTGGAAAACTGCGTGAGCGTCCAGACCACCTGGGCCCGGCGCAGCCGCGCGGTGGCCGTCCCGCCGGCGTCGAAGCCGGCCGGCGGGACCAGCGTCGCCACCCCGCCGGCGATGCGGGTCACCTCCGTGCCGGCCGGGACCAGGGTGGTCAGGCCGGTGGCGCTCTCGGCCGGGGACGGTCCGTCGGCCAGTGCGGTGAGCGCCAGTCGGGACGTGGCCACGGTGGCCGGCAGCGTACGCCGGGTGGGCACCAGTCTTCCGGCCCGGGCGAACCAGAGCTGCACGGTCAGCGTCCCGTCCGGCCCGGTCGGCGCGGCGGTGCTCGGCGTACCCGTCCTGGCGGGCGTGGTCGGGGTGCGCGGCGCGGACGGAGGCGGCGTCGGCGTGCCGGTCGGTGCGGCGGCGGTGGTGGGCGACGGGCCGGCCGGGGCGGGCCCGAGGGTGCCGGTGCGCGGTGGGGCGCAGCCGGCGGCGAGCAGCAGCAGCACGGCGAGCGGCGGGATCAGGCGTCGCACGGCGTGCCTCCGGTGTCGAGGGGGAGGGTGAGGCGGAAGCGGGTGCCGTGGCCGACCTCGCTGGTCACGTCGAGCCGGCCGCCGAGCAGCCGGGCGTTCTCCCGGGCGATGGCCAGGCCCAGTCCGCTGCCCGGGCCGGTGCGCGCCGGGTCCACCTTGTAGAACCGGTCGAAGATGTGGGCCAGGTGCTCGGCGGGGATGCCGGGTCCACGGTCGGCGACCTCGACCACCAGCTCGCCGCCGGTGTGCCGGATCTCGGCGCGCAGGTCGCCGCCGCCGTGTTCGACCCCGTTGGCCACCAGGTTGGTCAGGATCCGTTCGAGGCGGCGCGGGTCGGTCACCACGGGCGGCGCGTCGCCGTCCACGCTGGCCCCGGCGGCGTCCCGGTGGTCGGCGACGATCCGGCGCAGCAGCGCGCCGACGTCCACCGGGCGGGTGGCGAGCACCTCCCGCCCGGCGTCCAGGCGGGATATCTCCATCAGCTCCTCGACCAGCCGGCGCAGCCGGACCACGTCGGCCACGAGCAGTTCGGCGGCGCGGCGGGCGTCGGCCGGGAGGGCGTCCAGCTGGTCGGCGAGCAGCGAGGCAGCCGCCACCAGGGCGGTGACCGGGGTACGCAGCTCGTGCGCCACGTCGCCGGTGAACCGTCGCTCCCGGGCCTGCGCCTGGGACAGCGCTACGATCTTGGTTTCCAGTGCCTCGGCCATCTCGTTGAAGGAGCTGGCCCAGGCGCTGAACTCGTCCCGGCCGCGCACCGGCAGCCGGGTGTGCAGCAGCCCCTCGGCGACGGCCCGGGCGGCCCGGCTGGCCCGGCCGACGGGTTCCAGGGTGCGGCGGGCGAGGGCGTTGCCCACGCCGGCGGCGAGCAGCACCACCGCCGCCCAGCCGACCACCGAGGCGGTGCGGAGCTGGTCGAGGGCGTCGACGAGGTCGTCCTCGACGGTCACCACGTACAGCTCGGCCGTGGAGCCGGGAATCCGCCCGCCGACGACCAGCAGGTGGGGCCGGCCGGGGATGCGTTGGAAGCCGAGCTGCCCGGCGGCGACGGTCGCGCGCAGGTCGGGGTCGGGGGTGGGCGCGTACCGGGGGTTGGACGCCTGGGTGTCCCCGGCGACCAGCAGCACGTGCCGGCCGGACTCCTCGAAGCTGGCCAGCAGGTCGGCGCGGCGGGCGTCGGTCAGCGGCAGGAACTGCGCGGCGACCACCAGTTGGTAGCGGGCGTCAGCCGCCGCGCGTTGCAGCGAGCCGTCGAACCGGGCCTGCCGCAGCATGAGGTAGGACCCGGCGGCCAGCGTGCCGGCGGACATGCCGGCGACGAGGACGAACGCGACGACGAGCCGGCGCCGCAGCCGCCCGGGTACGACTCTGCCGGCCACCATGACGCGCTCACCCCGTCGAGAGCTTGTAGCCGGCCCCGCGGACCGTCCGGATCAGGGTCGGCGCCCCGGGGTCGTCCTCCACCTTGGCGCGCAGGCGCTGCACGGCGACGTCGACCAGCCGGGAGTCGCCGAGGTAGCTGTGCCCCCAGACCCGGTCGAGCAGCAGCTCGCGGGTGAACACCTGGCCGGGGCGCCGGGCCAGCTCCAGGAGGAGCCGGAACTCGGTGGCCGTGAGGGTCAGCTCCCGGCCGTCCCGGCGGGCCACGAAGCGGGCCGGGTCGATCTCCAGCGGCCCGGCGGTCACGGTGGTGTCGGGGTCCGGGGCCACGCTCCGGCGGAGCACGGCACGGACCCGGGCGACCAGCTCCGGCAGGTCGAACGGCTTGCGGAGGTAGTCGTCGGCCCCGCACTCCAGGCCGACCACCACGTCGATGGTGTCGGTGCGGGCGGTGAGCATGAGAATCGGCACCTGACTGGTACGCCGGATCTCCCGGCACACCTCGAATCCGTCCAGGCGGGGGAGCATCACGTCGAGCACGATGAGGTCGACCGGGCCGGCCCGCCAGGCGGCCAGGGCGGCCGGGCCGTCGACGGCGGTGGCCACCCGGAACCCGGCCCGGCGCAGGCCGAGGGCCGTCACCTCCCGGATGGAGGCGTCGTCCTCGACGACCAGCACGCGGCCCTCCATGACCACTGAGGGTAGTCCGGTGCGACGCCGGGCGGCGTGGGCGCAACGGACGGTGATGAGGGGCCGGTCGGCCCCTCTCACCTGGGGAAAGGTCACGCCTGCCACTGGTGGGCCACGTCGATCACGATGCGGCTGTGCGTGCCGGGGCCGCTGAGCACGAAGACCCGGAACGGCAGTCGGGCGCGGACGCCCACCGCGAAGGTGGTGTAGCCCTCGAAGCTGCCGCCGAAGACGACGTCCCGCAGCGTGCGGTAGCCCAGCACCGTCGCGGCGTGCTCACCGGCGCGGTAGGGCAGGGTGGCGACGTGCTCGTCGTCGTAGGCGGGCGCCCGCAGCGACACCGACAGGAGCGCGCCGCCGGCGGTGTACGGGCTCAGCGGAAGGCCCTGCCCCTCGGTGTACGTCTCGCCGTAGGCGACGGAGTAGCCGTTCGCCGGTCCGGCGAACTCGAAGACCACCCGGTCCCAGCAGTCGTGCCGCCCGGTGCGGACCTCGATCAGCGGGTCGGTGCTGAGGGCGCCGGCCGTCTTGGCCGTGCTGCCCCAGGTGATCCCGCAGTACGGCGCCGCCGCGGTCGCGCCGCCGGCCCCGGCGACCAGCCCGCCGAGCACGACGACCAGCGCCAGCAGTGTTCTCCTCAGTTTCATGGTGGCCTCCCTGACGGTGTGCCGGGACGCCGTCCGGTGTCCCTGCCCAGACGGTCGGCCCGCCGTGCCACAGCGCCTTCGCAGCCGGGTAACCGCCGGGTAACAACCGGGCGGGTCAGCCGTGCACGGGATGTTCGGCCTGGAAGGCGAGCCGGCCGTCCGCGTCGGCGGCCAGCCCGGCGAGCACGTCGTCGAGGTCCAGGAAGGCCTGCCAGGGCGGCTGCCCGGTGATGTCGGCCAGCCGGTCGACCACCAGTTCCTCCAGGTCGGTGACGCGCTTGCCCTTCCACACCTTGTCGGCGAGGCTGACCAGCAGGTCCTCCAACTGGACGCCCGGCGTGTGCCAGGCCGCGTGGGTGACGGCGAAGCGGGCCCGCTCCTCGGGTACGCCGAAGCGCAGCAGCAGCTGGTAGCCCGCCTCCTCGTGCGCCGAGCCCGGCCCGGACAGCTCCTCCGGGTGCTCGACCTTGCCGAGGTCGTGGATCGCCGCCCCGAACAGCACCGCCTGCCGGTCGAACGGCACCAGGGGGAAGCGTTCCGCGAACACGGCGGTGAGCTGCCGGGCGACGTCGTGCACCAGCCGCAGGTGCGCGGCGAGCCGGGGCGGCGCGTCAAGGGCGGCGAGCAGCTCGACGGCCACCCCGGGCAGGGGCGGCAGCGGCGGATCGCCGGGATCGGTGAGGGCGCGGCGCAGCGCGTCGGAGGTCACCGGGGCGAGGGTACCGGCCGCCGGGGCGGTCACCGTGCGGGCTGACCGAGTGGCCGACGGTGGACGGACCGCTCGCCCGATGCCGTCCTGATCGTCCGTTCAGGAGGGTGGAGCGACGTCTATTACGGGGGTTGTCCATGACTGAGATGAATCGACGTGCGCTGCTGCGTACCGCCGCCCTGGCCGGCGTGGCCACGGCGACCGGGCTGGCCGGTGGGTTGACCGCCGCGGCGCCCGCCGTCGCGGCGGAGGCCACCGAGGTGGTCAACGGGCCGTGGCTGGTCAGCGTCGGCTGGGGCGTGCTCCAGGTCAACCCGGGGCGAACCACCCCGCAGCAGCTGCTGACGGACGGAGACCAGGCCACCACGTCGCCCGACGGCCGGTACGTGGCCTGGAAGAACACCGCCTGGTCGGGCGACGGTCGCCTCCTGCCCTACGTGGCGCTGTTCGACCGGGTCACCGGCGAGATCCGGAAGCTGCTCACCGACCCGCCCGGCGTCCACTACGGCGCCCCGACCTGGTCCCCGGACGGCAGGCAGATCGCCCTGGTCACCGGGTCCGAGGACGACACGCTGATCGCGGTCGACGTGGCCACCGGCGGCAAGCGGGTGCTCGTCCAGGGGCACCCCATGTCGCACCCGAACTGGTCCCGGGACGGCTCGATGATCGTCATGCGCTGGGTCAGCCGTTCCGAGGGGCCGCAACTGCGCACGCTGGAGCTGGCCACCGGCAAGGTGCGGCCGATCTACACCCCGGAGGCGCCCGGCGAGCTCTTCCACGGGCCGGTCTTCATGCCCAACTCCGAGCGGGTGGTGTTCTGCACCAACCGCTGGACCCGGGACACCGAGGTGCTCGGCGGGGCGGCGCTCGGCTCGGTGCGGATCGACGGCACCGGCCTCAAGCGGCTCACCGACGAGCCCCGGTACTACCTGTCCCCGGTCTTCTCGCCCGACGGGCGCTACTGCGCTGCCCTGTCGGTGCCCCCGACCAACGAGGCCCCGGACGGCGGCAACATCATCGTCTCGACCAGCGGCTTCGGCGAGCCCTGGTGGATCCCCGGCGACGAGTACGACGACAGCAGCCGGCTGGACTGGGCCCGCGCCATCTGACCCGACACCCGCGACGCGGCGACCGGACCCCCGGCCGCCGCGTCGCTGTACCCGGGGTGGATTTCCGCGCCCCCGGCCGGGAGCGGTGCGAGGCTGGAGGGCGGGCGCCGCCGACGGGGGCGACGACCGCAGTGGAGGGTGCGATGGCCGAGCCGCCGACCGGGACCTCGTCGCGCAGCGCACAGGCGCACGGCCGCCGCGCGAACCGGCGCAGCTACCACGACGGCGCACAGGTCAACGGGTACGTCGACGACCCGTACCATCGGATCCGCCGGGCGGTCGCCGCGCGGCTCATGGTCGACGGCGTGCCCGGCGGACGGCCGGTGCTGGAGCTGGGCTGCGGCCCGCGCAGCATGCTCGACCCGGCGGCGCTGCCCGGCCCGCTCGTGGTGGCCGACATGGCCGAGACCGCGCTGGGCGCGGCCCGGCGGGCCGCCGGCGGCGCGGCCCTGCCGGTCTGCCTGGACGCCACCCGCGGCCTGCCGTTCCGCGCCGGCAGCTTCGCCGGCCTGCTCACCGGCGAGCTGATCGAGCACGTCTACGACCCCCTCGCGCTGCTGCGCGAGTGCCACCGCGTCCTCGCCCCGGGCGGCCTGCTCGTGCTCACCACCCCCAACCTGGCGCCCGCGCAGGACCGGCTCGCGTTCCTCGCGGGCCGGGCGCCCCGCCAGGTGGACCCGCTGCACCCCTACCTCTGGCTGCACATCCGGCCGTTCACGGCCTCGCTGCTGCGGCGGGTGCTGTTCCGAGCCGGGTTCGCGCCGCTGGCGATCCGCTCCAATGAGGTCGGCTGGCGGCTCCCGGGTGGACGGTGGGTCGCCTCCCGGCTGCTGGCCCGGGTCGCGCCGGGGCTCGGCGGGTCGCTGATCTGCGCCGCCCGGCGGACGGCGGAGGCGCCGTCACCGAGGGGTACGGGGCACCCGAACAGCGCGTGATGGCGAGATTGACAAAGGGCTATCATGAGGGTTCCGTCGTCGACCGGGGGATGTCATGGCGCGCCTGTTCACCTGGGTCGTCAACAATCTCGACGCGTTCATCGGCCTGGTGCTGGCCGTGACCGTGGCCGTGCTCGGCCTGACCAACACGGTCAGCCAGGACGTGGTCAACAGCGCCATCCTGCTGGTCCTCGCCGTGCTCGCCCAGGCCGTGCTGCGCGACCGGCTGCGCCGGGAGACCGCCCAGCAGGAGGTGCGGGAGGTGATGCGGGACACTCGCGCCCGGCTCACCGAGCTGGTCCCGCAGATGCACGAGATCACCGGGCCGGAGGGGGCGCTGAACCGGGCCCGCGGGGCGATCGACAGCGTCTCCATGGTGCGGGTGCTGCACGGCAGCGAGGTCGGGCAGGCCCTGGCCGAGGCGCGCCGGCACACCGACCGGTGGACCTTCAAAGGCGGCACCGGCACCTTCACCCGCGCGGTGACCCTGCCGGAGTGCCTGGAGCACGCCCGCCGGCGCAACGCCACCCTGCACTTCGCCATCGAGATCATCGACCCGACCGACGAGGACGTCTGCGAGCGCTACGCGCGGTTCCGGCGCAGCCTCGACCCCGACGCGCCGGGGGAGCGGTGGACCGTCGACCGCACCCGCAAGGAGTCGTACGCGACCGTGCTGGCCGCCTGCTGGCACCTGCAGCGCTCCGGGCTGCTCACCGTCGAGGTCCGGCTCTCCGCGCAGATGACCACCTTCCGCTACGACCTCTCCTCATCCTGCGTGGTCATCACCCAGGAGAACCCGCAGACCCCGGCCCTGCGGATCGACCGCAAGGAGCTCTACTACAACCGGTTCAACATCGAGTTGCAGTACAGCCGCGAGCAGAGCCGGCGGGTGCCCGTCGAGGCCGCGGCACAGGTGAAGCTCGACGACGAGCCCTCGGTGGAGCAGGTCCGCCGGCTGTTCACCACCCTCGGGCTGCCGCTACCCCGGTCCTTCGGCGACCGCGAGGTCGCCGACATCGTGGGCCGGGCCATCCAGGCGAGGAACCCGTACGCATGATGACCTACGCCGACCTCGAACGGGAGATCGACCGGGGCGCCCGGCCGGAGCTGCTGCGCGGCTGGGTGCTCGACATCCTCGACGACGTCGCCGAGGGGCGGCGGCCGCTGCTGGCCGTCCGGCACCCGCTCGGCTTCACCTGCCTGCCGGTGGAGCGCACCGGCGCCGACGGGATCTGCGTGCACGCCTGGCCGGCCGACCCGCCGCCGGTGCAGCCGACCACCTCGACCATGCACTCGCACAGCTGGGACCTGCTCAGCCACGTGCTGCACGGCACGGTCCGCAACGAGCTCATCGAGGTGACCGACGCCCCCGCCGACCCCTCGTGGCGCATCTACGAGGTGCACAGCCGGGGCGACGTGGACGAGATGGCGGCCACCGACCGGCTGGTCACCGCGGCGACCGCCACCGTGGAGACGCACTCCGCCGGCGACTCGTACGCGCTGCGCGCCGGCGGCTTCCACACCTCGGAGGTCGACGCCGGTGAGCCGGCGGTGACCGTGGCGCTCGGCCGCACCACTCCCGGCGTGTGCGACCTGAGCCTCGGCGCGGTGGACGGGCGCAGCCACCGGATACGCCGGGACCGCTGCGACGCGGCGGAGACGGCACGGATGGCGCGGGAGATCGCGCGACTGGTGGCACGGGGCTGACTGGCTGGAGGAGCCATGGACGTGGAGCCGAACAGAGGCGGGCCCGACCTGCGCGACGCGCACCGGTTCGCGGTGGAGGCGGCCCAGGCGGCCGGGCGGCTGCTGCGCCGGGGGACCCGGGGGGAGCTGCACGCCCGGGCCAAGAACGACTCCGGTGACCTGGTCACCGACCTGGACCTGGCCGCCGAACGGCTGATCGTCGACCGGATCCGCGCCCGCTGGCCGGAGCACGGGGTGATCGCCGAGGAGGGCGGCGAGTACGCCGCCGACAACACCTGGGCCTGGCTGGTCGACCCGCTCGACGGCACCAACAACGTGGCGATCGGACTGCCCGCGTACGTGGTCGGGATCGCCCTCTGCGACCGCGGTTCGCCGGTGCTCGGCGTGGTGCACGACCCGGTCGCCGGCCGCACCTGGTCGGCCGTGCGCGGGCGGGGCGCCTTCGTGCACAGGTCCGGGCCCGCCGGCCGCCCGCTGCACGCGCCCAGCCGGCCGGTGCCGACCGCGCCGGTGCTGGCCTGGACCCAGGGGCACGGGGTGGCCCGCGACGACAGCACCGCCCGGGCGCTGAAGGTGGTGCTCGACACCACCGCGCGCCGGGTGCTGCAACTGTGGGCGCCGCTGCTGTCCTGGGTGATGCTGGCGCGCGGCGACATCGACGGCATAGTCGGCTACCGCCCCGAGGCGGTCGACCTGCCGGCCGGGATGCTGCTCGCCGCCGAGGCCGGCATGGTGGTCCGGGCCCTCGACGGCGGCTGCTTCGACGACCGCTACGGCTGCCCGGCCGACCGGCGCAGCTTCGTGGCCGGCCCACCGGAGACCATCGACCGGCTGGTCAAGCTGGTCACCGCGGCACAGTGGATCGAACCGCAGGTCCGCCAGCTCACCCCCATCAGCCTCACCACCGTCGGCTGGTAGGGCCCGCCGGATCGTCGAGGTCTGGAACGAGCAGGTCCGGCAGCACCTGCACCGGCACCTGCGCAAGCCCTTGGTGTCCCGACCTGTGTCGGTGTCTGCCATGCTCGGGGCGATGACGACCGGCCAGCCACCCGGACGGCGCGACCGGCGCCGCGCGGTTCGCGTCGGTCTCGCGGTCGGCGCGCTCGCGACCCTTCTCGCCGTCGCCGTGGTCCTCGTGCCGCTGCTCCGCCCGCCGGGCCCGCGCCCGCTGTTCCAGCTTCCCGTGCCCTGCGGCGAGACGTGGCGGCTGGGCACCTATCCCGGCCACGACGACTACGACGTCGACCTGTTCCCCACCCGAGGTGACGCGTGGGGGCGGCCGGTGCTCGCGTCGTATGACGGCACGGTCACCGTGGCGGGGATCAACGGGTCGCTGGGTGGGCGTACCCCGGAGGACCCGAAGGGCCCGCGCGGCCGTGGTGGAGGGTACTGGGTGAAGATCGACCACGGTGGCAAGTGGGAGACCCAGTACCTGCACCTGCTCGAACCGCCGATGGTCCGGGCCGGACAGCGGGTGGCCCGCGGCGAGCAGCTCGGGCGGGTGGGCAGCACCGGCGACTCCGGCGCGCCGCACCTGCACTACGAGCAGCACCGGGGCTGGGAGAAGGTCGAGACCTGGTTCGACGGCTCGGCGTCGGGCATCACCCACGACGACACCGAGTACAGCGTCACGATGACGAGCAACAACTGTCCCGCCGGGTAGTTTGGTGATCATGGCGGACTGGGCGTTCCGACCGGCGTCGGTGGCGGACGTCGATGCAGTGGCTGAGTTGCGGGCCGTGGTGCTGCGGGCGGATCTGGAGCGGCTCGGGCGGTACGACGAGCAGCGGGTGCGGCAGCGACTGCGGGACGGGTTCGCGCCGGCGCACACCCGGGTGATCGAGGTCGGCGGCATGTTCGCCGGCAGCGTGTCGCTGCGGCCGGCCGGGGACGCCCACTGGTTGGAGCACTTTTACCTGGCCCCGCACCTGCAGGGCGGCGGCATCGGTGCGGCCGTGCTGCGCGGGCTGCTGGAGCAGTGCGACCGCGATGGCACCCTGGTCCGGCTGAACGTGCTGCAGGGCAGTCCGGCCCGGCGGCTGTACGAGCGGCACGGATTCACCGTCGAGACCGAGGACCTGGTGGACGTGTTCATGGTGCGCGAGCCGGCCCTGGCCGTGCGTGACGAATGACGACCTGGCGGGTACGCGGAGCCAGAGGACCATGGGGAACGGACTTGGGTGAGCCCTCCGTGCTAGGTTCTGCGTCGCTGTGCGCTGCTGCGAACTGAGGAGGTGAGACCGATCAACGCTGTGACAGGTCGGGGCTCCCTCCCTCGCATGGTCTAGGGAGTGCCCGCAGAAGGCATTCCGAAAGGCTTGACACGCTGTGCGCTTCAATTCTGTAACGTCGTCCGACGGCGTCTTCGAACAGCTCTTCACCCTCGGTGAGATTCCCGGCGTGCTGTGGACGCCGGACGGTGCTACCGGTACTCGTCCCCTCATCCTGATGGGACACGGCGGCGGCCAGCACAAGATGGCACCCGGCATCGTGGCCCGTGCCCGTCGCCTCGTGGTGGAGTGTGGGTTTGCGGTCGCGGCGGTCGATGTCCCCGGCCATGGCGACCGGCCGAAGGACGACGAGTACGACCGGATCGCGACCGGGAACCAGGCTCGCGCGGATGCCGGAGAGGAACTGGCTCCGCTGATCGCCGGTTTCCAGGCGCTCGTGGCTCGCCGGACCGTTCCGGAGTGGCGGGCGGTCCTGGACACGGTCCAGGATCTCGAGTACGTCGGCGCTGGTCCGGTGGGCTACTGGGGGGTGTCGTTGGGGTGTGGCCTGGGCGTTCCGTTCGTCGCCGCCGAACCCCGGGTCCGTGCGGCGGTGCTCGGCTTGGGCGGGGCGCTGGCCTCAGCGGAGGTCGCCGCGCGGATCACCGTCCCGGTGGAGTTCCTGCTGCAGTGGGACGATGAGCGGGTGCCGCGGGCCCAGGGCTTGGCGCTGTTCGACGCCTTTGCCTCAGCCGAGAAGACCCTGCACGCCAACCCCGGCCGGCACGGGGAGATCCCGGCGTTCGAACTGGACAGCACGCTGCGGTTCTTCGCCCGGCACCTTGGCTGATACCGCCCGTCGGTAGGTCGCGACGCGCCGACCGGGATCGTTTCCGGTCGGCGCGTTCTCTGTCGCCGGCGACCGCCCCGGAGCTGCGGGGTCGAGACCTACGAGGCCAACCGCTCGCGGGCATTGCGACCTGATCTTGCGAGGTCGACCCCGCCGCCTGACTGGTTGATCTCCGACCACACCGCGTCGAGGGAAAGGCCGAGGACGTCGGCGATCGCCGCGATGGTGGGGAAGGCGGGGGTGGCTACGCGACCGGACTCGATCTTCCGAAGAGTCTCCGGCGAGACACCTGCGTCCAGCGCGGTGCCGAGCATCGAGCGCTGCCCCCTGGCTTGACGCAGGAGGGCGCCGAGGCGCTGTCCGCGCTCGACCTCTGCGGGAGTGAGCGGCAACCTGACCATGGCTCCTATTCTAGTACCGGGATAATATGGCCGGGATACTTATTGGCTGTACGAGTGAGGCGCCACGTGATCGAGATCCTGAACCCCACAGACCTGCTGCGAGCGAAGGACGCCGGCACCCTGGTCGCCGGCATCTTGCAGACCCTGAAGAGCCGCAGCGCGGTCGGTACAAACCTTCGGGACATCAACCGGTGGGCCCAGGCCATGATCACCGAGGCCGGGGCGCAGTCCTGCTATGTCGACTACGAGCCCTCCTTCGGGCGCGGGCCGTTCGGCCACTACATCTGCACGTCGGTCAACGACGCCGTGCTCCACGGCCTGCCGTACGACTACACGCTTGCCGACGGCGACCTGCTGACGCTCGACCTCGCTGTCTCCACCGGCGGAGTTGTCGCTGACTCCGCCATCAGCTTCATCGTGGGCGACTCGAAGCCCCCGGAGAGCGTCGCGATGATCAACGCGACCGAGCGCGCACTGAGTGCGGGGATAGCCGCGGCCGGACCGGGGGCTCGCATCGGCGACATCTCCCATGCCATCGGCGCGGTCCTCAGCGACGCGGGATATCCGATCAACACCGAGTTCGGCGGTCATGGCGTCGGATCGACGATGCACCAGGACCCGCACGTCCCGAACACGGGGCGGCCCGGTCGCGGTTACAAACTGCGCCCCGGGCTGCTGCTGGCACTGGAGCCATGGGTCATGGCGAACACCGCCGACCTCGTCACCGATGCCGATGGCTGGACACTCCGCAGCGCGACAGGCTGCCGGACAGCGCACAGTGAGCACACGATCGCCATCACCAACGACGGAGCCGAAGTTCTCACCGTGCCGAAGCAGGCACAACCGTGAGGTGACCGCCGTCCGCGTTCCCCGCTGCGAGCCGGTCACCACGCATCGTCGCCGAAAGAGAAGGTCCCGGACGGTACAACTAGCGGCGCGCGTCGGCGGCCGGCTGCCGCAGCCGCTCGGCCAGGAAGGCCTCCCAGGTGCGTACGCCGAGGGTGGCGCCGGGGCGGGCGAGGTTGTCCCCGTTCCGGTACGCGCGGCCGGCCTTGCCGGGCAGACGGACGGGCAGCCGCAGCCGCCGCCGGCCGACGGCCGCCAGGTAGCCGGTGACCAGATCGTCGAGGCCGTATACGCGGGGGCCGGCCAGCTCGGGCACCAGGCCGGCCGGCGCGCCCAGCGTCAGTTCGACCATCCGGGCCGCCACCTCGCGGGCGTCGACCGGCTGCAGCCGCAGCCCGCCGGGGACCGGCACCACGGGCAGCTTCGCCATCTTCTCCACCATGACCAGCACGAGGTCGTGGAACTGGGCGGCCCGCACCGTGGTCCACGGCACGCCCGATCCGGCGACGGCACGCTCGGCGTCCAGCTTGGACCGCAGCCACGCCAGCGGCACCCGGTCCGCCCCGACCACCGAGATGTGCACGAGGTGGCTCGCGTCCGCCCGGCGGGCGGCGTCGACCAGGTGGCGGGTGGCGACGTCGTCGCCCTTGGGGCCGCCGGCCAGGTGCAGCACGGTGCCGACCCCGCGTACCGCCGGGTCGACGCCGTCGCCGGTGAGCAGGTCGGCGGTGACGTGCGTGACGCCGTCGCCGGGCCGGCCGCCGCGACGGCTGAGCACGCGCACCGGGTGGCCGGCCGCGCGCAGCAGGGGCACGACGAGCCGGCCGAGGGTGCCGGTGCCGCCGGTGACCAGGATGGGTGCGCTCATGTCGTCCTCCGCGTCGTGAAGATCCGCTACGTTTCGCTTCACCGGCTCGACCCGCGGCGGACGGGAAGTGTGACCGGAGTGACCGGCGTCACCTCCGGTCACACCGGCGGGTCGGGCCGGGTCGGTCAAGCGGGACCCCGCGGGAAAGGACTGGGACATGGGCGAGGACACCTGGCTGGCCGAGCGGTTCGAGCAGGAGCGGCCGCAATTGCGGGCGGTGGCCTACCGGATGCTCGGCTCGCTCAGCGAGGCCGAGGACGCCGTGCAGGAGACCTGGCTGCGGCTCGCCCGCACCGACACCACCGAGGTCGACAACCTGGCCGCCTGGCTGACCACGGTGGTCGCCCGCGTCTGCCTGAACACCCTGCGGGCCCGCGCCACCCGGCGGGAGGACCCCCTCGACGTACGCCTGCCCGACCCGATCGTCGACGTCACCGAGGCGGACGCCGATCCGGCGCACGCCGCGGTGCTGGCCGACTCGGTCGGGCTGGCGCTGCTGGTGGTCCTGGACACCCTCACCCCGACCGAGCGGCTCGCCTTCGTGCTGCACGACATGTTCGGCGTGCCGTTCGAGGAGATCGGCGCGCTGGTCGACCGGTCGCCGGCCGCTGCCCGGCAGCTCGCCAGCCGGGCCCGCCGCCGGGTGCGCGGACAGGCGCCCGCGCCCGACCCGGACCTGGCCCGGCAGCGGGAGGTGGTCACCGCGTTCCTCGCCGCCGCCCGCGAGGGTGACTTCGACGGGCTGGTCGCCGTGCTGCACCCGGACGTGGTGCTCCGCTCCGACGGCGGGACCGCCCGGGCCCGGCACTCCACCGTGCTCACCGGCGCGCGTGTCGTGGCCGCGCAGGCCACCACGTTCGGCCGGTTCTCGCCGTTCGCCCGGCCGGTGCTGGTCAACGGCGCCGCCGGGGTGCTGGTCAGCGCGGCCGGCCGGCCGCTGTCGGTGATGGCGTTCACGGTGACGGCCGGGCGGATCGCCGCCATCGACGTGATCGCCGACCCGGAGCGGCTGGCCGCGCTGGACCTCGCCGGCTGATCCCGATGCGGACGGCCGCCCCCTGCGGCGCGGGGCCGGCCGGGGTCGGCGTCAGGGGACGATGACGAGGTTGGCCATGTCGGCCACCGGTCGGTAGCCGAGGTTGGCGTAGATCCGGTTCGAGGTCGGGTTGGCCTGGTCGGTGAAGAGGCACACCCGTGCGCCCTCGGCCCGCAGCAGCCGGGAGACCTCGGCGACCGCGTTGCTGGCCCAGCCATGCCCGCGCTGCTCCGGCGGGGTGTACACCGGGCCGATGCGCGCGACGCCGAACGACGGCGGGTTGGCGGCGGTGAGGTGCACCCGTCGGCCCGCCTCGTCGGTCCAGAACCACAGCCGTCCGCCCCGGATCCGGCGCAGCAGTTCGGCGCGGTCGGGGGTCTCGTGCGCGCTGACCCCGCGCGGCCGGCCCGCCTGCTCGTCTGCGTCGGCCATGAACGCGTGGAACCACTCGGCGGCCAGGTCCACGTCGTCCTCGGTGGCGACCGTCAACGCGCCGGGCACCCGCGCCGGTGGTACGAGGTCGCCGAGCTCGTGCAGCCGGGTGTGCTGGGCGACCTCGACCCGGCCGCCGCCGAGCCGGGTCACCTCGGCGGCGCACCGCTGCACGGCGGGCAGCGCGCCGTTAAGGGCACGCACCTCCTCCCCGCGCTCGTGCCATACCCGGGCCAGCGCCACGGCCGCCTCGTCGGGCATCGGCAGCAGGAACGGCGGGCGGGGCGCGAAGGGCGCCGCCCGCATCCCGGCGCCGACGACCTCGCCGGAGGCGTCCCGGACCACCAGCCACCAGTCGTCCTCGGGCAACGCGACGCCGTCGGCCCGCTGGGCCAGCTGCCGGTGCGCGACGGTGGCCACGACCGTGCCGACCACGGGGTTCGCCGCCAGGTGGTCGCCGGCCGCGGCGAGGAACTCACCCGGGTCGGTGTGGAAGTGCAGGGTCGGGGCGTCGCTCATCCGCGCACGGTAGCCCGCCGCCGGGGCACGGCCGTACCGGATTTCCGGGCGGGCGTTTTCTGGACTTGCGGGTCCATTTTTGCCGAGACACAGTGACGTCAGGCGGTCGGGCCCGGGCCGGTCGCCGCCGGAACGGTCCCCGCGCCGACAGCCGGACTAGCCCGGCCGGACCGCGGTCAGGACCCGGGGCCGATCAGCAGGGCGGCCACGGTCGCCGCGGTGGCCAGCACGGCGAGCGCGGCGCTGGTGGCCACGAACCGGCCCAGCGGCACGGCCACCCCGGCGGCCCGGCAGCGCTCGTACCAGATCAGCGTGGCCAGCGACGCCCACGGGGTGGCGAGCGGGCCGACGTTGGTGCCGATCAGCAGGGCGAGCAACTGGGTGTGCCGGTCGGGGGCGATGACCCCTTCGCCGGCCAGGTACGCGGGCAGGTTGTTCACCACGTTGGCGAAGAGCGCGCCGACTCCGCCGGCCCGTAGCGCGCCCTCCGCGCCCGGGTCGGCGCCGATCAGCGTGCCCATCACGGTGTCCAGGCCGTGCCGGCCGATGGTCTGCACCGCGAGGAACAGCCCGGTCACGAAGACCAGCAGCCGCCACGGCACCAGCGCGAACCGCAGGCTGCCCCGGGCGCGCACCGCGAACCCGGCGACCAGGATCGCGGCGGCCACCCCGGAGGCCAGTCCGATCTCGACCCCGACCAGGATCCCGGCCACGAAGAGCAGGCAGGCCGCGAGCGCGGTGCGGTAGAGCACCCGGTCCGGCGGCACGTGCGGCGGCGGCGGGACGAACGGGTCGGCGCCGGCCTGGGCCGGCCGCCAGTACCACCACCAGAGCAACAGCATGGTGATCACGATGGCGACCAGCTGCGGCCACCACATCCGGGCCGCCCAGGGCGCCGGGTCCAGGCCGATCCGGTCGCTGGCCAGGATGTTGGTCAGGTTGGACACCGGCAGCAGCAGACTCGCCGTGTTGGCCAGCCAGACCGTGGTCATGGCCAGCGGGGTCGGCGGCACGCCCAGCTTGCGGGCCAGGGCGATCATCACCGGGGTGAGCAGGACGGCCGTGGTGTCCAGGTTGAGCGCGATGGTGGTTACCGAGGCGAACCCGACGCAGAGCCAGAACAGCGCCCGGTAGCTGCCCCGGGCGGTGATCGCCACCCGGGCCGCGAGGGCGTCGAACACCCCGGCCACCGCGGTCAGCTCGGCCAGCACCACAACCGTGCCGAGGAAGATCAGGATGGGCACGATCCGGCGTACGGTGGCCTCGGCGTCGGCCCGGGGGAGGAGTCCGGTGAGGACGCAGAGGACGCCCACCACGGCCAACCCCAGCGCGATCCAGTCCAGGACGTGCAGCCGCCCCCAGCGGGATCGGTCCGGCGCGGCGGACGGCGGCTCGCCCACGGTCTCCACGAGGGATGATCCTCGCACACCCCCGCCCGGCCGGCCCGGCCCGACGCGACCGGCACAGCGGCTGCCGAGGGTGTCCACGGATTGACCGTCAGTGGCCATAATGACCATGTGGCTGTAGGCGCGCACCCGACCCGGTCCGACCGCCCCATCGACTTCTTCATCAGCTACTCGCCGGCCGACGAGCGCTGGGCGACGTGGCTGGCGTGGGAGTTCGAGGCGGCCGGCTACCGCACCCTGCTCCAGGCGTGGGACTTCGTGGCCGGCACCAACTTCATCGACTTCATGGACCGCGGGGTCCGTGAGGCCGAGGTGGTGGTGGCGGTGCTGTCCGAACGCTACCTGCACTCGACCTACGGCAAGCTCGAATGGCAGGCCGCGCTGCGCGCCGACCCGGACGGCACCGGCAACAAGCTCGTCACGGTGCGGGTCGAGGACTGCCCGATAGACGGGCTGCTCGCCACCATCACCTACGTCGACCTGGTCGGCGTGAGCGATCCGGCGCAGGCGCGAGGCCGGGTTCTCGACCGGATCCGGGAGGCGCTCGACGGCCGGGCCAAGCCGATGCGGCAGCCCGCCTTCCCGCACCATCCCGCCGACCCGGCCGGGGTGCTCGCCGCGCCCGCCACCGGTGCGCCCGCGCCGCGCCGCGCCCGGCGTACCCCGATCAACCCGCCGCCGTTTCCGCCGGCCGCGGCGGCCGTGCCGACGGCGCGCGGCACCCTGACCGTGCTCCAGGTCGCCGGGCCGCGCTTCGGGCGCGGGATGATCGAGCCGGGTGCCCCCGTCACCCCGGGCGAGCTCCAGGAACACCTCATGGGCGACCTCACCCTGCTGATGAACGACGGGGTGCCCCGGCCGGATCTGCTGGTGGTGGCCGGCAACCTGACCGAGTCGGGCAGCCCTCGGGAGTTCTCCGACGCGCTGAGCTTCCTCACCGGGCTGCGGGTGCTGCTCGGCCTGGAGCCGCACCGGCTGGTCGTGGTGCCCGGCCCGCGCGACGTCACCATGGCCGCCAGCCGGGCCTACTTCGCCACCTGCGAGGCCGACGACGTCGACCCGCAGCCGCCGTACTGGCCGAAGTGGCGGCACTACGCGCGCCTCTTCGACGAGCTCTACCAGGGCCTCGAGGACCGGATCTTCGACAGCGAGCAGCCGTGGACCCTCTTCCCGGTGCCGGACCTGCGGGTGGTGGTGGCCGGGCTGAACTCCACCGTCGCGATCACGCACCGCGAGGAGGACCGGTACGGCTTCCTCGGCGAGGCCCAGTCCACCTGGTTCGCCCAGCGGCTGCGCCACTACCAGCAGTCCGGCTGGCTGCGGCTCGGCGCGATGGCGCACGCCCCCGGCCCGCGCACCCCGTACGCCGACGAGGTGGCCGTGCCCGACCGGGTGTCGCTGCGGGACCGCGGCTCGTTCAACCGGCTGGTCGGCCCGATGCTCAACCTGCTGCTCGCCGACGCCGCGCCCGGCCCGCGGGTCGACCCGGTGGTGCCGCTGGCCACCGCCTCCCGTGACGGCCGGGCCCAGGTGCTCGGGCTCGGCGCCGACGGGATGACCCGTTGGGTGCTCGGCCGCGACGACCGGCACGACGTGGGCGAGCTGACCCGGCTGAGCTGGCCGCGTGCCGAGGCGACGTTCGGCGCGGCCGGCCCGGCCCAGGTCCCCGACCCCCGGCAGCCCACCGTGGTCGAGGGGCCCACCCAGGGCGCCGCCGACCCGCCGGCCGCCGTGCCGGCCGTGCCGGCGCCCGCCCCGCTGGACCGCCTGCTCGACCGGCTCGCCGAGGTCTGCGAGGCCCGCCACGACCGGGTGGTGGTCCGCCGGGTCGAGGCCGACCCGCCGCACCTCTACATCACCTACCGCGCCGACGGGGTGGTCCGGCAGCAGCGGGTCGCGGCGCACGTGGGCACCCCGTCCCCGGCCGACGTCGACCACTTCGCCCGGCGGGTGCACGCCACCGACCCGGACATCCCCTCCGAGCTGGTCTACGACGGCGACCGGGTGCCGCGCGGGCTGGCCGAGGCGGCGCAGCGGCGCGGCGTGCGGCTGCTGCACCTGACCGAGTTCCAGGGCCTGCTCGACCTGCGCGACTACGTCGCCGCGCAGACCGCCCGGCTGCAGGCCGACCGGCTCTACCCGCCCGGCCAGTACGTGCCGCAGCGCTACCGGCACCTGGTCGGCGCCGACCAGCGGGTCCGCGAGGACGTGGTCGACGAGCTGCTGGAGCTGATCTCCGCGCCGGACGGCCGGTTCGTGCTGGTGCTCGGCGACTTCGGCCGGGGCAAGACCTTCGCGCTGCGCGAGGTGGCCCGCCGGCTGCCCACGGCCGCCCCCGACCTGATCCCGATCCTGGTGGAGCTGCGCGCGCTGGACAAGGCGCACTCGGTCGACGGGCTCGTAGCCGCGCACCTGGCCAACCACGGTGAGCAGGTGATCGACCTCAAGGCGTTCCGCTACATGCTCCGCCAGGGCCGGATCGTGCTGCTCTTCGACGGCTTCGACGAGCTGGTCGCCCGGGTGACCTACGACCGGGCCGCCGACCACCTGGAGACGCTGCTCCAGGCGGCCGAGGGCCACGCGAAGATCGTGGTGAGCAGCCGGACCCAGCACTTCAAGACCAACTCGCAGGTGCTGACCGCCCTGGGCGAGCGGGTGGGCCTGCTGCCGCACCGCCGGGTGCTGGCCATCGAGGACTTCACCCCCGGCCAGATCGAGACCTTCCTGCGGCACCGCTACGGCGGCGACGAGCGGGCCGCCCGCGAGCGGCTGGACCTGCTGGCCGGGGTGAAGGACCTGCTCGGCCTCTCCCGCAACCCGCGGATGCTCGGCTTCATCGCCAACCTCGACGAGGGGCGGCTCGCCGCCGTGGCCGGGGCGGGCGGCACGTTCAGCGCGGCAGCGCTCTACCGGGAGATCCTGGAGTCCTGGCTGGACTTCGAGGAGCGGCGCACCCAGGGCATTCCGGGCGCGCCGGTGAGCCTGCGCCGGCCCGAGCTGTGGCACGCGGTGAGCCGGCTGGCCTTCCAGCTCTGGGAGAGCGGCGAGTCCTACCTGCGGCTGGCCGAGCTGGCCGAGGCCGCCGGGCAGCTCGCCGGGCTGGCCGACTCCCGGCTGTCCGGGCCGCAGGCGATCCACGCGGTGGGCGCCGGCAGCCTGCTGGTCCGCACCGACGACGGGCTGTTCGGGTTCATCCACACCTCGGTGATGGAGTGGCTGGTCGCCGAGGGGGTCGCCGCGCAGCTCAACCGGGGGGAGGAGCCGGCCGCGCTGGCGGTGCGCCCGCTGTCCGCGCTGACCGTGGAGTTCCTCGGCGACCTCGCCGACCCGGCCCGCTGCACCGCCTGGACCGCCCGGGTGCTGGGCGACGAAACGGCCGGTGAGACGGTCCGGGCCAACGCGCTGCGGCTCAGCGCCCGGCTGCGGCTGCCCGACCGGGCCGACCTGCGGGGCGCGGTGCTGCGCGGCGAGGACCTGTCCCACCGGGAACTCGCCGGGGCGGACCTGACCGGCGCCGACCTGACCGACACCCGGCTGGTCGCCACCAACCTCACCGAGGCGCGGCTGGAGCACGCCCGGCTGCGCGGCGCCCGCCTGGACCAGGCCCGCCTCGCCGGGGCGGACCTGCGCGACGCCGAGCTGGCCGGCGCCCGGTTGTTCCGCGCCGACCTGCGCGGCGCCCGGATCACCGGCAGCAGGTGGCACCGGACGGCGCTGATCGACGTGAGCGCCGACGCGGCGCTGCTGCGCGCGCCGGAGCTGCGCGGCGCCGTGGTCGCCCCGGGCCGTCCGGTCGCGCCGGGCCTGGCCCCGCCCGCCGTGGGCGTCGCGTACGGCTTCGAGGTGGGCCGACTGCCGGTGCCGGTGGCGTACAGCCCGGACGGAGCGGTGCTCGCGGTGGGCAGCGACGACGGGGGTGTGCTCATCTGCGACACCGCGTCCGGGCTGCCGGTGCGAACCCTCCAGGGCCATCGGGGCCGGGTCTACGCGGTCCGCTTCGACGCCAACTCGCACCAACTGGTGACCGGGGCGGCCGACCTCACCGTACGGCTCTGGGACGCCGACCACGGCGACGTGCGGCACGTCATCGAGGACGTCTTCGACGGCTGGGTGTGGCCGCTGCTCACCGACGGCGAGCGGGGCCGGCTGGTGGTCGGTGACGCGGCCGGCGTGGTCCGGCTCTACGACTCCCGGACCGCCCGGCTGCGCCACGAGTGGCCCGGCCACGCGGCGCCGATCTGGGGCACGTCGTTCAGCCCGGACGGCCGGCGGGTCGTCGTGGTCGACAGCGCCGGCGTGGTGCGGGGCTGGGACATCCCCTCGGGCCGGCTCGCCTTCGAGGTGCGCGAGCCGGAGGTGGTCTACCGGGTGGTGCACAGCCCGGACGGCCGGCTGCTGGCCGCGGTCGGCCAGCACGGCCGGATCTGGATCCGCCGGGCCGCCGACGGCGAGCTGCTGCGCCAGCCGCGCGGCCACGAGGCCGACGTGTACGCCCTCGACATCCACCCCGACGGCACGCTGATGGCGACCGGCGACACCCACGGCGCGTTGCGGCTCTGGGAGCTGGAGACCGGCCGCCCGGTCCGGGTGCTCGGCCGGCAGCGCGGGGCGATCTACAGCGTCCGGTTCAACGGCGACGGAAGCCTGCTGGCCACCGCCGCCAGCGACGGCGCGATCCAGCTCTGGGACAGCGCCGACGGCCAGCCGCGGCACGAGCTGACCCGGCACCGCGGCTCGGTCTGGCCGGTGGTCTGGCGCCCCGACCAGGCCCAGGTGGCGACCAGCAGCAACGACGGCACCACCCGGCTGTGGGACGTGCGCTCCGGGCAGCTCCAGCACACCCTGCGGGGGCACGGCCGGCGGGTCACCGCACTGTCCTTCCGGGACGACGGCGAGGTCCTCGCGGCCTGCGGCAACGACGGCGTGGTCCGGCTCTGGGAGCCGCGCACCGGCCGGCTGGTCCGGCAGCTCGCCAGCCCGGCCGACCGGCTGCTCTCGGCCGTCTTCTGCCCGGGTGAGTCGCTGGTCGCCGCGCCGAGCGGCGACGGCGGTGTGCACCTGTGGAACACCGACACCGGCCTCGACGAGCGCGAACTCAACGTGGACACCGACCACGTCTGGGCGACCGCGTTCAGCCCCGACGGCGACGCCCTCGCCACCGCCAACGACGACGACACCGTGCGGCTGTGGTACAGGCGTACCGGCCGGCACTTCGCCACCCTCACCCCGCACCGGGGAAGGGTGCGCGCGATGGCGTTCAGCCCGGACGGCGAGACCATCGCCACCGGCTGCGACGACCAGCTCGTCCGGCTCTGGGACGCGGCCACCGCGACCTGCCGGCTCACCCTCGAACACCACACCGACCGGGTGTACGCGGTGTCCTTCAACACCGACGGGTCGCTGCTCGCGAGCGCCAGCAACGACGGCGTCGCCGTGGTCTGGGACGCGCTCACCGGCGAGCGGCGCACGGTGCTCACCGAGCACAGCGGCCGGCTCTGGTCCTGCGCGTTCAGCCCCAGCGGCAACCTGCTCGCCACCGCCGGCGACGACCTGGTGATCCGGCTCTGGGACCCGGGCACCGGCCGGCTGCACGGCACCCTGGCGGCACACACCCGGCGGGTCTGGTCGGTGGCGTTCAGCCCGGACAGCAGCCTGCTGGCCAGCGCCGGCGACGACGGCACGGTGCGGCTGTGGGACGTCGCCGACCCGGAGCACGCCCAGCTGCGGGCCACCCTGATCGGCCTGCCCGACGGCTGGGCGGCGGTGAGCCCGGACGGCCGGTACAAGCTGGACGGCGACTCGGGCGGCCAGTTCTGGCACGTCATCGGCACCTGCCGGTTCGAGGTGGGGGAGCTGGACCCGTACCTGACCCAGGTGCGGCGGCTGTCCGTGGACGCCCCGTTCTGAGCCCGGGTGGCCGCCGGCCGGGTGGCCGGCGGCCGTGCGACGTGACCGTGACCAGCGTCGTGGCCGTTCGTTTCGTTACACGCTTCGACGGGTTCTGGCTGACCGATCAGTCCGACCAGGACGTGCGGCGTGCCGGCGTGAACCGATCAGTTTGACGCTCTGTCACGATCTCGACACAGAAGTTGTGGGTCTCTTCCGCGATCGATGTGCTGGCGCGGGACCAGCGCCGTCGGTGACGGCCATCGAGGAAGAGGTGGCTCATGGTGGCACTACGGCGGCTGCTAGCCGGCCTGACCGCGGCGGTGGTGACCGCCGCGCTCGCCCTGGTGTGGACGGCGGCGCTGGCCCACGCGGACGAGGCGTGGGAAAGCGCGCTCAAGACCCTGATGTCCCGCACCGCCACCTGGGCGGAGGGCGGCCTGTCCCGGGTCGGCCTGCTCGGCCAGCCGTTGCCGCTGCTCGGCGTCAGCCCGGGTGCGCTCGTGGACACCGACAAGCTCGCCCGCAAGGCGTCCGACGCTCTGGCCGGCGATCTGACCAAGGACGACGTGGATCTCGGCGGCGGCACCCGGTTGACCAGCACGGTCACCACCAGCGGCGGTGACCACCTGCTCGACGTGCTGGTCACCACGAAGCGCCAGGTCACCGCGAAGGACCTGGCGGTCGGCGGGGTGACCGTCGCCAAGGCCGTCGACGTCACCGGCTGGGCGACCCTGCACCTGCGGGCCCGGCACACCGCCGCCGGCGAGACCTACCTGGTCCGCGACGGGGACACCCCGCGCCTCGACGTCGACGCCGCGGCGACGCTCCGCGCCGACCTGGACCAGGCCACCGCCTCGGTCGGCATCCTCGGGGTCACGCTCACCGCCGGGAGCACCCTCGCCGCCCGTACCCACGTCAAGGTCACCGTCACCGACCCGAACGGCGACGGCCGGCTCGCCTTCGACACCGGCGCCGGGACCGGTGAGCTGGGCGCGGCCGGTTCCCTCGCCGGGCTGGTCCAGGTCACCCTGGACAACTCCGGCGGCGGCCGGATCTCCGACACCGAGAGCGAGCCGGGCCCCGGCTCCGTCCACGGGCAGGTGAACCTCGGCGCCGCCACCGCCGGCGCCCCGTTCGACCTGCCCGCCGTCGCCGCCACCGTGAAGGTCGACTGGAACGACATCAGCGTGGGCAGCCCGACCGTCACCACCACCGGCCTCGACGAGACCATCGCCACGTTCCGGAACATGAGCCCGTTGGACCTGGCCGCCGGGCTGGCCCAGCTCGCCACCCTGCTCGGCGGGGTGCAGCAGAGCGGGCCGGCCGGCAACCTGAGCCTGCCCTTCCTGCGCGGCACCTTCGCCGACGCCGTGAAGGTCAACGAGAAGCTCACCGGCTTCCTCAAGAAGTACGTGCACCCCAAGCCGGACGACCCGGAGTTCGACCCGGCCACCGACGACCCGGCGAAGGCCGGCCAGCCGAAGTTCAGCTCGATCCAGCAACTCGTGGCGCTGCTCGCCGCCGAGGGGCTGCCGGTCGACAACCTCTCCTTCGCCGGCGAGAAACTGGTCTTCCGGGTGAAGCTGGAGCGGGAGTCCACCGTGGCCGTGCCGCTGGACCCGGGCGCCGCCTCGGTCTCCGGCCGCGGCGCCACCTTCACGGCGAAGGGCTTCAGCGTCGTCCAGAACCGGTTCACCCCGGATGAGCTGGTCGGTCAGCGGGTCGTGGCGGGCACCTCGGCCGGCACCATCACCGCGAACACCGCCACCACGGTCACCCTGGCGGAGAACTGGATCGGCGGACAGCCCAGCCCGGACAGCGTCTGGGTGATCAGCGGCTCCAGCCCGAACATCGGCGCGGTCGAACTGGCCGGCACGCTCACCAAGCCGGCCGGCGGGGACAAGAAGGTCGGCCTGCGGGCCGCCAACGCCCAGGCCAGCTTCGCCACCGTGAAGCCCCGCTACAGCGCGGCGGTCACCCTCGTGCTCGACCTGCGTGACGACCTCGGCAGCCCGGCCGCCAACGCCGACCGGGTGCTGCTGCGCACCGACCCGGCCACGCCGCTGTTCGCCGCCGACTTCCCCATCGACACCGGGGTCGACTTCTTCGCCACCGCCGGCTTCCTCAAGGTCAGGCTCGGCGGCGATCTCACCGTCGGGCCGGCCGCCGCCGGGCAGCGGATGGTCCAGGTCAGCTTCAAGCAGGCGCAGGACGTCAGCCTGGGCGAGCTGTTCCGCCGGTTGCAGTCCGAGCCGGGCAACCTGCTCGCCGTCTCCTCCTCGGTGAAGACCACCGGCCGGGTCACGGTCAGCGTGCCGGGCGCCACCGGGGCCCTCGGCGAGGGCGTCGGCGTGGACGTCAGCTGGAAGGCCGGCGAGCAGCCGGTGGTGGACACCAGCAGCCTCGACGGCATCTTCGCCGTCGACTTCAACCCGGACGACCCGAAGGCCCTCTTCGCGGTCGTGGTCGAGGCGCTGCGGCTGGTCAACGCCGCGCTCACCCAGCCCGGCGGCGGCAGCGGGCCGTTGAACACCGAGATCCCGCTGCTCGGCCGCTCGGCGCGCGAGCTGCTCGGCGCGGACGAGAGTGGCGTCGGCAAGGGCGTCACGTTCACCGCCGACGGGGCGAACTTCCTGCTCAAGGACGCCAACCGCAGCGGCGACGCGACCTTCGACCCGCGGCTGGCCGGGCGGACCCTGGTGATCGGCAGCAAGGCGTACCGGGTGCTGGACCGGGTGGACGGCCAGACCCTGCGGGTCGACGCGGCCGGCACGCCGAAGCCGGCGGACGGCACGGCGTACGCGCTGCGGCCCGAGCTGGCCGACGCGCTGGACACGCTGCTCGCCGCGCCCCCGGACACCCTCCAGGACGCCCTCGACCAGCTCAACAACGCGATCGGGGCGGACAGCGGGATCCAGTTCACCCTCGACGAGCGGGCCGGCGGCCCGTACCTGCGGGTCGGGCTGGACTGGAAGCGCAACGTCCGCACCGCCGGGCCGCTCGCCTTCGCCTGGGACGGCGCCCGCGAGCTGGTGAGCCTGGACAGCTCGGGCACCTTCGCCCTCGACGTCGACGCCCGGGCGCAGCTCGGCCTGCTGCTGCCGCTGAAGCTCAACGCGGCGCCCCTGCTGGACAAGAACTCCTCCGCCAAGGTGACCGTCAAGGGCGGGGTGAGCGACGCGGCGCTGGCCGCCCGGGTGGGCCCGCTCGCCCTCGACCTCGGCAAGGACCCCGACTTCGCCACGATCAAGGCCGACCTCAGCGTGGGCCTGGGCGGACTCGCCGCCGACGGGCCGGTCACCGACCTGCTCGGCCTGACGCCGACGTTCACGACCGCCGGCGTCGACTGCGGCGGAGGGGTCGGCAGCGCGACGACCCCGATCTGCGCCCGCGCGCCGCTGTTCGTGGACAATTGCGAACCCGCCGACGCCACCAACCTGCTCACCTTCACCATGGGGCTGGACCTTGCGCCGCACGCGCAGACCCCGGACCTCACCTCCTGCTTCGCCAACCTGTCGCTGAAGCTGACCGACTTCAACGTCGGCATCGACGGTTACCTGGCCAAGGTGGAGGACGCGCTCCGGCTGGCCAGCTTCGACGGCAAGCTGCCCCTGGTCGGCGACGACCTGCAACAGGGCCAGCGCTTCGTGGCCCAACTGCGCGCGGACGTCAAGGCCGCCATCGGCCCGGTGCTGGCGGACGCCACGCTGGACAGCGCCGGGGTGCAGAGCGCCCTCAACGACGTGCTGGCCGACCTCGACCCGGGCGTGAGCGCGGTGGTCGGCTGCCGCAGCGGGGTGGCCACCCCCTGCCAGCCGGAGGACTTCCAGTCCATCCGGATCAAGCTGACCGCCTCGCGCGGCGCGCCCTCGGCCGCGGACGGCTGCAAGGACGCCGGGGACAGCGACGCATGTCTCGGCGTCAACGTGCCGCTCGACCTGGGCATCCCCGGCCTGTCGCTGAAGGCGAAGAAGGGCGCCCCCGACGGCATCCAGGCCAAGCTCGGCTGGAAGCTGCACCTGGACCTGGTCCTCGACCGGGACGAGGGCTTCTACGTCCCCACCCATGATGGGGACACCGCCCCCGAGGTGCAGATCGGCGCCACCTTCGACATGACCGGCGACCTGGCCGCCCAGCTCGCCTTCATCCAGGTGAACGCCACCAAGCAGGGCGGCGCGCCGCTGGTGCGGGCGTACTTCGGGGTCGACCTGAAGGGCTCGCCGGGGGAGAAGAGCTGCTTCGACCCGGCGGTGGCCGCGGACTGCGCCGCCGACCCCGACGCGAAGCTCACCCTCGCCGAGTTCGCCGACCTGGGCTCCCTGCTCGCCACCGACCTCACCGCCCAGGTCAACATCGACTGGAAGCTGGCGGCGGCGGTCAACACCGGCGACGAGGTGGGTTCCGCGCTGCCCGGCGTCAGCGCCCGCTTCGGCCTGAAGTGGGGCTTGGAGCACAAGCAGGGCGGGCTGAGCGCCACCGGCGGCGGGGTCACCACCCCGCTCCAGGTGACGTTCACCGACATCGCGCTGGACGCCGGCGCCTTCTTCAGCAAGATCCTCAAGCCGGTGGTGGACAAGCTCAAGGCGGTCACCGGCCCGCTCCAGCCGGTCATCGACACCCTGTACGCGCCGATCCCGGTGCTGTCGGACCTGTCGAAGGCCACCGGGGGACCGGACATCACCCTGGTCTGGCTCGCCAAGACGTTCAGCACCCTCACCGGCGGGCCGAAGCTCGACTTCGTCGACACCGTACGCGCGGTGATCACCTTCGTGAACCGGATACCGGACTGCGACGACGAGGACGGCTGCTCGATCCCGCTCGGCCAGTTCCTGGTCGACCCGGCCAGGGCGCTCACCACCGAGGCCTCCCCGGCGTCGGCGGAGAGCCTGATCAAGCGGGACGACCCGTTCACCCAGGCCAAGTCGGCCGCGCAGGTGAAGTCCGCGGTGGACACCGCCGCCGGGGACGACGGGGAGAAGCTGTTCGCCGCGGGCGCCGACGGGAAGTCCAACGCCCAGAAGACCGGCTTCAGCTTCCCGATCTTCGACAACCCGGGCTCGCTGTTCGGCCTGCTCATGGGGCAGGACGTCGAGCTGGTCAGCTTCGACTCCGGTCCGCTGTCGCTCGGCTTCAACTGGCGGCAGTCGTTCGGCCCGGTGTACGCCCCGCCGCCGGTGCTGGTCACCCTCTCCGGCAGCGCCTCGGTGACCGCCCGGTTCATCGCCGGCCTGGACACCGCGGGCATCCGGCACGCCGTGGAGGCCGCCACCGACGGCACCGACCTCGACGCGGTCAGCCTCCTCGACGGCCTCTACTTCAAGACCGCCGACAGCACCGGCAAGGCCGTCCCGGTGGTCACCCTGCGCGGCGAGATCGCCGCCGGGGCCGAGGTCAGCGTGCTCATCGTCAAGGCGGGCATCGAGGGCGGCATCCGGCTGACCGTCGGGTTCAGCTGGAACGACCCGAACAACGACGGGAAATTCCGCACCAGCGAGTTCCTCCAGGCGCTGCTGGTGAACCCGGTCTGCCTCTTCACCACCACTGGGCAGCTCTCGGTCTTCCTCAAGGTCTACATCACCATCGACCTGTTCCTGTTCTCCAAGACCTTCGACTTCACCCTGGTCGACGCCACCCTGCTCGACTTCCGCGCGCAACCCGACTGCACACCGAAACCACCCGAGCTGGGCGGCACGGTCGGGGACACCCTGGTCGTCTTCGCCGGCAAGTTCGGCAAGAAGGAGCAGCGCGGGGACAAGGCGTGGGACAACGGCGCCGGCACCTACGCCGGTGACGTCGTGAAGGTGTACGCCGTGCACTACGCCGACGGCGACGCCGACTTCGACGGCTTCGCGGTCGAGGCGCTCGGGCGCAAGCAGGAGTTCCTCGACCCGAACCTGACCCGGGTGGTCGTCGACGGGCGGGGCTACCAGGTCGCCGACGCGGACAAGGTCTCCCTGTCGGTGCTGCTGCTCGGCGACGGTGACACCGGCGGTGACGGCACGAAGACCTCCGCTTTCGACAAGGCGGCCGTGGTCCTCGGCTCCGACGGCCGGGACCAGATCCGCACCGGCACCGGCCCGAGCTGGGTGGACGGCCGCGGCGGCGACGACGTGATCGTCACCGCCGAGGCGGCCGGCCAGGTCAGCCGGGTCGCCGGCGGCGCCGGCAAGGACACCGTCACCACCGGCGACGGCAACGACGTGGTGGCCGGCGACAGCGACCTCGGCGCGGTCGACCGCGCCGGCGCCACGACCGTGCACACCTCGGTCGGGGACAAGAGCCTGACCGGCCTGGTCGACTGGACGAAACTCAAGGACCCGACCGAGGAGACCACCGGCGCGGACGACCACGTCACCGTCGGGCACGGCGCCAGCACGGTCTACGGCAACGGCGGCGACGATGTCGTCGGCGTGGTCCTCGACGACCGGCCGAACGGCAGGAACGTCCTCATCGGCGGGCCCGGCGCGGACATCCTCAACGGCGGCAAGGGTGACGACACCATCCACACCGCCGGCAGTGGCGTCCCGGCCGACCCGGACAGCGCCGGCAGCGGCGACGCCGGGCTGACCAACCGGGTCGACACCGGCTCCGGCCAGGACACCGTGCACGGCAGCGCCGGCGCCGACCTGGTCGTGTCCCACTCGGCCAACGGCCAGACCGGCCACGTGTACGGCTACGGCGGCGACGACGTGCTGGTCGGCGGCTACGGCACCGACGAGCTGTTCGGTGGCCCGGACGAGGACTACGTGATCGCCGAGCCGTCCAGCGTCGGCGACCCGGACGGCACCGACGGGTACGGCCCGGCCCGCCAGGTCGTCCACCAGCCGCTGCCGGCCGGCACCCAGTCGCAGACCAAGCTGCTCGTCGGCGGCCTGGGCAGCGACCACGTGGTCGGCGGCGACGGCGGGGCCACCGTCTTCGGTGACCGGCAACTGACCGCCGAGACCTGCGCCGACGCCACCCTCGCCGGCGACCAACCGGCCCCCACCGACCAGGGCGCGGCGGACCTCATCCTCGGCGGCGCCGGGGTCGAGGTGGTCACCGCCGGCAGTGGGAACGACCGCGCCGACCTCGGCGGCGGCAACGACCGGGCCTGCGGCCAGCTCGGCGACGACACCCTGCACCTGGGCGGCGGCGACGACCGGGCCTGGGGCGGTCCGGGCGTCGACCAGCTGCACGGCGACGACGGGATCGACCTGCTCTTCGGCAACACCGGCGACGACGGCCTGTACGGCGGCGCCGGCGTGGACACCGCCGAGGGCGACGAGGGCGGCGACCAGGTGCTCGGGGGCCCCGACGACGACGTGCTCTACGGCGGCGGACGGGTGGCCGGCGTGGCCGACGGACGGGACTTCGTCTACGGCGAGGAGGGCGCCGACCGGATCGTCGGGGACAACGGCACCCCGCGGATCGGCGACGTCGGGCCGTACCCGCTGGACCTGGCCGGGGACGTGCCGGCCGCCGGCGCCGGGGACGTGCTCTCCGGCGGGCCGGAGGGCGACGTCGCGTACGGCGGGCTCGGCGACGACCGGGTCGACGGTGACGGCGGGGACGACCAGCTGGAGGGCAACAACGGCGCCGACCTGGTCCACGGTGGCCTCGGCAGGGACGAGATCGTCGGCGGCTCCGCCCAGGAGCCCGTCGCCGGCACCGGCCGCCCGGACACCGGGGACCAGCTCTTCGGCGACGGCGACGCCGACCTGATCGCCGGGGACAACGCCCGGTTCACGCCGGCCACCGCCGACGCGACCCGGGTCACCCAGGCCCGGACCGTGCCGTCGCGCAAGGTCACCCTGCTCGACCTCGGGTTCACCCCGGCGGCCGGCACCGGCGGCGGTGACCTGATCTCCGGTGGCGACGCCGACGACGTGATCTTCGGCCAGGGCGGCCCCGACCGGGTGCACGCCGACGCGGGCGCGGACTTCGCCGAGGGTGGCCCCGGCTCCGACTGGGTCGAGGGCGACGCCGGCGACGACGACCTGGTCGGCGGCTCCAGCACCGCGTACGACGGGACCGGGGCGACCACGACGGGCCAGCCGGACACCGCGGACGCCCTGTTCGGCGGACCCGGCTCCGACGCGGTCATCGGGGACAACGGCGCGGTGCTCCGCCCGCTGCCCGGTGAACAGCCCACGGCGGTGACGGTCCGGCTCGGGGCGGACGGCAACCCGTTCAGCCCGCGGATCGTGGTGCTGCTGGACCGGGCGGCGGCCACCGCCAACCGGTTCGGCGCCGACCGGATCAGCGGCGGCGACGGCGTCGACACCCTCTGGGGCCAGGACGGCGCCGACGCCATGACCGGCGACGGCAACGGCGACTACCTGGAGGGCAACGGCGGCCCGGACGCGCTGCGCGGCGACACGGCGCTCGGCGCGGCGGGCCGGACCACGGTCACCCCGCTGCCCGACCCGGGCTGGCCGGGTGACCCGGCGGCCCCGGCCGACCTGGTCGGCGCCGGCGCGCCCGCCGGGCAGGACGACCTGATCGGCGGCAGCGCGGCCGCCGGGTTCCGGGACACCGGGGACGTGGTCGAGGGCAACGGCGCCGACGACGTGCTCCTCGGCGACAACGGCTCGCTGCTGCGCACGGTCGTCACGGTCGACGGGAAGGCGGCCGAGCGGGTCTACACCGAGCGGTACCCGACCGGCGCGGTGCCGGCCGACGCCACGGCGGCCCGGACCCACGACCCGGCGTTGCCCGGCCCGTCCACCCGGTTCTGCACCACCGCCCAGGCCACGTGCGAGCCGGCCGGCGCCTACGGCAACGACCAGCTCTACGGGGACGCCGGCAACGACGGCGCCTGGGGTCAGGACGGCGACGACCTCCTCCGGGGCGGCGCCGGCGACGACGACCTCTTCGGCGAGTTGGGCGCGGACAGCCTCTACGGCGAGGACGGCCGGGACGCCATCCTCGGCGACCGGGGCGGCGTGGTGAACCAGTTCCTCAACGCCGACGACGTGGCGGCGCTGGGCTTCACCGTGACGCTCTCCTCGGTGCCGCAGGAATCGTTCACCGGGTTCCGCGCCGGCGGGTACGACCGCCGGGTGGACCTGCTGCACGACACCGACGGGAACGCCTGGATCGGCAGCGCCACCTCGGCGCCCATGCCGTACGCCGGGCTCACCGTCGGGGCGGCCGACCTCATCCGGGGTGGCGCCGGCGCGGACAACATCCACGGTGGCTTCGGCGACGACGTGGCCAACGGCGACAGCGGCGGCGATGAGGTGTTCGGCGGCGAGGGCTCGGACGTGCTCTGGGGTGGCAGGGGCTGCGACCCGGTGCTCGACGCGGCCAACCAGCAGTGCCTGGTGAACGGCGTGTTCAGCGCCGCTGCCCGGGGCGACCAGGACCAGTACGTCGACCACCTGTTCGGCGGCGCCGGGGCGACCAGCGGTCCGGCGGTCACCGCGGTGCTCGGGTCCGACCTGCTGGACTTCCGGCCGCGTGGCTCCTACCCGGACAACTGTGCGGCGGGGGCCTGGCCGGTGGACCTGACGGCCGGCACGGTCGACCCGTGCCGCTGGTTCGAGGCGACCAACCTGGACAACGACGTCCTCGCCGACAACCAGCACCACCACGGCACCGACTGGATCTACGGCGGCTGGGACCGGGACGTGCTGCAGGGCGATGTGACGCAGAACGGGCCGAACAATGGTGACCGGCTGCTCGACTGGAACGGCGCCTACAACCTGTTCACCCACTGCAACTCGGCGTACGGCGGTTTCAACGACGTCCGCCAGCACAGCCCGGCCATGCAGAACTTCCTCGGGCGGGTGGCCTGGGCGACCGGCGCCGGTCGCGGCGCGAGCGACGTGACCACGGCCGGCACCTCGGCCTTCCTGGAGCTCGCCATGACCTATCCGCGGGACAACAAGGACCACGGGGCCGGCCCGGCGTTCCCCGGCACGCCGGGGCACTTCGACACACCGTCCTGCACCGACTGACCGACGCGTCCGGGGCCCGGCTCTCTCGGGGAGCCGGGCCCCAGCGTGTCAGCTCCGCGGCACGTCGGGCATGACCACGGCGTTGCCGGTCACCCGGATGCCGCCGGTGGCCGGCACGTCCACCACCAGCAGACCCGGCCGGCCCAGGTCGGCGCCCTGGTGCAGGTGCAGGGTGGTCGGCGGCTCGACCAGACCATGCGTACGCAGGTAGCCGCCGAGCGCGGCGGCGGCCGCGCCGGTCGCCGGATCCTCGACGACGCCGCCGACCGGAAAGGGATTGCGGACGTCGAACCGCGTGCCGGAGGAGCGCCACACCAGCGCCACGGTGGTCCAGTCCCGCCGCAGCATCAGGTCACGCAGCCGGTCGAAGTCGTAGTCGAGCGCGGCCAGCCGCTCCCGAGTCGCCGCGCCCAGGATCAGGTGGTGCGCCCCGGCGTACGCGACGCGGGGCGGCAACGCCGGATCCAGGTCGGCCGCGGCCCAGCCCAGGGCGGCGAGCGCCTCGGCGAGGTCGTCCGGCGCCACCGGAGCGTCGGAGGGCGCCACGCTGGTCAGGGTCGCGGTGGGCCGCCCGTCGCCGTCCCGGGCGGTCGCGACCCGAACCGTTCCCGCTCTGGTCCGGAAGATCAGCTCGCCGGTGCCGTGGCGCTCGGCGACGGCCACCGCCGAGGCGATGGTGGCGTGGCCGCAGAACGGCACCTCGGCCCGCGGACTGAAGTAGCGGACGTCGAACTCGCCGGGGCCGGCGGCGGTGAGGAACGCCGTCTCCGAGTATCCGACGTCGGCGGCGATGGCCTGCATCTCCGGGTCGGTGAGGTCACGCGCGTCGAGGACCAGGCCGGCGGGGTTGCCCGCCGCCGGGTCGGTGGTGAAGGCGGCGTACCGCAGGACATCCGTCATGGCGCCACGGTACGCGTCAGCGCCCGGCGGACCCCGCCCACCGGATCTCGCCGTCGTGCACCACGTCGGTGGGGGTCAGGCCGGCGGCCGTCGCGACGGCGGCGGAGGCCCGGTGCTCCGGGTGGATGTGCGCGACGACGCTGCGCACCGATTGCCGCCCGAGCCAGTCCACCAGCCCCCGGGCCGCCTCGCCGGCGATGCCCCGCCCCTGCCAGGAGGTGCCCACCACCCAGGCGATCTCGGCGACGCGATCGTGGGCCGGGCCGGTGACGGTCGCCTGGACCGTGCCCACCAGGCACGCCTCGTCGCGGAGCCGGATCACCCAGTTGCACCAGGAGACGGCGGGGTCGGGCGAGCCGGCGACGAGGCGCTCGTAGCGGGCGCGCAGGGCCGCCGGACCGGCCGGAGCGCCGCCGATGAAGGCGTGCAACTCCGGGTCGCCCAGCACGACCGCCATCTCCTCGGCATGCGCGACGACCAGCGGTAGGAGATCCAACCGCTCGGTGCGGATGCTCCGGGCCTCGACCACGCTCATACCCGCCCCTCGAAAGTCCCGACCCCGACGCTATCTCCACCCGCCCAGCCCCGCGCCCCCGACCCGTCGATCATGAAGTTAGCGCCAGTGGAAAGCGCGTTCCAGGGCGCTAACTTCATGATCGACAATGCGCGGTCGTCAGCGGCGCCACTTCTGGTTGGCGCCGCCGGTGCAGTCCCAGATCTGCAGGCGGGTGCCGTCGGCGGAGCTGGCGCCGGTCGCGTCCAGGCACTTGTTGGCCTGGGGGTTCAGGATGTCGCCGGCGGCGCTGAAGGTCCATCGTTGGGCACCGCTGCCGTTGCAGTCCCAGAGCTGCACCTTCGCCCCGTTGGCGGTCGACCCGCTGCTGACGTCGAGGCACTTGCCGAGGGCGCGGACCGAGCCGTCGGCGTTCCAGGTCCACCGCTGGGCGGCGGTGCCGTTGCAGGTCCAGAGCTGGACCGCGGTGCCGTTGGCGGTGTTGGCGCCGGCCACGTCCACGCACTTGTTGCCGTACCCGACGATCTGCCCGCCGGTGCCACCGCCCCCGCCGCCGCCACCGTTGTCCCAGGCCTGCACCCGGACGTAGTCGATCGTCATGGTCTGCGGGAAGGTGGTGCTGCCGTCCGGCGAGCCCGGCCAGTTGCCGCCGACCGCGACGTTCATGATCATGAAGAACGGGTGGTCGAAGACCCACCGGTTGCCGCCCGCGTCGGCCGGGGTCTTGCGGGAGTACGCCACGCCGTCCAGGTACCAGGTGATCGAGTCGGGCGCCCAGTCGACGGTGTAGGTGTGGAACGCGTCGGCGAGCGCCTGGCCGCCGGGGAGCGAGGTCTGCCCGGTCAGCGGGTTGCCGCCGGAGTAGCCCGGCCCGTGCAGGCTGCCGTGCACGGTGGACGGTTCACGGCCGATGTTCTCCATGATGTCGATCTCGCCGCTGTTGGGCCACGGGTTGGTGCCGATGTCGTTGCCGAGCATCCAGAACGCGGGCCAGATTCCCTGGCCGCGCGGGATCTTGAGGCGCGCCTCGAAGCGGCCGTACGCCTGGCTGAACGTGCCGTTGGTGAGCAGCCTGGCCGAGGTGTACTGGCAGCTTCCGTACCAGCAGGAGTAGCCGGAGGGGTTCTCCCGGCGGGCGGTGATGACCAGGTTGCCGTTGCCGTCGAGGGCGGCGTTGCGGGTGCTGTTGGTGTAGTACTGCAGCTCGTTGTTGCCCCAGCCGCTGCCGCCGGTGTCGTACCGCCACCGGCCGGCGTCCGGCGGCGTGCCGGCCGCCCCGTTGAAGTCGTCGGACCAGGTCACCGCGCCGGGCGCAGCCACGGCGGGGGTGCCGGTGACGGTGGTGAGCGCGGCCGTGAGGCCCACGGCCGCGAGGGCCACGGCGGCGATGGTGCGGATCCTGCGCACTGGTGCCTCCTGCGGTTAACAAACCATAAAGATAGACTTCGATGAAGTTATGAACGAAGTTCGGAGCTGTCAAGAGAGCGCTCCCCAGCCCGGCATGACGGTTCCGGAACCGGCCGGAAATATTGACGTAATGCGATGCGGTTCGGGAGGATCCGGAACCGGGACGCGGAGCGGACCGGGGCCGACGGGGCGCCGGGCGACCGGTCCCGTGGGGAGGCGCGAGATGAGACTGCCCAGACACGCCACGCTCGGCGCGGTCGGCGCCCTGGTGGCGGCCCTGCTGCCGGCCACGCCCGCGGCGGCCGCCGACGCCGGCACGGTCACCGTCACCGCCGGCCGGTCGGTCTACGCGGCGGCCGAGGGGAGCCGGGTGCCGGTGGACCTCGCGGTGTCCACCGTCGACGGACGCCCCCTGGCCTCGGCGGTCACCGTGCGCTGGGCCACCGGCGCCGGCACCGCCACCCCCGGCGCCGACTACACCGCCGCCTCCGGCACGCTCACCTTCCCGGCGGGCAGCCCGTCCGGCGCCACCCGCTCGGTCGCGGTCGCGCTGCGCGCGGACGGCGTCGCGGAGACCGCCGAGACGGTGCCGCTGACCCTCGCCGCCGACGGTGCCACCGTCGCGGCCCGGCCCAGCGTGGTGGTCGACGCGCACGGCTTGCCGTACCTCGACCGGCGGCTGCCGGTGCGGCGGCGCGTCGCGGACCTGCTGGGCCGGATGACGCTCGCCGAGAAGGTCGGCCAGATGGCCCAGGCCGAGCGGGCGGCCGTCGCCGACGACCCCACCGCCGTGGCCCGCTGGCAGCTCGGCTCGGTGCTCTCCGGCGGCGGCTCGACCCCGGCCAGCAATACCCCGGCCGCGTGGGTCGAGATGGTCAACGGACTCCAGGCGCAGGCGCTGAGCACCCGCCTCCAGATCCCGCTGATCTACGGCATCGACGCCGTGCACGGCCACGGCAACGTCGTGGGCGCCACCGTCTTCCCGCACAACGTCGGGCTCGGCGCCAGCCGCGACCCGAAGCTGGTCGAGCGGGTCGGCCACGCCACCGCCGCCGAGGTACGCGCCACCGGCATCCCGTGGAACTTCGCGCCCTGCCTCTGCGTGTCCCGGGACGAGCGGTGGGGCCGCAGCTACGAGAGCTTCGGCGAGGACCCGGCGCTGGTGGTGTCGATGGAGACCGTCATCGACGGCCTCCAGGGCCGGCCCGGCCGGCTCGACGACGCCGACCGGGTGCTCGCCACCGCGAAGCACTACGCCGGCGACGGCGACACCGACTACGACGAGGCGGTCGCCGCCGCGAACGAGGGCAAGCCCTGGTGGGAGCAGAAGTACCCGATCGACCAGGGCGTCACCGTCACCGACCGGGAGCACTTCGCCCGCGTCGACCTGGCCCCGTACCTGCCGGCCGTGCGGGCCCACCGGGTGGGCAGCGTGATGCCCTCCTTCTCCAGCGTGGACTGGACCGAGGACGGGCTCGGCAACCCGACCAAGATGCACGCCCACCGCGAGCTGATCACCGACGTGCTCAAGGGCCGGCTGGGCTTCGACGGGTTCCTCATCTCCGACTGGGAGGGCATCCACCAGATTCCCGACCCCGCCGAGCCGACCAACGGCGGGCTGACCGCGTACAAGGTCCGGGTCGGGGTCAACGCCGGCACCGACATGTTCATGGAGCCGTACAACGCCGAGCAGTTCGAGCAGCTGCTCCTCGCCGAGGTGACCGCCGGCCGGGTGCCCGCCGCCCGGATCGACGACGCCGTACGGCGGATCCTCACCAAGAAGTTCGAGCTGGGGCTGTTCGAGCACCCGTACGCCTCGGCCGCCAACGTCGACCAGGTCGGCAGCGCGGCGCACCGGGCCGTCGGCCGGGAGGCCGTGGCGAAGTCCCAGGTGCTGCTGAAGAACAGCGGCCGGGCCCTGCCGCTGCGCCGGGACGCCTCGCTCTACGTGGCCGGACGCAACGCCGACGACCTCGGCAACCAGGCCGGCGGCTGGACGGTCACCTGGCAGGGCGCCTCGGGCGCCGACGCCGTCCCGGGCACGTCCATCCTGGACGGAATCCGTCAGGTCGCCCCGGGGGCCCGGGTCACCTACAGCGCCGACGCCTCGGCACCCACCGACGGCGCGCAGGTCGGTGTCGTGGTGGTCGGCGAGACCCCGTACGCGGAGGGTTACGGCGACGTCGGCGGCCCGGAGTGCGGCTGGTGCAGCGGGCCGCAGCAGGAGGAGAAGTCGCTCCGGCTCCAGCCCGGCGACCGGGCGGTCGTCGACAAGGTCTGCGCGGCGCTGCCCACCTGCGTGGTGTTGGTGGTCTCCGGCCGGCCGCAGGTGCTCACCGACCAGCTCGGCGAGATCGACGCCCTCGTGGCGTCCTGGCTGCCGGGCAGCGAGGGGGCCGGCGTGGCCGACGTGCTCTTCGGCCGCCGTCCGTTCACCGGCCGGCTGCCGGTGAGCTGGCCGCGGGACGAGGCGCAGGTGCCGATCAACGTCGGCGACGCCGACTACCGGCCGCTGTTCCCGTTCGGCTGGGGCCTGCGGACCGTCCCGGGTCGGGACGGGCTGGCCAACGTCGCCGCCGACCGGCCGCAGGTGCGGGCGGCCCTCGCGCCGGCTGGCTGGAACGCCGACGGCTCGTTGCGCGACGCCCCTCGGGTGCTGGACCGGCTCGGGCGGCAGCTCGGCGCCGACCACCGGGACGCCGCGCTGGTCGAGGCCATTCTCGGGGTGGCCCGGGACGCCGCCCAGGCGGCCGTGGTGCGGGGGAGCGCACCGGACAACTGGGCCGCCCTGATCGCCGGCGCCGACCACGCCCAGCTCACCGGCGACCCGGTCCGCGCGTTCACCCTGCTCGCCCGCGTCGCCGCCTGATCGGCCCAGGTCGGTCTCCCCGGACACGCGTCACCGGGGAGACCGACCGGCCGGTCGCCGCTGTGGTCGACGCGCACCGGGAGGAGCTGGCGCGTCGTCACTCCGTTGCGGCGGCGGCGGGCGCCGGCGTGCGGTCGGGCGCCGGCCGGTCCGCGGCGGCCGGCCGGCGCAGGTCCCGCCACGGGCCGCCGAGCAGCGGGGTGAGCACCACCAGCAGGTAGCAGGTGCCGACGGCGACCAGGGTCGTGGTGGTGCCGAACCGGTCGGCGGCCAGCCCGGCGCCGAAGGCACCCACCGGCATGGCCGCCCAGGCGCCCGCGCCGATCACCCCGTAGACCCTTGCCCGCATGGTCGCCGGGACCCGTTCCAGCTCCACCGCGCCGATGAGCGGGTTGATCGCGCCGGCGGCGAGGCCGGACACCACGCAGACCGCGGCGATTACCGGCAGCGGCGGAGCGGCGGCGAGCGCCCAGAAGGGCGGGGCGCCGCAGACGGCGAAGGCCGTGACGAAGGTGGCGCGGCGGGGCAGCCGGTGCCCGACGGCGCTGAACAGCAGCGAGCCGACCAGCGCGCCGCCGCCCATGGCGCCGACCAGCAGGCCGAAGGCGGCCGCCCCGCCGAGGTCCCGGGTGGCGACGACCGGCATGAGGACGTTGCTCTTGGTGGCGTCGAAGAGGTTGGTCACCAGCACGAGCAGCACCATGGCGCGCAGCAGCGGCTCGCGGACCAGGAAGCGCAGCCCGGCGGCGAAATCCCGCCAGTAGCCGGCCGAGGGGGCGTCGTGGTCGGCGGCGGGCCGCAGGCTCGCCGGCACCAGCATGGCCACCGCCAGCGCCGACATGGCGAACGTGGCCGCGTCGACGGCCAGCACCGGCAGCGCGCCGAGCGCGCTGACCAGCAGACCGGCCACCGGCGCGCCGATCAGGCGGGCGCCGCGTTCGGTGGCCCCGAACCAGCCGATCGCGCGCTCGATCGGCACCCCGGCCGCGGTCGCTGCCTCGGGCAGCAGCGCCGTCCGGGCCGTCTGCCCCGGGGTGTCGAGCAGGCCGCTGACGAAGACCAGGCCGAGCAGCGCCGGGAACGGCAGCCCCACCGTGGCGTGCAGCAGCGGCACGGCGGCCACCGTCACGCCGGAGACCAGGTCGGCCAGCATGCTGGCCCGGCGGTAGCCGATCCGGTCGACGAGCACGCCGCCGAAGGCCCCGCCGAGCACCACCGGGGCGGTGGCGAACGCGCCGGCCAGCCCGGTGGCGGCGGGAGAGCCCGTCTCGGCGAGGACGTAGAGCGGCAGCGCGATCAGGGTGAGCATGTTGCCGGTCAGCGAGACCGTGTGCGCGGTCAGCAGCCCGGCCAGCGGAACCCACCGGCGGCTCACTGCGGCCCCCGGTAGGCCTGCCAGATCAGCGTGACGGTGCGCGCGTCCGGCCGGTCGGGGTTGCTGCGTTGCTGCCAGCGGGCGCCCAGCTCGGACAGCTCCCGGCGCAGCTCCACGAGTTCGTCGGGGGTCAGGTGGAGGAAGCTGTCACTGCTGGTGGTGCCCCGGACCCAGGCCGGGTCGAGGGACGCCTCGGCGTCGAGATAGGCCTCGAACCGGGCCACGTAGCGCTGGAGGACGGCCCGGCGGAGCAGGTCGGAGGCCAGTCGCCGCTCCGGGTCGTCGAGCAGCTCCACCGGCTCCCAGTCGGTGCGCGCGTGCGCGGCCCGCCACCACCGCTCCCGGCGGTTGCGGGCCAGCTCGGGCGCCTCCCGGACGAAGCCGTGTTCGGCCAGCTTGCCCAGGTGGTAGCTGACCGAGCCGACCGCCTCGCCGGTGACGTCGCTGAGCATGCCGACGGTCTGCGGGCCGCGGATGCGCAGCTCGCCCAGGAGCCGGATCCGGGTCTGGTGGGCCAGCGCCCGCATGGCCTTGGGATCGGTGAGGTGCCGTGTGCTCGGCTCGTCCGTCATGCCGCCCAGGCTAGACCCACAACGACTGATGTACAAGGAGTCTTGTATTAGCGAGCCGGCACGGGCCGGCCGCGTGGGCGGGAGTGGATCAGGCGGGGCGGCGGCCCTTGAGGCGCCGGCCCAGCTCGCGGGCGATCTCCCGGTTGGCGTCCCGCTCGGCGAGCGCCTGGCGCTTGTCGTACGACCTGCGGCCCCGGGCCAGACCCAGCTCGACCTTGGCCCAGCCGTTGGAGAAGTACATCGACAGCGGCACCAGGGTGACCCCGCTGTCGCGCAGCTTCTCCAGGATCCGGGCGATCTCGACGCGGTTCAGCAGCAGCTTCCGGGTGCGCCGGGGCTGGTGGTTGGTCCAGGTGCCGAAGCCGTACTCCGCGATGTGCAGCCCGTACAGCATGATCTCGCCGTCGCGCTCCTGGGCGAACGCGTCGACCAGCGACGCTCGCCCCTCACGCAGCGACTTCACCTCGGTGCCGGCGAGCACGATCCCGGCCTCGTACGTCTTCAGGATCGTGTAGTCGTGCCGCGCCTTCTTGTTGGAGGCGACGAGCTTGCGCCCGGTCTCCCTGGTCACGCCCCCACCTCCCCGCTGGTCGACGCCGAGCACGATACCCGCCCGGTTCGGATGCCGGCGGGGTGTCCTCCCCGGGGCGCGGGTGCGAAATTCGGCCGGGCCGTGGGTGTCGGGCGGGCGCCGCGCCCCCTAGCGTCGGGGAATGGACCGACTCGGCGAGATCGCCTTCCGGCTGCCCCGGACGCCCGCCTCGCAGACCTTCCTCGACCAGGTCCGCACCCTGCTCGTCGACGTGCCGTACGCCGAGCCGGTCCGCCCGCCGGGCGCCGTCGACGGGCCGGTGGACCGCCTGGTCCTCACCCCGCCGCGACCGGACGGCGCCCGACCGGTGACCACCATCGGGCTGGCCGACGTGCCCGCGCCGGTGGTCACCTTCGACCCCGGCCCGTCCCTCGCCGTCGAGGGCGCCGAGCCGCCCGCCGGGCCCGCGCCGACGGTCGACGTGGCGGAGCTGGCGCGCCGCCTCGCCGGGCACGTGCGGCGGGTCGACCACACCGGCGTGAACCTGCCCGCCGGCACGACGTCACCCGAGGCGTGGCGCGGCCTTCTGCGGGCGCTCGCCGCGACGTCGGCCATGTACCGCTATCCGACCGGCGAGGAGTGGCCGTTCATCCTCCCGTCCACCCCGGCCGAGCTGCGCGGCGACATCCGGAGCTTCGTCGTCGGCCGGGAACCGCGGTTCGAGCTGGTCCACGACGCGTGGCGCAGCCGCACCGAGTGGCAGTTCGCGCTCTGGACCGACCTGACGCGGACGGAGCTGGCGGAGCTGTTCCCCGAGCCCGAGGGGACCACGTTTCCCGGGCTCGAGGACATCTTCCGCGTGGTCCCGGTCCACCACCCCTGGTGGCCGGAGCTGGGGATCCGGTTCGACCTCTGCTACCGGGTGGCGGGCGGCCCGTCGGACTGGGAGACCGGCGAGTGGTTGGTCACCGCGGGCGGCCGCATCGGGTGAGCCCGCTCGTCGGGAAGCGCCCCGGCGACGCGGCGCAGGTGACCGTCGAGGTCGGCGAGCCAGCCGTCGACCTCCACCAGTGCCAGCACCTCCGGCCGGTCCTCGCCGTCGCGCACCAACCCGTGCACCTGCCGTGCGACGTCCCCGGTCGGTTCCGCCGGCGCCGGTGGCCGGTCGACCCGGCCCCGCGTCACCTGGCGGCCGAGGTCGGCGTAGCCGTCGCGCAGCCGGGTGGCCCGCGCGACCAGCGCGGCCGCCGGGCCGGGCCACGGGGCCAGCGCCCCGGGCCGGCGGTCGGCGAGCAGCGCCTGCCCGCCGTAGCCGGCCCGGTGCGCGGCCGCCAGCACCGCGTCCCAGTCGACGTGCGACAGCCGCGGGTCGTGGCGCTCCCCGTGGTACTGGACGAGGGACGCGGTGGCGAGCGCCTCCGCGCGCCGGGCCGCGGTGACGGCGGCGCGCGCGTCCGCCCCACCCGCGAACGCCTCGACGATCTTCTCGGCGGCCCGCCCGCTCGCCGCCAGGTAGGCGCCCGCGTTGCGGCGCAGCTCGCCGCCGCTGCCCCGCGGCCAGAGCAGCAGGCCGGCGAGGACGCCCACCACCGCGCCGATCGCGACGTCCACCACCCGGGCGCCGGCCAGTTGCCAGGACGCCGGGCTGAGCTGGGCGAACACGACGATGAGCAGCAGGGTGAGCAGCGCCTGGGCCCACCCCAGACCCAGCAGCGGGCCGACGCCGAAGGCCAGCACGAGCGCCAGCGGCAGCAGGGCGGCGTACGCCTGTCGTTCGGGCGAGACCAGCAGGAGCAGGCCGCCGGCGGCGCCCCCGGCGAGGGTGCCGACCAGCGCCGGGCGCAGCGTGGTCCGGGTGTCCGACGCGGAGGCCCGCATCAGGCTGAGCGTCGCCAGGAGCACCCAGAACCCGTGTTGCAGGTTGACCACCCCGGCGATCACCCGCGCGGCGGCCAGGGCCACGGCGAGCCGGACCGCTCCCTCGAGGTACACCGACCGCGGGGTGAGGTGTGCGCGGAACTGTCGCCGGTACAGCGACCAGGTGCTGCGCCCGGCGTACCAGAACCGGTCCGCACCCGCCTCGGGTGGCCGCGCGGCGTGGCGGCCGCGCGGACCGGTGGCGATCCCGATCGCGGTCGCGTACGTCCCGACCTGGTCGGTGAGGGTCCGTACCGTCGCGTCCACGCGCAGCCGGGCCGGACCGGCGGCCCGCCACGACGTCGGGAGCGGGGTGGCCGGCCCCGGCTCGTCGACGGCCGGCGTGCCCGGCCGCCCCACCGCGACGTCGGCGGAGCGCCGGAGCGAGGCCGCGCACCGTCGGAGCACGCCTGCCAGGTCGGCGTCCCCGCTACCCGCGACGTCCGGGCGGGACGCGAGGGACTCGGCGACCGCGAGCACCTCCTTGACGGCCGCCGCCGCGTCCCGCCAGGCCCGGTCGCGGCGACCGGCCGAGGTGGGGCGTGCCGTCACCGGTAGTCGAGGCATCCGCACCTGGTCGATCAGCTGCGCCGCCCGGGCCTGTCGGCGCTCCGCCTCCTCCGCCGCGCCCGGCCGCGCGACCAGCACGTCCGCCAGCGCGTCGACGAGGTCCGCGAGGCCGCCCGCCGCCGTGGCGAGGCGCTGCGGGAAGGAGACGGGCGCCGGGTCCGGCCAGAGCGTCACCTCGGCGAGCGCGACCAGGACGACGCCCAGGGTGACGCCGGCCAGCCGGGCCGGGAGGGTGTCGGGCTGGTACGGCGGGAAGCAGGCCAGGATGTAGAAGAGCTGGAGCGCGTTGGCCAGCCCGACCAGGCGTGGCCCGCCGACGCCCGCGAACGCCACCGCGAACCCGACGACGAGCATCCCGGCCGACGCGGCCCCGGTGCTGACCGCCAGCACTGTGCCGATCGCCACGAGCGCCCAGGCCACCGGTACGGCCGCCAGCAGGGTGCGCGCCCGCACCGCGGCCGGCCCCGGCAGCTGGGCGAAGCTGCCCGTGGCGACCGTGCCGAACAGCGCGTACGTGGCGAGGGTGACGCTGCCCAGGCCGTAGCGGCAGCCGTAGAAGGTGAGGGAGGCGACGACGGTCAGGCGGGCCGCCCGACGGATGAGGCGGTAGCCCGGGTCGCGCCGGCGCAGCCGGTCCCGCAGCTCCTCGCCGGGCCGTCGACCCATGCCCACACCGCTCCCCACCAGGTCTTCCCGGGGGCGGGCCGTCTGCTCCGGGACTCTATCCGGTCGGGGGCGGTGACGTTTCCCGGATGGGCCGTCGGGGTGTCGCCGGCCGGGAGAGTGTCCGCGATCGGGATGCCGCCCGGTTCCCGTGCGCCTAGGCTGCCCGGTAGGCGAGGCGGGGGAGCGGTGGATGACGCGGGTGGCGGTGCTCGGACTCGGCGGCATGGGTGCGCCGATGGCGGCGAACCTCGTCCGGGCCGGCTTGACGACGGTGGTGTGGAACCGGCACCCGGAGCCGGCCCGCGCGCTCGGCGACCGGGGCGCCGAGGTCGCCGCGGACCCGGCCGAGGCGGTACGCGGGGCCGACGTGGCGGTGACCATGGTGACCGATGCGGACGCGGTGCGCGCGGTCGCCGTCGACCAGGGGATGCTGGCCGCGCTGCCCGAGGGGGCGGTCTGGGCGCAGATGAGCACCATCGGGGTGACCGAGACCGCGCGTCTGGCCGAGCTGGTCGGTGCCGAGCGTCCCGGGGTGACCCTGGTGGACGCGCCGGTGGCCGGGAGCCGGGGCCCGGCCGAAGAGGGTCGCCTCGTCGTCCTCGCCTCCGGCCCGGAGCAGGTGCGGGACCGGGTGGCGCCCGTCTTCGACGCGGTCGGGCAGCGGACCGTCTGGGTGGGGCCGGTCGGCGCCGGGTCGCGGCTGAAGCTGGTCAACAACCTGCTGCTCGCCTTCGTGAACGAAGGGCTCGCCGCGGCGGTCGCCCTCGGCGACACGCTGGGTCTGGATCGCGGCACCGTGCAGGGGGCCCTGCGCGGCAGCCCGCTGGTGTCGCCGTGGGCGGCCGACAAGCTGGACCGGATCGCCGGGGACGACTACACGACGCAGTACTCCCTGGCCCTGGCTCTCAAGGACGTGGACCTCGCGTTGCGCGAGGTGCCGCCCGGCCGGTTCCCGGCGGCCGAGGCACTGGCCGGCGAGTGGCGACACGCGGTCGAGCAGGGCCTCGGCGGCGACGACCTGACGGTGGTGACGCGAGCCCTCGCCCGGCAGGCGACCGGATAGCCCGCGCGCCGGACCGCCCGTGTGCGGCTACCGCGGTCGGCCGTCCAGCGCGCGAGCCCGGCGGCCGCCACGCGGCGGCCGACCGCCGCCCCGACCTCGTCGGTGTGCCGGAAGTGGATGCCCGACCACACCCGGGCGTCGATGTTGTCCCGGGTCAGCTCGCGCCAGTCCCGGTAGGTCACGCTGACGTCGGGAGCGGTGGGGCTGGTCAGCTCCACCGGCCCGGCCGGCGGCCCGGCGAGCGCCCGCAGGACGATCTCCGCGGCCCCGGCGTAGGTGGTGTGCCCGCTGGGATACTCCGGATGGGCGGGGGTGGTGATCAGCGGGGTCCACGCCGGGTCCGGCGCGATGTTCCCGGTCCGGATGGCGGTGACCGGGCGCCAGCGCAGGTCCCGGTACTTGGCCGCGTACGTGACGATCTGGGCGTCGACAGTCGCGGCGTGGAAGAGGGCGACGAGCGCCGCCCTGCGGGCAGCCCCGTGGACCCTTCCCGCGGCGGTGACCGCGGCGCGCAGCGCCCCGGTGTAGCCGTTCAGCGAGGTCTGCGCCCAGAAGCGGGCCACGCCGGTCTGCCGGTCGGTGCGGCTGCTGCTCTGCACCGCCCCGACCGCCCGGCTCTCGGCGAGGTCACGGGCGTAGCGCGCGGTGTCGAGTGCCGTCGGCGGCCCGGGCAGGTACGCCCGCACGTCGTCGATCAGGAACGGCCGGCCGTCGCCCTGGCCGGCCTGCACCGCGGCGGCGAAGCCCGGCGGGGTCGGCTGTCAGACGCCGGGCGCCGGCGCCCGGCGGGGTGAACGTCCGGTTGACCGAGGCGAGGTCGAGCCCGTCGCCGGCCCGCTCGGCGAGCACGTCGCGTGCGGCGTCCCGGCCGCTCTCGACGGCGGCGCGGACGGCCGCGCCCGGACCCAGCCGGTCGAGCGTGGTCGCGAGGGCCGCGTCCAGGTCGGCGGTGCGCGCCGGCGCCAGCGTGGTGAGGGCCTCGTGCACGGCCCCGGCGAGCGCGGCGTCCGCGGCGGCGCCGCCGCGCACCCGGCTCACCGCCCGCCAGGCGGCGATCCAGCCGACCGTCCAGGATGGAGGCACCTTAACCGAAACCAGAGGTTGCCTTAACCACGCCGCAGCCCGTCACCCCCTACGGTCGGACGGTCACATCCAGTAGGGACGAGGGGAGTATCGGTGATCAAATGTCACGTCGCACGGATCGCCGGCGTGTGCACAGGTGTGGTCGCACTGCTGATGGCGGGGCCGGTCGCGGCCCTCGCCGCGCCGGAGAGTGGAGACCTCGCCCTGACGGCGGTGAACGACGACTTCGCCGCCGCGCTACCGGTCGACGCGCTGCCGTACGCGAACGTCCAGGACCTCAGCACGGCGACCGCGGAGGACGGCGAGCCGACGTCCTGCTTCGGCGCCACCCGCACGGTGTGGTACTCGTACACACCCACCACCACCGGCATGGTCACGGCCGGCACGGGCCCGGACTACCCGGGCATCGCCGTCTACACGGGAAGCTCGTTGGACAGCCTCTCCGAGGTGTACTGCCGGCCGCTGTACGGCTACGCGCCGGTGACCTTCGAGGCGCAGGCCGGCACGACCTACCTGTTCCGGACCGGGGCGGACTTCGCCGAGCAGGTCACCTTCCGGCTGGATGTCGCGCCGGACCCGGAGGTCGACTTCTCACCGCCGGGGTACGAGCCCAGCGAGTTCGACACGGTAGCCTTCTGGCCCTCGGTCCACGACCCGGCCGGCCTCGGGATCGCCTCCTACCGCTGGGAGTTCGGCGACGGGACCACGTCGGACGCCCAGTTCCCCCGCCACCGGTTCACCGCCGACGGCGACTACACCGTCCGGCTGACGGCGTCGACGGTCGACGGGCGGAGCCGCACCGCCGCGCACCCGGTCGTGGTCCGTACCCACGACGTGTCGATCGTCCGGCTCGCCGTGCCGTCGACCGCCCGGGTCGGGCAGGCCCTCGGCGTCACGGTCACCGTGCGGAACACCCGGTACGCCGAGAACGTCGAGGTCCGTCTCCACCGGGGCGGCCCGTACGGATACGAGCAGGTCGGCGTCGAGACGCAGCCGGTTCCGGTGAAGGCGGCGGGCAACGGCACCACCTTCTCGTTCCGGTACGTCGTCACGGCGGACGACCGGGCCGCCGGGAAGATCACCTTCCGGGCGGTGGCCGCTGTGCTGCAGAACCGGGACGCCCTTCCGGCCGACAACGAGTTGCTCTCGACCCCGGTCCGGGTGAGCTGAGCCCGGTGACGCCACCACGGGGGTGAGCGACGCCAGGGCGGCAGGTGGCGGTGCCCGGAAACACCGGGCACCGCCACCGCTGCGGTCCGGGATCAGGAGACGGGTTGTGCGGCCTCGGCGGGCGACGGAGGGCGGGCCGGCCGGGCCGCCCCGGCGGCGGCCCAGCCGGTGGTGATCAGGAGGAGCGCCGCCGCGTAGGTCGTCATGACGAGGAGCTCCCGGCCGGGGAAGTCGCTGCCCGCCGCGCCGACCCCGATCAGCAGGTCGGAGACGAGGAACAGCGCCCCGCCGGCCGCCGTGCGCCGGGACACCCGGGTCGCGGCGGCGGCCATCAGGGACAGCGCCAGGCTGTAGCCGAGCACCGGCAGCCGCAGCGGCCCCAGCGCACCCCAGAGCAGCGCGTTCCCGCCGGCCCAGGCGAGCAGGTAGCCGACCACCGCCGCCGCCACCGGCGGCCGGCGCCGGCGCAGGAAGGCGGCGAGGAAGGCGACCTGGGTGACCAGGAAGCACCCCATGCCGGCCAGGAACGCGGCCTGCCCCGGCACGAGCAGCGCCACGTCCCCGGCGGTGGCGGCGACCAGGCCCACCGCCACCGGGTCCACGCGGCGTCGCCGGTCCCACAGGTACGCCAGCAGCAGCGGCGCCAGCAGCGGTTTGGCCAGCCACTGCGTCGGCGTCGAGTCGAGCGCGACCCCGACCAGCTCGACCAGGGCGACGACCCCGAACAGGGCCAGCCAGGGGCGCCTCATCGGGCCGGCTGCCAGCCGGGCCGGCCGAAGACGTAGCCGAGCCGGGCCCGCCACGAGGTGGCGTGCCGGACGTCGGACCAGATCGCGGCGAACTCGTGGGTGGCCACCCGCAGCGGGTTGAAGGTCTGGATGTTCTTGGTCAGCCCGTACCGGGCCGGGGCCCGCTCGGGCTCGAAGGAGCCGAAGAGCCGGTCCCAGACGATGAGGATGCCGCCGTAGTTGCGGTCGAGGTACTCGGCGTTCGAGCCGTGGTGCACCCGGTGGTGGGAGGGCGTGTTGAAGATGAACTCGATCGGCCGTGGCAGCACGCTCACCCGCTCGGTGTGCAGGAAGAACTGGTAGAGCAGGCTGATCGACTGCTGCAGGAAGATCATCCACGGCGGGATGCCGAGCAGCGCCAGGGGTAGCCAGAACGGCAGCGAGGTCATCGGCGTCCAGCTCTGCCGCAGCGCGGTGGAGAGGTTGTAGTAGACGCTGGAGTGGTGCACCACGTGGCTGGCCCAGAGCACGCGGACCTCGTGGTGCAGCCGGTGGAACCAGTAGTAGGCGACGTCGTCGGCGAAGAAGACGATCACCCAGGTCCACCAGTCGCCGGGGGAGAGGTGCACCGGCGCGACCACCCACAGTGCGGCGTAGACGCCGACGGTGAGCAGTTTCCAGGGGAAGCCGATGACCTGGCTGCCCAGTCCCATGGAGAGGCTGGTGGTGGTGTCGCGCAGCTCGTAGCCGCGTTCGTCGTCGTCGGGGAGGAAGCGGTAGGAGACCGCCTCGATGATGATCAGGAGGAGGAACGCCGGGACGGCGTAGAGCACGGCGGGGATCACGCTCGGGCTTCCCTTCTGGCGGCGGGGGTGGTGGGGGTGGTGACCGGGGCGGTCAGCAGGGCCCGGGCGTGCCGGGCGGCTGCCGTGCCCTGGCCGGCCGCGATCGCGGCGGCGAGCCGGCGGTGGCCGGCGACGTCGAGCAGCTCGGCGGCCCGGGCGTCCGGGGGGACGTCGCCCACGGCGAAGGTGCCGGCCACCAGGCTGTTGAACGCCAGCAGGTAGGCGGTGTTGCCGCTGCCCCGGACGATCAGCCACCAGATCGCGATGTTCGCCTCGTTCATCCGGTCCAGGTCGGGGGCGAGCGGGCCGTACTCCTCGGCGGCCCGGACCAGCGCCTCCGTGACCTCCGGGTCGCCGCGCTCGGCGCAGAGCCGGGCCGCGTCGATCCCGACGCAGGCCCGCATCTCCAGCATGTCGCGGACCAGGTTCTCGACCGGGAGTACGTCACCCGAGCGGGCCAGCGACAGCGCCAGGTCCAGCCCGGCGTGCACCCGCCAGTCGAGCACCCGGGTGGCGCCGCCCTGGCTGACCCGGACCAGGCCGAGTTGCTGGAGCCGGCGCAGCGCCTCGCGGACGGCGTGCCGGTTCACCGCGAACGCGGCGGCCAGTTCCCGTTCGCCGGGCAGCGTCTCCTCCGGCCGGTAGCCGCCGCTGACGATGGCGTCGCGGAGCTGGCCGAAGACGTGGTCGGAGACCGAGGCGCGGGGGACGGGAGCGAAGGCCATGCGCAGCAGTGTGGCCCCGCACACATCAACCCGTCAACTGGTTGGACCAGACTCGATCGACCACCCTCCGGTGGCGGTGCGCGCACGCCTCGTATCCTTTCCGCCGGAAGCCCGCGAAGTGGAAGGGAGTCGGTGTGAGCGATCGGGTCGAGACGTTGGAGTTCCAGGCCGAGGCCCGTCAGCTGCTCCAGCTGATGGTGCACTCGATCTACTCCAACAAGGACGTCTTCCTGCGCGAACTGATCTCGAACGCCTCCGACGCGCTGGACAAGGTGCGCCTGGAGTCGCTGGTCGACAAGGACCTCCAGGTCGACACCACCGACCTGCACATCGAGATCGAGGTCGACAAGGAGGCCCGCACGCTGACCGTGCGGGACAACGGGATCGGCATGTCCCGCGACGAGGTGGTCGGACTGATCGGCACCATCGCCAAGTCCGGCACCGCCGAGCTGCTGCGCACGCTGCGCGAGTCGAAGGACGCCGCCGCCCCGCAGGAGCTGATCGGGCAGTTCGGCGTCGGCTTCTACGCCACCTTCATGGTCGCCGACCGGGTGACCCTGGTGACCCGCCGCGCCGGGCAGGCCGGCGGCACCCGGTGGGAGTCCACCGGCGAGGGCACCTACTCGGTCGAGGCCGTCGAGGACGCCCCGCAGGGCACCACGGTGATTCTGCACCTCAAGCCGGCCGACGCCGAGGACAACCTGCACGACTACACGGCCGAGTGGACCATCCGCGAGATCGTCAAGCGCTACTCGGACTTCATCGCGTGGCCGATCCGGATGACCGTGGAGAAGCCCGGGGAGGACGGCGCCACCACCCGCGAGGAGCAGACGCTCAACTCGATGAAGGCGCTCTGGGCGCGCGCCAAGGACGAGGTCGACGAGGCCGAGTACAAGGAGTTCTACCGGCACGTCGCGCACGACTGGGCCGACCCCCTCGACACCATCCACATGCGCGGCGAGGGCACCTTCGAGTACGAGGCGCTGCTCTTCCTGCCCTCGCACGCCCCGCTCGACCTCTTCTCGCCGCAGGGCCGCCGGGGCGTGCAGCTCTACGTCAAGCGCGTGTTCATCATGGACGACTGCGACGCGCTCATGCCCAACTACCTGCGCTTCGTCAAGGGCGTGGTGGACGCGCACGACCTGTCGCTGAACATCTCCCGGGAGATCCTTCAGCAGGACCGGCAGATCCGCGCCGTGCGCCGCCGCCTGGTCAAGAAGGTCCTCGCCACGCTCAAGGGCCTCTCCGCCGAGGCGTACCGCACCTTCTGGAGCGAGTTCGGCCCGGTGGTCAAGGAGGGCCTGCTGGAGGACCCGGACAACACCGAGGCGCTGCTGGACCTGGTCCGGGCGGCCAGCACCCACGACCCGGCCGAGCTGACCACGCTGCGCGACTACGTCGAGCGGATGAAGGACGGCCAGACCGAGATCTACTACGCCACCGGCGAGAACCGGGCCACCATCGAGAACTCCCCGCACCTGGAGGCGTTCCGCGCCAAGGGCTACGAGGTGCTGATCCTCACCGACGCGGTCGACGAGGTGTGGGTCGAGCGGGTCGGCGCGTACGACGGGAAGACCCTGCGCTCGGTCGCCAAGGGCCAGGTGGACCTGGAGACCGACGAGGAGCGGGAGCGGGCCGAGGCCGAGCGGCAGGAGTACGCCGACCTGCTCACCTGGATGAGCGGCGCGCTCGCCGACAGCGTCAAGGAGGTCCGGCTCTCCACCCGGCTCACCACCTCCCCGGCCTGTGTGGTGGGCGACGCGCACGACATGACGCCCACGCTGGAGAAGATGTACCGGGCCATGGGGCAGGAGGTGCCCCAGGTCAAGCGGATCCTGGAGCTCAACCCGACCCACGCCCTCGTCACCGGGCTGCGCAAGGCGCACGAGCAGGGCGGCGACAGCACCGCGCTGACCGAGACCGCCGAGCTGCTGTACGGCATGGCGCTGCTCGCCGAGGGCGGGGAACTGGCCGACCCAGCCCGGTTCACCCGGATTCTCGCCGACCGGCTCGCCCGGAACCTGTAGGCCGAGCCGCCCGCCGGCCCGGGCTTCCGTGCCCCGGCCGGCGGGCGGTCAGCCTCACAGCAGGGCCGGGTAGAGGGCGGCGACGCCGCCGGAGAGGCCGGCGAGGACCTGGCGGGAGGTCTCGTCGGCGATGATCTCGTACCGGTCGGCCTCGATCCCGTCGACGGCGAGCCGGGCGATCTCGGCCGGGTCGGACTTCGGCGCGGTCACCCGCGCGGTCATCTCGGTGTCCATGTAGCCGACGTGCAGGCCGGCGACGCGGACGCCCCGGTCGGCGAGCTGCGCGCGGAGCGCGTTGGTCATCGACCACTCGGCGGCCTTGGCCGCCCCGTAGGCGCCCACCTGCGGGAACGTGATCCAGGACAGGGCGGAGAGGATGTTCAGGACGGTCCCGCCGCCGTTGGCCGCGATCCTCGGCGCGAAGGCCCGCACCACGGACAGCGTGCCGAGGTAGTGGGTCTCCAGCTCCAGGCGGATCTGCGCCAGGTCGCCGTCGAGCAGGTCGGCCCCGGTGCTCACGCCGGCGTTGTTGACCAGCAGGGTGACGTCGCCGGCCAGCTCTGCGGCGGCGGCCACCGAGGCCGGGTCGGTGATGTCGAGCCGCACCGGGGTGGCGCCCGGCAGGTCGACGGTGTCCGGGTTGCGGGCGCCGGCGTAGACGGTGGCGCCCCGGGCCAGCAGCTCGGCGGCCAGGTGCCGGCCGAAGCCCCGGTTGGCCCCGGTGACCAGGGCGGTGCTTCCAGCGATCTTCATGTCGTGCTCCTGAGGGTGCGAAGGGTGGGTCGTCAGGACGGCAGCAGGCCGGGCCCGGGCAGCAGGTCCACCTGGTCGGCCGGCACGTCGTGGCCGGCCGCGCAGCGCAGCGCCACGTGCACCGCCGCGCCGCAGTCGTGGTGGGCCAGCCGGACCGAGGGCTCCTCGACGGCGTACGTGTCGCCCCACTCGCGCAGGGCGGCGAGCACGGGCAGCAGGTCCCGCCCCTTGGCGGTGAGCACGTACTCGTCGCGGGTGCGCTGCCCGGGCTCCCGGTAGGGCCGCCGGTCGAGCAGCCCGTCGGCGACGAGCTGCTTCAGCCGGGCGGCGGCCACCGGCTCGCTGACGCCGACCCGGCGGGCGAAGTCGTCGAAGCGCCGGGTGCCGAACGACGCCTCGCGCAGCAGGAGCAGCGTGGTGCGGTTGCCGACCACGTCGAGCGCGCCGGCGATCGAGCAGTTGGCGGTGGACCAGGAGTCGCGCCGCGCGAGGAAGTCCGTCATGGGGCCGACGCTACCCGGCTGACTTAGGAAAACAAAAGCCAGCTATCTCACGCCGGCGCCGGGAATATTCCCCCTCAGAGTTGGCCGGCGTAGAAGCCGTGCCGGGCGAGGGGCTCGACGATCTCCCGCTCCTCGTACGACAGGTGCGACAGCAGGGTGTCGGTGAGCAGGTCCACCGCCGCCTGGAGCTCGGTGAAGTCGCCCGGCTCGCGGATCAGGTCCACCAGCGCCCGGTCGACGTTCTCCACCACCCCGTGGATCACCACGTGCTCCTCCTCGAGGCGGTCCAGCACCGCCGCGAGCCCCGCGTCGGCGCGGCGCAGGTGCGGGAAGATCGAGTTGTCCTCCAGGCCGTGGTGCTGGGTCACCACCGTGCAGTACGCCGCGCAGTACGCCCCCAGCGTCCAGTTGTTCTGCCGCATGGTCATCTCGTTCAGCACGGCGCGGGCGGCGCCCGGGGCGACCGCGCCGCGCTTGACCTGTTCCAGCAGGTCACGCACCTGTGCGAGCTCCTGGCGCAGGTGGTCGTGCACGTCGACCAGGTGCTGACCGGCGGCCTGCCCGTGGGGCGTGTAGAGGTGCCCGGCCGGTGCGGGTGGCGCCGCCGGTCGGGTGGACTCGTCCCACAGCCGGCGCGCGCTCAGCCGTACCCCCGGATCGGGGGTGGGAGTGACCGCGAGCGCGGTCGACCCGCCGGCCGCGACGGCGGCCTGCTGCTCCTCCACGGCGCGGGAGCGGCTGCCCGGCGTGGTGCGTTCGGCGGCGACCAGCTCGCGGACCGCGGGCGCCACCTCCTGGGCGAAGAGCTGGACGGCCCGCGGCTCGTCGCTGCCGAGGATGAACGTGGCGACGCCGTGGTCCAGGGCGAGCCCGGCCAGTTCCTCCACCCACTGCTCCGGCGGGCCGTCCAGGAAGCCGCCGGAGGACCGGGCGAAGGTGCCGGTGACGTTGAGCAACCGGCGCACCGCGCCCGGCTCCCGCCCGGCCTCCGCGGCGGCCTCGTCGATCAGCGCGTTCAGCGCCGGCAACTCCGCCGGGCCCTCTGGCAGGTACGCCAGCGACGGCAGCCAACCGTCCGCCGCGCGGCCGACCAGCCGCAGCATCCGCGGCTTGTACGCGCCGACCCAGACCTGCACCGGGTGCGCCGGGGCCGGCCCGCGCTTCGCCCCGATCACCCGGTAGTGCTCGCCATCGACCCGGACCATGCCGCGCCGCTCGGTGTCCCAGACCTCGCGGATCACCCGGATCGCCTCGTCGAGGGCGTCCACCGCCGCGCCGGGGGAGAGCCGCCGACCGCCGACGGCCTCGATCGCCTCCCAGAACGCGCCGGCGCCGAGCCCCAGCTCGACCCGGCCACCGGTGAGCAGGTCCAGGCTGGCCACGCTGCGGGCCAGCACCACCGGCTGGCGCAGCGGCAGGTTGAGCACGTTGCCGGCCAGCGTGATGCGGCTGGTGGCCGCGGCCACGAAGGACATCAGCGTCCAGGTGTCCAGGAAACCGGGCTGGTACGGGTGGTCCTGGAAGGTCACCAGGTCCAGGCCGACCTGCTCGCAGAGCTTGGCGCGCGCCACCACCTGCTCGGGCCGCCCGGCGCTCGGCGTGAGGAAGCCGCCGAAGGCCAGCTCGTGTCCGTGGTCGCTCATGCCTCGCCGCCTCGTGCCGATCTTGCGCGAACCTGCTCACGGTAGCCTCCCGCGTTGCCCGCCGGGCCGGGAACCCACCGCCCCGGGATCCGCGACGCGCGCCGTGGCCACTTGCCACGGTGGACCCGGCGCCGGTGGGTCGTCCTCTTCGGCCGGAGCGCGGAAACACCGCTGTGAGCTGCGAAAACACATCGTCGGCCGGGCCGCTACGACAGATCCGACGGTTCCGCAAGCCGAGGGACGGTGCCGTCGCCCAGCCGGGTGAACAACTTCACAAGAAGTGGGCGTTCGTCGCAAACCGTTCCTAACGTCGAATCCGTTCGCGATCGCGGACACCCCGGGCCGGCAACGCCTAATCCCGCCGCCGGCCCGGTGGTACCTGGACCTTTGGGCGGGAGCGGGGGACCCACACGTTCCTCGGTGCACGACACCTCGGGGTGAAGCCGCCTGCGGCGGCCGGGCTCCTCGGCCCGAACCCGACAGCTCACCTCGTCGGCGTGGAGGAAACCCACATGGCAACTGAACACGTCGCCCGTCATCGACGGACCGCGCAGCGTCGCACCGCCGTCGGGGCGCTCGTCGTCGGCGCCGCCACCGGCGCCGCCGCCCTTCTCGGCCCGGCCGCCCCGGCCAGCGCCGCCAGCGTCAACTGGGACGCCGTCGCCCAGTGCGAGTCCGGCGGCAACTGGCACATCAACACCGGCAACGGCTACTACGGCGGGCTCCAGTTCTCCCGGAGCACCTGGAACGGCTACGGCGGCCAGAAGTACGCCAGCCGGGCCGACCTGGCCAGCCGCGGCGAGCAGATCGCCATCGCCGAGAAGGTCCTCGACGGACAGGGCATCGGCGCCTGGCCGGTCTGCGGCAAGAAGGGCGGCTCGACCAAGAAGTACTCGGCCACCGACTCGGGCGCGAGGAAGGCCACGACGAAGAAGGCCACGACGAAGAGGGCCACGACGAAGAAGGCCACGACGAAGAAGGCCACCTCGGAGCGGTCGTCGCGTGGCGACCGGCCGGCCGTCCGCAGCGAGCGGCGCACCGCGCCGACCGCCGGCAGCTACCTGGTGCGGGCCGGAGACACCCTCTCCGAGATCGCCGACGCGAAGAACGTCGCCGGCGGTTGGCACGCCCTCTACGAGCGCAACAAGAGCGTGGTCGGCGACGACCCGGGCCTGATCTTCCCGGGCCAGAAGCTGCGCCTGCGCTGAGCCCCCACCGGACCCGGTCGCACGCGGGCCGGTCCGCCGCGCCACGAACGCCCGGCCGGGCCTCCCGGCCGGGCGTTCGACGTCGGGGCCGGTTGCTATCGTCACGGTGCTCGGAAAGACGTGAAGAAAGCGCGGATATGACCAACGACTCGTTCTCCGCGGCCGCGAGCCTCGACGAGCTGCTGACCAGGACGCAACAGGCGCTCTCCGCGATGCGGTCCCGGGCCGCCGAGCACGCCGACGGCGCGCCGGCCGAGCTGCTCCGGGCCGAGGGCAGCGCGGCCGACGGCCGGATCCGTGCCGTCGCCGTCCAGGGTGGCCGGCTGGAGTCCGTCACCGTCGACCCGGCGCTGGCCGGGGAGCCCATGGAGACCGTCTGCGGGCACCTCGTGACCGCCGTGAACGCGGCCCTCACCGAGCTGGACGCCCGGGTCAGCGCCTCGGCCCGGGCTGACGTGGACGCCCTCGCCGCGCGGCTCGGCGGCCTGCCCGAGCAGTCCGCGCGGGACATGGAGCGCTTCGGCCGGGCCATGGAGGGCGTCGCGGCCCGGATCCGCCGCGACGACGCCGCGGGTTCGCGCGCGGCCCGCCCGGCCTGACCGCGGAGCGGAAACCGCATCCCCGGATTGGCGGGGACTCACGGCGGAGACGACGAAGCGGCCGGCCGTCGGGAGGACGACGGCCGGCCGCTCCGGTGTGGTCAGCTCAGGGTGAGCGAGGTGTCGTCGACGACGAAGGAGGTCTGCAGGGAGCTGTCCTCCACGCCGGTGAACGAGATGGTGGCGGTGGTGCCGGCCAGCGACGAGACGTCGAAGGACCGCTGCACGTAGCCGGTGGCCTTGTTGAGGTTGGAGTAGGTGGCCAGGGTGGTGCTGCCCGCCTTCACGGTCAGCTTGTCGTAGGCGGTGGTCGTGGTCGACTCCGCGCTGTCGATGTGCAGCCAGAAGCTCAGCGTCGCCCGGCAGCCGGCGGGGATCGTCACCGACTGGGTGACGGTGTCGGTGTGCGTCGACCCGTAGCCGTCGAGCCAGGCCTTGTACGAGCCGCCGTGCGCGGCCTGGGCGGCGTCGTTCGTGATGACGCCGGAGCTGGCGCTCCAGCTCACGTTGCCCGACTCGAAGCCGGGGTTGGCCAGCTTCTGGCCGGTGCAGCTGCCCGACGGCGGGGTGGTCGTGGTGGTCGGGGTCGGCGTCGGGGTGCCGGTGCAGGTGGCCTCACCGGTCTGCGCCGGCACGCTGATCGCGGTCCAGGCGGCCTTGACCGCGTTGAACTCGGTGCAGCTGGTCGGGTAGAGGTTCTTCGCCGCCTGCAGCGTCCAGACCCGGTACTTCAGGTACGACGAGGACGAGGTCTTCAGCAGCATGGCGTTGTACATGATCTTCATGGCCTTCTGGATGCCCAGGCCGGTGACGCTGCTGCCGTTGCAGGTGGAGCTGGCCGGCTGGCCGTTGGTCGGGCTGCTGCCGTTGGCCAGCAGGTAGAACCAGTGGTTGCCGGGGCCCGCGGCGGCGTGCACCTCGGTGCCCGGGATGCTGCTGGAGTAGCAGTTGGGGTCGCCCAGCGCCGACGGGTTGTACATGTTGCGGATCGGGCCGCTGCCCACCAGGTTGACCTTCTCGCCGACCAGGAAGTCGGGGGCGTCGTAGCTGGACGGCTCGTTGGCGAACCACTCGGTGGACGCGCCGAAGGTGTCGGCCACGAACTCCTGGGTGCCGCCGCCGGAGATGCCGCCCGGGGTGTGGTCGTCGATGCCGTGGCCGATCTCGTGGGCCACCACGTCGAGCGAGCCGATCCACTGGCCCGAGGTGTTCTTGCCGATCTGGACCTGGGTGCCGTCGTAGTAGGCGTTCTGGTCGTTCAGGCCCACCCGGATCGGCCAGTAGCCGCCGTTGCCGTCGGCGCCGTTGCGGCCCAGCCACTGCGCGAGCATCTTGTGCTCGGTCTGCGCGGCGAACAACGCGTCGACGCAGCCGGTCTCCCGGCTGGTGGCGGTGCCGTTGCCCCAGACGTCGTCGGAGCCGCTGAACGTCGTGTTCGTGGCGGCGTCCTGGCAGCTCAGGTTGGTGACCGTCGGGTCCTTCATGGAGTAGGTGCCGCCCGACTGCGTGGTGTTCAAGGTCAGCGGGCTGGGCCCGTTCCACGCCCCGGTGCCGGTGCCGTGCACGACGTGCTCCTGCGTGCGCAGCACCGTGCCGGTGAGGGCGTCGACGTCGACCGTGAGCCGGCTCGGGCCCTCGGCGTCGGTGCCCCGCACCGTGGTCTCCCAGGCCAGCGCCGGCTTGGCGCCGAGGGTGTAGACGACCAGGTTGGTGCCCTCGACGGTGCTGACCGTCTTGAGCTGGGCGCGCGCGGTCTTCGCCGCGGTGGCCGAGGTCAGCTTCGGCGTGGTGGCGAGGCTGCCGATGGCCTGCTGCTGGGCGACGGAGGCGTACTTCAGGTTGCCGGCCGTGTCGGTGGCCAGCACGAAGTCACCGCCGACCACGGGCAGGCCCTTGTAGGTGCGCTCGTAGGGCACGTACTGGGTGCCCTCGGAGGAGATGACCGTCTTCTGCACGAACGCGTCGTCCGAGCTGGCGTGCAGGTAGGCGGGCCGGCCGGCGACCAGCGCGCGGGCCGAGTCGGCGGCGATCGCGCGGGCCTGGGCGGCGTCGGGTGCGGCGGGGCCGGGCGGCGCGGCCTGCACGGCCGCGGCGGTGCCGGCGGCGATCAGACCGGCCGCCGCCGCGCCGGAGAGCGCGACGAGGCGAGGTGAGAGCTTCAAGGGGGTTCGCTCCTGTTCCTAGGCGCGCCGCACGGAGCCCGGTGGGGACGGGCGGCGCGGTGTGGCGAGGCGGGGTGACGGTCGGTCTCCGAGGCTGCCGGCGTGGCCCCGGTTCGACAGATCGACCGTCGTGAGCCGCCGGGGTTCGGCGACTCGCTGGGGGCACAATCACACGGGCCCGGGCCGGGATCAATGGGTGACCCGGGCAACCGACGCCGCGCGGTCGCCGCGCCGTCGCCGGGAATTCAGGAAGCCATGATCTTCAATAGGCGCTGATCAGGCCGAATGTTCCCGGCACCGGACGACGGCCTGTCGGAAATGAGTCGATTGCCGCTCCGTGCGGATGGCGCGCATTGACCCGTGGCTATGCGCCGTGGTCAACGGCGTGCGACAGGCGTAGGAGCCGGCGGCGACCATCTTCCACAGGTGTCCGAAGACCTGGACGTCCGTCGATCCGTAGGTTCGGGTCGACCGTCGCGGCGGCGTGTCCCCTGTGTACGTCGCCTGGTGGACGGCCGGCGCGGGGAGGAGGAGCACGCGGATGCGAAGCGGAAGACATGCCTGGCGGGCCTCGGTGGTGGCCCTGGCGATCGCGGTCACCGGACTGCCGGCGACCGCCGCCCTGGCCGGGCCGGGCGCGGACGAGCGCGCCCGGCTCGTGATCGAGGGTGGCGTCACCCAACCGGTGTTCGGCTACGCCGACGCGGTCCGGGAACGGATCTTCGTCACCTCGGACGTGGACACCGACGGCGACGGCGCCCGCGACATCGTGGCCATGGACATCATCCGGCCCCGGGCCAGCGAGAACGGGCTCAAGGTGCCGGTGGTCATGGATGCCAGCCCGTACTACTCGACGGTCTGCCGGGGCAACGAGGGCGAGTGCAAGGCCGACGTCGACGGCGACGGGCTGAACGACACCTGGCCGCTGTTCTACGACAACTACTTCGTGCCGCGCGGTTACGCGGTGGTCCTGCTCGACATGATCGGCACCAACAACTCGACCGGCTGCCCGGTCACCGGCGGCCGGGCCGACAACATCAGCGCGCCGACGGCCATCGACTGGCTCAACGGGCGCCGGCCCGGCGTCGACGCCGCCGGCCGCAAGGTCGTGGCGGACTGGCACAACGGCCGGACCGGCATGATCGGCAAGTCGTACGACGGGACGCTGGCCAACGCCGCCGCGGCCGCCGGGGTGCGCGGGCTGACCACGATCGTGCCGATCTCGGCCATCTCCAGCTGGTACGACTACTCGCGGAGCAACGGCCTCGTCACCCGGGCGAACAACTACTCCGGCAGCCTCGCGAACACGGTCACCAACCCGGCCCGCCGGGCGTACTGCGCGCCGGTGCGGACCGCCCTCGGGGAGGGCGGCGACGACGTCACCGGTGACTACAACGACTTCTGGGCGGAGCGGGACTACGTGCCGCACGCCGACCGGGTCCGGGCCAGTGTCTTCGTGGTGCACGGCATCAACGACGACAACGTCCGCCCGGACCACTTCAGCAGGTGGTGGGCCGCGCTGGGCGAGCAGGGCGTGCCCCGCAAGCTCTGGCTGACCGGCACCGGCCACGTCGACCCGTTCGACTTCCGGCGGGGCGCCTGGGTGGACACCCTGCACCGCTGGTTCGACTACTGGCTCCAGGGCCTCGACAACGGGATCATGCGGGAGCCGGCCGTCGACATCGAGCGGGCGCCCGACGTCTGGGAGACCGCCCGTACCTGGCCGCTGCCGGGTGCCCGGCCGACCCAGGTGTTCCTCCGGGCGCCGGCGGCCGGGAACGTCGGCGGGCTCGCCGTCCGCTCCGGCCCCGGCAACGCGTCGGCGACCTTCCAGGACACCCCCACCATGACCGCCGCCAACGCCATCCGCCACCCGTCGGACCCGGCGGCCAACACGGACAACCGTCTGGTGTTCCTCTCCGCGCCGCTGACGGCGCCGCTGCACGTCTCCGGCACCCCGGTCGTGAAGATCAACGCCACCGTCGACGGCGAGGACACCAGCTTCGCCGGACTCCTCGTCGACTACGGCACCCGGCCCCGGTTCAGCACCAGCGGCGACGGCATCCGGACGCTCACCGAGGAGGATTGCTGGGGCGCGACGGCGACCTGGGGCGGCTTCGCCGAGAACGCCTGCTACCGGAAGACGGAGAAGACCGTCGCCACCAACCCGCAGGAGCTGGTCACCAAGGGGATCATCGACGGCCTCAACCTCGACTCGCGGTCGGTGTCGACGCCGCTGGTGCCCGGGCGGAAGACCGCCGTCGACCTGAACCTGCTCCCCGAGGACTACGTCTTCGCCGCCGGTCACCAGATCGGCGTGATCCTGCTCGGTTCGTACTCCGGCTACAGCAGCCGGGCCAAGCAGAACCAGGCCCACATCACCGTCCACTTCGACCGGAGCCGGATCACCCTGCCGGTCGTCGGCGGCCGCGGCGCGGCGGTGGCCGCCGGCCTGTAGGAGACACCGGGGCGGGGCATCGGGGCCCCGCCCCGGCTACCGGTCCGGCTGGTAGCGGCCGGTGAGCCGGCCCAGCTTCAGCGCCAGGTGCAGGCAGAGCCGTTCGTTGCCGTCCTTGAGGTCGGTGCCGGCGAGCAGTTCGACCCGCTGCAGCCGGTAGTACAGCGTCGTCCGGTGCAGCCGCAGCCGTTCCGCGGTGGCGTGGGCGTTGCCAGCCAGGTCCAGGTAGGCCTCCAGGGTCTCCAGCAGCACCTGGTGTGCCTCGTCGCCGAGTAGCCGGCCCAGCCCCGGGTGCACCCGCGCGACGTCCAGGTGCCCGGCGTCCACCCCGGACAGCAGCCGGTAGATGCCCAAATCGGCCCAGGGCACCACCGGGCCGAGGACGGGCAGTTGCACGCCCACCCGGGCCGCCTGGAACGCCTCCTGGTAGGACAGCACGCTGTCGTACAGCCGGGGCCGGCCGTCCCCGACCCCGAGCACGGTACGGCTCACCGACGCCAGCCCCCGGGTCGCCGCCCGCAGGGCCTGGTCGAGGTGCGCGGCCGCGTCCTCCGCCGCCACCCGGCCGGTGGCCCGCCCGCCGCAGAGCAGCAGCACCCCGTGATCGTGCCGGACCAGGTGCAGGGTCTCGCGCGACCCCACCCACTGCCGGGTGGCGACCAGCGCGTGCTCCAAGGCGATCCGCGCCGCGTCGTCGAGCACCTCGTCCCGGGTCACCGCGAGCTGCGCGACCAGCGCGGTGACCTGCCCGTCGCGGGCCACCACACCGTCGGTCAGCAGCGACCGGACGGCCTCGCGCCGGGACTCCGGGGACTCGACCAGGAGCGTCCGGGTCGCTTCCGCCTCCCGCTGCGAGGTCAGCTCGCCGAGCAGGTTCTCCCGGTAGAGAGCCAGCGACAGGTCCGGCATCGCCTCGGTCACCACGGAAATGTCCTCGTCGGTCATCCCGTCCACCGCGTCGATGAACCAGACGAAGCCCAGCAGCAGGTCCTGGTGCCGGATCGGCACGCAGACCCGCGGGAGCAGGTCCAGGTCGGGGCAGGCCGGGGTACGCACGGGCTGCCGGGCCTCCATGATGCCGATCTCCCGCGCCCAGGCGATCACCTCGGGCGTGGTGTGCCGGCGCAGGATCGAGCTGCGGCGCACCCCGTCGATGACCCCGGTGTGTTCGCTGTAGACGACGACGCGCTGGCGCCGGTCCTCGATGAGTGCCGGACGCTTCACCCGCGCCGCGACCCGGTCGACGATGCGTTGCAACTCCATGCGCATGCGCTTCCCCCGGACCGGCCCGGGTCCCGGCGGGGTCTCCGCACGGCGCGGGCCGGACGTGTGCTGGTAGGACCCTCGGCCTACCTTCCGATGATGTTGGGCGGACGCGCAATACCCCGCGACAGCCGTACCTCCCGGCGCGGCGGGGTTCCGGCATCTGTCGGAAGACCGCCGGCCGGCACGCCCCTAACGTGTGCGGGGCCGGGTCCGCCGAGAAGGGAACACCGTCGTGGCCGCAACCAGGCCCTGGCAGGGCGTCGTCGTCGCCGTCCCCACGCCGTTCCGGAACGACCTCTCCGTCGACTACGACCGGCTCCAGGAGCACGTGCGCTGGCTCGGCGACTCCGGCTGCCGGGGCGTGACCCCGTGCGGCCCGCTGGGGGAGTACCCGGCCCTGTCCGAGGGGGAGCGCGCCGACGTGGTCCGCGCCGCCGTGGAGGCGGCGCCGCCGGGCTGCGCCGTGTTGCCGGCCGTCGGGGGGTACGGCAGCCGGCAGGCGTGCCACTGGGCCGAGCAGGCGCGGGCCGCCGGGGCGCAGGCGGTGCTCGCCCCGCCACCGGTCGGCTACCCCGGCGGCCCCGCCGAGGTGGTGGCCCACTACCGGGAGGTGGCCGCCGTCGGGCTGCCGCTGGTGGTCTGCCGCGATCCGGCCGAGGCCACGATGGACCTCACGCCGGACCTGCTGGCCCGGGTCGCCGAGACCGACGGTGTGGTGGCGGTGCGGGAGGACGACGTCCGCCGGCTGCACCGGATCCGCGACCTCTGCCCGCACCTGGACGTGCTGGCCGGCGCCGACGACGTGCTGCTGGAGCTGACCGTGTGCGGCGCGACCGGGTGGCTCGCGCGCTGCCCCAACGCCCTGCCCCGGCTCTGCCTGCGCCTGCACCGGCTCTGCGCGGCCCGCGACCTGGCCGCCGCGCTGCCGCTCTACGCCCGGCTGCACCCCCTGCTCGGCTGGGGCGCCCGGACCGAGGGGGTGCAGGCGGTGAAGCTGGCCATGGGGCTGGTCGGCCGGTACGGCGGCCCGTGCCGGCCGCCCCGCGGCGCGCTGCCGCCCGACCTGGAGGAGCGGCTGTGCCAGGACCTGCGGCGGGCCGAGCGGGCCGACGTCGGGCCGGTGCCCGCGGCGTGACCGTCCTGCACCTGTCGGAAGTCGCCGGTCCACCTGCCGACATCTGCACGGTGACCGCCGCGCCGGCCGGCTCCTAGGGTCGGGATCGGGCGTGATCAATGCGGACGGGTGAGCGCCCTCTGATCACCCCGCTCCCTCCGCCCGGACCTGAGAGGTGACCTTGATGCGCCTTCTGCTCACCAGGCGTGCGTTGTGGCGCTCGGTGCTGGCCGCCGCCGTCACGACCGTCCTGGTCGCGACCGGCTCCGCCGGGCCGGCCTCCGCCGCACCCAACGGCCCGCCGGCCGGGCCCGCCCCGTTCCAGCCGCTCGACCCCCAGCACTGGCAGAACCCGGACACGATGACCTGGGACGACTACCGGCAGGTGCCGGGCCGGAACTGGGCCGACCCGACGGTGCGCGGCTCGGTCCGCAACTTCAAGATCGCCCTGGTCACCCTGGACTATGTGGACCAGCCGTTCGTCATCACCCAGCCGGCCGGCTCGACGGTCTTCGGCAACCCGCAGGCGACCGCCGCTAACGTGCCCCGCAACCAGGTCGCGGGGTTCTACACCGACTTCCTCAACAAGCCGGGAGACCTCAACCGGGGACACACCCTGCACGAGTACTGGATGCAGGATTCCAACGGCCGGTACGGGGTGGACCTCAGCGGCTTCGGCCCGTACGAGATGCCGGCGAAGTCCTACCAGTACGGCATCGACAACGGCTTCAACCCCGGCGCCTGCCCGACCGGGGAGGCGTGCGCCAAGAACATCCGCACCGACGGGCTCGGCGCCTGGCGCGCGGCGGTCGGCGATGCGGTGGCCGACAGCTTCGAGCTGGTCTTCATCCTCTCGGCCGGCCAGGACGAGTCGTCGACCTGGCAGGAGTTCGGCCAGATGATGTTCCAGACCAAGGAGGACGTGCCGGACGCGTGGGGCCCGCCGGACCCCACCCTGCCCAACTATGCGAAGACCCGGTACGTCGAGTGGACCTCGTGGAAGGCGGCCGCCACCATCTGGCCGAACGCCGGCGGCGGCTCGTCCACCCAGGCGGAGAGCTCCGGCATGGGCGTGTACGCCCACGAGCTGAGCCACCTGCTGAGCATCGGGGACAACTACAACAACCCGTACGGCACGCCGTTGCGCCGGGCGTACACCGGCATCTGGAGCATGATGTCGCGCGGGTCGTTCAACGGGCCGGGCGGGCCGCACACCCGCTGGCAGATCCCGCCGGTCAACGGCGGCTCGATGGGCTCGCTGCACACCCTGCGGGACAAGCTGAAGATCGGGCTGCTCGGTGAGGAGCACGTGCTGCGGCTGTCCCGGGAGGGGCTGGGCGCCTCCGGGATGGTGGTCGCCGACGTGACCGCCCGGGCCGTGGACGCCGGTCCCGGCGGGCTGACCGGCGTCAACATCGCGATGAACACCGACCGCGCGCCGGCGTGCAGCGTCACCACCGACCCGCTCTGCGACGGCGGCCGGTACAACAACTACACGGTCGAGGTCGTCGACCGGATGGGCGCGGACTCGTTCACCCCGGACAACGGCGTGCTGATCAGCAAGACCAAGAACACCGACAGCGCGCCGTTCGTGTGGGTGGTCGACGCCAACCCGCAGGACATCGACATGGTCGACTTCTACCAGCCGAACGGCACCCCGCAGAAGATCACCATGGGCGACTACCGGCAGCTGTCCGACGCGCTGTTCCACGCCGGGGCCAACTCCGGCAGCGAGTACGAGTACGTGGACGAGGCCAACCGGCTGCACTTCTACGTGCTCAACCTGCGTCGCGACGGCGACGGGGTGCTGGCGTACACGGTGGCCGTCCGGTCGCTGGACGGCGCCGGGCCGAGCGCGCACGGGGTGGCGCTGTCCAAGGGCCACCTGGAGACCCGGGGCAAGCCCACCGGCAAGGGCGCAACCTGCACGTTCGACCTGACCAACACCGGGACGTACGTGGCCGGCGGGCAGCCGCACCCGGAGGACGCCGGGGCGTACCTGAAGTCCGACGTCTACCGGCTCTCGGCGAGCGTCGGTGGCCGGGGCTGGCGGGTGGAGCTGCCCAACGAGCTGGCCACGGCCGAGTTCGGGGCCCGCACCCCCGTCGCCGTCTCGGTCGGCGCCGGCTCCGGCGCGACCGCGACCACCCTGGTCACGCTCACCGCCACCTCGGAGAGCGACCCGAGCAAGACCGTGACCAGCCAGTGCCGGGTCGAACGGCCCCGCGCGCTGCTCGGCTGACCGCACCCGGGGCGGTGCGGACCGCGTGCCGCACCGCCCCGGGCACCGCCCCCGAACGACCAGGAGGACAGATGCGGCGCCTGCTCGCAGCGCTCGTGCTGCCGTCGCTGCTCACCGGCGCGCTCACCGGGTGCGGTGACGCCGAGGAGGCCCGGAGGGCGGTGACCGTGCGGGTGCTCGTCCGGGACATCAACATCCGGCCGGCGGGCGTCGAGTGCGCCGGCACCGGCCCCTACACCCACTTCCACAACCGTTCGCCGTTCCAGGTGGTCGACGCCGCCGGCCGGACGCTCGCCGAGGGGGCGCTGTCCCCGGGCCGGTCGGTGGCGACGTTCGCCGAGGACCTGGAGGTGACGCGCGTGCCGACGTACTGCGAGTTCGCCGTGCCGGTCGACCTGGCCGCGCGGGACGCGTACCGGCTGGTGGTGGACGGCCAGCCGCCGGTCGACCTGACCCCGAACGACAGTGAAGGGCCGGCGCTGGTCGCGGTGGTGCCGTCATGACCCGGGGGTACGCCGTCCGGCTCGCCGCCGTCGCGCTGGCGGCGGCGCTCGCCGCGACCGCCTGCTCCGGCGGCGACGAGGCGCCCACCCCGCCGGCGCCGGTCGCCGGTGGGGCCGCGGCGCTCCCGGGACCCGCGCCGGCGGGTCTCGCGCTGCGCCCGGCGCCGTCCGGGGCGCCCGGCGCGCCGGCCGTCACCGGCGCGCTCACCGACGGCAGCCCGGTCGCCCTCGCCGAGCTGTGGGCCGACCGCCCGGTCGTGCTGGTCTTCTTCACCTCCTGGTGCACGCTCTGCGCCGACCGGCAGGCGGCCCTGGGCGAGCTGGCTCGCCGCCACTCCGACGAGGTCGTCCTCGTCGGGGTGGCCACCGAGGACAAGCCCGACGACGTCCAGCGCTACCTGCGGGAGCACCGGGTCGAGTACCCGGTCGTGCTCGACGCCGACGGCGCGATCTGGCGGTCGTACGCGGTCCGCGAGCCCCCGGCCGTGGTGGTGATCGCCAAGGGCGGCGCGCTGCTGCGCGGCTGGCCGGGCGGCGTGGACGCGGCCACCCTCGACACCGAGCTGGCCAGGCTCGTGCTCGCCGGCTGACCGGCGGGCTCAGTCCAGCGCGGCCGGCCGGCGCTTCTGCGGGTGCGGGGTCTCGCCCCGGGCGAGCATGTCGACGAACTCGGCGAGCCGCCGCGCCCGGGTCTCCGCCCGCTTGGCGGTGCCGAGCCGGTAGATGACCGCGTACCGGTTCTGCGCGGTGAGCACCTCGAACACCGCCCGGGCGCGGGGGTTCCCGGCGAGCGCCGCCGCCAGGTCCGCCGGCACGTCCGCGGCGGCCTGCCCGGCGTACGCGGCGTCCCAGCGGCCGTCGGCGCGGGCGCGCTCCACCTCGGCGAGCCCGGGCGGTCGCATCCGTCCCTCGTCGACCAGCCGGGCGACGATCCCGACGTTCCGCGCCGACCAGGGGCTGCGCGCCCGGCGCGGGGTGAAGCGCTGCCGGTAGGTGGCCTCGTCCCGGCGCCGCACCTGGCCGTCGATCCAGCCGTGGCACAGCGCCTCGTCCAAGGCCTGGTCATAGGTCAGGCTGGTGGGCGAGGCCGCGCCCCGCTTGGCCAGCACCAGCCACACACCGGCCGGCTCGTCGTGGTGCGCGGCCAGCCAGTCCCGCCAGGCGTCCGCGTCGGGCACCACCAGCTCCGGCGGTTCCTGCGCCATCGGTCCCTCCTCGATCCGGCTCAGCGGGCCAACCAGGCGGCCGCGTCGCCGCCCCAGCGCGTCGGCGGGCTCGCCCAGGTACGCGGACCGCCGGGCAGGGTGACCGGCGGCAGCGCGTAGCGGAGGCGGCCCGCGGGGGCGTCCCGTTCGGCGCACCAGGGGTCGGGGTCGGGCGGGGTGCCGGCCGGGGCCGGCGCGGCGGGCAGTTCGTGCCGCAGCCACCGGGCGATACGCGCCAGCGACAGCTCGGCCGTCCAGGCGCCCCCCTCGTGGGCGCGCCGCGCCAGCGCCCGGAGCACTGCCGCGGCGAGCAGGTAGCCGGCGCCGTGGTCGAGCGCCTGGGCGGGCAGCACCCCCGGCGTGCCGTCCGGCCGCCGCTCGACCTCGGCGATGCCGGTGGCGGCCTGCACCAGGCTGTCGAAGCCGCGCCGCCCGGCCCACGGGCCGGTGCCGCCCCAGGCGGACAGCCGCGCCACCACCAGGTCGGGGCGGTGCCGGCGCAGCGCCTCGGGGGAGAGACCCCATCGGTCCAGCGCCCCCGGCCGGTAGCCGGTGACCACCACGTCGGCGTCGGCGAGCAGCGCCGCGAACCGGGCCCGGTCGGCGGCCCGGCCCAGGTCGAGCAGGGTGGAGCGCTTGCCGGCGTCGGTGTCCAGGTGCTGTGGTTCCAGCTCCGGCAGCCCGGGGGAGTCGACGCGCAGCACGTCGGCGCCGAGCAGGGCGAGGAACCGGGTGGCCACCGGGCCGGCGATCACCCGGGTCAGGTCGAGCACGCGTACCCCGGCGGCGGGGAGCCCGGGCGGCGCGGCCGGCGCGGCGCGGGCCGCCGTTGGAGCCTCGGCCCGCAGCCGGACCAGGGGTTCCGCCGCGACCGCCGCGGCCTGCGGATGGGCGTCCCACTCCTCCGGCGTGCGGGCGGCGACGGCGAGCCCGTCGGCCGCGGTGACCCGCTCCTCGACCTCGATGGCCGGGTGGGCGCCGACCCGCTCGCCCACCGCCGCCACCAGCGCCTCGTCGTCGGGGCGCGCCGGGTCGAGGTCGAGCGCGGCCAGCAGCCGCCGCCGGTGGTGCGGGTAGTTGGCATGGGTACGCACCCAGCCGTCGGCGGTCGGCCAGTACCGGGACAGCGGGGCGAAGCCGCTGAACCCCTGCCCGTCCACCCGCAGGTGCCGTTCGCTGGTGAAGGAGACCGCGACGGCGCGGCTGTCCACGGTCAGCGGGCCGTCCGTCCCGGCCCCGCGGGCCCGGGCCAGCTCCAGCGCGGCCAGTCCGGCGGCGGCGACGCAGGCCACGGCCAGGTCGGTGACCGGCAGCCGGGCCGGCAGCACCCCGGCGGGACCGGCCGGCCGCACCGCTGCGGCGTCGGCCGGGTGCCCGCCGAGCGCGGCCCAGGCCGACCGGATCGGGTCCACCGTTGAGTTGACCATGCCGTCGATCATCCCACCGCCGGCGGCGGTCCGGCGCTCACCGGGGTCGCCGGGTCTTCGACGGCGACAGGCTGGGCAGCGGGCTGAGCGAGGGTGAGATGGTCGGCCGCGAGGTCGGCCGCTCGCTCGGGGTGGGGCTGGGGCGCGACGGGGTCGGGCTCGGCGTCGGCGGCGCCGACGGGGTGGGCGAGGAGGTCACCGGTGGCGTCGTCGGCGCGGTGGTCTCCGGGGCGTCGTCCGGGAACGCGGGCTCGGCGAACCGGTACTTGTCCGGGTCGAGCTTCAACGCCGCGGTGGCGTCCGCCATGAACTGCCGCCAGATCGGTCCCGGCCCGGTGGAGCCGTAGACCTCGTAGCTGCCGTCCTTCGTCTTGAGTGGCTTGCCGTCGGTGGTGCCCAGCCAGACGGCGGAGGCGAGCGCCCCGGTCCAGCCGACCATCCACGTGTGCACGTTCTGGGTGGTGCTCTGCCCGGCCTGCCAGGTGCCGGTCTTGCCGGCGGAGTCCCAGTCGTTGTCCAGCTTGGCCGCCTTGACCCGGCGCAGCGTCCAGTCGAGCTGGTTGATCGCCTCCTGGTCGAGGCCGAGGTCGGTCTGCTTGAGCTGCTCGCTCCAGACCTTCTCGTCGCCCTTGGTCACCGAGCGGACGAAGTGCGCCTCGGCACGCTTGCCGCCGGCCGCGAACGTGGCCATCCCGTTGGCGTGGTCCTGGACGCTGATGCCGTACTGGCCGATGCCGACCTCGGTGGAGAACCGCCGGGCCACCTCGTCGGCGGACCCGTCCCGCAGGTCGACCCGCTGGGGTTGCGGGTTGCCCTTGACGGTCTCCCACATCGACTCGACCCCCGCCCGCTTCGCCATGTCGATCACCTTGGCGGTGCCGAGCTTCTCGGTCAGCTCGAAGTAGGTGACGTTCAGCGAGGCGACGGTCGCCTCCCAGAGCGCGCAGTTCGGCTGGCAGGGCGCGTGCTCGGCGTTGCGGATCGGGCCGGCCGGGCTGCCCTTGGTCCGCCCCGACCCGGGGAACTCCTTGGTGTCCGGCGAGTCGAACCGCTGCTTCACCGAGATGTCGTTCTCGACGGCGGCGGCCAGGTCGTACACCTTGAACGACGAGCCCGGCGGGTGCTGGCCGAACCCGCGGGCCTGACCGTTCTCGTCGCGGTACCAGCCGGCGTAGTCGGCGCCGGAACCGCTGCTGCCGCCGTAGTAGCCGAGCACCCGGCCGGTGCCGGGTTCCACCGCGACCAGCGCGGCCTGCCAGTTCTTCGGCTGGCCGCGGACCGCCTCCGGTGCGGTGTCCCGGCGGATGTCGGCGGCCGCCTCCGCCGCGTCCTGCACCCGCTTGTCGATCGTGGTGACGATCTTGTAGCCGCCGTCGCGGATCACCTCGTCCGGCTTGCCGCGGAACTGCTCGGTCTCCCGCAGTTCGCTGAGCACGTGGTTGACCACCAGGCCGGTCGGCCGGTCCAGGCCCGAGCGGCCCGCATTCGGGTCGATCGGCCGCACCGAGTCCGGGTACGCCAGGTTCGCCGCCTGCTCCGAGGTGAGGTAGCCGAGCTTCACCATGCCGTCGCGGATGTAGTTCCAGCGGTCGATCGAGTTCTGCTTGGCCGTGGCGTTGCGCCGGGGGTCGTAGCCGGGGGAGCCCTCGGGGTCGGCCGGGTCCGCCTCCGGCTGCTTCACCATCGCGCAGAGCACCATCGCCTCGGCCTGGGTGAGCTGCTGCTGCGGCGGGGCGTCCCGGCGCACCGTCTTGCCGAAGAAGGCCTGCGCGGCCGCCTCGATCCCGTACGCGCCCCGCCCGAACGGGACGGTGTTCAGGTAGAAGCCGAGGATCTCCTCCTTGCTGTAGGTGTCGTCCAGCTTCCAGGCGACCACCGCCTCGCGCAGCTTCCGCGAGTAGGTCACCCCGCGCAGGTCGGCGGCGACCCGCGCGTACTGCTGGGTGAGGGTGGAGGCGCCCTGCCGCTGCCCGCCGGTGACGTTCGCCCAGGCCGCCCGGAGCACGCCCTTGAAATCCACGCCCTTGTTGGTCCAGAAGGTGCGGTCCTCGGCCGCCACGATGGCCTGCTTGGCCGAGTCGTTCATCTGGTCGTAGGGGACGATGGTGCGGTTCTCCGCGCCCAGCTTCGCCATCGGCGTGCGCCCGTCCGCGTAGTAGACGGTGGTCGACTCCGGCAGCTTGAGGTCGGTAGGGGTCGGCACGCTGTCGAAGTAGTAGCCGCCGGCCACCAGGCCCGAGCCGGCCAGCAGCGCGAACACCGCCAGGACGGCCAGCAGGCGGTGCCGTCGACGCCTCCGCCCCGGCGTGGGGGTCGCGGAGCCGTCAGCGTCGTCGTTGTCACCGGTCTGAAGCATCCGCACCCGATACCCTCCGACTGCTCGGCCGAATCGTGTCCCTGCCCGGCTCGCAGGCTAGCGGAGCTGCGACGACGGCACCGGCCTCCGGCGTTCTTTCGGGTGGCGGGATCGCGTCGACCGGCCCGGGACATTGACAGCCGCGGTTGCTCCGGGCAGGCTCTGACGAGCTGCGGGAACGCTCCCATCGCCCGTTCCCCCGTCCCTTCCGGAGCAATGACGTGGCCCTGACTCCCCTCCGGCGGCGCGCCCTGACCGGCGTCGCCGCCGTCGCCGCGACCCTCGCCGCGGCAGTGCCCTTCTCGCCCGCGCCGGCCGGCGCGGACATCCGCGACGGCGTGCGGTTCTACACCCCCCGACCGGACCACGGCGCGGTGGCGCAGATCGCCGAGCTGACCGCCGCCGGGCACCACCGGCAGGCCGCCGGACTGCGCGCCATGATCCGTACGCCCCAGGCGGTGTGGGTGACCGGCGGCTCCGCCGCGACGGTCACCCGGACGGTCAACGCCGGGGTGCACCGGGCGGCCGGCAAGCGGACCGTGCCCGTGCTCGTGGCCTACAACATCCCGTTCCGCGACTGCGCCCAGTACTCGGCCGGCGGCGCCACCTCCGTGACCGGGTACGAACAGTGGATCGACGCCTTCGCCCGGGGCATCGGCGGCCACGAGGTGGCCGTCATGCTGGAGCCGGACGGCCTGGGCATCATCCCCTGGTACACCACGATCAACGGCAGCCAGGACTGGTGCCGCCCGGCCGAGGCGGACCCGGCGACGGCCGCCGCCGACCGGTTCGCCATGCTCAACTACGCCGTCGACAAGCTCACCGCGCTGCCCCGCACCAGCGTCTACCTCGACGGCACGCACAGCGCCTGGCTCGGCGTCGGCGACGCCGCCGACCGGCTGGTCAAGGCCGGCGTCGGCCGGGCCGACGGCTTCTTCCTCAACGTCTCCAACTACGAGACCACCGAGCGCCAGCTCAAGTACGGCAACTGGATCTCCAAGTGCGTGCACTACGGCACGGCGGGTCCCGAGTGGGCCCGCGGCCACTTCGAGTGGTGCGCCAGCCAGTACTCGCCGGCCGATCCGGCCGACTTCAGCACCTGGGTCCGCACCGACGCCTGGTACGCCGAGAACATCGGCGACGTGCCGGCCGACCGGCTCGCCCATTTCGTGGTGGACACCAGCCGCAACGGGCAGGGGCCGTGGACCGCGCCGGCCGGGGTGAGCTGGCCGGACCCGCAGACCTGGTGCAACCCGCCGGACCGGGGGCTGGGCCTCCGTCCCACCACGGCCACCGGTGACCCGCTCGCCGACGCGTTCCTCTGGGTGAAGACGCCCGGTCAGTCCGACGGGCAGTGCGACCGGGGCACCGGCACCGGGCGGGACCCGGCGCGTGGCGGCATCGCCGACCCGGCCGCCGGCGCCTGGTTCGACGAGCAGGCCCTCGAACTGGTGCGGTACGCCAACCCGCCGCTGCGCTGAACCGACCCGGGCCGGGGCGGCCGACCGCCCCGGCCCGGATCCCGCTCAACGAAGCGCCCACCCGGTGGCCCGGCCGTTGCGGGTCCTGGTGATCCGGCGCGCCGGCCAGCGGCCGTTGTCGCCGGACCGGCTGCCCCAGAGCGGCGAGAGCCGCCACATCGGGTGGGTGGTGGTGTCGCCCGGTCCCGCGATGGCCTCCCGGTCGGCGTACCCGTGCCGCCGGAACAGGTCCCGGTCGGTCTCGGTGAACACCTCCGCGTACGTCGGCAGGCTCAGCGTGTCCATCCACCGCTGCGCCCCGACGAGCACGGCGGCGGCCCGGCGGGCCGCCGCCGGGCCGGGCGCGGCCAGCAACGCGAGGTGGTTGTGTGCCTCCGCCGGTCGCCGGACGGCGAGCGCCTCGTCGAGCCGCAGGAAGTTCTCCTCGTCCGGGCCCGCGGCCGCGGCGAGGCGATCGGCGTACCGGTTCGGCGACGGGATCGGCCGGTAGCGGTGGAACCACACGGTCGCCGCCCTGCCGTCCCCGAGCAGGAACGCGTCGCCGAAGAGCATCGCGTGTTCGGTCCAGATTCGGGCCACGGCGGCCAGTACGGCGGTGCGGCGTTGCGTGTCGGGAACGAGCCACGACGCCAGTGCGGTGGGGGAGAGGGCCTCGGCGACGAGATCGGCGATGCGGCCGATGTCGCACCAGCGGGCCCGGACGACGGGTGTGCCTGTGCTCATGAAGACTCCTGGTAACCAGGGTGATGGCGTAAGTGGGAGGGCGCCGGGAGTCGTCGCCGGCCGGCGCCGGCCGTGAGCGGCCGTGCAGCTGTCGCGGGGAGGAAACCGGGTGCGGTACGCGGCGGCGGCCGCTACCGCGGGCCGGTCAGGCGGGCCGGGTGCCCGGGCGGGGCGAGCGCGACGCCGGCGGCGGGCCGTCGGTCGGGCTGCTGCCCTGGCCAGCGAGGGCCGGCGGGGCCCAGGGGGTGGCGCCGACGACGGAAGCCCAACCGTGGCCGGTGCCCGACGATCCGGCCGCTCCGCTGCTGCCCGCCGGGGCCGGCACGGCCGGGACCCGGTCCAGCTCCGACCGGAACGGGCGCGGCCGGGAGGACTGTCCGGAACCGCCGTCGTCGGGCCGCCCGACAGCGGTGGCGTCCGACGGGCCGCTGGTGGTGGCCGGGCGCGCATCGCGCCCGGCGGCGTGGTCGGTGGCGTACTCGGTGGCGTGCTCGGTGGCGTCGGCCGGAACCCTCGGGGTCGCGGCGGGCCGGTGCGGGGCCGGCCGATCGGCGGGTCCGCCGGCGGAGGGCGGCGACGTGTCGGGCGGGGTGGTGGCGGGTGGCGGTGTGGTCACCGGACCGGTGGGCGGATCCAGCAGATCGGTCACCGGGGTGAGCGGTGCCAGGATCGGATCCAACGGCCGGCACACCGGCTCCAGGGCGCGCCACACGGGGGAGAGGATCGGGGCGAGCGGCTTGGTGACCGGGGCGAGCACGCCGGCCACCGGGGCGAGCACCCCGTCCCGCAGCGGGTCGGTGACCGGTCGGAACGCGCCGGCGACGGGGGCGAGCACCGCGTCGCGCAGCGGGTCGGTGACCGGCCGGAGCGCTTCGGTCACCGGGTCGAGCCCCCGGGCGCGGATCGGGGCCACGGCCGCGTCGAGCCCGCCGCCGGCACCCGCCCGCCGGTCCCGCCCGCTCGGGGCGCGCCGCGGGTCGGCCGGTCGCCGCGGGTCGTCGCGGGTCGCGCCGGACCGCCGGCCGTCCGGGCGGGCGCCCGGGGTCGGCCGCCGGTCGGCCGGTCCCCACCCGCCGTCCGGGGCCGACCCGGGCCGAGTGGCGGGACCGGGTCGGGGGCGCTCGGGCCGGGTGCCGACCCGCTGGTCCGGTGGTGCGTCGGCGCGGTCGCCGGGAACGGGACGGCCGCCGGCCGCGGGCAGCGGCGCGGCCGTGGCGTCGTCGGAGGGCGGCGTCACCGCGCCGAGGACGGGGCCCAGCGTGTCGGTGAGCAGGTCGACGACGGCGGTGAGCGGGGCGGCGGGCGGGCGTTCGGCGGCGTGCGCGGCGGTGCCGGTGGCGACCTCGTGGGCGCCCCAGACGGCCGCGACCCCGCCGAGCAGCAGGCCGAGGCGCAGCACCACCCGCGTCAGCCGTCCGCCGCGTCGAGTCATCCCGGGACCCCTCCGACCACCGGGCAGCGCCGGCGATCAACGCCCGTACTCTACCGAACGAGGTCGGTCGATTACAGCAGGCGGCTGATCGGAATCGGGCGCGTCGCCGGGCCGCCAGGCGTGGGAAAGGCGGCGGCGGGGTACCAACGGGGGTCATGAGCACGAGCACCGCCGACCGCCCCACCACCGACACCGGCGTGCCGCCGGCCGGCGTGGTCGCGGTCGTCGCCCATCGGAAGAAGACCTTCGGCGGCGGTCTCGACGAGCTGCGCGCCGGCCTGGTCGCCGCCGGGGTCGGGCGGCTCCTCTGGTACGAGGTGCCGAAGAGCCGCAAGGCCCCGAAGAAGGTCCGTAAGGCGCTCGACAAGGGCGCCGAGCTGATCCTGGTGTGGGGCGGCGACGGCATGGTGCAGCGGTGCGCCGACACCCTCGCCGGATCGGACGTGCCCATGGGCATCCTGCCCGCCGGCACCGCCAACCTCTTCGCCACCAACCTCGGCATCCCCGCCGACCTCCCCGAGGCGCTCCGGATCGCCCTGCACGGCCGGCGGCGCGAGCTGGACCTGGGCCGGCTCAACGGGGAGCACTTCGCGGTGATGGCCGGCGCCGGGTTCGACGGCGACCTGATCCGCGACGCCGACCGCAGGCTCAAGGGCCGGCTCGGCCGCGTCGCGTACGTCTGGACCGGGCTGCGGCACGTCCGCGGCGAGTGCGTCCGGACCAGGATCAAGGTCGACGGCGCCGACTGGTTCGACGGCGACGCGAGCTGCGTGCTCTTCGGCAACGTCGGCACCATCACCGGCGGCATCCCCGCTTTCGACGACGCCCGACCCGACGACGGCGCGCTGGAGATCGGCGTCTCCACCGCCAGCGGCGCCGTGGACTGGGCCCGCACGCTGGGCCGGATGGCCGCCGGCCGCTCCGACGAGTCGCCGTTCGTCCGGATCACCCGGGGACGGAAGGTCACCGTCCGCTTCGCCGAGCCGAAGACGTACGAGCTGGACGGGGGCGCGCGGGGCACGGCGAAGCGGCTGAAGGTGACGGTGGTCCCGGGCGGGCTGACCGTCTGCTGCCCGGACCCGCCGGCCTGACCCCGCCCCGCGTCGCCGCGACCCCGACCGGGCAGGATGCGGGCATGGACGACGACGTGCGCCGCTACCTCGACGAGCTGGTCGGGCGGGCCCGGGGCGTGCTCGGCGACGGCCTGGTCGGCGCGTACGCGGCGGGCTCGGTGGGGCTGGGCGTGTACCAGCCGGGACGCAGCGACGTGGACGTGGCCCTGGTGGTCGCCCGGCCGGTCGACGGGCCGGCGAAGCGGGCGCTGGTGGACCGGCTGCGGCACGAGGCGCTGCCCTGCCCGGCGCGGGGCCTGGAGCTGGTGGTCTACCGGCGGGACGTGGCCGGCTCCGGCACCCCCGAGCCGGGCTTCGAGGTCGAGGTGAACACCGGCGCCACCATGCCGTTCCGGGCCACCTACGACCCGGCCGAGCGGCCCGCCGCCGACGGGCGGTTCTGGTACGCGCTGGACCGCAGCATCCTGCGCCAGTCGGGGCTGGCCCTGCTCGGCCCGCCCGCCGCCGAGGTCTTCGCCGACCCGGGGCCGGCGGAGCTGCGGCGGCTTCTGGTCGAGGCCCTGCGCTGGTGGCTGGCGCTGCCCACCCCGCCCGGCGACGCACCCGCCCCCGGCGCCGAGGACGCGGTGCTGGGCGCCTGCCGCGCGCTGGTCCGCTGCCGCGACGGCGTCTGGCTGGGCAAGGTGGACGCCGGGCGGCGGCTCGCAGCGGACGACCCGGACGCCGAGCTGATCCACCGGTCGATCGCGGCCCGCCGGGGCGCCCCGCCGCCGGCGGGACCCGAGGCCCGCGCCTTCCAGCGACGGGTGCTGGACCGGATCGCCGCAGCGCATTGACGCAGCTCGTCGCCCTACTGTAAATAAGGCGTACTGAACAGTCGGGGAGGTCCTGATGCGACGCTCGGTACTCCTGGCCACGTTCCTGCTCGTCCTCGCCACCAGCGGCCCGGCCGTCGCCGCGCCCCCGCCCGCGCCGCTGGCGGCCACCCCGGTCCAGGTCTACGGCGCCTGGCACTGCGGCAACGACTTCTGCACGTGGGGCACGGCCCGCACGGTCGCCCAGTTCGACAGCCAGAACCACTGGCTGATCGACCGCGGCGACGGCCGCCCCTCGGTCAACCTCGTGGTGCTCAGCTTCGTCAACCCGCTCGACCTGCTGCGCCAGACCACCGACGCCACCACCCTCGACGGGGTGCCCCGCGGCATGACCAGCGAGATCGTGCAGTACTTCACCGCCCGTGGCATCCGGGTGATGCTCTCCGTCGGCGGCATCACCTACACCGACGACTGGGACACCGCGCTCGCCGAGAACCCCACCCTGCTCGGGCAGCGGGCCGCCGCGGTGGCCACCCGGCTCGGCGTCGGCATCGAGATCGACTACGAGCAGAACACCGGTCCGAACGTGACCGGCCTCCAGTCCTTCATCGACGCCTACCGGGCGGTCCACCCCTACGACGCCACCGGCGCCCGCCCGCCGGCCCGGCTCACCATCGACGTGGCCGCCGGCGACCGCTGGTTGATCGACCTCAACCGCAAGGCCACCGCCGACTGGCTGCGCACCGACGCCCCGGTGCTCGACTACGCCAACGCCATGGTCACCGCCCGGCCCGCCTCGGCCAGCACCGCCCAGGCGGACTGGCAGGAACACGTCGACGGCAAGCCGCAGTACAACCCGCCGGTGCCCCCGCTCGCCCCGGCCAAGTTCACCGGGGCGGTCTATCTGGCCTACGGCGGCAAGCCGCTGCCCGAGTGCGTCAACTACGCCAACTCGGTGCAGAAGACCGCCGCCCCGTACGTGCAGAGTGTCGCCCCGCACGGCGCGGGCAGCACGGCCGGCATGCTGGGCTTCATGTTCTGGGCGGCGGAACGGCCGGCCACCCGGGGCATCGGCACCGTGCCGCCGAACACCTGCGAGGGCGGCGCGGGCGCCGGGGCGACCGCGCTCGCCGTGCCGGTGCCCATGCCGGCGCTGCGGCAGGGCTGACCGGGTCCCGACCGGTCAGTAGGTGATCCGCACGCCCATCTGCCCCCAGGTGAGCCGGCCGACGACGCCGTCGTCGTCGAGCCCGCGCATCCGCTGGTACCAGCGGACCCCGTCCTCGGTGCCCGCGTCGAAGTCGACCCCGGCCGGACCGCACCGGCGGGCGCCGATGAACCGCTTGACGAACGCCACGTCCTCGCCGGTGCTGCCCCGCTTCAGGGTGCGGCACCCGGGCGCCCGCCCCGGCTGCGGCTGCGGCTGAGGTCGGGCGGTGGCCTGCCGCACGGCGGCCAGGGTGGCCGGGCCGACGACCCCGTCCACGGTCAGCTTCCGGGACTGCTGGAACGCCCGGACCCAGGCGGCGGTGCGCGGCCCGAAGGCGCCGTCGACGGTGAGCCGGGCGTTCAGGCGGTTGGCCAGCGTCTGCAACTCGCGGACGTCGCTGCCCCGGCACCCGTTCTTCAACACCCGGTCACCCAGCCGGGTCACCGCCGCGCCGGCGATGCCCCACGACCGCCGGCTGTCCTCCAGCGACCGCTGGTGGCTGACACTGACGTGCAGGTGCTTCTGGTGCGGGTTGCTGCCGGTGTAGCGGGCGGCGGTGAAGCCGCGGGTCCGGCTCCAGATCGTCCGGTTCCAGATCACGTACTGGCAGGACGGGTGGGTGATGGCGTGCCGCACCACCAGCAGCGGGTCGATGCCGTCGACGTCCACGTCGAGGGCGTTGACCGAGGCGTCGTCGCCGTCCGGGTTGTGGTCCGAGCGGCGCGCCTGGTGCGCGGCGTCGCCGATCCAGCCGTCCGAGCTGTGGTCCCGGTGCGGCCACCGGGCGTTGATCTCGTCGCGCAGCACCCCCAGCGCGGGTGCCAGGTGAGCGCTCACGTCACTGCTCCTCTTCCGCGGCGAGGTCGTACTCGATCTCGTCGCCGATCAGGGTCTCCGGGTCGTCGTCCTCCTCGAAGACGGTCACCTGGTAGTCGGGGTCGATGGTGGCGGTGTCCATCGCGGTGCCTCCGCTTCCTGCTCGGGCCGGCGTCGCGCGGCGGCGCGACACGCCGGCGGATCACCGCCGCGGCGTGCGCGGCGGAGCTTGTGTCCACTGTCGAAACCGCAGGTCACCGGCGCAATACCTGAGTCGGCTATCGGCGCCACGCCGACCCGGGCGGCCGCCGCGGCCCGCCGATCGTGCCGGCCGCCCGCCGACCGGCGGGCCGACCCCGGGGATCGGCGGACCCCACCGCTCCGCCACCCGGGCCACGCGCTCACCCGATCGGACGAGCCAGCGGGCGGCCCGCTCGCTCGCAGGTCAGCCCGCCAGCTCGGCCAGCGCGGTCCGGAGCGCGGCCGTCAGCTCCCCGCCGGAGACCCCGGAGGCGTGCGCCGGCAGGGCGCCGAGGACCCGCGCGGCCACCGCGTCGGCGAGCGCGTCGACCTCGGCCGGCGTCCGGGGCGGACCGGCCGGGGCCGGCGGGCCGCCATCCGCCCGACCGGACGGCTCCGGCGGGTCGGCGGCCGGGCGCGGCTCGGGCAGCCGGGCCAGCGCCGCCCGGACCGGGGCCGGGTCTGCGGCCTGCCGGGCGACGGTCTCGCCGATGACCCGGACGGTCTGCACGATCTCGTTGAGCACGCCGAGCGTGGACATGCCCTTCGGGATGCCGCCGCCGACGTACTGCCAGGGCAGCGCGCGCAGCTGGAGCGCCACCGCCGGGTCCTTGATCAGCGCCAGGAACCGGGTGGCGTCGGACCCGGCCTCCTCGACCAGGCCCCACGGGCGCTGGTCCCGCTCCGCCGCCTCGGTCGACCGGATGCCCACGTGCAGCCGGTCACGGCCCGGGTCGGCGCCGGCGTACGGCCGCCGGGTCCAGCCGTCGTCGGCGCGGGCCGCGGCGCCGGCGTGGATCCAGTGCGCCGCCGACGGGTGGCGCTGGAACGCGGCCAGCAGCGCCGCGGTGTCCACGCCGGTGACGTCCACGTCGAGCGCGTCGACGGCGCCCCGGGCGTTGGGCCGGTGGTCGGCGTGGTGGGTCGCGTCGGCCACGGTCCGCCCGGCGCCCGGCCAGCGCCGGGTCAGCTCGCCGCGCAGCGTCTCCAGGGCCGGGGCGAGCCGGCGGGGCGCGGCCGCCTCGGCGGCGATCAGCTCGCGCAGCGCCTGCTGCTCCGTCTTCCGCTCGGTGAGGTCGCCCTCGTCCCGGTGGTAGTGCGACCAGACCTCGCAGCCGTTCGCCTTCGCCCAGGCGTGCATTCGCCGGTACCAGGCGGCGCAGCGGCTGCCGTCCGGGTCCAGGTCGGCGGGGAAACCGCCCGCCGTGGTGATCCGCGGATGGTTGATCTCGGCGATGCCCCACGGCTTCCCGGTGGCCCGGGCCAGCTCCACCATGATCGCCAGGGCGGAGGCGGGTTCCTCGTAGCCGGCCGGGCGGAACGGGTTGCGGGCCGTCGGGTCGTACGGGTACCAGTCGGCGAGGACCAGGTCCACGGCGTCGGCCTCGTGCTCCGGCCACCAGGTGCGCCAGTCGTTGACCCGGCGTCCGGCGGCGTCGACCCGGCGTACCCATTGCAGGGTCCAGCAGACCGCGAGCCGCAACCGGCCGTCGTGCCGGGCGGGATGGTCACCCACCTGGGTGCGGGTCCGGGTCCACGAGGTGCGGAACGCGGCCGGGGCCGGGTCGCCGCCGGTCTGCTGCTCCGGCTCGTGGTGAGGCACCAGGATCAACCGGCCGGTCCGGCCGGTGGCCTGCCAGGCGGCGACGAACGCGGCGGCGTCCACCTCCGGGTCCTTGTGCGAGACGATCACGTCGGCGTCGGCGGGCGCCTGGGACAGCCGCTGCCGCGGGTCGGTCCAGGCCGCCGCGGGCAGCCCGTCGCCCGGCCCGAAGAAGATCCGCACGCAGCTCGTCCCCGGGTAGGTGCCGAGCATGCCGGTCACGGTGCGGGTGCCCGGGCACCAGCCGGTCGGCATCATGCCGGCACCTCCACCGCGAGCGGCTCCAGGTCGGCCCGGATCGCGGTGACCTGCCAGTGGAAGGCGTGCGAGGCGGGGGAGCCGTCGACCGTGCGGACGCGGAACGCCCCGTCCCGGACCCGGCCGGCGGCCAGCGCGGAAACCGGCTCGTCGTCCTCGAAGACCGGGGTGAGCTGCACGGTCCGCCCCTCCGTCCGGGTCAACGCCTCGAAGTACGCGGGCAGCTCCACCGTGGCCGTGCCGTCGTCCAGCCGGCCCTCGCCGCGGTAGTAGACGCCGTTCTCCGGCCCCTCCAGCGCAGCGTGGATGAGCTGCCGGCGCTGCGTGGCGTCCGGCGCGTCCAGCGGGTGGTCGATGGCGAACTGCTTCGACTTGCCCTTGATGACCCCGGTGCCGGCGTTGAGGCTGATGGTGTAGCCGGTGGACTCCCGGCCGAGGTAGATGGCGGCGGAGGCGAACAGGTCGAAGGTGCTGACGCCGCCGCCGCTCCAGGAGGCCGGCGGCGGGGTGTCGGGGCCGACCACCGCAGAGCCGCTGATCCTGACGTCGCTGCCGAAGGAGCCGCGCTTCTCGACGAAGAGGCTGCCGCTGTCGTTGCCGGCGACCCCGCCGAAGCCGACGTAGACGCCGGCGGCGTTGAGCAGGTGCAGGCGTTCCGGGCCGCCGATGTGCAGGCGGGTGCCCCCGTTGATCCAGCTCCAGTTCGGCAGGGTGAGATTGCCGTTCACCCACGCGCTGCCCTGGACGGTCAGGTCACCGTTGCCGCTGCCGTCCTTGACCACGCTGACCCCGCCGGTGGCCCGCAGGCCGAGCGCGCCCTCGGCGATCACCGACAGCCCGCCGCGCCCCCGCAGGGTCGCCGCGCGCAGCTCCTTCACGGCCAGGTCGGCGTACGGCTTGCTGCCCTCGGTGTAGGCCAGGTTCGGGCCGTCGGCGCTCCGGTCGACCAGCTCGAAGCCCTTGCCGGCGCGGAACGAGAACTGGGCGTGCTGCACACCCGGCCCCCAGAAACCGAGCGCGCTGACCACCTGCCCGGCGCTCACCACGGCGCCCTCCAGGCTGCCCACGTGCAGCATGCCGCCGCCGATGCGCAGCCGGTCCGCGCCGTACTGGGTGAACGCGATCAGGTCGTCGGGGTCGTTGTTGTTGGCGATCCGCAGAATCGTGTTCTCCCCGCTGTACGGCCAGTAGCGGACGTACGCCTCGTCGCCGGTGCCGCCGCCCGGGTCGGTGGGGAAGGTGATGCCGGCCTGCGACCCGGCGCCCACGGCCGGCACGATCGCGCCGACCGGCACCCGCAGCCCCGCGACCTGCCGGCCGGTGCCCTGCACGGTGACCGTGCCGCCGGTGCGGGCCACCTTGCCGAGCAGCACCGCGTGCGCCGCGTCGGTGGGGGCGGTGGCGCTGACCTTGACCAGCCCCTCCTCGGTCCACCGGGTCTCCGCGGCCACGCCGCCCTCGTCGCGCCGGTCGGTCAGGAACTCGTGGTACTCGATCCAGACGAAGAAGGTGCCGTCACCCGGAAGCGTGGCGCGCCGGTTCTCCGGCAGCACGATCACGTTGCCGTCGCCGTCGATCGCCACGCCCTGGCCGACCGTCACGTCGCCGCCGGTGGCGGTGAGGTCGAGGCCGCTGACCACGCCCACCGGCCGCAGCAGCCGGGCGGCCAGGTTCTGCCGGGCCAGCAGGTAGTCCAGCGCCTGGGTGAGGTCGTCGGCGCGCAGGTATTCGTAGTCGTAGTACCGGGGCCGCGCCATCGGCAGCGGCAGGTCCTTCTTCCAGGTGATCGTCATGAGCAGTTCTCCGCTGTCTGTGTCGGTCGCGGGCGGGATGGTCAGCGCGGTTGGACGGTGTCGTAGCGCAGGCCGCTGGAGACCTCGCCCGCGCCGAGGTGGCGGGTACGGCCGAGCCAGAGGTGCACCGAGCCGTCGGCCCACCGGGCCAGCTGCCACCGGCGCAGCACCCGGCTGCCGGCGCGGGGCACCTCCTCCTCGGGGAAGGCCAGCTCGACGAGGCGGCCGTCCCGCTCGCGCCAGTCGAGCAGCCGGCTGTAGCCGGTCACTGCGACCGGCGCGCCGTCCCGGTTCGGCTGTTGCAGGGGCACCCGGCGCAGCCGGACCACGTCGGGGCGGTCCTGCGTCGGGCCGGGCAGCAGCGGCACCCAGTTCTCCGGCACGGTGGTGGCGAAGGCGTACGACAGCGCCGGCACGTCGGCGTCGGGGTCGGCCGGCGGACGCGGCGGCACGGCCGCCCGGCCCACCTGGGCGGCGCGGTCGATCGGCCGGCCGGTGGCGCCGGTGACCGTCCGCTCGATCGCCCAGGCCAGGTTGGCCGTCTCGTCCCGGCCGAGCCGGACCTCCTCCACCGGCGCCGAGTCCAGGGTGGTGGCCGCGGTCGCGGGCAGGACCAGCACGTCGGCCGTTCCGCCGCCGGTGGCCCCGGCGGGCCGGAACAGCGCGACGCCCTCGGGGGCGGCCGGCACCAGCGTCTGGGTGCCGAAGGTGTCGGTGACCAGCAGCGAACGCACCCGGGTGGCCGAACCGACCGGCAGTTCCAGCGGGAGCAGGAAGTGGTCGTTGGCGTAGACCAGGCCGTACTCCAGCACGAACATCCGGGCCAGATCACCCGCCCCGGCGCCGATGCCGGCCAGGTTGACCCGGGCGTCCTCCAGCTCCCAGAACCGGGTGGACGGCATGCCGGCGTACGCGACCGGGGTGGGCAGCAGCACCTTCACCACGTCCTGGACGGCCGGCCGGGCCTCCAGCGTGGTGCCCGGCTCGTGGTCGAAGTGGTACCAGTCCAGCCGGTTCCCGTCGTACTCGTGGGCGGTGAGGACCAGTTCGGCCCGGCCGTCGTGGGCGGCGACGGCCGCCTCGTGCTCCAGCCGCTCCCGCAGCCACGCCGACCCCTCCAGGCCGGGCGTGCTGAACAGCGGGGTGAAGTCGGCCGGCGGCCACGGCGGCGCGGCCGGCCGGGTGCCGCCCGGCGCCAGCACGGCGGGCAGTTGCAGCAGGTAGCCGGGTCGGGGTCCGGCCGGTCGCGCGGGGACGCCCAGCCAGGCGTACCACTCGGCGACGGCCCGGTCCACGGCGGCGGCGAGCGCCGCCGGCACCGCGACCTCGCGGGCGAACCGCCCCTCGGCGCAGGCCCGCAGCGCCAGGTCGCCGTGCGGCACCCGGCCAGCGGCGATGCGCAGGTAGCCGACCGTCTCCGGGTCGGCCGCCGAGGCGCCGTCGGGCGGGGTCGCCGGCACCGGGTACGTGGCGCACACCCGGCCGGCCAGCTCACCCGCCCCGGCGGCGGCCAGCAGCCGCAGCAGGTGCTGGCCGCTCTCCACGGCGTGGCGCAGGTCCCCGGCGGTCGCCGCCGGCTCCCGCTCCACCAGCGCCTCCCACGGCACCCCCGCGGGCAGCCCGACCGCACCGGCGTACGGGCCGGGCCGGTATCGGGTGAACCGGGCGACCTCGGCGTGCACCCGGGCGGTGACCGGGGAGCCGGCGTCCTCGCCGGTGAACTCGCCGAGCTGCCACTGGCGGGCGAGCAGCCAGAGCGGGTCGGCGATCCGGGCGTCCACGGCCGGCGCCAGGTCGGCCCGCCGGGTCCGCGGCTCCAGCCGGGTCCAGGTGGTGACCGACGGCGGATCGGTGACCGTGAGCTGCTCTTCGACGGTCGTCATCGGGCCTCCTGTCCGCCCTGCGGCGTCAGCGTCGCGTCCGGCACGAAGTCGGTGGTGGTCGTGGTCTCGGCCACGTTGGTGGGGAAGTAGAGGGCGGGCAGGAACTGCCCGGCCGCGCCGAGCGAGTCCAGGTCGACGGCCCGGGCCAGGGCCAGGTCCAGCGCCTCGTCCAGCACCTGCGCCAGACCGGCCGGCTGCCAGTTCGTGGCGCCCTGCGGGGCCAGGCCGAGCAGCACCGCCTGCGGGGCGGCCGCGCCGGGCGCGTCGTACTCGAAGGTGAGCCCGGTCTGCACCTGCTCGGCCGGCACCACCTCGGTCCACTCGTCGACCACGACGCCCTGCACGGGGCGGGTCGGGTCGATCCCGCCGGGGGCGACCACCACCAGCGACAGCGGCTCGGTGCCGGCCTTCGGCGCCGCCTCGCCGACCCAGCGGTCGCCCGGGGCGTACGGCAGCTGCGCCACCGTGACCGTGGCGGGCACCCGCACCACGCCCCCGGCGTCGAGCGCGTCGGCGCTGGTGAGCACCTCCTGGAGCCGGCCGACGGCGGGGCGCACCCGGCCGTAGCGGGACAGCCAGCGGCGTACCGGATGGGGTGACCCGCCCTGGAGCGCGTCGCTGGCGGCCAGCGCGGTGGCCAGCTGGGCCGGTTCCGGCGCGATCGCCTTGGGCAGCACCGGCATGTCCGGGCCGAGCAGGGCGCGCACCCGGGCGATCTGTGCCTCCCGGCGGCGGGCCGGCGGGGCGTCCGGCCGGTCGAAGTCGGTGGCCGGGTCGCAGGTGCAGCCGCCGGGCGGGCAGGGGATGCGGTCGTGCAGCTCGGCGAGGACCCGGCAGTGCGCGGCGAGCCGGCGGTCCAGCTCGAACCGGGCGGTGGCCGCGGTGTCCGCGACCGCGCCCGCCACACCCGGCCGGGCGGGCGGGGGCACCGCGCCGACCACGCCGAGGCCCGCGGCTACGGTGAGCAGGTTCCGGGCGGTCGGCTCGTCCCAGCCGGCCGCGTCCGGTGCGGGCAGCGCGGCCAGCCCGGCGGCGGCCTGCCGGGCCGCCTGCCAGGTCTCGTCGGCCTGCGCCCGGGTGGTCGCGTCCATCTGGGGCGGAACCGACGGGTCGACGCCGAGGTCGGCGGCGACCGCCGGCCGGGACCGGCCGAACAGGTCGCGCAGCACGGTGACCGCGTGCAGGAACTCGGCGAGGCTGACCCGCTCCAGCGGCCAGGCGGGGTCCCGGTCGTAGTCCAGTTCGAGGGTCCAGTCGTCGCGGACCTCGGCGGGCCGCAGCGGACCCCAGGCGTCCAGGGCGATTCGCCGGTCCAGCTCGGCGTCGTCGGGCCGGCCGGGGTGCGGCGGCGCGGCGAGCAGGTCCACCGCCGGGATCTGCATCCGGTCCAGGCTGGCGGGCCGCCAGACGGTGGCGGTGACTCCGTCCGGAGCGTGCCACCGGTAGCGCCAGAACACCCGGAACGACGGTGGCAGCAGCATGCTGGCGAGGGCGTCCACGGCGGCCCCGGCGAGCCGCGGGTGGTGGCCGCGGGCCGCAGGCCAGTCCTGGCGGAGCCGGTCGAAGCGCCCGTCCACGTTCACCAGCAGCAGCACCCGGTGGGTCAGCGCCGCGCCGGTCGCCGGGGTCCGGGTGACGTGCAGCTCGGGCGGGTTGGTGGCCGCGCCGGAGGCGGCGTCCACGGCCGCGGCGGCCCGGTTCGTGTCGCCCAGGGCGAGCTGGTGCACGCTCTCGGCGAGCAGCGTGTCGGAGACCGCGTCGACCGCCTCGGCCAGGTCGGCGAGCACGTCCCGGACCGCGGCGCGTTCGCCGGCCGGCCGGGCGGCCAGCCAGCCGTCGAGCCCGCCGGCGGTGTGCAGCCGGTGCAGCTCCAGACCGTCCACTATGGCCGTCGACTCGACCGTGACCGCGACCCGGGTGCGGCCGTCCTCGGCGGGGTCGAGCCGGTGGGCGCGGACCGGTGCGAGCCGGCGCAGGGCGGGCAGCAGCTGGTCCCACGGGCCGGCCGGGTGGTCGTGCAGGCCGCGCTCGAACCGGTAGCCGAGCAGCGCGCCGAGGCTCTGCCCGGCGCGGACGCCGTCGAGGAGCTGTTCGGCGAGGCGGACCCGGCGCGAGGAGAGCTCCACCGCGAGGGCCCGGTCGCCGCCGTGGCTGCGCGACGCGCTGCGCAGCACCGCGGCGGTCACCGCCTGCGCGGGGGAGGGCGCGTGCACGTGGCCGGCACCGGTGGGCGCGAGCGGCAGCGTCGGCGGAGCCACCGACGCGGGGATGTCCGCGGGCCGGTCCACCATGGTCGGCTTGCCGGCCGGCGCGAGGTCGACCACCCAGCCGTAGCCGCCGACGTGCACACCGGGCGCCGGGCCGGCGGTCACCTGGGCGAGCCGGCGGGTTGCCAGCGAGGTGATCCAGGCGTCCAGCCGGTGACTGGCCAGCCCGAGCGTGCCCGCCACGTGCCGGCCCAGGTCGGCGACGGGCAGGCCGTCGTCGAGGGCGTCGCGCAGCCCGGTCAGCGCGGTGCGGAAGTCCCGCAGGTCGGCGGTGGCCCGCACCTGCCGGGGGTCGGTGGAGCCGCCGGCCAGGTAGGGGCCGACGGTCTGGTCCGTGCCGGGCACCGGCAGGGCGAGCCGCCGGCGCAGCACCGAGGTGCGCTCGTGCGGCCGGATGTCGACCAGCTCCGGCTCGGGCAGCTCCGCCGCACCGGGCAGGTTCGCCTCGGCGGCGAACGCGTCCGCGGCGGCCGAGTGCTCGGCGATCAGGGCCGCCCGCAACAGCCGGTGGAACAGCGGCACCGGCCCGCCGCCGGGGGCGGCCGGCACCTCGTCGCCGCGCAGCCCGACCGCGGCCAGCGCGTCCAGGTACGCCCGCACCCGCCCCGCCCGGGGCGCGCCGGGCCCGTCCAGCAACGGGGTGCCCAGCGCGTACGCCTGCTTGGCGAAGACCGCCAGGGACAGCCGAGGGTCGGTGGGAGCGCCCAGCCCGAGCGCCGCGAGCAGGTCCCGGGCGGGCTCGACCACCTGCTCCCGCCAGTCCGGGCCGAGGCCCAGCCGGGCGAAGCGCCACAGCCAGCTCACGTACTCGTTGCCGAGCATGCTGCGGGCCCGCACCTCCAGCACCCGGGCGTCGGTGCCGAGGATCTCCAGCAGGGTGGCCTCCGGGTCGGCCAGGCCGGGCACGATCCGCGGCACGGGGGAGGCGAGCCAGACCTTGCGCCACAGGTTGGTCAGCAGCGCCACCGCCTTCGCCTCGCCCGGCCCGGCCGGCTGCCAGTCCCGCAGACTGGCCACCGGCAGCAGCCCGTACGGCTGCCGGCCGATCCGCAGCGTCGGCAGCGGACCCTCGGCGTGCACGTGCGCGACGAAGTGCGCGCGGACCGCGGCCCGCTCGGCCGGGGTGGCCACCGGCAGCAGGTGGCGCAGCAGGCCGCCGAAGCTGGCCGGCCAGAGCAGCCGGCGGACCAGCCGCCCGGCGGGCCGGTCGACGGCGGTGGCGCCGCCGCCGCGGGCCAGCCCGGTCGGCGCGCCGGCGCGGGCCGGGGCGCGGCGGGCGGCCGTGAGGGCGTCGTCCGGCGCGGCGGTCAACGGGACGCCCAGCGCGGCGGCGGCCAGCGCGGCGGCCGCCTCGGGCGCGGCGGCCCCGGCGGCGCTGTCCGCGGTGGACACCGCCGCGACGGTCGGCGCGGCGGCCGGTGCGTCCGTGCCGGTGTTGTTGGTCGGGGTGTCGGGGGCGAGGAAGGCCAGCCCATCGGTGGCGGCGTGCGCCTCGAGCAGCCGGGCCAGCGCCCGGGCCGACCCGGCCGGGCCGGTGACGGCGTCGAGGCCGAACACCACCAGCCGCTCGATCCGCTCCGGCTCGCCCTTGGCGTCGAGCGGCACGGTCACGGTGAATGCCATGCCGGCGGCCTTGGCGGCGGCGAAGTCGACCGTCCAGCGCATCCCGGCGTCGATCGGCAGCGCCTCGTCGGCCGGGTCGATGGTGCCGGCCGCGGTGTCGGGCACCGGGCTGGGACCGACCGCCAGGTCCCGGGTCACCGGGTCGGAGGTGCCGCTGATCAGCCTGCCGCCGGCGGTGCGGCCGACCGCGTACCACTGGGTGGGCAACAGCCGGGCCCGGGCCGGCTCGCACCAGGGCCCGGTGCGGGGCAGCGGGTCGGGGAAGACCCCGCCGACCGGTTCGAGGACCCGGGCGATCCAGCCGGCCCGGGGCGCGCCGAAGCGGCGGACCAGGTCGGTCCAGGCCGCCTCGTCCGGGTTGCCCGTCGGCCCGCCCGGCCGCCCGTCCCCCCAGTACGCCCGCCCGGCCGCGATCTCCTCCACGGTCAGCCCGGGCTCGTGGTCGTCCACGTGGATCTGGTCGGGGTAGACGCGGATCTTCAGGGTGGCGCCGGCGAACCGGGTCTCCAGGCGGACCGGGAGCAGCACGGCCGGGGCGGCGGCGGTCAGGGTCCACGGTGTTCCGGTCAGCGCGCCGGACAGCGGCGGCCGGTCGGCGGCGTACGTCGAGGTGCTCATGACTGGCTCTCCGGCGTCGGTAGCAGGTCACTGGCGTGGCGGGCCAGGAGGACGGGGCGTTGCAGCACCGCGCGGGCGGTGTCGGCGGCGTTGCGGCCCTGCCGGGCGGCGAACACCACCGCGTCCGGCGGCGGCGGGTCGCCGGTGAGGTCCACCCCGAAGCGGGGCGCGGCGGGCTGCTCGCGGAGCACGAAGAAGTGCCCGGCCGCCCCGTCGTCCGGGCGGGCCGCCCCGCGGGCCACCTCGGCCGTGTACGGGAAGCCGAACAGCAGCAGGTCGGGGGAGAGCCAGGCGTTGAAGATCGGCAGCACGTCCGGCCCGGTCGGGGTGCGCTCCTCGGCGCCGGTCCAGGTGGCCGCCCGCATGGTGACCACCGTGGACGGGTAGCGGCGCAGCAGCTCGCCGCGGATGACCAGCACCAGCGACTGCTCGCCGGGCGCGCCCACCGCGGTCAGGTGGCTGCCGAGCGGCCCGTTGCGCCAGGCCGGGTCGGTCAGCGGCGGGATGTCGGTCAGCGGCGCGCCGGCCGACACGGCGCCGCGGACGTCCCAGAACTGCCGGAACCAGGTCTGCCTCGGGTCGGCGGGGAACTCCCGCCACAGCATCTCCCGGCTCATCTCGTGGTTGAGCCCGACCAGGAAGGCCTCGATGAAGCGCGGGTTGGCGGCCAGCGCGGTCATCGTCTCCGGCGCCACGGCCGGCAGGTTCGGCACCACGTGCTCCTGCGACAGCCCGCGCAGCAGCTCGTAGGCGGGCACGTCGAAGGTGACCCCGGCGAGCAGCCGGCGCAGCGGGTCGCCGCTGTCCGGCAGGGCGTCGACCAGGTCGCCGTCGCCGAGGGTGAGCCCGGCCAGCACCTCGCCGGCCACGGCGGTCTCCGGGCGGACCGTCTCGCGGACCGCGGCGGCGGCGTCGTCCAGCGCGACCGGGGCCGGGTGGTGGTCGCGGGCCAGCGCCTGCGCCGGGGCGAGCCGGCCCTGGTGGGCGGCGGCCGCGGCCATGAAGTCGTCGCCCATCCTCGCCCGGTCGGCGACCAGGTCGGCGCGCAGGTCGGCGACCGTGACCGCGCAGCCGCGGGCGCCCGCGTCGGCGGCGCCGGTCGCGGTGAGGGCGGCGGTCCAGCTCACCGGGACGCCGTCGGGGTCGAGGTCGAAGGCGGCCCGCCAGGTGACGGTGGCGCCGTTGCGCCGGGCCACCACCAGGTCGGGGCGGCGGGTGCCGGTGATGTCGGCGACCGCCACGCCGGCCCCCTCCGCGGTCGCGAACGCCGCCTCGTCCGGCACCGGCCGGGCCACGGTCCACCCGCCGACGACCCGGCCGCGCCGGTTGACGCCCTTCCCGGTGAGGTAGCGGGCCACCGGCGTGCCGCCCACCGCACCGGCGGCGAAGACCAGCAGGTCCGGCGTCTGGTCACCGGTCATGTCGACCACGTCGACGCCGACCGCGTTGACGGAACCGAGCTGCATCGGGGTGGGCAGCGAGTCGGTCCAGCCGTCGGCGACCGCGCCGGTCTCGTCCAGCCGCCAGCCGATCCGGTAGAACACCTGGTTGTCGGTGCGGCCGGCACGGTTCACCGCGTAGGCCACGATCAGCTCGGGCCGGCCGTCGCCGTCCAGGTCGGCCAGGGCCACGTCGAGCCCGGCGGCCTCCGCGCTGACCGGGTCGGGCAGCTCGAACGGCCCGGTCCAGCCGCCCGCCGCCGACCCGTTCGCGTCCGCCTCCCGCCCCACCCAGTACGCGATGCGGCAGGTGCCGGCCGCCGTGCCGGGCAGCAGGGCGGCGGTGACCAGGGTGGGCCGGGCGGTGGGCAGCACGGCGCCGAGGGTGGTGGCGGTGGCCCGGGCGACCGCCGGGACGGCCGGCCCGTCCACCGCGGCGGTGAGCGCCGGCTCCCGTACCGCGCCGTCCTCGGCGAGGCTGTGGGCGACCTGGGTACGCGCCCGGCTGCCGGCGCCCTGGGTGACGGTGTGGGTGAAGACCAGCGAGGACAGCAGCCCCACCTTCGGGGCGAACCGCACGTGCGCCGGCGCGGGCGCGTCGGCCGGTCCGCCGCCCCGCGGGTCGGCGGGCGTGCCGTGGTCGACCCAGGCGGTCGGCCGCGGGTAACCCCAGCGCCACGAGGTGAGCCGGCCGTCCGCGGTGACCGCGAAGAGTTCGCCGTCGCGCGAGTCGCCGACCAGCGGTCCGGGCCGGTGCGCGCCGAGCCCGCCGGCCGGGACCTGGGTGGTCTCGGTGCGCCAGGCCCAGAGGTAGCGCTCCTGGATGTCGTGGTACCAGAGGTAGCGGGTCATCAGGCGGTCGTCGGCCGCGTTGGTCGGGTTCGCGCCGAGGGTGACGATCGCCAGTTCCTCCTCGTTGCCGAACGGCGCCGCCTCCTGGGCCAGCGACACCACCCGGCGGCCCTCGGGCGCCGGGTCGTGCAGGTACGTCGACCCGTCCGCGAACAGCGACACCAGCCGGCCGTCCGGCGTGACGTACTCGATCCCGTACTGCCGGTTGGGGTAGGGGTGCTCGGCGGCCGGGGAGCCCCAGGTGGCCGGGCCGGTGAACCCCCGCCACTGCCCGTTGTGGGCGAACAGCCGGTTGCTGCTGGTGGCGACGAGGACGCCGACGAAGGACGGCCGGGGCGTGCCCCAGAGTCGCTCGTTGCCGCCGACCGGGGTGCCCAGCGAGGTCCAGGAGCGGGCCGTCGGGTCGAACCGCCACAGCGCGGTGTCGCCGCCGAGCACGTAGATCAGCCCGCCGCCGGCCGCCGGGCGACTGTGCACGCCGCCGGCCGGTGCGCCGCAGTCCGTCCACACCCAGCGGTCGCCGTCCCAGCTCCGCTCGAAGAGCCGACTGTCGCGGGTCCGCACGTACACCCGGCCGGGGGCCAGGACGGCGCCGGAGGTGGCCACCGCGGTTCCGGGCGGGGCGCCGTGGTCCCGCCACACCCACCGGTCCGGGCCGAGCCGGCGCCGCTCGAACAGCCGGCCGTCGGCCGCGCCGAGGAAGAACCGGTCCCCGGTGAGCAGGTCGCCGCCGTTGGTCACCACCCGGGTGACCGGGTCGTCGGCGGCCAGCGCGGTGGGCGGGGCGGCGAGGGCGCGTACGCCGGTGGCGGCGGTGTGCCACCACGGGTTCGCGGCGGCCGCCTCGATCACCGCGCGGGTCAGGTCGCCCACCCCGCGCCCGCCGCTGACCAGCGCGTCCAGCACGGCGCCGCCGGCCGGCACCCGGGCGGCCGGCACGGCGCTGGCGCCGCCGGCCAGCCGGGTCAGCGCCGCCGCGCCGTCGGTGTCGACCCGCCGGGCGAGGGGGCCGCGCGGGCGCAGCAGCCGGCGCACCGACGCGGAGGTCGCCGCCGCCGCGCCCGGGTTGCCGGCGAGGCGCCGGTCCAGCGGCTCGGCGGTGTCGGCGGCCAGGCCCGGTTGCGGCACCTCGACCAGGTCGTGCACCGGCCGGGTGAGGGCGACCAGCCGGTCGTCGCCGACCGTCGCGCCGGGCGCGTCCGGGTCGACCCGGCGGGCGTACAGGGCTTCGGCGGTGTCCCGGGCGGCCTGGCCACGGCGCAGCTGCTCGTTGGCCTCGCGGATCTCGGCGGCCCGCTGCCAGGCCGCCGCCGCCAGGTCCTCCTGGTGCCGCTGCACCACCTGGGTGCCGAGCGCGGCGGCGGCGCGGTGCCGCGGGTCCAGGCTCAGCCCGGCCAGCCAGCGGGGTTCCGCGCCGGGTGCGGGGAGCTGGGTCTCCTGGCTGTGCAGGTCGCCGTAGAGCGGCGGGGTGAGCCGGTCGGCGGAGTGCCGCAGCAGTCCGGTCAGGGCGCCCTGCCAGGCGGCGCGGACGTCGTCGGCCCAGGCGGTCGGGGTCATCGCGGGCGAGGCCAGCGCGCCCTCGAAGCCGAGCACCGACCGGCCCTCGACGCCCTCCTCGGCCTGCGCCGGCAGGCCGCCGCCGGGCGCGGCGACGTCCACCGGCTGCCGGCCGACGTCGGCCGGCAGCGGCCGGGCCCGCAGCCGGCGCGCGAGGGACTCGAAGTCGCCGTCCGGCCCGGTGCGGAAGGTCCAGTGGTGGTAGACGGGCAGCAGCACGGCGTCGTCCGGCCCGGGGTGGCCGGACCCGGGTCCCCAGGCCGGGGCGAGGGGTCCCGTGTCGACCACCGGCTCGCCGAGTCCGGCCCGTACGCCCGCCTCGAACGCCGGGACCACCGCGGCCAGGTACTCGGCGCCGGCGGCGAGCCGGCGGGGGCAGACCAGCCGGGACAGGGTCCGCTCCGGCGCGCTGGCGATCACCCCGGCGACGTCCTCGTCCTCGGTGGCGACCAGCACCTGGGCGTGCGCCCAGGACCACGACTCGGCCAGCGCCGGCAGCTGCCGGACGGTGGTGGCCAGCCGGGCCAGCGCCTGACCGGCCTCGGTGCGCAGCTCGCCACCGCCGTCGAGCGGCACGACGACCAGCACCAGCCAGGGGCGCAGCCCGCCGTTGGCGTCCGGCCGGGCCGGGGTGTAGAGCCAGGGCAGGTCGGGGCGGTCGAACTCGACGGCCGCGAACATCGACACCTCGACGTTCTCCGCGCCCGGGGCGGGGAAACTGCGGATGATCTCCTCGGGGTCCACGCCGACCACGTCGCCGGGGCCGTGCAGCAGCGCCGTCGAGGTGCCGGTGATCTCCCGGGTCGCCCCGGTCGCGGTCTCGGTGCCCAGCGCGGTGACGGTGAGGTCGACCGCGGACCGGGCGCGCGGCAGGGCCCCGGCGAGCGGGTCGGTGTCGGCGACGACGCGGGCGACGCCGTCGCGTACCCAGGGCAGGAAACGCAGGCCACCCATGTCAGCGGACCTCCAGTTCGGCGGGGACGATCCGGGGGCGCGGCACGCGGACCCGGGGCCGGCGCAGCGTTCCGGCACGGCGGGGCGGTTCGGTGGCGTCGGCCGCGGTACGCGGCGCGGGCACCGGCCCCCGGGCGGCGGCGCGCCGCGGCGCGGACCCGGTGAATCCGGCGTCGCCGGGGCGGGCGTCGGCGAGGCCGAGGGCCGGGCCGGTGAACCGGGCCGGCCCGGCGCGGCGGCTGCCGGCGAACGCGGCGGGCGCGGTGGCCGCGAACCGGGCCAGCAGGTCGCCGCCGCGGGCCGCGGCCAGGCCGCGCGCCGCGGGCAGCGGCCGGCCGGCGGCGTCCGGGTCGTCGATGACGATCCGGTCGTACGCCGAGTCGTCGCTCAGCGCGGCGAACGCGGTGAGCGCGGTGTCGGGCAGCGCCGTGCCGTCGGGCAGCGCCACCGTGCGGCCGGCCGCCAGGCGGACGAACCCGGGGGTGGTGAGCTGCTCCTCGGGCGACAGGTCGCGGAACTGGCCGGGGGCGAAGTCGTCCTCGACCGGCTCGCCCAGCGCGCCGGCCAGCGTGTCGTCGCCGGCCCCGACGCTCACCCCGGTCAGGGTGAACCGGTTCGGGCCGCTGATCCGCGAGGTGCCCATCCGGGACAGGTCGGTGTCCAGCGGCAGCACGTTCTCCCGCACCGAGAGCAGGGCGCCCGGTTGCAGCAGCACCGGGCCGCTCCAGCCGGCCAGGTCGCGCAGGGTCACCGGCTCCCCGGCGGTGATGGCCGGCCGGACCTCCCAGGCATCCGGGGCGGACAGCGCCGCGCGCAGCGCCTCCCCGGCGTCGACGGAGGTGGGCTCGTCGGCCGCGGCGGTGTCCCCGTCGGTCCAGCTGAACTTCGCCGACACCTCCCAGAACAGGAACCTGATGCGCGCCTCGCCCCACGCCTTCCACGGGCCGGGACCGCTGATCCCGACCAGCAGGTTGACCGCCAGCAGCTCCTTGTCCTTGAACTTCAGCGACACCGTGGCGCCGATCTCGGCGGTGAACCAGAACGGCTTGAACTGGAACATCACGTCCAGCCAGGCGCGGCCGTCGAGGACGAACCCGCCGCCCTCGAAGTGCAGCTTCAGCTCCGCGCCGAACTGGGCGGTGTTGCTGGTCACCGCGAGGTACGCGGTCAGGTTCAACCCCTTGCCCGACTTCTGCAGGGCGATGGCGAACCGTTTGACCGGTGGGAAGCCCGGCGGTGGGTTGTAGCGCGGGTGGAAGCCGCCGATGGAGACCGCGAAGGTGCTGCCCGCGCCCCACCGGGCGCGCAGCGCCATCTCGCCGGAGACCGGCCGACCGAACAGCTTCGAGTCGATCAGCGCGGCGTCGACGCTGATCTCCCGCTTGGCGAAGTCCACGATGCCGGCCGAGTCGAGCCGGAACTTCCCGGCCTCCTTGAAGTCGATCACCAGCTTGCCGAGCAGCAGGATGCGCACCGGGTCGGGGAACTCGACCAACACCGCCAGGTCGGCGACGACCTGGCCGGCGAGGAAGTTGAGCCGGACCATTGCGCCGAGCACAGTGCCGGTGGTGTCGACCGGGAAGATCCGGCTCAGCGTGGCGATGACCGCGGGCGCGTTGCCGACCGGGTCCTGGGGAAAGAGCAGGGCGTCCAGGGTGCCGGCGCGGGCGGCGTTGCGCACCTCCTCCGGGTTGGTCCGCCGGTTCCAGCCGACGACCAGGCCCAGGCCGGTGATGGAGATGCCCCAGAACAGCATCAGCCCGGGGAACCACTCGTACGTGCCGGCCAGCAGCAGCGAGAAGGTGTGCCCGCCGTCGGCCTCGGTGAGCCGGCTGCCGTCCGGGTTGCGCGTGTTCAGGATCGCGGTGGCCTGGAGCCGGAAGCCCTTCATGGGGGCCAGCGGCGTGGTGGAGGTCATGCCGAGCTGGAGTACCCCGGCGTACATGCCGCGGGCCTCGTCGACGAAGAGGTAGCCGCCGCCGGAGACGATGCCGTTGTCCATCCGCAGCCCGACGCCGTCCGGGCCCTTGAACCGGGGGCGCAGGTCGGCGGCGCCCAGGTTGCCGCCGGTGGCCCGGTCCCCGGACTCGGCGGGCAGCGCGGGCGGGAAGGTCAGGTCGGCCGCGACGCCGATGTTCTGCACCACGGCGTGCAGCGGGCCCAGCGTGGCCCGGACCGTGGTGGTCAGGGTCAGGCTCACCGCGCGGGTGGCGGTGGACGCCTCCAGCGCGATCCGCAGCCCCTCGAGGCCCAGCCCGTGCCAGGACAGGTGCACCGGATATTCGGCGGCGAGCGCGGCCGCCCCGGACAGGTGCAGCCCGCCCCGCATCGACCAGGCCAGGCCGAGGTCGAGGCCGACCCGCAACCCGTCGGCGGGGAGCAGCTTGGCCAGCAGGCCGTCGCCGTCGCCGGCCCGGACCACCAGTTCCGCCCGGCCGGCGCGGATGCTCAGCTCGACGTCGTCGCGGCCGGCGCCGAGGGTGGCCCGGCCGCCGATGACGAGCTGCTCGACGGCAAGGTGGGTGCCGCCAGGGGAGCCGAGGATCCAGCCGGGCTGCCCGGCCGGGGCGATCCGGGCGACCTCGGCGGCCCACTTCACCACCGCGGCGTCGCCGCTGAAGGTCACGCCCGTGCTGTTGATGGCCAGGGCCGGTCCGGCGCCGCTCAACTCGGTGGCGACGGTCCACCTGCCGATCGCGCCGTCCAGGCGCGCCTCGCCGGTCGGGGCGAGGATCACCGTGAACCGGCCGTCCCAACTGGCCAGTCCGAGGGTGGCACCGAGGCCGAAGGTGGGGTTCCAGGGCGCCAGCCCGGCCCCGGGCGGCGGCGTGCCGTCGGGGGTGCGCAGGCCGCTGAACCGCAGCCGCAGCAGGCTGTCGGCCAGGCGCCGGCCGACCTCGCCCTGGTCGGGACCGAGGTCGGGCCGGACGCCCTGGTCGGCGTCGAGGCCGAGGGCCCGCAGCGCCCGGGCCAGTCGGGGCAGCAGCCGGGCGGAGAACTCGGCCACCCCCTCGGGGGTGTCCAGCCCCTGCGGGGCGTACCGCTGCCGGAAGTAGTCGCCGGGGTCGCGGACCAGGTCGACCACCCGGTCCAGGTGCAGCTCGTCGCGGCGCTTCGGCAGCCGGACCGGCGAGTCGCCCGGCGGCATCGGCGCGCTGGGCGGGTTGGCGGCGGCCGGGTCGACCAGGCCGAGCAGATCGAGCACCGGCACCACCCAGGGCGCCCGGCGCAGCAGGTAGGTCAGCACCAGCAGGTCGACCAGGTCGTCGGCCAGCTCCTCGGCGAGCCCGGCCACGTCCGGCAGGCCGTTCTTCACCGTCGGCAGGTCGCCGATCTTGCCGACCACCCCGCCGACCGCCTCACCCAGCTTGGTGAGGCCGGCGAGGCTGTCGAGCTTGGCGTCGTCGCGCACCGCCGAGAGCGCCTCCAGGGCGTCCCCGACGGTGTCCGCCCACTCCTCGAAGCGGGCGGCGTCGAAGCCGCTGACCGCCTCCAGGTCCCAGCCGAGCGCGCGCATCAGCCGGGCCCGCCGCCACGGGTCGTACGCGGCCAGCACCGGCTCGGCGAACAGCCGGATCTCGTCCCAGAGCAGGGCGAGCACGTTCTTCGGCTCGGTCATCGCAGCTCCCGTCCTTGCGTGCCGCCGGTCATGCCGTCACCCGCGGCAGGTCGCTCAGGTCCAGCCGCAGCGAGCCGCGGGCGGCCGAGAGGGTCCGCTCACCCGCGGGCAGCGCCGGGACGGGCAGCGTGTAGCGGTGCCCGGTCGGCCAGGCGGGCCAGTCGACCAGCCGGGCCAGCGCGGTGGCCACCGGCGCGTCGGGGCTCACCACCTGCCGGATCGCGCCGATGAGGGCGTTCTCGTGGGCGTCGGTCCACCCGGTGGGCGGGCCGTCAAAGTTCTGCAGCGCCTTGGCCCGGGTCAGCACGGTGTGCAGCTCGCTGGCCGCCCGGGGCCGGGAGCGGAACTCCGGCTTCTCACCCACCGAGGCCGGCGGTCCGACCGCGACGAGCTGGTGCGCCCGGTACTGCTGCCAGCAGGCGAGCAGGGCGACCGACCGTTCGGAGGTGAACAGGTCCCCGATCCGGGCCCGGCGGGGCTGCCCGTCCGCCCCGGTCACCCCGGGCACCGTCGGGGTGGCCGCCGGGTCCGGCGAGTCCCAGTCGGTGACGAGCAGGTCGTGCAGCCGCTGCCGGGCGACCGCCCACAGGCCCCGGCGCACCCCGTCGTGGCCGCGCAGGGCCAGCGCGTAGCGGTGCAGCCAGTGCCAGGAGCGCAGCCCGAGCAGCTCCAGCGTGGTGCCCACGGACTCGCGGGCGGCGCCGGTCGAGTCGGTCTCCGCCGGGCGGGCCCGCAGCACCCGCAGCTCCGGGTGGAGCAGCCCGCCGCCGTCCTTGCCCCAGCCGGGCACCGCGTTGATCCCGCCGAGCCCGGCGAGGGCGTCGTACGCGTCCCGGTCGGTGGCCCGCAGGAAGGCCAGGTACGCCCACATCTCGCCCGGCTCGGCGTCGATGTCCAGCGCCGGGGGCAGCGTGGTGGGCGCGGTCCGCGGCCCGTCCGCCCGCCAGCCGAACGGGCCGAACCGGAGCACCGCCGGGTCGTCGGCCGCGACGGCGTCGAACCAGCCGCCGGCCGCGTCGGGCACCCGGTTCTCGGCGACCGCGCGGAGCACCTTGAACGTGGAGAGCTGGCGCGCGGCAGCGGCGCCGGCCTCGCCGCCGGCCGCGATGGCCGCGGCCAGCACGGTCAGCGTCGGGCCGCCGCCGTGGTCCTGCGGCCGGGGCAGCAGCGCCTCCGGCAGCACCTCCGACTCGGGGTCGAGCACCGGCCCGCTCCACTCGGCGTCGGTGGCGTGCCCCCGGTACGCGCCGAGCCGGATCAGCTCCGGGTGCCCGGGCGGGGGGTTGCCCGCGCCGGCCGGCCGGCCGGTCACCACCCGCGAGTAGAGCCGCTGGTCGGTGGCGGTGACCTCGTCGAAGAGCCAGACGTTCGGCTGCGCCAGCCGCTGCGGGGTGTCCCCGGCGACCTGCCAGGACTCCACCACCACGGGACAGCGCCAGCGCTTGTCCAGCCAGTGCCTGATCGCTACCTGGGTGGCCAGGTCGGCCACCCCGCTGACCGGCCCGAGGTAGCGCTCGGACTCCGGCACGTCGACCGCTTGCAGCCGGTCCGACCACCGGGGCGCCGTGGCACCGGCCGGCTCGACCGCCGCGCGCTCCCGCCGGGCGTACGCCTGGAACTCCCGCACCGCCCAGTAGGTGATCAGGCCGTACGTGCCGTCGGTCGCCCCGGGGCCGCGGAAGCCCAGCGTGGCCAGGTCCTGCTGGAGACGGCTCACCCAGCGCTCGGTGACCAGCTTCGCCGGCCGCTCCACCCCGTCGTAGCGGGCGAGCGCGCTGCCGGTGGCGTCCTGGTCGTCGGCGCGCAGCACGAACCCGCCGTACGGGGCCGGGGTGGTCAGCGAGCAGCCGAACGACAGGTCCACGGTGTACGTGGTGAGCGCGGCGGCCCGGTTCTCCCCGGGCAGGTGCCACCAGAGCCGCTGGGTGGCGGTCTTGCACTCGCCGGCCGGCCAGTTGAAGGTGATCTCACCGAGGTTGTTCCGGCCGACGATCTCCTTGCCGTTGCCCCAGGAGCCCTTGTAGTGGTCCAGGTTGCGGGCCGCCGCCAGGTACTGGGCGAGCGCCTGGTCGCGGGGCAGCCCCGCCGGGTCCATCACGGCCTCCGGGGTGCCGTCCCGGCGGACCTCCGGGTCGGCCTCGTCGTGCCGGAGGAACTGGACGTACACGTTCCACTCGGGCTGCCGGCCGAGGACCTTCAGCGCGTCGTAGTCACTGACCGACGGGCGGCCGGAGACCCACCAGCCGGTGGTGGCGTCGGCGCCGAGGGTCACCCGCACGCCGGCCTGCATCCGCTGGCCCTCCTTGTCGGGCAGCTCATTGGCCCAGCCCACCAGGTCGATCCGGCCGGTCACGTCGAGCAGCGGCACGTAGCCGACGTCGTGCAGCGCCCGCGTCGCCGTGTCCTCGTTGCGGAACGCGCTGGACACGAAGCCGGCGAGCACGCCCTCGGTGCGGTTGACCCCCTCGTACGGCTTGGCCCGGTCGGGGCCGCAGGCGTAGGGGAGCGTCGCCGAGTAGCGGATCCGCTCGGCCGAGCCGAAGTGGATGTCCCCGCCGAGCAGCACCAGCCGCCGGCGGCGTACCCCGTCCGGGCCGGGCGGCGCGGCGGCGAAGAGCCGGGCCATGATCTTGTGGACGGCGGCGTCGCTGGCCACCCAGGCGTCCTCGGCGTCGGCGGTCCACCGTCCCGCGGCCGCCTTGGCCAGCGGCTGGGCGAACTGTTCCAGGATCGGCACGCCGAACAGCGCCACCGGCTGGGCGATCACGGTGACGGCGTCGTCGCCGAGAACCCCGCCGCCGGTGAGCATCTCGTCGAGCGGGTTGTCGTCCAGCAGCAGCCCGCCGGGGTGGCCGGGGCCGCCCGGATACTGCCGCCAGGTCCGGGTGTCCAGCGCGATCAGCTGGTACCGCGGCCAGGTCACCGCGTAGTGGTAGGTCAGCGCGCCGGCCGGGCGGGCCAGCTTCCCCTCCGGGGTGACCCCGGTGGGCAACCCCAACCGGGTGCGCAGGGCCAGGTCGTCGGCGTCGTTCGGCGCGGCCGACCAGCCGCGCAGGGCGGTGAGCGCGGCCCGGCCGGCCTCCCCGGCGGGGCCGCTCTCGGCGAACCGCTCCGGGGTGTTGCCCCAGGCCTGGAAGACCACGAAGGCGGCCATCGCGTTGCGCACGATCCGCCGGCCCAGCGCCGAGTTGACCACCGCGTCGGTCACCCAGGACCGGGTCATGTTCCAGTCGTCGGTGACCTCGTGGTCGTCGGCGACCATGTAGGTCGTCACGTTGGCGAGCTGCCGGCGCACCGCGGCCAGGCCGGCCCGGAAACCGGTGAGCGCGAGGGCCTGCCGCTGCCACCGCTCCCAGCGCTCGATGATCTCCTTCTGCTGGGCGCTGGGCGAGTAGGGCCGGCCGGCGCGCATCAGGTCGTAGACCGTCTCGCCGGGCCGGCGGTCCTGCGGGTCCTTGAGGATCCGGGTGTCCGCGGGCAGCACGTGCTCGAAGGTCGGCCAGCTCGTCGGCCAGAGCACATCCGACCAGGCCAGCAGGTACATGCACAGGTACTCGCGCAGCGACATGAGGTGGCTGTCGGCGTACCCGGAGGTGAACTTGGCGTCCCGGCCAATGGCGACGGCCCGCTTGCCCGGCAGGTAGGTCAGGTCGGTCGGCGGCGAGCTGGTGCCGACCGGCATCGCTTCCGGCGCCAGCCCGAGCCGGGCCGCCACCCCCTGGTAGGCGGGCACCGCCGGGTCGCTGCCGACGGGCGGTAGCGCGTCGTGGCCGTGGATGATGCCGAGCAGCGGATCCGCCACGTCGTCGGCGTAGATCTGGTCGCCGCCGAGAACGAGTTGGTGGGGGCGGCGCGCCGGGTCCCCGCCGGCGGCCGCGATGATCGGGTCGAGGACGGGGAAGGCGTCCTGTCCCTCACCGTGCGGCTTGCGGCACGAGCCGTGGAAGATCCGCAGCTGGTTCGGGTCGGTCGGCGGGGTGACGAAGGTGGGCACCGCCGGCACCGCGGCCGGCGCCTGCGGGTGACCCTGGTAGGTCAGCGCGGTCCGGGCGGCCGCGGCGGTGGCGGCGACCACGTCGGGGTCGAACAGGCTGCCCGCGCTCATCCCGCCGGCGAACGCCAGGTCGTAGCCGTAGAGGGTGCCCGGGGCGAGGGTCACCCCGGTGACGGTCACCGCGGCCACGTGCAGCCGGTCGGCGAGCTTGACGGTGGCCCGGCTCCCGGTGCCGACGGTGGCGCCGCGGGCGTAGCCGGGGGCGGCGCCGACCGCGAAGACGGTCAGCGTCACCGTGCACTCGGCGCGCAGGGCGACGAATACGGTGACGTTGGTCGGGTCGACGCGGCGCACGATCGGGCCGCAGAGTACGAGGGGCAGGCCGGTCGGAGCGGTCATGCGGTGTTCCCTTCACCCGCGGCCGGTGTTCGTTCCGGCCTTGATTGAAGTCACTGCGTAACCGCTCGACCACCCTCGCAACAGCGCGAAGGTTCGACCGTGCCGGATGACAACCATCGGGCCGACGACGGGCGGGACCGCCTGACCGTCCAGGCTGAACGTCCACTCAGGTCTTTTCACTGACGGAGACCCGACGCCCGCTTGTTCCGGGCGGCCAGGGCGCGCTAGGACCGGGGGCGCGGGACAGCACCGAGCGAACTCGACTAATCGCCGGCCTTTCGGGCAAGGTGTCCCGGTGGGCGACGTACGGGATGGGACGGTGTCCGCGCCGGTGCGGGTGGCGGTGGTCGCGGAGCCGAGCCTGCTGCGGACGGTCGTGGTCGCGGTCCTCGCCGCCACGCCGGACTTCGACGTGGTCGGCGAGACCGAGCCGGATCGGAGCGTCCCGGCGTTGCTCGCCGCCTGCCGTCCCGACCTGCTGCTGGTGGACCTCGACGCGGTGGGCGACCCGGGCGCGGTCACCGGACCGCCGGGTGCCGACGCGTGTGCGGTCGTCGTGCTGACCGCCCGGCGAACCGCCCGGGTGCTGCGCCGGGCTCTCGGCGCCCGGGTCCGCGGGGTGGTCGCCACGGACGTGCCGCCGGAGGAACTGGTCGAGCTGTTGCGGGCGGTCGCCCGCGGGCAGCGGATGATCGACCCGCTGACGGCGCTCGCCGCCCTCGACGCCGCGGTGAACCCGCTCAGCGAACGGGAGCGCGAGGTGGCCGCGGCGGCGGCGAAGGGGTTGCGGACCGCGGAGATCGCGAAGCTGCTGCATCTCGCGCCGGGCACGGTCCGCAACCACGTGTCGAGCCTGTTGCGCAAGACCGGGACCCGCAGCCGCTGGGAGGCGGTTCAGCGGGCCCGGGACGCGTGCTGGATCTGACGACACGCGGATCACGGGGTGTTGCGCAGCGGTCACCTTCGATTAAATTCCTGACGGTGCGTCACCAGGCGCGCACGTCACGTCAGGAATCGGGGGGTCATGTCCGGAGTCGCGATGGTCCGCACGCTGCTCGCGCTCAAGGGTGGGTTGATCCGGGGCGCCCTCGCCCACCTGCTGGCCGCGGAGGACGACATCGACATCGTCGGCGAGGCGGCGACGGCGCACGCGTTGCGTGACGCCCTGGCGGACGACCGGCCCGACGTCGCCGTCGTCGACGCCGACCTCGTACCGCTGCACCAGCTCGCCCGGATCGCCGCCGCCGCCCCCGACGGCGGCGGGCGGCTGCTGGTCCTGGTCGAACAGCGCCGCGCCGCCCGGGTCCGCCCGGTGCTCGCCGAGCACGGACGACAGATCGGCTTCCTCAGCCGGGACGTGCCGCCGCAGCGGATCGCCGAGGGCGTACGACTGCTCGCCCGCGGCCAGGTGGTGCTCGACCCGGACCTGGTGGTCGCGGCGCTGGAGGTCACCGACAGCCCGCTGACCCCCCGCGAGCGGGAGGTGCTCGACGTGGCGGCCGAGGGGCATCCGGTCCGGGACATCGCCGAGAAGCTGGCGGTCTCGGCGGGGACGGTGCGCAACCACCTGTCCCGGATCATGGCGAAGACCGGTGCGCGGACCCGCTTGGAAGCGGTGCGGATCGCTCGGGAGTCCGGCTGGATCTGACCGGCTCCGCCCCGCCTTCCCAGTAGCCCACCAGTTCCCGGTACGCGGCCGAACGGGCCAGCAGCTCCTGGTGGTTGTCGAGCAGCGCGTGGTGGCCGTCGAGCAGCAGCACCCGGCGGGCGCGCAGTGCGGAACTGACCCGGTGTGCGATCACCACGAGCGTGCCGGGCCGGTCGGCGAACGCGGTCTCCAGCCGCGCCTCGGTGGCCGGGTCGAGGTGGCAGGTGGCCTCGTCGAGGATCACCAGGGGCGCCGGCGAGAGCCAGGCGCGCAGCAGGGCCAGTTGCTGGCGCTCCCCGGCGGACAGGCCGGCCGGACGCAGCGTCGCGTCCAGGCCGCCGAGGCGGTCGACCAGCCCGGACAGGCCCAGCCGGGCCGCCGCCCGGACGATCGCCGGGTCCGCCAGATCGGGCCGCAGGTAGCGGAGGTTGTCCCGGACGCTGCCGGTGAAGACGTAGGCCTCCTGCGGGATCAGCACCCGTCGCCGCGCCAGCTCGGTGGCCGTCGCACCGGCCACCGGCGTCCCGCCCACCTCGATGGTGCCGGACTGCGGACGGAGCACCCCGGCGATCACCGCGGCCAGAGTGGACTTGCCGATCCCGCTGGCACCCACCACCACCAGGTGGTCGCCGTCGGGCACGTCGAGGTCGAGGCTGTCGAGCACCGGGTCGGCGTGTGGCCCGTACCGGAACGTCACGTCGCGCAGGGACAACGCGGGCGGGTCCCGCCGCGCGGTCCGCACCGCGTCGGTCGGGGGCGTGTGCTCGGCGGTCGGGACGCAGGTGCGCAGCAGCCGGTCCAGGGTGACGGTGAACCGGAGCCCTCCGGCGGCCACCCCCTGGACGAGGGTGTGCAGGGCCGGTTGCACGCCGCGGACGACGTAGACCAGGGCGCCTAGCACCGCGCCCGGCCCGAGGCCCTGCCGGACCAGCCAGGGGGCGGCGAGGACCACCACCGGCACCGGTAGCCATCCGCCGAGGGCCAGACTCAGTCCACGGGTGGCGGCCATCGTGGCCAGCCGTCCCTCCACCCGCGCCTGTGCGTCGACGTGGCGCCCGAGCCACCGGCTGACCTGGTCCCGCGCGCCGCTGACCGAGACGTCGCGGTGACCGGCGACCGCGGTGACCGCGGCCCGGGTGAGGCGTTCGTCGGCGAGCACGTACTCGCGCTGGCGGGCGATCATCGCCGGCACGGCCGCCGCGAACAGGCCCAGGCCGGCCAGCACCGGCACGATGACGAGCAGGGCGACCGGAGCGGCGAGGGAGAACAGCCCGACGATCGCGGCGCACGCGGCGAAGAGGAAGCCGCGAACCACCGTCAGCAGGCCGGCCCAGGTGTCCCGGACGATCTCCACCTGGTGCGTCAGGCGGCCGACTGCCGCGTCGTCGACCCGGCCGTCCGTCGCGCCGGCCAGCGCGCCGGCCACCACCCGGCGCAGCAGGTCGTCGCGGAACGGCTCCACCACGTCGCCGAGACACGCGTACGCGCGGTTGGTGCCCACAGCGCCGACCAGCACGGCGGCCGCGAGCAGCCCCAGCCAGAGCAGCCCGACCGCCGGGCGGCCGGCCAGGAAGCCGGCGTCCACGGCCCGGGCGGTCAGCAACCCCGTCAGCGCCGCCGGCAGCGCCTCGGCCACCGACCAGGCCGCCAGCCGGGAGAGCGCCGCCCGCCGCGCCCGCAGCGCGGACCGGATCACCGCACCGACCCCGGTCACGACCGGAACACCGCCCGGTAGCCAGGGTCGTCCCACAGCACGGCGTGCGGACCGACCGCGCGGATCCGCCCACCCTCCACCCAGACCACGAGGTCGGCCCGGGCGGCGGTGCCGACCCGGTGAGTCACCACCATCCGGGTACGTCGGTCCGCCCGGTCGGTCAGCGCCCGGCTCACCCGGTGCTCGGTCACGGTGTCCAGGCTGGACGTCGCGTCGTCGAGGATGAGCAGCCGCTCGGCCCGCAGTGCGCGGGCGAGGCCGAGCCGCTGGCGTTCCCCGCCCGACATGGCGACGTCGGCCAACGACGTGCGGTACCGGTCGGGCAGCCGCTCGACGAAGTCGTCGATGGCCGCCGCCCGGGCCAGCGGCGCCGGGTCCGCGCCGCACCCGACGGCGGCGCCCACCGTCTCGCCGACCAGCACCGGCCGTTCGAATCCGTAGCCGACCGCCGCGTGCAGCGCCGCCGCCGACAGCTCGGGCAGCGGCGTCCCGTCCAGCCGCACCTCACCGGCGTCGGGGTCGCGCAGCCGGCCGGCGACGGCGGCGAGCAGCGACTTGCCGGCGCCGGACGGGCCGACCACGGCGAGCAACGCGCCGCCCGGCACCCGCAGGTCCACCCGGTCGAGCAGCGGCCGCCCGTCGTCGGCCCGCACGCTGACCCCGCGCAGTTCGAGGCAGCCGGGACCGGGGGGCAGGGTTCGATCGCCGTACCGGCGGGCGGGTTCGGTGAGCACCTCCGCGGCGCGACGACAGCCGGCGCGGACCCGGACGGCCTTGTTGAGGGTGCCGACCACGGTGCCCAGACCGGCGCCGAGCGCGGCGTACTGGAGGGCGGCCAGCAGGTCTCCGGGCGTCAGCCGCCCGGCGGCCAGGGAGAGCCCGCCCACCGTGACGATCGCCAGTTGCAGCATCGGGCTGAGCACGGCGCCCCGGGTCGCCGCTCCGGCCAGCACGGTCCACGTCCGCGTGCCGTGCCGCCGCAGCTCCGCGACCGGGGCCAGGACCCGGTCGACCTCCCGCCCGGAGGTGCCGGCGGCGGCGATGGTCCGCGCCCCGGCCAGCGCCTCCACCAACAGTCCCGCGAGCTTCCCCTGGGCCCGCTGGTAACCGGCGACCGCGGCGGACGCGTCGGCGACGAATCCGCGCAGCAGCACGCCCAGCAGCACCAGCCCGACGACGAAGGTCGCCCCGAGCCACGGGTCGATCATGGTGAGGGCCACCAGGCTGCCCACCGGCGGCACCAGCACGGTGCCGGCCAGCACGAGGGTCGGGGCCGCCTGCCCGGCGTCGGCCACCTGGCCCACCAGGCGGCCCACCAGGTCGCCCACCGGGTGGCGGGCAGCGGTCCGGGGGTCGAGCGCGAGGACGTGGCCGATCAGCGTGTGGCGCAGGCCGGCGACGGAACGGGCGCTGGCCGCGCCGGTGCCGTAGTCGCGGACCACGCCCGTGCCGGCCAGCAGGACAACCAGCCCACCCACCACGGCCAGCCACCGTGCGGCCGACTCTCCCGCGGTGGTTCCGACGGCGGCGTCGACCGCCCGCCCGAGCGCGGCGGGCAGCGCCAGTTCGGCCGCCGCACCGGCCACGGTGACCAGGGCCAGCGCCGGGGTCCACCAACCGGCGGACCCGACGGCACGCCACAGGAGCCGATCGGCCGGGGTCATCGCACCTCCACGGGCGCGGCCCCGGACCGGCGTGAAGCCGGCCCGGGGCCAGGCGAACTGATCGTCAGTGACAGGTGGTGACGCTCAGCGAGCTGTCGCCGCAGAGCAGCAGGCTGGCCTGGCTGCCACCGCCGTTACGCTCGGCGGCCGGCAGTTCCATCCCCTGGAGGTCGAGCAGTGCCATGACAGTCCTCTTTCTCTCGTGATGATGCTGGTCGGATCTCGTGGCGCGGCCATCGCTGTCGATGGCCACCGGGTCACTTGCAGGTGGTGACGCTCAGCGAGCTGTCGCCGCAGAGCAGCAGGCTGGCCTGGCTGCCACCGCCGGTACGCTCGGCGGCCGGCAGCTCCATCCCCTGGAGGTCGAGCAGGGCCATGTCGTTCACCTCCTTCCGCGCGCGTCGGGTCGGACCGCCCCGGGGTGACCCCCGGGGAGCTGGGTGCGCCGGGCGGGCGCGGCGCCGGGCAGTGGCGTGAGGAACGGCAGGTGCCCGGTGCTCGCCTGCCGGATCGCCACGAGGGCGCTCAGCACACCGGCGGTGCCGGTGGCCAGGTCCATGGAGAGCCGCAGCAACTGGTCGCCGGGAAAGGCGGTCGCCCCCCGGTACGGCAGCGCGTGCCAGCTCAGCAGCCGGGCCTGCTCGCGAGCCGGTGCGACCTCACCTCGTTCCGCCAGGTAGGTGACGATCCCGGCGCGGCCGGCGAACAGCCCGGACTGGGCATAAAACGGGAAGTCGGCGCAGCGGCGGACGGCCTCGGCGGCGGTGCGCAGGTCCTCGTCGCCGCGGTGGCGCAGGTACTGGTCGAGCACCAGGCCGATGCCCACGCTGCCCTCGGCGAGATAGGGCATCGTCCGCCAGCCCTCGTTGACCTCCAGGTGGCCGGCGTCGCGCCGTACGCACCGGCGGAGGTCCTGCCGCAGCGCGGTCGCGGCGTGGTCCAGCAGGCTGCCGTCGTGGTCCAGTTCGTACCTGCGCAGCAGCATCAGCGCCACGCCGGCGCCGCCCCGGAACAGCCCCGCGTACGGGTGGCGGCCACCGCTGACCTCGGCGACCGACTCGACCCCGCCGAGCCGGCCGACGACCAGGTCGACCGCCTGCCGGGCCGCGTCGGCGTACCGCCGGTCGCCGGTGAGCCCGGCGAAGTGGGTCAGGTTGAGCGCCACACCGGACAGGCCGCTCATCAGGTCGACGCCAAGTTCCGTCCACGGTTCGTCGAGGCAGCGGCCGAGCAGCCGCAGCGCCTCGGCGCGGTGCCCGAGCAGGTCCAGCACGTACGCGACGCCGTGCAGCCCGTCGTAGAAGCCGAGCCGGCTGCCCGACGCCGGTTCCCGTACCCGGTCGATCAGCCATCGTTCGTGCCCGGGGTCGGTGCCGGCGCCGCTGGCGTGCAGCGCCCACAGCACCCCGGCCGCGCCGTGGGCCAGGTTGAGCCCGCCGTCGGCCCCGGCGAACTGCCGGATGTCGCCGGGGAAGAGGCGGTCGTCGCGGTGCGGGGTGGCGCTCGCGGTGATCGCGGCGGCGAGCCGGTCCCGCAGTGCCGGCCAGTCGTCCGGGTCGATCCGTACCCTGTCCGGGTGGCCGGGCTGGTGCTCGGCTTCGGTCTCAGCCTCGGACTCGGTCCCGGTCTCGCCGAGGATCACGGCGACCGCCTCGTCGAGCAGGTCCCGGGGGACGGGGAACTGTTCCGCCACCACCTCGGCCAGGTGGGCCGCCTTGCCCGGCGCCAGCCGGAGCATCGCGGTCAGCGGCAGGAAGAGGGCCAGTCGCAGGCAGGCCAGGGCGTACCGGTCGACGTCGAAGCCGGTCCGGTCTCGGGGGGCGGCGAAGGCCTGGTTGCGCAGTGCCGGCCGCGCGGCCGCCGCGGCGGGTGTCGCCACCTCGAAGTCGATCAGTGTGACGTCCCCGTCCTCGCCGACCATGATGTTGAGCATGTGCAGGTCGCCGTAGACCACGCCGTGGGCGTGGATGGCGTCCACCGCCTCGGCGACCTGCCGGTGGATGTCCAGGGCCCACCGGGTGTACGCGTCCCGGTCGGCGTCGAGGTGGACCAGCGGGTAGCGCTCCACCACCAGCTGGTTCAGCGGGCGCCCCTCGACGAACGTCAGCGCCAGGAACTCGTGCCCGCCGAAGCTGAACTCGTCGTGCACCCGCACCAGGTGCGGCACCCCGGCGAGCCGGCGCAGCGTCTCGGCCTCCCGGCGCAGCCGGGTCACCGCGTCCGCGCCGGTGGCGTCCAGCCCGGCGTGCGGGCGGGCCTCCTTCAGCACCACCCGGTCCCCGGTGCGGGTGTCCCGGGCCTCGTAGAGACCGCCGCCGTTGGAGAAGTGGATGACCTTCTCGATCCGGTAGGGCAGGTCGGTGGTGGTCGCGGCGTTCCGGGCGGCCAGGTGCGGGGCGAGGAAGTCGGGCAGGGTGACCCACTCGGGCACGTGGAAGACCGGGTCGCGCCGGTCGGGCACCAGGGTGCCGGTGGCATCCTCGATCGCCGGCACCACCTGGCCCTCGGGGGAGAGGCAGTACCGGGCGGCGAAACCGCCGTAGCGCAGGTACACCGGGCCGTCGCCGTACCGCAGGTCGCTCAGGATGTACGGCCCGCTCTCCCCGTCGAGCAGCGCGCCCAGCTCCTTGGCGGTCAGCTCCAGTTCCGCGTCGTCGCGTGGGTAGACGGTGATGAACTTGCCGCTGGCGGCCCGGCGGGCGTACTTGCTGTTGCGCATGAGCAGCATCCGCGGACCGCGCAGGTGCTTGAACGGGATGCCGCGGGGCCGGCAGTAGTCCATCACCCGGGCCAGCACCCGCTCGGCGTTGTCCAGCCGGGCCGACACGTGGATCTTCCACCCCTGGGACGGGAGGGAACCGCCGACCGGACCGTGGACCAGCCAGTCGTCCTTGACCTCGCACTCCCAGCCGGGCGCCGGCGGGCGGTCCGCCGCGTAGCCGGGGGCCTCGACGTCCGAGCTGGCGAGCGAGTCGTAGAACAGCGGATCGACCGCGCAGTACGAGTCGTACCGTTCGTCCATGTCGTCTGCCTCCACCGGCTGATCGGTTGAGGTCAATCCTGCGGACGGCGGAGCAGTGAGCAAAGTGTGATGAGTCATGACCGGTCAGTGATTTTCGCACCCCGAAATCGTGACAACGGCGGAGTTTGAACTCGCGAATGCCGCGCCACCAGTGCCGGCGTGCGCCGTCGGTGCCCGGCGGAGAGAGCGAGGACCCGCACCGGCTCGGCCGGTGCGGGTCCGCGGGTGTCACGGGTGCGGCCCGCCGGTGGCGGGCCGCGCCGGCTCAGTAGACGGTCACGCCGTACGCGCTCGCCGCCTCGGTGACCGGCTGGAAGAAGGTGGTGCCGCCGGTGCGGCAGTCACCGCTGCCGCCGGAGGTGATGCCCAGCGCCTTGGTGCCGTCGTAGAGCGGGCCGCCGGAGTCGCCCGGCTCGGCGCAGACGGTGGTCTGGATCATGCCCCGGACCGTGCCGCCACCCTGGTAACGGACGGTCACGTTCAACGCGGTCACCGTGCCGCTGTGGGTCCCGGTGGTGGACCCGGTCCGCTTCACCGACTCACCCACGACGGCGTTCGCGGCCGAGTAGCCGCCCGGGTGGCTGAGCGCGGCGTTGTCGTAGCGGACCAGGGCGTAGTCGTTGCCGGGGAAGCTGGAGCTGATCGTCGGGCCGATCAGCGTCTTGAGCCCCGAGTCGGTGTACCAGGTCTTGGCGACGTTGCCGCAATGCCCGGCGGTGAGGAAGTAGTAGACACCGGACTTCACCGCGTTGAAGCCGAGCGAGCAGCGGTAGCCGCCACCGTAGATGGCGTTGCCGGCCGACAGCAGCGGACGGAAGGTGCCCCGGGCCCGGTCGACCCGGATCGCGCCCGCCGCGGCGCCGGCGTTCTTCTTGATGGTGGCGACCTCGGCGGCGGACACGCTGTCGTCGGCGGTGACCACGACGCGGCCGGAGCCCGCGTCCACGCGCCAGGCGATGCCCTGCACGCCGGAGGCGGCGACGGCGGCGTCGACCCGGGCCAGCTGGTCGGCGGTGAAGCTCGGCGCGGCGGCCGAGGCGGCGCCGGGAACGGCGAAGGCGCCGGCGGCCACCAGGCCGACGGTCGCGGCGAGCAGGGGGGTGAGTCGGCTTCGGCGGATTCTCACGGTCTTCTCCTCGGACGGTGAAGGCCGCCGGTTGCGTCGGCGTCCATGCCGGGTCGCCGGGATCAGTTCGGGGTGTGACCTCGGCGAACGCTGTGGCGGCGAGTATCCACCCGGGTCGATGCTAGGGCAAGGGGTTGGCGGCGCGTCGTCCGGTGCTGACTAGGGTGGGCCGGGGAGGTGCGGCGACCATGGCGGAGCTGAGCGGGGACGCGCGGGCCGGACTGGAGGCGGTGGTGCCCGGCGGGGTGGCCACCCGGGCCGCGGACCGGCTCAGGCTGGCCCACGACGCATCGCACTACCTGCTGCACCCGAGCGCCGTGGTCACCCCGGCCGACGCCGACCAGGTCGCCGCCCTGCTGCGGCACAGCCGCCGCACCGGCACGCCGCTGACGTTCCGCTCCGGCGGCACCAGCCTCAGCGGCCAGGCGGTCACCGACCGGCTGCTCGTCGACACCCGGCGGCACTTCCGCGACCTCGCCGTCCTCGACGACGGCCGGCGGGTGCGGGTGCAGCCCGGCGTGGTGCTGCGGCAGGTCAACGCCCGGCTCGCCCCCTACGGCCGCAAGCTCGGCCCGGACCCGGCCAGCGAGTCCGCCTGCACGGTCGGCGGCGTGGTCGCCAACAACTCCAGCGGGATGACCTGCGGCACCGAGTTCAACACCTACCGGACCCTGGAATCACTGCTGCTGGTGCTGCCCAGCGGCACCGTGCTCGACACCGGCGCCCCGGACGCCGACGCCCGGCTGCGCGCCGCCGAGCCGGAGCTGCACGCCGGCCTGCTGCGGCTGCGCGACCGGGTCCGCGGCAACCCCGACTCGGTGCGCCGGATCCGCGCCCAGTACGCCATGAAGAACACCATGGGGTACGGCGTGAACGCCTTCCTCGACCACGACGACCCCGCCGACCTGCTCACCCGGCTGGTGGTGGGCAGCGAGGGCACCCTCGCCTTCGTCGCGGCGGCGACCTTCCGCACCGTACCCGTGCACCGGCACGCCGCGACCGGGCTGCTGGTCTTCGACACCCTGGCCGCGGCGATGGCCGCCATGCCGGCGCTGGTGGCCGCCGGGCCGGCGGCGATCGAGCTGCTCGACGCGGCCGCCCTGCGGGTCGCCCAGCGGGACCCGCGGGCGGACGCCGCGCTGCGCGGCCTGCCGGTCCGCGAGCACGCGGCGCTGCTGGTCGAGTGGCAGGAGTCCGACCCGGAGGCGCTGGCCGAGCGCGTCGCCACCACCCGGCCGGTGCTGGCCGACCTGCCGCTGACCACCCCGGCCCGGCTCAGCGGCGAGGCCGCCGCCCGCGCCGCGCTCTGGCACATCCGCAAGGGTTTGTACGCGGCGGTGGCCGGCGCCCGCCCGTCCGGCACCACCGCGCTGCTGGAGGACATCGCCGTCCCGGTCGAGGCCCTCGCCGACACCTGCGCCGCGCTCGCCGACCTCTTCGACCGGCACCGGTACGAGGAGAGCGTCATCTTCGGCCACGCCAAGGACGGCAACCTGCACTTCATGCTGAACGAGCGGTTCGCCGGCGGCGCGGCCCCGGCGCGCTACGCCGACTTCACCGAGGAGATGGTCGACCTGGTCCTCGGCCACGGCGGCACGCTCAAGGCCGAGCACGGCACCGGCCGGGTGATGGCCCCCTACGTGCGCCGCCAGTTCGGCGACGAGCTGTACGCGGTGATGCGCGAGGTCAAGACGCTCTGCGACCCGGACGGCGTGCTCAACCCGGGGGTGCTGCTCAGTGACGACCCGGAGATCCACCTGCGGCACCTGAAGACCGTGCCGACCGTGGAGGAGGAGGTGGACCGCTGCGTCGAGTGCGGCTACTGCGAGCCGGTCTGCCCCAGCCGCGACCTCACCACCACGCCCCGGCAGCGGATCGTGCTGCGCCGGGAGATCGCCGCCGCCCGCGCCGCCGGCGACCCGGCTCTGGCCAGCGAGCTGGAGGACGCCTACGACTACGACGCGGTGGACACCTGCGCCGTCGACGGCATGTGCGCCACCGCCTGCCCGGTCCTCATCAACACGGGCGACCTGGTGAAGCGGCTCCGGACCGACCGGAACGGCGGGACCGCGCAGGCCGGGTGGCGGGGCGCCGCGCGCCGCTGGGGCGCCACCACCCGGGGCATGGCCCGCGGGCTGGACCTGGCCGGCGCGCTGCCGCCCGCGCTGCCCGAGGCGGCCACCCGGGCCGCCCGCGCGGTCCTCGGCGCCGAGCGGGTCCCGCAGTGGCAGCGCGACCTGCCCCTGGGCGGCCGGCCGCGCCGGCCCCGCCCGGTCGGCGAGCCGGACGCCGTCTTCGTCCCGTCCTGCCTCGGCACCCTGTTCGCGCCGGCCGAGGGCGGCTCCGGCGTGGCCGCCGCCCTGCTCACCCTCGCCGACCGGGCCGGCGTACGCCTGCTCGTGCCCGACGGGGTCGACAGCATGTGCTGCGGCACGCCCTGGTCCTCCAAGGGCCTCACTGCCGGCTACCAGGCGGTGCGCGACCGGGTGCCGCCGGCGCTGCGGGCGGCCAGCCGCGACGGCGCCCTGCCGGTGGTCAGCGACGCCGCCTCCTGCACCGAGGGCTTCACCAAGCTGCTCGCCGACGCCGACGCCGGCGGCCTGCGGGTGGTCGACGCCGTCGCGTACGCGGCCACCGAACTGCTGCCCCGGCTCACCGTGCGCCACCGGCTCGGCTCCCTGGCACTGCACCCGACCTGCTCGTCCACCCGGCTCGGGCTGGACGACGCGCTGCTCGCCGTGGCCCGCGCCGTCGCCGACGAGGTGGTGGTCCCGGAGGGCTGGCAGTGCTGCGGCTTCGCCGGCGACCGCGGGCTGCTGCACCCCGAGCTGACCGCGTCGGCCACCCGCGCCGAGGCCGCCGCCGTCGCCGCCCGCTCCTTCGACGGGTACGCCTCGGTGAACCGCACCTGCGAGATCGGCATGGCCCGGGCCACCGGGCAGCCGTACCGCCACCTGCTCGAACTGCTGGCCGACGCGACGGCCTGACCGGGGCGGGTAGCATCCGGCGACGTGCTGCGCAATTGGTGGATGGCCGGCCTGATGCTGGTGTGCGGGGTGCTCGTCGCGGTCCGCGGGGACCCCCCGGTGGTGGCCGTCGTCGAGTTCCTGGTCTTCGTGGTGCTGGCGGTGCTGTTCTCGCCGCTGGTGTTCCCGAGGTCGCTGCCCGCCGCCGAGGCGCGGGAGCGCAGCGCGCGCGACGGCCGCCCGGTCGTCTACTGGCGGCCCGGCTGCCGCTACTGCCTGCGCCTGCGCCTGCGGCTGGGTCGCCGCGCCGGGCGGGCGTACTGGGTGAACATCTGGCGCGATCCCGAGGGGGCGGCGGCGGTCCGGGCGGTCACCGGCGGCGACGAGACGGTCCCGACCGTGGTGCTGCCCGACCAGGCCGTGGTGAACCCGGCACCGGCCTGGCTGCGCGAACGCCTGCCGTCCTGACCGGAGGACCGCAGCAGGTGACCGGCGTTGGGCGGGCAGACTGGTGCGGTGGACGGGATACGGGAACTGCTCGGGGTGGACCTGCCGGTGGTGGCCGCGCCGATGGCCGGTGGGCCGACCACCACCGGGCTGGCGACGGCGGTGGGCGCGGCCGGAGCGTTCGCGTTCCTGGCCGCCGGCTACAAGACACCGGAGGCGGTGTCGGCGGAGATCGCCGAGCTGCGCGCCGCCGGCCGGCCGTTCGGGGTGAACGTCTTCGTGCCCACCCCGGTGCCCGTGGCGGAGGCGGAGTTCCGCCGTTACGCGAGCCGGATCGCCCCCGAGGGCACGCCGTACGGCCTCGACCTGGCGGCCGCTGCGCGCTCCGAGGACGACGACCACTGGGCGGCGAAACTCGACCTGCTCCTCGCCGATCCGGTGCCGGTGGTCAGCTTCACGTTCGGCCTGCCTCCGGCTGCGGTGATCCGGGACCTGCGACGGGCCGGCAGCCGGGTGCTGGTCACCGTGACCGACCCGGCCGAGGCGGCGGCCGCGGCCGACCTCGGGGTGGACGGGCTGGTCGCGCAGAGCGGCGCCGCCGGCGGGCACCTGGGCACCTTCACCCCGGACGCCCCGCCGCCGCCGCGCCCGCTGCCTGACCTGGTCGCGCTGGTCGCCGGCCGCGCCGGGTTGCCCGTGCTCGGCGCGGGCGGGGTCGGCAGGCCCGGTGACGTCCGGGGCGCGCTGGCCGCCGGCGCCGTCGGCGTGCTGGTCGGCACGCTGCTGCTGCGGGCGGACGAGAGCGGCACCGGCCGGACCCACCGTGACGCGCTGGCCGACCCGCGACGGGACCGGACGGTGGTCACCCGCGCCTTCACCGGCCGGCCGGCGCGGGGGTTGCGCAACGACTTCATCGAGCGCCACGAGGGGGCCGCCCCGCTCGGCTACCCGGCGCTGCACCACCTGACCCGGCCGCTGCGCGTCGCCGCCGCCCAGGCCGGTGACGCCGACCGCCTGCACCTGTGGGCCGGCACCGGCTGGCGCGGCGCCCGGTCCGCCCCGGCCGCCGACATCGTCACGGAGCTGACCCACACCCTCTGAACGCGACAGCACCGCGCAGGCCATCGTCGAGGGCGGGAAGTCGCCGTCCGGGGACCCCGCCGCCGACGAGCGGCCGCGGTCGAGGCCCTGCGGGCGAAGACCCCGCTGGGGGTGCCGTGGGTCCAGCCCGAGGACGTCGCGCCGCTGGTGGTGTTCCTCGCCTCGGACGGCGCGCGGATGGTCAGCGGCACCTCCTTCGCCGCCACGGCCGGCGACAGCGCCCACGTGACCGCCTGACCGGCCGGCCGGGAGCCACCCGAGGGGCGGCTCCCGACCGTCGGGCGGTCAGCCGGCGACCGAGGCCAGATAGCGCTCGGCGGCCTCCGGGGTCAGGAACCAGTCCCGGAAGTCGTTCGGGTCGGCGAACCCGTTGGCGAATCGCCGGGCCACCACCGGGTTGCCGGCGGCCGCCCCGAGCACCTGCTGTACGTGCGGCGGCAACGGTTGCAGCATGGCGTTCGTCCAGCCGGTGACGGCCTCGCCGGTCGCGGCCCAGAAGCGCTCGAAGGTCTGCGTCATCCAGTCCCGGTCGAAGGGCCGGTCGCCGTGCTCCAGGATCGACCCCAGGTACGCGTGCGCGCACTTGGCGGCGGTGTTGCTGCCCTGGCCGGTGATCGGGTCGTTGGCCACCACCACGTCGGCCATGCCCAGCACCAGCCCGCCCGAGGGCAGCTCCGCCACCGGGTGGCGCACCGTCGGGGTGTACCGCCCGGACAGGGTGGCCCGCCCGTCGGTCAGCTCCACCTCGGCGCACCGCTCGTAGATCCACGGCGTGTAGCGGCGGGCCAGGTCGAGGGTGAGCTTCAGGTGCTCGGCCGGGTCGCGCCGCTCGGTCCACAGGTCCAGCGGCCCACCGGGCACCGCCTCCCAGAACAGGATCTCGCAGGGGCCGGAGTGGGTCAGTCCGGGGATGACGAACAGCTCGCCCAGCCCGGGCACCGCGTTGAAGCTGACGTGCGGCACCGGCAGCAGCGGGTCCGGGGTCATCCCGTGCACGTACGCCACGGCCAGCCCACGCTGCGGCGCGTCGTACACCGAGCGGGCCGGATCGCGGTCGAAGACGCCGACCAGGTCGCCCTTGCCGGCCGCCACCACGGTCAGGTCGTAGCGGCCGAGCCGGGCCAGGCCGTCCAGGTCGCTGGTGGTCACCGTCTGGTAGAGCACCGTCCCGCCGCGCTGCTCGAACAGCTCCAGCCAGTCGGCCATCTTGATCCGCTGGTCGGTGCTCTGCGCCGACTCGTCGAGGGGGCACGCGATGCGCAGCGCCCGCTCGCCGGGCGGCGCGGAGAGCGAGACCTGCAGCCCCTCGATCCGGGGCGCCCGGTCCTGCCACAGGTCCAGCCCGTACCGGCGTTCGGTGGCGAGCGCGGGGCCGAACATGGCCTGGGTGCTCATCACCCAGCCCCGGCGGATCTCGTCGGGCGTCCGGGCGGACATCACCGTGACGTCGTACCCCTCGGCCTGCAGGCTCAGGGCGAGCTGGAGCCCGGACTGTCCGGCCCCGACGGTCAGGATTCTGCGCATGGTTCCTCCAGGGGTTGAGCTATCGCGCCGCGAGCGCGCCCGCGGTGGGCCGGGGGGTGCGGGACATGGCGTGTTCCACGACCATGAGCAGCGCCCGCGCCACCGACGACGGGTCGCGGGCGTCGCAGGCGGTCAGGGGTACGTGGGCCGGCAGCGCGAGCGCGGCGCGGACGTCGTCGAGCGGGTGGTGCAGCACCCCGTCGAAGAGGTTCACGCAGACCACGAAGGGCATGTCGCTGTCCTGCTCGAAGTAGTTGACCGCCGGGAACGAGGCGGCCAGGTCCCGGGTGTCGGCGAGCACCAGCGCGCCGACCGCGCCCCGGCACAGGTCGTCCCACATCGGCCAGAACCGGGGCTGGCCCGGCGTGCCGAACAGGTAGAGCACCAGGTCGGGGCCGATGGTCAGCCGGCCGAAGTCCATGGCCACGGTGGTGGTCGTCTTGTCGATGCCGGGGTCCAGCCGGTCGATGGTCTCGCTGGCCGCCGTCATCCACGCCTCGGTGTTGATCGGCGGGATCTCCGAGATGGACCCGACGCAGGTGGTCTTGCCGACCCCGAAGCCGCCGGCGATGACGATCTTCGCCGAGGTCAGCAGCGGGCTGTCAGGCAAGTTTGCGGAGGCCATCGCGCAGTCTCTCCAGGAGGCGGAAGTCGACGTTGTCGTGGTCGGTGTGCACCAGCAGCCGGTCGGTGGCGGCCAGGTCGTCGACGACGACCCGGGTGACGCCCAGGGAGATCCCGCACACCGCGGAGAGTTCGGCCACCGAGCGGGCCGCCCGGCGGGCCTGCTCGTAGAGCGAGCGGGCCTCGGGCAGCAGCCCGGCGGCGAACACGGCGTCGTAGTAGGGCACCGACACCAGGGTGTGCACCAGAAGCGGTTGCCGGGTGCGGGTGCGGCCGGCGGTCAGCACGTACGGCCGCACCTTCCAGTACCTCATCGGCATGATCGTCGTCCTCCGGCCGTCAGCGGGCCTGCGCGGCGGTCATCCGGTGCAGCTCGTGCCGGACGGCCGGCGTGAGGGCGTGCCACACCGCGCCGACGAACTGCGTCATCCGGTACGACACGACCCGCAGGTCGCAGCCGGGCGCGGCGGCCACCGCCAGGCCCGCGGACTCGCCCACCCGCATGAAGAGCAGGTGCCCGCGGGGCAACCGGACGGTCAGGTACTCGGCGGCCCCCAGCTCCAGCAGGGCGGCGCTGCGGTCGGCCATGCTGAGCAGGCCGGCGGTCAGCGCGGCGAGCTGGTCGCCCAGGTCGCGGCCGACACCGTGCGAGGCGGCCAGTTGCAGGCCGTCCAGTGACACCAGCATGGCGTGGTTGACCCCGGGCACGTCCTCGACGAACTGCCGGATCAGCCAGGCGCAGTCGGGCAGCCCGTTGCCCGTGCCGGTTCCCGGGTACGCGTGGTTCATCACTGCCGTCCTTCGTGGTCGGTGGGGGTGCGGGCGTCGCTGATGCCGGCCGCGAAGGCGGCCGTCTCGTCCGGCCACGCCTCGGGCGGGGAGCCCGCGCCGGGGTCGGCGGGGGGTCGGGGCGCCGGGACCCGGTCGCGGACGCTCTCGGGCACCCGTCGGGGCAGCCCGGCGGTGGCCGGCGAGTCGCCGGCCGGCCCGTCGAGGGTGGTGAGCCGGACGGTCGGCCCGTTGGTGCCGTCGTGGGGCGCGGCCATCGGCGTACTCCAGGGGTCGGTCCCGCGCCGGCCGGGTGGCCAGGCCGGCGGCGGCGCGGGCGCGGCGGTGGCCGGCTGCGGGGCGGGGATCTCGCAGAGCAGCGCGCCGGGGACGGCCACGGACGCGGTGGTCCCGCCGGCGGGCCGGGTGGTGAGGGTGACCCGCAGGTGGTGGGCGACGGCCAGGTGGGCCACCACGGCGAGCCCGAGGTGGGCCGCGGGGTCGAGGGTGACCGGTGTGGCCGGCCGGCCGCTGAGCAGCGCGTTGAGCTGGATGAGGTGGTCGGGGTGCAGGCCCACCCCGGCGTCCTCGACCCGCAGCAGGACGCCGCCGTCCTCGGTGACGAACGCGGACACGGTCACGGCCGCGGTGGGCGGGGAGAACCGGGTGGCGTTGTCGAGCAGTTCGGTGAGCACGCGGATCACGTCGTCGGCCGCGAACTCGACCACCGCGAGCTCGACCACGTGCCCCACCCGGATGCGCGGGTAGTGCTCGACCGCCGAGGCGGCGGCGCGGACCACGTCGACCAGGGGGACGGTCTGCGGGTCGGCGTCCTCGACCCGGCGGCCCAGCAGCACCTGGAGGTTCTCCGCGTGCCGCCGGATCCGGGTGTTCGCGTGGTCGATGCGGTAGAGCCGCTCCAGGCGTTCGGGGTCCTGCTCGTCGGCCTCGACGGCCTCCAGGTGGGTGCCCATCTGGTACGCGGCGGCGAGGATCCGCAGGGCGAACTGGTCGCAGATGGCGGGCCACGGGCCGGGCCCCGGGTCCTCGCTGGGCGGCGGTTCGGGTGCCTCCGGTGGTGCGACGTCCCACCGGGCGACGGTCGGATCCAACCAGCGGGCCGCCCGTTGCCGCCAGGTGGCCCGCCGCCGGGTGATGTCCGTGCTTCTCACGAAAGAACCGACCTGTCCGTGAATTTCGGCTCTGGCATGGTGCAGCAGTCAACCATCGGGTGTGCGCCAATTGCAACGTTGGAGGGCAACTTGGTGAGGTTTTCACACTCCGGTCGCCGCGCTGCCACGGTTGTGTGATCGGTCCGCGGTCGCAAAACGCAACAGCCGGACGGCGGATTTTTCCCGGCGGGTCGGCCGGCACCCCGCACCCCGTCCGGATCACCCGCACCGGGTGCGGCATGATCATGGAAACGGCGTGACGCGGGAAGGGGCCGGGCGGATGACGGTGGAGGTGCCGCGCGGCGGCCGGGTGCTCTTCATCGGCGACAGCATCACCGACGCCGGCCGGGACCGGTCCTGTGGCGACGACCTCGGCACCGGGTACGCCATGATGGCCTCCGCCTGGTTCACCGCCCGCCACCCCGGCCACCGGGCCACCTTCCTCAACCGCGGGATCAGCGGCGACCGGGTACGCGACCTGCGGGCCCGCTGGGAGACCGACTGCCTGGCCCTCGCCCCGCAGGTGGTGTCGGTGCTGATCGGCATCAACGACACCTGGCGGCGCTACACCCGCGACGACCCGACCAGCGCCGCCGACTTCGCCCGCGACTACCGTCACCTGCTCGAGGCCACCCGGCCCCTGGGCGCCCGGCTGGTCCTCGTCGAGCCCTTCGTCGTCCCGCTGGACGACGCGCAGCACGCCTGGCGGGAGGACCTCGACCCGAAGGTCGAGGTGGTCCGCACGCTCGCCGCCGAGTTCGACGCAACCCTCGTGGCGGTGGACGAGCTGTTCCGGGCCGCCGGCGTGGACGGCCGGGTGTGGACCCGCGACGGGGTGCACCCCACCCCGTTCGGCCACGCGCTGATCGCCCAGGCGTGGCTGCGCGCGGTCAGCCCGTCGGCGTGAGCCTGCCATCGACGCTGATCGTGGTTAAGCTCGGCCGATGCACCGCTCCCGGCTGTACGCCCTGATCCTCGACGCGCCCCGCGACGCGGCCGCGCCGGCGGTCGAGTTCTGGTCCGCGGCGCTCGGCGCGCCGACCCGCACCGACCCGGCCGAGCCGCAGTTCACCGACCTGGTCGAGGTGGTGCCCGGGCTGGTCACCGCCGTCCAGTCGGTGGACGACGCGCCCCGGCACCACCTGGACATCGAAACCGACGACGTGGCCGCCGAGGTGGACCGGCTGGTCCGGCTCGGCGCCACCCCGGTCACCCGCTGGCTCGACTGCCACGTGCTGCGGGCGCCGGGCGGTCACCTGCTCTGCGTGATCCCGGTGGCCAGCGACCCGGAGCTGTTCGCCGCGACGGCCACCCGGTGGGACTGACGGCCGGGCCCGGGGGGTGTCGCCGCCCGCCCTCCGGGTAAGGGCCGGGGATGAAGTTCCTCCTCGCCGCGGCCGACACCGGCACCTACGGGTTCACCCTGCTCGGCGACGACGGCCAGGTCATCGCCACCGGCCGGCAGTATCCCGACAAGGCCGCCGCCCTCGCGGTCGTCGCGGACATGATGCGTGAGATCGGCAGCGCCGAGATCGAGGAGCGGACCGAGCCGGCCGAGCCGACCGGGACGCCGCCCAGCCGGACGGTCGACGGGGAACCCGACCTGGCCCGGATCGGGCGGTCGGGCATCCCGCCCGTCTGACCGCCGGCGCTCAGGCGTCGAGGGTCCGGGCGGCCAGCTCGTCCAGGACCGCCCGGACGTCCCCGTCCGTGTCAACCAGGACCCGCCGCTGCCGGGTCGCGCCGTTGCCGTCGCGGCGCAGCCGGTCGAGCTGGTGAGTCACCAGGTTCAGGTCCCCGTAGCCGGTCAGCGCGGGAGTCACGGTGGCGACCAGGTCGTCGATGAGCTCCCAGGCCGGTCGGGACCCGCCCGCCAGCAGGTCGACCAGGTCTCCGTCCACTCCGTCGTGCGCGGCGCGCCAGTGCGCGGCGGCCACCAGACAGTCCCGGATCCGGGGCGCGGGCCGGCCGGCCTGCACGTCCCCGGCCGTCGTGGCGACCAGCGCCCGCAGCAGGGCGGCGACCAGCACGGTGTCGTCCACCGTCGGGCAGACGTCGCCCACCCGGACCTCCACGGTGGGGTAGGCGACGGACGGGCGGGCGTACCAGTAGACCATCTGGGGGTCCAGCATGATGCCGGCGTCGACGAGATCCCGCACCGTCCGGTCGTAGTCGGCGGCGGACTCGAAGTGTGGCGTCGGCCCGACGCTCGGCCAGCGGTCGAACTGGATGGCGCGCCAGCTCGCGTGCCCGGTGTCCCGCCCGTCGTGCAGCGGAGAGTTGGCGGTGAGCGCCTGCACCACCGGCAGCCAGGGCCGAAGGTGGTTGCAGATCTGCACGGCCAGTTCCCGGTCCGGCACCCCGACGTGGACGTGACACCCGCAGACCGCCGGGTCGTGCGCCACCGGCCCGAACCGGTGCGACATGGCGCGGTAGCGGTCCTTGTCCGGCACCGAGCGGTGCGGCTCGCACACCGGCGTCGCGGCGACCGCCACCAGCCGTGCCCCCGCCGCCGCGGCCGCCGCGGCCGCCGCCCGGCGGAGCACCACCAGGTGCTCCCGCAGCTCGGCCAGGTCGGTGCAGATCGGCGTCACCATCTCGACCATGCTGTGCCGGAACTCCTGCCGGCTCTGCTCCCGGCCCGGGCCGGAGAGCGCGGCGAGCACCCGGTCGGCCACCGGCAGGCTCTGCCCGGTCACCGGATCCAGGAGCAGGTACTCCTCCTCCACGCCGAGCGTGCGAACCGCCGGGACGGGGGCCACAGGCTCACCTCCGGGTACGGCGGGCACGCGGCGCGGCGGACGCGTGCCGGCGTACCGCGCGGGGCAGGGCGCGACGGACGCACCGGAGGGTGCGCCGGTCGGCTCACCTCACGGTACGGTCCGTCCCCGGCACCCGGTGACCGTTTGCCCTGATCACCGCCGTGGTGCCGTCAGGCGGCGGTGACGGCGAGCGGCTCCGCCCGGACGGCCGGCGCCTCGTCGGTGGACCACCCGGTCGAGGGGTTCTGGCCCGGCTCGGTGGGCGTGTCGGCGGCCGCCGACACGGGACGCGGCGCCCGGGCGGCGCGCAGCCCCTCCTGCGCCTTCTCCCAGGCGGCGCACGGCCAGGCTGCGCCGACGCAGCTCGGGCTGACGCAGACCCGGTCGTCGTCGGGCTGGTGGGCGTCGGCCACCGCCGCGGACAGGCCCCACAACAGCGGATCGGTCACCTCGGCCGGACGATCGGCGCGGTCTGTACTGGCTTCGGACATGGTCAGGTCCCCCCTCGTTGAGCCGCCCCTCTGTTTCCAGAACGCCCGCACGGCAAACCTGGTCACGCCGGATCTTCTGCGTTCGCCCGCACCCGGCCGGCGGCATAGGCTGACGGACGTGGCGAGGTACTACGACGTGCACCCCGACAATCCGCAGCCCCGGGTGCTCCGGCAGGTCGTGGACCTGCTGCGCGGCGACGGCCTGATCGCCTACCCGACGGACTCCTGCTACGCCCTCGGCTGCCAGCTCGGCAACCGTGGCGGGGTCGAGCGGATCCGGGAGATCCGCCGGCTCGACGAGCGGCACCCGTTCACCCTGGTGTGCCGCGACTTCGCCCAGCTCGGCCAGTTCGTCAAGCTCAGCAACGCGGTCTTCCGCCAGGTCAAGGCGGCCATCCCGGGCAGCTACACGTTCATCCTGCCGGCCACCCCCGAGGTGCCCCGGCGCCTCCAGGACCCGCGGCGGCGGGTCGTCGGGGTCCGCGTACCGAAGCACACGGTGACCCAGGCGCTGCTGGCCGAACTCGGCGAGCCGTTGCTGTCCAGCACCCTGCTGCTTCCCGGCGAGGAGGAGCCGCTGACCCAGGGGTGGGAGATCAAGGAGCGGCTCGACCACCTGGTCGACGCCGTGGTCGACGCGGGGGACTGCCGCCTGGAGCCGACCACCGTGGTCGACCTGTCCGGGCCGGAGCCGGAGATCCTGCGCCGCGGCGCCGGCGACCCGTCCCGCTTCGAGTAGCGATCGGGCCGTTCCACCCCGTCGTGGCCCGCGGTGCGGCACCGTGGGATCCGGCGGACGGTGACGGGGGTACGGCATGAGCACACTCGTGCTGATCGCGGTGCTCGGCGCCACCGTGCTCATCGGCACCACCATCGGCGGCCGGTACAGCGTCGCCCCGCCCGTGCTGCTCATCGCCATGGGGGCGGGGCTCGGCCTGCTACCGCCGTTCGAGAACGTGATCCTCGAGCCCGAGGTGGTGCTGCTGCTCTTCCTCCCGGCGATCCTCTACCGGGAGAGCCTGGTCATCAGCCTCCGCGAGATCCGGGCCAACCTCGTGGTGATCGCCCTCCTCGCTGTCGCGCTGGTGATCCTCACGATGGTCGCCGTGGCGTACGTGGCCCAGGCCCTCGGCGTCGAGCCGGCGGCCGCCTGGGTGCTCGGCGCGGTGCTCGCGCCCACCGACGCCGCCGCCGTGGCCGGCCTGGCCAAGCGGATGCCCCGCGGCATCCTGACCACGCTGCGCACGGAGAGCCTTGTCAACGACGGCACGGCGCTGGTGCTCTTCTCGGTGGCCGTCGGGGTGATCGCCGGTGGGAGGGTGCCCAACGGGTTCGAGCTGGGTGGACAGTTCGTCGGCAAGGCGCTCGGGGGGATCCTCGCGGGTGTGCTCGTCGGCGGCGTGGTCATCCTGATCCGCAAGCACGTCGACGACCCGCTGCGCGAGGGCGGGCTGAGCATCCTCACCCCGTTCGTCGCCTTCCTGCTCGCCGACGCGGTGCACGCCAGCGGGGTGCTCGGGGTCGTGGTGGCCGGCCTGCTGCTCTCCTACGCGGGGCCCCGGGTGATCCGGGCCCGCTCCCGGCTCACCGCGTACGCGTTCTGGGACCTCTCCACCTTCATGATCAACGGCAGTCTCTTCGTGCTGCTGGGCATGCAGGTGCCCCGGTCGCTGCGCAGCATCACCAGCCACTCGCCGTTGGAGTCGTTCGGCATCGCGGTGCTGGTCGCCCTGGTCGTGGTGGCCACCCGGATGATCTGGGTGCATGTGGCGGTGGGGGGGTTGCAGGGCATCGACCGACGGGAGTCCCGCCGCGCCCGCCGCTTCGACGCCCGGGTCCGCACCGCCGCTGGCTGGGCCGGGTTCCGGGGCGCGGTCTCGCTCGCCGCCGCGCTGGCCGTGCCGGTCACCACGCACGCCGGGGCACCCGTGCAGGAACGCGACCTGATCATTTTCGTCACCGTGGTGGTGATCGTGCTGATCATGCTGGTGCAGGGCACCACCCTGCCGGCCGTGGTCGCCTGGGCCGGCCTGACAGGCGACCGGGAACGCGAGCACGAGGTGCGCTGGGCCCGGATCCGGGCCACCGAGGCTGCCCTGGACGCGCTGCCCCAGGTCGCCGCCGAACTCGGCGCGTCCCCGGACACCGTCGACCGGCTCCGCGCCGACTACCAGGACCACCTGGCGGACGTCCGCTCCCCGCGCAGCGACGAGGCCGACGAGGAGCGCGAGATGGGCCGGCGGTTGCGCCTCGGCGTGCTGGACCGCAAACGGCAGGAGGTCACCCGGCTGCGCAACACCAACCAGATCGACGACGTGGTGCTGCGGCAGATCCAGGCCGCCATCGACATCGAGGAGATCCGGCTGCTCGGCCCCGAACCGGAGGACTGAGCGCCGGCCGCCGGACGGCGGCGGTGGCCCGGCGCGGCGACACCCGCGCCGGGCCCGGACGGTCAGCCCGCGGTGCAGGTGGGGGTGCCGGAGGGGGCGGTGCCCGTGCCCTGGAAACCGAACTCGGTGCTGCCGCCCGCGCCGACCTGGCCGTTGTAGGCCACGTTGCGGAAGGTCAGCGCGCCGCTGGTGCCGCTCGGCTGGGCGTTCCAGGTGTTGACCAGGCTCGCGCCGGTCGGCAGCGTCAGCCCGACGGCCCACCCGTTGAGTCCGGCGGCGCCGGCGGTGATCCGGACGGTGGTGACGAAGCCGCCCTGCCACTGGTTGGTGGTGAGCGACGCGGTGCAGCCGTTGCCCGACGGCGGCGGGGTGGTCGGCGGGTTGCTGGTGGGCGGCGGGGTCGTCGGGGTGGTGGGCGGCGGGGTGGTGCCGCCCGCGTTCAGCGCGTCGAGCACCGCCGTGTACGCCGGTTTCTTGTTGCCGTTGCCGTCGAAGAGCAGCGGGGTGCCGCTGGCCCGCCACGAGTCGGTGTCCCGGATGCCCCACACGGTGATGCCGGTGCAGCGGGACACGGCCAGGCAGTCCCTGACGACGTTGCCGTAGGTGGTGGCCTGGGTGGTGCCGGAGCCCTCGATGTCCAGTTCGGTGATCTGCACGTCGACGCCGAGCGCGGCGAAGTTCTGCAGGGTGGTGCGGTAGTTGCTCGGGTACGGCGAGCCGCTGTTGAAGTGCGACTGCAGGCCGACGCAGTCGATCGGGACGCCACGTGCCGTGAAGTCCTTGACCATGTTGTACACGGCCTGCGTCTTTTGCCAGGTCCAGTTGTCGGTGTTGTAGTCGTTGTAGCAGAGCTTGGCGGCCGGGTCGGCGGCCCGAGCGGTGCGGAAGGCCACCTCGATCCAGTCGTTGCCGGTGCGCTGGAGGTTGGAGTCGCGGCGGCCGCCACCGCTGTCGGCGAACGCCTCGTTCACCACGTCCCAGGCGTAGATCTTGCCCTTGTAGTGGGTGGCGACCTGGGTGATGTGGTTGATCATCGCCTGGCGCAGCGCGGTGCCGGACAGGTTCTGCGCCCAGCCCGGCTGCTGGGAGTGCCAGGCCAGCGCGTGGCCGCGGACCCGCATGCCGTTGGCCTGAGCGTGGCTGACGATCCGGTCGGCGCTGGTGTAGGTGAACTGGCCCTGGGACGGCTCGGTGGCGTCCCACTTCATCTCGTTCTCGGGGGTGACCATGTTGAACTCGCGGTTCAGGATGCCGACATACGTGGCGTCCGACAGCTTGTTCGCGGCCACCGCGGTGCCGAAGTAACGGCCCTTCTCGGCCGCCGACGCCCCGAGCGTCGTCCCGGCGCTGGCGCTGGTCGCCACCGCCACCGTCGTGGCGATCATCGCGACGCCGGCCAACATCGACACCACCGCGGTCCGCGGGCGCGACCGGGCCGCCGCGCTCCCGCTGCCGCGGGCGAGCACCTTGTCCATCTGAAAGCCTCTCCTAGCCGTATCGGTGTGGTCAGCCCGCCCCGGCCACTGCCCGCCACGGTGGTCGGCTCGGTGCGCGGCCGCCCGGAGGCCGCGCGGGGTGGGGAGGGCACTCCCCGCCACCGTGAGTTGATCGAAGCGAATCTCTGGAGCGAGACTACCGGAATGGTTCCGAAAACTTAACAGCGTCGATGGGGATGTGTTCTCCCGTGCGGACTCCGTGGCGTGCTGGCCCGGCGGGCGCGGAGGCTCCGAAACTTTCGGCCATGGTTGAACGGAGGGTGGTCAGGGCGGATGCTGGAGGACATCGATCCGTGACGATGGAGGTGGCATCCCGCATGCGCCGTTCGCTCGCCGTCCTCGCCTTGGCCGCCCTGCTCGCCGGCACCCCGACCGCCGCCCGGGCCGGCACCGCCCCGGAATTCACGCCCACCGGGCTCGCCGCCGTGCGAACCGCCGGCACCGCGTGGGGAATCGACCCGGCCAGCGGCCGGCTGACGCTCACCGTCGACGACACCGTCACCGGCGTCGAGCTCGCGGCGCTGCGGCGCACCGCGGCCCGAGCCGGCGCGGCGCTCCGCCACGAACCCGGCCGGCTGCGCACCCTGATCGCCGGCGGCCAGGCGATCTACGGCGGGGGAGGACGCTGCTCGCTCGGCGCGAACGTGCGCAGCGGCAGCACCTACTACCTCGTCACCGCCGGGCACTGCACCAACCTGGCCGGCATCTGGTACGCCGACAGCGCCCGCACCACGGTGCTCGGCAGCCGGACCGGCACCAGTTTCCCCGGCAACGACTACGGGGTGGTCCGCTACACCGGCACGATCGCCCACCCCAGTGCGGTGTACACCTATACCGGCCAGGTCACCATCTACGGTGCCGGCAACGCGTACGTCGGCCAGGCGGTCTGCCGCAGCGGCGCCACCACCGGCGTGCGGTGCGGCTCGGTCACCGGCCTGAACCAGACCGTCAACTACGCCGAGGGCGCCGTGTCCGGGCTGATCCGCACCAACATCTGCGCGGAACCCGGGGACAGCGGCGGCCCGCTCTACGTGGCGTCGACCGGCACGGTGATCGGGATCCTCTCCGGCGGCAGCGGCAACTGCACCTCCGGGGGCACCAGCTACTACCAGCCGATCACGGAGATCCTCGCCGCGTACGGCCTCACCATCCCCTGAGCGGGCCGGGCGGGGGTGCCGAGAGCATCCCCCGCCCGGTCCGTCCGGTCAGCCGGCGCAGTTGTTGTTGCGCGCCGGCTGGGTGAGCTTCTCCTGCGTGCCGAACTTGGCGTACAGCCGCAGGTAGCACGGCAGTTCGACGTCGCCGTAGTAGCTGACGACCTGGTCGTCGTAGTGCGTGGTGCCGCTCTCGGTGACCTGCCAGCTGCCGCCGTCGCTGGACTGGATCTCCCAGTAGACGTCGCCGGAGCAGCCCTCCAGGCCGCGGGCCCAGGCGATGATGTTGGCCCCGTTGTAGATCTCGGACTGCACCAGGGTGCAGGCCGCCGCCTGCGCCGGTGCGGCGCCGACGAACAGTCCCGCCGTCAGCAACGCCCCCGCACCGACCGCCGACATCAGCTTGCGCATGGTCCGACCCCTCCAAGGTGGATAGTGGATCACTTCCCCGGAGAGTAGCCGCTGGTGCAAACAAGTTTCAATATCGAGTCTGCTGATCGTTGGAAATCTTCAGGGCTTGAGCACCACCTTTAGGCAGTCGTCCTGCTTGTTCTTGAAGATGTCATAGCCGTGCGGCGTGTCGTCGAGCCGCATGGTGTGGGTGATGATGAAGCTCGGGTCGATCTCACCCTTGCGGATGCGCTCCAGCAGCGGGCGCATGTAGCGCTGCACGTGGGCCTGCCCGGAGCGCAGGGTCAGCGACCGGTTCATGAACGAACCCATCGGGAACTTGTCGATGAACCCGCCGTACGCCCCGATCGCCGAGACGGTGCCGCCGTTGCGGCAGGCCAGGATCGCCTCGCGCAGCGCGTGCGGCCGGTCGGTCTCCGCCTTCACCGCCTGCTTCGCCCGGTCGTACGCGTGCAATGCCGCCGAGGCGTGGTGCCCCTCCATGCCGACGGCGTCGATGCAGACGTCCGGCCCGCGGCCGGCGGTCATCTCGCGCAGCGTGTCCAGGACGTCGGTCTCCTCGTAGTTGATTGTCTCCGCGCCGGCCTTGTCCCGCGCGATCCGCAGCCGATACGGGAACCGGTCGATGACGACCACCTGTTCGGCGCCGAGCAGAAAGGCGCTCACCGCGGCGAACTGGCCGACCGGACCCGCGCCCCAGACCGCCACCACGTCCCCGGGCTTGACGTCGCCGATCTCGGCGGCCATGTAACCGGTGGGCAGCACGTCGGACAGGAACAGCACCTGCTCGTCCGCCAGGCCGTCCTCGATCTTGAGCGCCCCGACGTCGGCGTACGGCACCCGGACGTACTCGGCCTGCCCGCCCGCGTACCCGCCCATCAGGTGCGAGTAACCGAAGATGCCGGCGGGAGTGTGGCCCATCGCGGTCTCGGCGATCGCCGCGTTCGGGTTGGAGTTCTCGCAGACCGAGTAGAGGCCGCGTTGGCACGAGGCGCAGTCCCCGCAGGCGATGGGGAAGCCGACCACCACCCGGTCGCCGACGCGCAGCCCGTCCCGCGCCCCGGAGCCCAGTTCGACGATCTCGCCCATGAACTCGTGGCCCAGCACGTCGCCGCGCTTCATGGCCGGGATCAATCCGTCGAGCAGGTGCAGGTCGGATCCGCAGATCGCGGCCGAGGTGACCTTGACGACCGCGTCACGCGGGTTGAGGACCGTCGGGTCCGGTACCTCCTCGATGGCCACCCGGTTCGGCGCGACCCAGCAGTTGGCCTTCACGGTGCCTCCCTCACGCGGTCCGGTGGGCCGCCAGCGGGCGGGCCGGACGCTGCTTAGCCTGGTTTTGGATGCTCGTGCCGTCGGGCGTCCCGTCCGACCGGGTCAGCTCGCCGGTCTCGATGACCTGCTTGAACCGCCGCAGGTCGTCGCAGATCTGCTGCTGCGGGTTCTCGCCGAACGCCTTCGCGACCAGCGTGCCCACCCGGCGGCCCGGCACCGCGTACTCCAGTTCCACCCGCACCTCGGTGCCGTTGCCACCGGCGGCCGGGGTGAACCGGACCGTGCCGGAGTTGGGCACCCGGGAGCCGTCGACGGAGCGCCACCTGATGAGCTCGTCGGGGCGCTCCTCGACGATCTCCGCCTCCCACTCGACTGTCCGGCCGGCCGGCGCCTTCGCCGACCAGTGGGAGCGTTGCGGGCCGGTGTTGGTCACCGACTGGAGGTGGTACATGAACCGGGGCAGGTTCTCGAAGTCGTGCCAGAAGCGGTACGCCTCCTCGGGGGTGCGGTTGACCGTCACGGAGCCGTGCGCGAAGCCCTCCGGCCTGACCCGCCGGTTGCGGGTGGCGCGCACCGAGGCGTAGAGGTCGAGGGCGGTGATCCCGCCCAGGACGGCGAGGGTGAGACCGGCCCGCCGGCGCCGGTCGCCGCACCGGTTGCGGTACGCCTGGCCGGTCGCGGCCAGGTCCAGCACGTCACCCGCCACCCGGGTCCAGGGCCCCAGCCCGGCCCGCCGCGGCACCAGCAGCACCGCGGCGTGGCCGATCTCCCGGATCCCGGTGGCCCGCAACACCGTCCGAGCCGTGCGCGAGTCGTCCACGCCGGCCGCCCGGGCCAGCCGTGACCCCGCCGCGAGCGCGGTCACGCCGAGGCCGAGGCTGAACCAGCCGAGGAAGCGAGCCAGTCCCTCCGACCCCTGGTCCCGGGTCGCCCGTTGGATCCCGAGATTGTCGGTCACCGAGCGGACGCCCATGGTCGTCTCTCGTGTCATACGTCGTCACCCCGTGTTCGAGAAGGTGTCGGTGACCGTTCCCCGGTCGAGTGGGAGGTCGGGTACCGACAGGCCGCCGTGCCTTTCCCGCTAATCCCGGCCGCACACCCGGGCGGCCGGCCGGAGTGTGGAACCGGTGGCGGCGGGAACGCGGCGGCACGAAAGCGCGGACCCGCGCGGGGGCGGCGACACGGGGGAGAGGTATGGGCGCGAGGACTTCCACGGTGAGGCAGCGCCACCCCGGCCCGCTGCCGGGCGGGCCGCGGAACCGGGCCGGCGACGGGTTCCGCTCCGGCGAGCGCGTGCGACGCGCGGGCGGTCGGTGACCGCCGCCACCGACGCCACCGCCGAGCAGGGGTTCTCGGCCTGGTCGCCACTGCGCACGGCGGTCTATCGCAACCTGTGGTTGGCGCTGCTCGCGGCGAACATCGGCACCTGGATGCAGACGGTCGGCGCGCAGTGGCTGCTGGTGCACCAGTCCAACGCCTCCACGCTGGTCGCCCTGGTGCAGACCGCCAGCCTGCTGCCGATGCTGCTGCTCGCGCTGCCGTCGGGCGCGCTCGCGGACACCTTCGATCGCAGGCACCTGCTGATCTCCGTGCAGCTGTTCCTGGTGGCGGTGGCCGTGGCCCTGACCCTGCTCACGGCGGCGGGGCGGATGCCGCCGGCGTTGCTGCTCACCCTCACCTTCGCCTTCGGCGTCGGGCAGGCGCTGACCCTGCCGGCCTGGGCCTCGATCATCCCGGAGCTGGTGCCTCGCGAGCAGCTGCGGGCGGCCTCCGCGTTGGGCGCGATCAGCGTCAACGCGGCCCGTGCCGTCGGGCCCGCCGCCGCCGGTGTGCTGATCGCCCGGGTGGGCGTGGCCCCGGTCTTCGGACTCAACGCGGTGGCCTACCTGATCTTTGCGCTGGCCCTGGTCCGGTGGCGTGCCGGCGGCGCCCGGGCCGTCGAGGTGCCCGAGCGGTTCACCGCCGCGCTGCGCGCCGGCGGCCGCTACGTGCGGCACTCGCCGACGGTGCGCCGGCTGCTGCGCCGGGCGCTGGTGTTCATCATCCCGGCCAGCGCCCTGTGGGCGCTGCTGCCGCTGGTGGCGAGCCGTCGGCTCGGCCTGGGCTCCGGCGGGTACGGCCTGCTGCTGGCGGCCCTGGGGGTGGGCGCCATCCTGGGTGGGCTGCTGCTGTCGTGGACCCGCACTGCGATGAGGCCCAACCAGTTCCTGCTGCTGGCCGGGGCGGTGTACGGGGCGACGCTGATCGTGGTGGGCACGGTCCGGAGCGTTCCGGTGGTGCTGGTCGCCCTGCTGCCGGCCGGGTTGGCGTGGGTGACCGTGCTCTCCAACGTCAACGCCGAGATCCAGCTCTTCCTCCCCGGCTGGGTACGCGCCCGTGGCCTGGCCGTCTATCAGGTGGTCCAGGGCGGCGGCCAGGCCGTCGGCGCGCTGCTCTGGGGCGTGGTGGCCGACCTCACCGGGCTGGTCGCCGCCTTCGGAGTGGCGGCCGCCCTGATGCTGGTCGGTGCGGTGACGTCGCAGGTCTGGCCGCTGCCCGACCTGCGCGGACTGACCCGGGACCCGACCGCCTACCGGCCGCCCCTGGCCCTCATGCTCCAGCCGGATCCCCGGGTGGGACCGGTGCTGGTGACGGTCACCTACACGGTCCGGCCCGAGCAGGAGGGGGAGTTCCTCGACGCGATGAACCGCGTCCGCGGGTCGCGGCAGCGCACCGGGGCGATGCGGTGGGGGCTGTTCCGCGCCGGCGAGACGCCCGACCAGTTCACCGAGGTCTACCTGGTGCCCTCCTGGGACGAGCACCTGCGCCAGCACGGCGGCCGGCTGACCGAGGCCGACCGGCAGGCGGAGGACCGGGCGCGGGACCTGTCCGACGGCGCGCCGGTGGTACGCCACCTGCTGCCGGCGGCCGTCGGCCGGGCGGAGGCGGCCGGCGAGCAGGTGTGCTGACGGTCGACCCGGCGTCAGTCGCCCTCGGGGACGGCCATCTCGCCGAGCCGCGACCAGTCCTGCTGCGGCACGGTCGTGTTGACGATCCGGGGCGTCTCGGCCAGGTGCGGCGGGAGGGTCCGCTGGGCCTCGCGGAAATGCGCGGACTGCACGTGCGACGCGCCGGCGTCGTCGTCGCGGAACGCTTCGACCAGCACGTACTCCGTCGGGTCGTCCAGGCTGCGGGACCAGTCGAACCAGAGGCAGCCCGGCTCGGCCCGGGTGGCCTCGGTGAACTCGGCGGCGATCTGCGGCCAGCGGTCGGCGTCCTCGGGCCGGACCCGGAACTTCGCGGTAATGAAGATCATGCGCCTAAGGCTACCCAGGCCGGCGCCGGCTCGCCGTTGTCGCCGGTCAGCCCTTCGTGACCGGGGCGAGCAGCTCCGACGCCCGGCGGTCGGCGAACGCGGTGACCGCCTGCTGCCCGGCGCCGAAGACGATGGCGACGCCCAGCAGGGCGGCGGTGCTGTTTACCGTGGTCTCCACCAGGCCGCCGATCACCAGCATGATCCCGACGACCGCTACCAGCGGACCGATCGCCAGCTTCAGCAGGCCCTGCTGGAAGGGCAGCTTGTAGGGCAGGCCGCCGGAGCGCGAGGTGATCATCGAGGGCAGGGCGCTGATGAACGCCCCGAGCGCCCCGGCGATGAGCACGAAGAAGAGCAGCCGCCAGGCCGGCACCCCGGCCGCGTCGGTCGGCGGCTTGAGCAGCTGAACGTCCCGGCTGCGCCACTGCACCAGCACCATCAGCACCTCGGCGACCAGCGCGAAGACCGACAGCCCCAGCATCCGGTTGCGCAACCGGCGCACCGACTCGTGGAACTCGTCCGACGCGGAGTGGTAGCGCAGCAGCAGCGCCTGCACCTTGGCCTGGAACCGCGCCGACGCGGCAACGTCCGCCGACGCGTCGAAGTCGGTCAGCACCTTGTCGTCGGCCTTCAGGAACTGCGCGGCCGCGCCCTGGTACGCCGGCAGCAGACCGAGCAGCTCCTCCGGCGTCCGCAGCCCCGCCATGGCGCGTTCCACCGAGTGGATGGTCTGCCAGGCGTACTCCAGGTTGCCGCCGCGCAGCCACTCGACCACCCCGCTGCGGCCCAGCACGGACTCCACGCCGGACAGTTGGGCGCGCAGCGCGGCGACCCGGCCGGGGTTCACGGTGCCGCCGGCCGCCAGGCCGCCGAGTTGCTGGTACAGGTCGTCCAGCTTGGTCCGTACCCGCACCTGCCAGACCGCGGTGGGCACGGTGGACCCGGGCGGCGCCGGCGCCGGAGTCTCCGGGGTGGTCCCGAGCTGGGTCTCCTGGTCGATCATGGCGACTGCCCCCCAACCGGCGCAGCTCGGCGGCTGGCCTCTCGTCCAGTATCCGCAGGTCAGGGGCGGAATGGCCAGGGCGATTCGGGCAGTTGACAGCTTCCGTGCCGCAGGGGTCCCCGACCCGACGGTCCATGGTGGCGGAGCCCGGCGGCGCCCTGCCAACGCCGCCCCGGCGGTGCGGCCGGGCCGTCCGGGCCGACGGGCCGCGCCGGGCGGTGGATGTCGGGACGGCATCCACCTCGGACGATGGTTCGAGGTGGAGCGGCGAGGACCGGCGCGGCTCGGCGAGCACGGACGCAGGGAGGACGATGTGCGCAGACACGACAGGTTCCGACGGGTGCTGGGCGCCGCGACGGTCGTGGTGGTCATCGGCGGTCCGGGAGTGGCGTCGCCGGCCGCCGCGGCGGCGCCGGGATCGCGGCCCAGCGTCGTGCACTACGACTCGGCGGACCTGGCCGAGTACGAGCGGAAGTGGTCGAACATCTACGGGCCGCTGGACGGAGCGACCCGTGACGTCGACGACGGGGTGCTCACCGTCAGCGACGTGCCGTTCAAGACCGGTGTGGACTTCAGCGTCTACGACCACCTCAAGTACATGGCCGTCAGCAACCGGACCTTCCCGGTGCCCCGGCAGGGGGCGGTCGAGTTCTCCGTGGACATCACCGCGCGCACCCCCGGCGCGATCGGCGGGCACGTGGTGCACGGCCGGTACGGGCCGCCCGGCTCCGCGGCCGTCGCCGGCCCCACCGCCCGCCCCTACGCCGACGCCGTGCTGGAGGGCCAGCAGGCGGCCGTCGTGCTCAACATGATCGACTTCTGCACCGGGCAGCTCTTCGACTGGTTCGTCTCCGGCACCCGGGCGTTCCCGCTGATCGAGCGGCTGCCCAGCACGGTCACCGGCAACACCACCAACCCGGACTGCCCGGGCGCCACCGAGGTCGGCCTGGACCGGGCGTACACGCAGATCATCCGGGAGGTGCCGATCACGCCGGGCGTGCCGCACCGGGCCGCGATCCGCTATCGCGAGGCGGGCGGGCACGCCAGCGTGACGTACCTGCTCGACGGCGTGGTGGTCGCGCGGGTCGGGCAGGTGGGCGTGCCGCTGGACCGGCAGCGCGTCAGCTACACCGGCACGTACCCGTCGCTGGGCCCCGGTGAGCCGCTGGCCGGGAAGATCCGGTCGTTCTCCCTGGCGCACGGCCTGTTCAGCCTGCTCGACGCGTTCCCGTTCCAGTACGGCTGCACCCCGCCGGACGCCACCGGCCCGGGCATCTGCGACCCGCGGTACGCGCCCTACAGCGTCTCCATCCCGCCCGCCGAGCGGACCTTCGGCCAGGGCGCGATCGGCTCGTTCCGCAACTTCACCGTCCGCACGGTCGGCCGGTAGGCGGCCCCGAGCCGCCGGGCCGGGGGACACCGGCGGCGCGTACCGGTCGGTAGCCTGGGTCGGTGACCGTCTACGCCCTCGCGCAGATCACCGTCCACGACCGACAGCGCTACGACCGGTACGTCGCGGCCTTCCTGCCCGTCCTGGCCCGGCACGGCGGCCGGCTGCTCGCCGCCGACGCGTCCCCGCGGGTGGTCGAGGGGAATTGGCCGCACGAGAAGGCCGTGCTCATGTCCTTCGACAACCGGGAGGACTTCGAGCGGTGGTCGACCTCGCCGGAATACCGGGAGATCTCCCGGGACCGGGAGGCGGCCACCGAGGGAGTCGTCCTCCTGCTCGACGGGATCGGCCACGCCTGGCCGGCCTGACCGCCGCCCGTCACAGCCGGTGCCGCACCCAGACGTTCGGCTCGACGTAGGCGGCGTGGTCGTGGGCCACGTCGACCAGCACCGGCGCCAGCGCGCCCGGCACGTGCACCGGCCCGCTGGTGGCGAACGGCAGCCCGGTCCACCGCCGCCAGTCGGCGAGGGTGCCGGTGATCGCCATCGATCGGGGCGCCACCCGTTCGATCACCCCGCCGGCCCGGACGTGCACCCGCAGCCACGGGTCGACCGGCAGGCCGTCGGGGCGCACCCGTGCCGCGTACTCGGTCATCGGTAGGTCGGGGACGGCGGCCTTGCCGTTCGGGCGCACCGGTGCCACCAGGGTGTCGAAGCCCTGCCGGGCGACCGCCTCGCGCATCGCCGTGAGCACCAGCCCGGACACCCCGCCGCCGCGCCGCTCCGGCCGCACGCAGATCTCCAGCGCGGAGACCAGGTTCGGGGTGGCGCCGGCGAGGCGGTTGACGGCGGCCCGCTGGATCATCCGGTCCCAGCCGCCGTCGGGCAGCTCGTCCTCCGTCCAGCGCAGCGGCACCGCGTACGCCCGGGCGACGGCGCGACCCGGCTCGGCCGGGTCCACGGCGGCGAAGACGAACTCCGGGTAGAGGTCGTGGGCGACGCTGTAGTACACCGACCCCATCGGGTCCCAGAGCATGAACTGCGGCCAGGCGCCGTCGAAATCCTTGTCGAGCAGCGGCGCCAGCTCGGGGCGCTCCGCCAGGCTCACGATGTCCAGGGTCACGCCGGGCACGGTAGAGCGGTCACCGCCTGATCCGCACGCCCTTTTCCGCTCCGGCGGCGGCCGGCGCCCCGCAGGCGCCGGCCGCCGTCCGAGCGGGTGTCGGCGCTGCGGTCAGGTGCCGTAGACCTCGACCTCGTAGAGGCGGGCGGCCGCGTCGGTGGTCTGGGTGGGGGTGAGCACCTTGACCAGCACGTACCTGCCGTCGACGGACATCGGATGGCTGCTCACGCCCGCCGTGTTGCCGCGGACCTGGGCGACGGTCGTCCACGTCGACCCGTCCGGGGAGACCTGGAGGTCGAAGTCCCGGGTGTTCCAGGCGGGATCCTCGCCACCGGCGGCGGCGTGGTGGACGGTGATCGACTGGATGCGGTGGCCGGCGCCCAGGTCGATGCGGAGGGACTTCGTGGCGCCGGTCGAGCACCACTTGTCGGAGTTGCCGCCGGAGGTGCTGCCGTTGACGGCCTTCTCAGGCCCCTCCGTGCTGGCGCACTGCGAGTCGGCGGTGGCGGGCCGGTTCAGCGCCAGGTTCGTCGCGCCGGCCGTGCCGTACACCTCGAACTCGCCGATGCGGGCCGCGGTGTTGCCGTTGTTGGTGGGCGTGGTGATGCTGAGCCGGACGTACCGGGCGGTCACGGCCGGGACGGGGTGGTAGGTGCGGCTCGCGCGGTTTCCCGTGACGGTGGCGCGGGTCGTCCAACCGCTGCCGTCGGTGCTGGTCTGGATGGTGAAGTCACCGGTGTTCCAGCCGGTGTTCTCCCCGCCGAGCCCGGCGTGCTTGACGACGAAGCAGCGGACGGTCTGGTTCGCTCCGAGGTCGACCTGGAGGAACTTCGTGCCCGCCGCGAGCGAGCACCACTTGCTGGTGCTGCCGAGGCGTCCGTCGAACGCCTTCTCCGGACCCTCGGCGGTGTTGCACGCGGCCGAGCCGCTGGCCGGCTTGCCGGCGGCCAGGTTGGTGCCCAGCTCCGGTGCGGCGGCCGGCGGGGTGGACCCATCGGTGAACGACGGCGGCACGTCGGCGGGAGTGGTGCCCCACGAGGACGGGGCGCCGCCCATCGTGTACGACAGGGTCGCGCCGCCCGCGAGGTCGCCGTAGCGCAGCCAGGTGCGCTGGGTGGCCGCCCCGTTGACGGCGAGGCTCTGCACGTACTGGTTGCCCTGGCCGGCGTTGGCGGCGGTGATCTGGACGTCACCGGCCGGCCGGTCGACGAGGATCGACGGGAAGAGCGGGCCGTGCAGGGCGAGGGTGTCCGCCCCCGGGGTGGGCGGGTACATGCCGAGGGCCGACCAGACGTACCAGGCGGAGGTGGCGCCGAGGTCGTCGTTGCCGGGCAGCCCGCCGGGGCCGGTGGTGAACGACTCGTTCATGATCCGCCGGACCGCGGCGCTGGTGCCGGCCGGCGCCGCCGCGAAGTGGTAGGCCCACGGGACGCCGTGCTCCGGCTCGTTGCCGATGTAGAAGTACGGCTGCGACTGGCCGCCGTTGGTCTGGGTGAAGTGGTGGTCGAGCCGCTGGACGGCGGTCTGCCGTCCGCCCATGAGGTCGATCAGGGCGGCGAAGTTGTAGGGGACCATCCAGGTGTACTGCGACGCGTTGCCCTCGACGAAATTCGACTGGCTGGCCGGGTCGAGCGGCCACGGCCAGGTGCCGTCGGCGTTGCGCGGGTGGACGTAGCCCGATTCGGGGTTGAACGTGTTGCGCCACCACTGCGCCCGCGCCATGTGGGTGTCGTACGTGGCCGTGTCGCCGAGGGCGCGGGCGAACTGGGCCACCGCGAAGTCGCTGGCGGAGTATTCCAGCGAGTCCGACGGATCGCCGTCGATGTAGTGGCGTTGGACGTAGCCGCTCTGCCGGCCGCGGATCGGGCTGCCCTGGGTGGTGCCGCCGGCGGAACTCTTCTTCATCAGGGCCAGCGCCGCCGCGGTGTCGAACCCCCGTACGCCGAACTGGTACATGCTGTCGACGATGATCGGGCCGGGGTCGCCGGTCATGACGAAGGCCTCGTTGGTGTTGTGCGACCACTTCGGCAGCAGGCCGCCCTGCTGCCCGTCGAGCACCATGGACCGGGCGATGTCGGCCGCCTCGGCGGGCGCGAGGAAGGCGATCAGCGCGGCCCAGGAACGGTAGATGTCCCAACCGGAGTAGTTCTGGTAGACCGGGTGGCCGGCGGTGTGAACGGCGTTGTCGAAGCCGCGGTACTGCCCGTCGACGTCGCTGGCCAGGTTGGGGTTGATGAACACGCGGTACAGCGCGGCGTAGAACTTCTGCAGGTCGGCGGCGGCGCCACCGGTGACCTGCACCCGGTTGAGGATCGCGTTCCACTGGGCGTCGGCGTTGGCGCGGACGGTGTCGAAGGCGAAGCCGGACTGCTCGGCGGCCAGGTTGGCCTGCGCGCCCGCCGGGCTGACGAAGGAGATGCCGACCTTGACCTGCACCACGGGGTTGCCGGAGGTGTCGAAGGTCAGGTACCCGCCGGAGTTGGTGCCGCTGGCGTTCGTGGAGCCGGCGGTGACGGTGCCGCCGAGCCAGGTGCCGACGCCGCTGGGGGCGCGGTCGAACTCCATCCGGTAGAAGATCTGGTAGGTCCTGCTGTTGCCGCAGAAGCCGCCGCCGGTGACGCTGCCGGTCACGGTGGAGCCGCTGATCTGGATCGAGCCGGCACGGCTGCCGGTGGCGCTGCGACTGGTGTTGATCAGCACCCGCGCGGTGCTGGTCGCGGGATAGGTGAGGCGCAGGACGGCGCTGCGCTGGGTGGCCGACGCCTCGACGCGGGTGTTGCCGTAGTTGCTGAGCACGGTCCGGTAGAAGCCGGGACGGGCCTGTTCCTGTGCCTTGTCCTGGGTGGCGCGGTAGGAGGTCCACGAGGTGCCCGGCGAGGCGCCGAGCGCGCCGGTGACGGGCAGGATCCCGAGGTCCTCGTTGTTGGCGCAGCCGGCGCCGTTGAAGTGGGTGAGGCTGAACTCCTCGATCTGGGTGTCGGCGAAGCGGTAGCCGGAGGGCGAGGCGGTGGGGGTGTCCGGGCTCAGCTGCACCATGCCGAAGGGCTGCACCGGGCCGGGGACGGTGCTGCCGCCGGCGCCGCCGCCGACGGGGTTCGGCGCGTTGCTGTCGTCGGTGCCGATGAACGGGTTCACGTACGGAGTGAGGTTGAGCGGCGCCGCTGCGGCGGGTGAGGCGACCGCGACGAGCGCGGACGCGCCGGTGATGGCGGTGGCCACCAGGGTGAGCAGACGGGACGGGCCTGATCGGAGCATGAGGCGATCCTCCTTCGAGGCGCGGACGACACTCTGTGACATCGTTGTCATCGACAGGTGTCATGGTCCTGTGTAGAGCCCCGGGAGGTGCGTGTCAATGGGGGACTAGGTGCCGGCTGTCCCCGCCGAGGTCGGCGGCCGTTCGCCCGAGCCACGGGCGAGCAGCCGGGTCGGGATCACCACCTGCCGGGCCGGTCCGCGATGGCCGTCGATCCGGTCGAGCAGCAGTCCCGCCGCCCGCCGGCCCATCTCCTCCGGGTCGTGCGCGACGACGCTCACGCCCAGGACGTCGCCGAGGTCCACCTCGTCGAAGCCCACCAGCGCGGGCGGGGCGGGGTGCCCCCGCAGGGCCCGCAGGGCGCCCAGCGTGATCCGGTTGTTCATGGTGAATAGGGCGGTCGGAGGGGCGGCGCGGCCCAGCAACCCGAGCACGGCCGCTTCGGCGGCGGGGACGTCGTGCGCGTTCTCCACCAGGTAGTCCGCCCAGTTCGCCACGCCGGCCGCGCGCATGGCCTCGGCGAAGCCGTCCAGCCGGTCCCGATGGGTGCTCAGGCGGGACAGGTCGCCCACCACTCCGATCCGCCGGTGACCGGCCGCGGTCAGGTGGGCGCCGGCCTGCCGGGCGCCGTGGTGGTTGTCCAGCAGCACGGTGTCCGCGGCCAGCTCGACCGGCGGCCGGTCCACGAACACGAACGGGATGCCGTGGCGGTGTTCGGCCGCGAAGTGGGCGTGCTCGGTCGCGGTCGAGGCGATCACCAGCCCGCGGACCCGCCGTTCCAGCAGCGCGTCGGCGAGCCGCCGCTCCCACTCCGGATCCTCGTCGGTGCTCGCGGTGATCAACTGGAGGCCCCGCATGCGCAGGTCGCGCTCCAGGCCCCCCGCCAGCCGGGAGTAGAACGGGTTCGCCAGGTCGCCGATGAGCAGGCCGACCAGGGTGGAGGTGCTCGCGCCGCGGCGGAGCTCCCGGGCCACCCCGTTCAGTCGGTAGCCGAGCTGGTCGGCGGCGTCGCGCACCCGCAACCGGGTCTCCGGGGCCACCCGCGGCTCGCCGGCGAGGGCCCGGGAGGCCGTCTTGACCGACACCCCGGACAGCGCCGCGACCTGGGCCAGGCCCGGTCGACCAGCCTTCCGGTCAGCGGTCATGGCGGGAATTATGACACCCGGGTGTCGGGTGGTCGCCGGCTCGGGCCGGCGGTCGGCGGCACGACGTGACCAGGCGGACCCGGGTCATGAAGGTGCCTCGGAACGGCGGCGGTATACGATGCGCGTCAACGATGTCATGGGTTGATCAGTAGCACCACCGGGGCGCTTCTCGGCAACCCGCAGGTGCGTCGCGAAGGTCACTCACCGTGGCGGTCGATATTACCGACTTGTTACGTAAATGAGCGACTTGAGCACTTGCGGAAGGGCCCCGGACGAGATTGGGTTGCCCACGACAACGAAAAGTGAGCGTCTGTCATAACCCGCGGAGGCGGCCATGACGTTGGCAAGGTGGTGGGAGCGATGAGCGATCTGCCCGTCCTCCTGGAGATGCGCTCCATCACCAAGGAGTTCCCCGGCGTCAAGGCCCTGGCCGACGTCAACCTGGTGGTCCGCGCCGGCGAGATCCACGCCATCGTCGGCGAGAACGGCGCCGGCAAGTCGACGCTGATGAAGGTGCTCAGCGGCGTCTACCCGTACGGCAGCTACGACGGCCAGATCAGCTACCAGGGCGCCGAGACCCGCTTCTCGGACATCCGGGCGAGCGAGAACGCCGGGATCGTGATCATCCACCAGGAGCTCGCGCTCATCCCGGGCATGTCGATCGCCGAGAACATCTTCCTCGGCAACGAGCCGCGCAAGCACGGGGCGATCGACTGGAAGGCCGCCAACCGGATGGCGCTGGACCTGATGGCCCGGGTCGGCCTGCGGGAGGACCCGGACACCCTGGTCAAGGACATCGGTGTCGGCAAGCAGCAGCTGGTGGAGATCGCCAAGGCGTTCGCCAAGGACGTCAAGCTGCTCATCCTGGACGAGCCGACGGCCGCGCTCAACGAGGCCGACTCGCAGCACCTGCTGGACCTGCTGCGCGGATTCCGCTCGCGGGGCATCACCTCGATCATGATCTCGCACAAGCTCAACGAGATCGAGGCGATCGCCGACCAGATCACCATCCTGCGCGACGGCCGGACCGTCGAGACGCTGGACGTCAAGGCGAACGGCGTCGACGAGGACCGGATCGTGCGGGGCATGGTCGGTCGCGAGCTGAGCAGCCGCTTCCCCGACCACACCCCGAAGATCGGCGAGGTCTTCTTCGAGGTACGCGACTGGAACGTCCGGCACCCGATCTCCGCCGAGCGGCAGGTCTGCAAGAACGAGAGCTTCACGGTGCGGCGCGGCGAGATCGTCGGCTTCGCCGGCCTGATGGGCGCCGGCCGCACCGAGCTGGCCATGAGCGTCTTCGGCCGCTCCTACGGGGTGTACGAGTCGGGCACGATCATCAAGGACGGCAAGGAGATCGTCCTGAAGTCGGTGGCGGACGCGATCGCCCACGGGCTCGCCTACGTCAGCGAGGACCGCAAGGCGATCGGCCTGAACCTGCTCGACGACATCAAGACCTCCACGGTCGCCGCCAAGCTGTCGAAGATCTCGCGCCACGGCGTCCTGGACGAGGTCGCCGAGTACACGGCGGCCGAGTCCTACCGCCGGGAACTGCGCACCAAGGCGCCGACGGTCGACGAGGGCGTCTCCAAGCTCTCGGGCGGCAACCAGCAGAAGGTCGTCCTGGCGAAGTGGATGTTCACGGACCCGGACCTCCTGATCCTCGACGAGCCGACCCGCGGCATCGACGTGGGCGCCAAGTACGAGATCTACAGCATCATCCAGCGGCTCGCCGACCAGGGGAAGGGCGTCGTCGTCATCTCCTCGGAGCTGCCCGAGCTGATCGGGCTCTGCGACCGCATCTACACCGTGTTCGAAGGCACCATCACCGGCGAGATCGCCCGGCAGGACGCGGACCCGGAAACCCTCATGAAGCAGATGACCTCGACGAAGAAGATGCAGACACGATGAGCCGAATCAAGGACCTGCAGAAGAACCTCTTCGGAGGGACCACGTCCAACGCCCGCCAGTTCGGGATGATCTTCACCCTGGTGGCGATCGTCGTCCTGTTCCAGATCCTGACGGACGGCCTGACCCTGCGATCGGACAACCTGATCGCGCTGTTCAACCAGAACTCGTACATCCTCATCCTGGCCATCGGCATGCTGATGGTGATCGTGGCCGGGCACATCGACCTCTCGGTCGGCTCGATCGCCGCCTTTACGGGCATCCTGGTGGCCAAGTCGATGGCGGAGTGGTCGCTGCCCTGGCCCGTCGCCATTCTGTTCGGCCTGGTGATCGGCGCGATCATCGGCGCCTGGCAGGGCTTCTGGGTCGCCTACGTCGGGGTGCCGGCGTTCATCGTCACCCTGGCCGGCATGCTGCTCTTCCGGGGCGGCAACCAGTTCATCGGCAACGCGAACACGATCTCGGTGCCGGAGGGCTTCCGGGTGATCGGCTCGGGCTTCCTGCCCGAGGCCGGCCCGGACACCGGCTACAACAACCTGACGCTCCTGCTCGGCCTCGCCGCGTGCGTGGCCGTGGTGTGGCGGGAGTTCCAGGCCCGCAAGACCCGCCGGGAGATGGACGCCGAGCCGGCCCCGATGTGGATCTCGGTGCTCCGGATGGCCGTCATGGTCGGTGTGATCGTCTTCGCCGCGCTCCGCTTCGCCAGCGGCCGGGTCGGCACGAGCTTCCCGGTCTCCGGCATCATCCTGCTGGCGCTGGTGCTGGCGTACTCCTTCTACACCCGGAACACCGCCGGCGGCCGGCACATCTACGCCGTCGGTGGCAACTCCCGGGCCGCGGAGCTCTCCGGTGTGAAGCTCAAGCGGGTCAACTTCTTCGTCATGATGAACATGGCCGTCCTGGCCTCCCTGGCCGGCATGATCTTCGTGGCCCGTTCGGCGGCCTCCGGTCCGCAGGACGGCAACGGCTGGGAACTGGACGCGATCGCCGCGGTCTTCATCGGTGGCGCGGCCGTCTCGGGCGGCATCGGCACCATCAGCGGCTCGATCGTCGGCGGTCTGGTGATGGCCGTGCTGAACAACGGCCTGCAACTGCTCGGCGTCGGCACCGACCGGGTCCAGATCATCAAGGGCCTGGTGCTGCTGCTGGCCGTCGCGCTGGACGTCTACAACAAGAAGCAGGGCCGGTTCTCGATCATCGGCAGCCTCACCCGCTCGTTCCGCCGCGACACCCCGACCCCGCCCACGGCGCCACCGGACGCGGAACGGGAGACCGCCCGCACGGCCGTGCCGAGCTGACGTTCCACCCCGCCTCACACCCCGTATCACCTCTCCAGAAGGGCACCATCCAGCCATGCGTAATCTGATCGGCAAATCGGTGGCCATCGGCGCCATCGCCGCGCTGGCCCTGACCGCCACCGCCTGCGGCTCCGGCCGCGACGGCGACACCGGCGGCTCGGGCGACACCAAGGGCTTCGCGAAGGACGCCCTGATCGGCGTCGCCCTGCCGTCGAAGACCTCGGAGAACTGGGTCCTCGCCGGTGACCTGTTCACCAACGGCCTCAAGGAGGCCGGTTTCAAGAGCGACGTGCAGTACGCCGGCGCGTCGACCACCGTCGCGGACCAGCAGGCCCAGATCACCGCCATGGTGACCAAGGGCGCCAAGGTCATCGTCATCGGCGCGACCGACGCCGCGCAGCTGTCCACCCAGGTGGCCGCCGCGCACGCCGCCGGCGCGAAGGTCATCGCGTACGACCGGCTGATCACCAACACCCCGGACCTCGACTACTACGTCGCGTTCGACAACTTCAAGGTCGGCCAGCTCCAGGGCCAGGCCCTGCTGGACGGCATGAAGGCCAAGAAGCCGAACGGCCCGTACAACATCGAGCTCTTCTCCGGCTCGCCGGACGACAACAACGCCGGTGTCTTCTTCAACGGCGCCATGAGCGTGCTCAAGCCGGAGATCGACAAGGGCAACGTGGTCGTCGCCTCGAAGCAGACCGACGTCAAGCAGACCGCGATCCAGGGCTGGAAGGCCGAGGGCGCCCAGGCCCGCATGGACCAGCTGCTGACCTCGACCTACGGCAACAAGGAGCTGGACGGCGTCCTCTCCCCGAACGACACCCTGGCCCGCGCGATCATCACGTCGATCAAGGGTGCCGGCAAGCCGATCCCGGTCGTCAGCGGTCAGGACTCTGAGGTCGAGTCGGTCAAGTCGATCATGGCTGGCGAGCAGTACATGACGATCAACAAGGACACCCGGAACCTGGTCAAGCAGACCATCGAGATGGTGAAGTCCCTGCAGGCCGGTAACACCCCCGAGGTGAACGACACCAAGTCGTACAACAACGGCGTCAAGGTCGTGGACACCTACCTGCTGCCGCCGGTGGCCGTCACCAAGGCCAACGCGGCCGAGGCGTACGCCAACGACCCGAAGCTCGGCCCGCTCACCAAGTAATCCGCTCGCACGACGAAGGGCCCCGGAGTTCGCTCCGGGGCCCTTCGTCATGGTCGGGGGCGGCACCCGCCCCGGCGGTCACCGCAGGTGGGACTCGATGGCGTCGATGATGCGCGGACGGAGTTCCGCCGCGCGGATGACGGCGTCGACCGAGCCGACCTCGACGGCGCGCTGGATGTGGTGCACCCGGTCGAACTCCGTGGCCACCTCGCCGAGCTTCTCCGCCCGGACCGACGAGCGCAGCTCGTCCAGTTCCGCGGTCAGCGCGGCGCGGTCGGCGCCGGCGGCGGCCGCCACGCGGGCCTCCAGGTCCCGCACCCGCGGGTCGGCCGCGGTGCGGGCGTTGACGTCGCCGGAGAAGACCACCGCGGCGGCCGGGGCGCCGCCCAGCACCGAGGCGAACGAGCCCTCCAGCGCCAACACGGTCATGTTGGGGTTCAACGCCTTGGAGAACACCACGAACGCGCCGCCGTGGTAGCGCGAGATCACGCAGAACACGATGGGCCCGCGGAAGTTCACGATGGCCCGGCCGATCTCGGCGCCGTACTCCAGTTGCAGCTTGCGCATCGACTCGGGCGAGCCGTCGAAGCCCGACAGGTTCGCCAGCACCACCAGCGGCCGGTTGCCGCTGGCCGCGTTGATCGCCCGCGCGGCCTTCTTCGACGAGCGCGGGAACAGGGTGCCCGCCGTGTAGGTGTCCGGCCCGTCCGTGGGCGGGAAGCCGCGGCGCGGCACCGCCCGCGACTCGATGCCGAGCAGGCACACGGGGATGCCGCCGAGGTGCACGTCCTGCACCACCGCGGTCTCCGCGTCGGCCATGCCCGCCCAGCGTTCCAGCACCGGGTGGTCCTGGTCGGAGAGCGCCCGCATCACGGTCCGGATGTCGAACGGCTTCTTCCGGTCCGGGTTGGCCGCGGCGGAGAAGATCTCGCCGACCGTGGTGAAGTCGCTGCCGTCCACGGTGTGCGGGAAGGCCGAGATGTCCCGGTCGACGGGGTCGGTCGTCGTCGCCCGCCGCGGCGCCGACTCGCCGGGTGCCACGTACGTGTGCTCGTAGTGCGCCATCAGCACGTCCCGGGCGGCGGGGAGGTTCGGCGCCCAGTACTGAGCCTGCCCGTTCGGGCCCATCACCCGGTCGTAGCCGCCGATGCCGAAGTTGTCCTCGGCCGACACGCCGCCGGAGAAGTCGAGCGACTGCTTGCCGGTGAGCACCATCGCCGAGTCCGGCGTCATCACCAGGACGCCCCGGGTGTGCATGAGCATCGTCGCCTCGGCGTTCCAGTACGGCTGCGCGCCGACGTTGATGCCCGCCACCACGATGTTGATCTCACCGCCGTCCTGGGTGAACTCGACGATCCGCTTGAGCGCGGCCGCCACCCAGTCCATGTTCTCCGTGCCGGAGGTCATGGAGATCCGTGCGCCGGCGGACAGCGCGTACCACTCCAGCGGCACCCCCATCCGCTCGGCCAGGTCCAGCGCGGCGATCACGCGGCGGCACTCCGCCTCGGACAGCGCGCCGAGCGACTTCGTGGGATCGCCGAGCAGCACGACCCGGGTGACGCCCTGCGGGTGCCGCGGGGTCGGCGTGGTGACCACACCCGCGACGATCGCCGCGGTGTTGCGCCCCCTGGGCCGGTCGACCGGCACCAGCGCGTGCCGGTCGTCGAGGTCGTGCTCGACGAAGTCGCCGAGCAGGCCGGTCAGCTCGTACGGGTACACCGTGTTGCGGCTGCTCGCGCGCAGCACCTTCAGCCGGTAGTCGTCCAGCGGCTCGATCGGTTCGACCGGCGGCTCGCCGACGCTCAGCTCGGCGCCGCCGGTGGCGTTGAACGAGATGCGTACGGCGATCTTGGTCAGCTCGCCGGTCCTCCGGTCGCGCTGCCGCGCGATGAACAGGATCTCCTCCAGGCCGGCGCCCGCGGTCGTCGGGCGTACCCGCCCGGCGATCATCTCCATCTCCTCGCGGGTCAGCTCGCTCGGCGGCCAGACGTAGATCACGATGCGGTTGGTCTGGAAGCGCGTCTTCGCCGGTCGCCGCGACTGTGCCCGGCGGATCGAGTCGAGGCAGGCGGCGACGGTGTCCTCGGTCGTCGGCAACGCGACCAGCCGCCCGTCGTGCTCGCGCAGCGCGGTCAGGTCGCGCACCTGCGCGAACGCGACCAGGCGCTGGTCCGACGGGTTCTCCCGCGCCACGCACTGGAAGAGGTAGACCTCCTCGTCCGACGACGGCAGCCGGGTCAGGTCGAACTCGCGCAGCCGCTCCAGCTGCATCCGCTGGGCGATGTACGGGTGCAGGCCGCGGATCAGCCGCTCCTCGGCCATCCCGCTGCCGGACGGGCGGAAGGTGAAGTGGTGGTGCATGACCGCGCCGGCACGGCCCGCGACGGTGGTGGTGACCCGGCGAACCTGCGGCGGCAGCGGGTGCGCCTCGATGACCTCGCGCAGCGCGGCGGCCATCACGTCGAAGTCCTCGGGCTGGTCCTCCCACGCGAGGTAGATGTCGGCGTCGATGGCGTCCGCGCCGCCCGCGAGCTCGGCGAGCCCGCGCAGCGCGCCGCCGAGCGCGTCGAAGCGCACCGCGGCGGAGACCACGCTGGAGTCCGCGCGCTCGGCGACCACGAAGGTGCAACCCGCGACCTCGCGGGTGTGGACGCCGGTGAGCCCCTTGTTGCCGTAGTACCGCCGGGTCAGCACCTCCAGCATCACCGCGTTGTCGAGGTGGTCGCGCACGAGCCGCTGGCCGAGCAGCCGCACCAGCGGCTCGGTGCTGCGTACCATCTCGGCGATGCGGTCGCCGCGGTCCGCGGCGTCCGGGTGCGCGTCCAGGTGGCGCAGGTGCCTGCGGACCTCGGCGTAGACGCGGGCGCGGTTGCGGCGCAGCAGCGGCTGGGCGAACCAGGCGAACACCACGCCGCGGGCGAGGTCGGCGACCACCGGGAAGCGGACCTGTGTCGCGGCCACGAGCCGCTCCAGCGCGAGGCCCGCGGGCTCGCGCAGGCTCTCGTCCGGCGGCGGCTCCCGCAGCCACGACCGCAGCAGCGTCGCGACGACCGTGGCGTCGGCGGACGCCCGCTGCTGGGCGAGGAAGATCCGGAACACGGCGGCTTCGAGCGCGGGGGAGCGCTCCAGGTCGGCGACACCGTAGTGGCCGAGCGCCTTGGCGAGCTTGGCCTGGAACGCGTTCGGCAGGCCGGCCCGCTCGATGTCCAGGCTCTGCAGGTAGGTGTGGAAGTACTCGCGGGCGCTGGGGACGTGGCCGTCGCCGTCCTCGCCGGTCGGCCGGTTGCGGCTCAGCTCGGCGAGGTCGGCGAACACGTTGACGAGGTCGAGCTCCTCGGCCAGCGGCCGGTGGCCCTCCTCGATGGCCGTCCGGCGGGCGGCGAGGTAGTCGTCGAGCACCCGCCGGTCGTCGTGCGGGTCGACGTCGAAGCCCAGCAGCAGGCCGCGCAGGTCCTCCTGGCCGCGCGCGGCCCGCGTGCGCGCCGGGACCTCATCGGGCTCGGCGGGCAGGTCCAGCTCGACGGCGGCCGCGGCCGGGTCGTCGGCGGCCTCGGCGCCCTCGTCGGCGAGCGGCTCCAGCCGCAGCAGCGGTGCGCCGGCCTCCACCTGGCTGCCCACGGAGACGGCGCATTCCTTCAGTCGCGCCCTGAACGGCGCCCGCAGCACCGTCTCCATCTTCATGGCCTCCAGCACCAGCACGGGCGCGCCCGCCTCGACCTCGGTGCCGACCGCCAGCGGCGTGGCCACGACCAGCGCGGGCATGGGGGAGCGCAGCACCCCGCCCTCGTCGCGGCTGACCCGGTGCGTGACCCCGTCCACCTCGACCAGGTGGATCGGCCCGTACGTGTCGGTGAGCAGGCGGTACCGGACGCCGTTGACGACGATCTGCCCGGTGTGCCGGTCGAAGCGATCCAGCTCGACGTCGGCGGTGCGGACGCCGCCGGGCGTCTCGATGCCGACCCGGAACCGGTGCGCGCCGACGCGCGCCACGCGCATCCGGTAGCCGACGCCGCGGAGCTTGAGGTCCAGCGGCCGGCCGCTCTTGTGCTGCACCTGCGGGCGGCCGCCGAACGCCGTCGACAGCAGCCGCTGCCGCTCGACGCGCTCCTCCTCCTCGTACGCCTCGATGGCGGCGGCCGCCAGCGCGACGGCGGAGTGCCGGTGCGCGACGAGCCGGCCCTCGCCGCGGACCCGGTCGATCCAGCCGGTGTCCGCGCTGGCGTCGATCACCTCGGGCTGGTCGAGCAGGTCGAGCACGAAGCTCTTGTTCGTCGCGCCGCCCTCGATGATCACCGTGGTGTTCGCCAGGGCTCGGCGCAGCCGGCCGAGTGCCTCGTCGCGGTCGCGGCCGTAGGCGATGATCTTCGCGATCATCGAGTCGAAGTCGGCGGGGATGGTGTCGCCCTCGCTGACGCCGGTGTCCACCCGGATGCCCGGCCCGGCGGGCAGGTCCAGCCGGGCGATGCGACCCGGGGAGGGCGCGAAGTCGCGGTCGGGGTCCTCGGCGTTCAGCCGGGCCTCGATGGCGTGCCCCCGCTCCGCGGGCGGCTCGCCGTCGAGGCGCCCGCCCGCGGCGACGTGCAGCTGCGCCTTGACCAGGTCGAACCCGGTGGTGGACTCGGTGATCGGGTGCTCGACCTGCAGGCGGGTGTTGACCTCGAGGAACGCGAACAGCCGGTCGCCGGGGTGGTAGAGGAACTCGACGGTCGCCGCGCCGCGGTAGCCGACGGCGACCGCCAGCCGCTCGGCCGACGCCTTGAGTTCCGCGGCCTGCGCCGGGCTGAGCACCGGCGACGCCGATTCCTCGATGACCTTCTGGTTGCGCCGCTGCACCGAGCAGTCCCGGACCCCGAGCGCCCACGCGGTGCCCTGGCCGTCGGCGATCACCTGGACCTCGACGTGCCGGGCGCCGGTGACCAGGCGCTCCAGGAACACGATGCCGCTGCCGAACGCCCGCGCCGCCTCCTGGCTGGTGCGCTCGTACGCGTCGGCCAGCTCGGCCTCGTTCGTGATCACGCGGATGCCGCGCCCGCCGCCGCCGGCGGTGGCCTTCAGCATCAGCGGGTAGCCGATCTCGGCCGCCGCCGCCCGGGCGGCGTCCAGGGTCTCGACCGCGCCGCGGCTCCACGGCGCGACCGGCACGCCGACCTCCTCGGCGATTAGCTTCGCGCCGATCTTGTCACCGAGCTGGCGCATGGCCTCCGGGCTCGGCCCGACGAAGGTGACCCCGACCTTCTCGCACAGCTCGGCGAACGCCGGGTCCTCGGCGACGAAACCCCAGCCGACCCAGGCGGCGTCGGCCCGGGTCTCCACGAGCGCGCGCTCCAGCACGGTCAGGTTCAGGTACGGGCGCGCGGACGCGGGACCGAGGTCGTAGGCGAGGTCCGCCTCACGCACGAACGTGGCGTCGCGGTCGACGTCGGTGTGCAGGGCGACGGTCTCGATCCGGATCCCGGTCTCCGCGGCCAGCTCCCGGACGGCGTGGATGAGCCGCATCGCGGCCTCCCCACGGTTGACGATGGCGATACGGCTGAACACCCGACCGACCCCTCCGTTGGACCCACGATGTACGCGCCGCGAGGCGGCGGCCCCCGGCAGTGATCACCTTTCCGTCTGCCGGCTGGTAGCGCCATGTCGTAAACGCCGAAGCCTGAGCGGCGCCAGTTGTAGGAACCGAACAAAACTTTTTGGCGGTCAGCGGGCATCGCGGCGCGGGAACACGATCAACCGCGCGGTGACCGCCGCGGCGGCGGACCCGGGCCCGGGATCACCTCGGCCCCGAGAGTGTGATCGAGAAATCCTTGACCGGTCAAGCACTGGAGATATGTTTGACCGGTCAAGGAAATGAGGTGCAGGTATGGGTGACGAGGACCCCGACCCGGCGGGCGTCGCCCCGGCCGCGACGACGAGCCTGTCGTCCCGGCCGCGGACGGCCGTGCTCGGCGCCGGGCACACCGGACCGGTCATCGCCCGGGTGGCGATGGCCGCCGGGTACCCGGTGACGATCGCCGCCTCCGGCGACCCCGCGAGCATCGCCCTGATCACCGACGTGCTGGCCCCCGGCGCCGAGGCGCGCTGGGCGGCCGACGCCGTCGCGGACGCCGGGGTCGTCGTGCTGGCGATACCGCTGCACCGGTTCCCGGACCTCGACCCCGCCCTGCTCGCCGGCAAGGTCGTGGTCGACACGATGAACTACTGGCCGCCCGTCGGCGGCGTCCAGGAGATGTTCGACGACCCGCGGCACGGCAGCAGCGAGATCGTCCAGCGGCGTCTCGCCCGGTCGACGGTCGTGAAGACGTTGAACCACATCGGCTACCACGAGCTCGAGGACGACCGCCGCCCGGCGGGCGCGCCGGACCGCCGCGCGCTGGGCGTCGCCGGAGACGACCCCGCCGCGGTGCGGACCGTGGCGGACCTCATCGAGCACATGGGCTACGACGCGGTCCGGCTGGACAGCCTGCGCGCGGGCCGCCTGCTGCAACCCGGCGGTCCGGTCTTCGGCGTTCCGCTGGGCCGGGCCGAGTTCAGGCGGGCGCTCGCCCGCACCCACCACAGAGACAGAGGCTCATCGTGACGTCAGCAGCGTCGGCCCCGGTACGCCCGGCCGCCTTTCCCCTCGTGCTCGGCCTGGACACCTTCGGCGACGTCACCCACGACGCCGACGACCGCCCGCTCTCGCACGCCCGCACGATCCGCGACATCGTCGAGCAGGGTGTCCTCGCGGACCAGGTCGGCGTGGACTTCTTCGGCATCGGTGAACACCACACCGACGACTTCCCGCTCTCCGCCGCCGACGTGGTGCTGGGTGCGATCGCCGCCCGCACCACCCGGATCCGCCTCGGGTCGGCCGTCACGGTGCTCAGCTCCGACGACCCGGTACGGGTCTTCCAGCGCTACTCCACCCTCGACGCGGTCTCCGGCGGCCGGGCCGAGGTGATCCTCGGCCGCGGGTCCAGCGTCGACTCGTTCCCGCTGTTCGGCTACGACCTGGCCGACTACGAGCAGCTCTTCGAGGAGAAGGCGCAGCTCTTCGCCGAGCTGCGCAAGGGTGGGCCGGTGACCTGGAAGGGCACGATGCGGGCGCCGCTGCACGAGCAGGACGTCGTGCCGCACACCGAGTCGGGACCCTTCCCCGCCTGGATCGGGGTGGGCGGCAACCCCCAGTCGGTGATCCGGGCCGCGCGCTACGACTACGGCCTGATGCTCGCGATCATCGGCGGGTCGCCGGCCCGCTTCGCCCCCTTCTCCCGCCTGTTCCACCAGGCGCTCACGCAGCTCGGCAAGGATCCGCTGCCGATCGGCGTGCACTCGCCCGGACATGTCGCCGCCGCCGACGAGCAGGCCCGCGAGGAGTTCTTCCCCCGCTACCAGCAGGTCCTCCGCCGGGTCGCCCGGACCCGTGGCTTCGCCGTCCCGACCCGGGAGTCCTTCCTGCGCGAGGTCGGGCCGCAGGGCGCGCTGTACGTGGGATCGCCCGAGACCGTCGCCCGGAAGATCGCCGCGAACCTCACCGTGCTCGGCGCGAACCGCTTCGAGATGAAGTACGGCATGGGTGGGCTCTCGCACGGGTCCCTGATGACGGCTATCGAGCTCTACGGAACCCGGGTCCTCCCGCGCGTGCGGGAGCTGCTGAGCTGACCGGCTCCCGGTCCGGCCGTCCGCGCCGCGGTCGGCCGGACGGGGTATCTGCGCGAGGGCTCAGTCGGCCGTTCCGACGCGCTCGAAGGCGCGGGCCAGCCGGACGAGGTCGATGCCCTCGAAGTGGTCGAGGAACCGCCGCCGCACGCTGGCCAGGTGGCTCGGCCAGGACTCCTGGAGCCGGGCGAGACCGGTGTCGGTGAGGACGGCGTTCCAACCGCGCGCGTCCTCGGAGCACTTGACCCGCTCGACCAGGCCCTGCGTCTCCAGCCGACCGATCGTGCGGGTCATCCCGCTCAGGGAGAGCTGGCACGCGGCGGCGAGTTCGCTCATCCGCATCCGCCGGTCGGGCGCCTCGGAGAGGTGCATCAGCGCCGTGTACTCGGTCAGGGGCAGTTGGCGGTCGCCCACCATGTCCGCGTCGATCGCGCGGGGCAGGACGTACATGAGCCGGCCCAGCGAGCGGACCAGCGCTTCCTCCTCGGCGTCGAGGGGGCGCAGCGATTTCGGTGCGGCGGCGGACATGCCGCCATCCTACTTGCTTGATCGAGCAATGACATCTCGGAACCGTGACGACCGCCACGGCCCCGCGAGATTGCTTGACGAAGCAACAAACGGCGCTTCTACTTGACCAGGCAAGGACTTCGGAAGGGCACCACGACATGACCAGGATCGGAATCATCCTCGGCAGCACCCGCCCGGGGCGCAACGGCGAGTCGGTCGCCCGCTGGGTGGTCGACGTCGCCAAGCAGCGCGGCGACGCGGAGTTCGAGCTCGTCGACCTGCTCGACCACCAGCTACCGCACCTGGACGAGGCGTACCCGCCGGCGATGGGCCAGTACACCCAGCCGCACACGCTGCGCTGGGCCAGCACCATCGCGTCGTTCGACGGGTTCGTGATGGTCACCCCGGAGTACAACCACTCCACCTCGGGCGCCCTGAAGAACGCCATCGACTTCCTCTACGCGGAGTGGAACAACAAGGCCGTCGGTTTCGTCAGCTACGGCTCCGCGGGCGGCACCCGGGCCGTGGAGCACCTGCGGCTGATCGCCGGCGAGCTGCAGATGGCCGACGTGCGGTCCCAGGTGGCGCTGTCGCTCTTCACCGACTTCGAGAACTTCAGCGTCTTCAAGCCCAGCCAGTTCCAGCGCGACGCGCTCAACACGACCCTCGACCAGGTCGTGGCGTGGAGCACCGCGCTCGCCCCGCTGCGCAACCGCTGAACACCTTCCGGCGCCTACCGGCGACGGCCGCGACATCGTCCGCGGCCGTCGCCGTGCCCGTCGAGGCCGCCGTCGACCGGGCCGCGCCGCGACCCCTTGCCGCCAGTCACGACTGCTAACGGGACGGCACGAATTCGGGAGCCGGCTGCGGGGACTCGCCGGTGACCTGGGTGATGATCTCCGCGGCCACGTCACGCAGCTTGCGGTTGCGGTTCTGCGACGCCTGCCGGAGCAGGGTGAAGGCCTCCGCCGCGGTGCACCGCTGCTGGCCCATGACCACCCCGAGGGCCTGGTCGATGACGCTGCGGGAGACCATCGCGTCGTTGAGTTGCCGATGCAGAAGGGCCTGGTCGGCCTGGCGAAGGATGACGCCCAGCGCCGCGGACCCCTGGTCCGTGAACGCCAGGGCCCGCCGGCGTGCCGCGTCGGTGAAGGCGCGCGGCCGGGTGGCGTAGAGGTTCAACGCCCCGACGGTCTCGCCGTCGACCGTCATCGGCAGCGACAGTGAGCTGCGGATGCCGAGCCGGAGCGCGTGCTCCCGGTAGCCGCACCAGCGGTCATCCTCACGCAGGTCGAACACCTCGACGACATGCCCCTGGCGCAGAGCTTCGAGGCAGGGGCCCTCGTCGGCTCCGTACTGGATCTCGTCGCCCTGGGCGGCGAGATCGCCGCTGCTGGCGACGGTGAACGCGCCGTCGTCCCGGCGCACCGTCAAACCGCAGGCCACGGCGGGGACGACGACCTCCGTCGCGACCCGGACCATCTGGTCCAGGAACACGTCGACGTGGGGCGAATCGGCGAGCAGCGTCAACAACCGGCTGTAGGCCGAGGCCAGATGCCGGTCAGTATCGGACGGCACCGCTACCTCCTGAACTCCATGTGCCAGCCCCCTGAGGGAGCAGGGATCACTGCTTTCTTTGTCGAGGAGCAAAGATTTCCCCGCCCGGCAGGATGCCAATCGGGCGGGACACCGCTAGGGTCGAGGTGGGTTCGGACATGAGCCCAGGACCAGTGCCGGGCCGCCGACGGCGAGCCCGGGCATCAACCCGGTCCGGCCAACCTCGTCCCGAGGAGCAGCTCATGTCCGTCGATCACGCGCCGCACCCGGCCGCGCCGGAGAACACCCGCCCGCCGGCACTGTCCCTTGCGCTTGCCCGGGAAGGCCCGGCGGTCGTGGTGCAGGTCGGGGGCCCGGTCGACATGGCGACCGTCGACCCGCTCGTCGGCCTCGTCGACCGGCTGCTGTCCGGCCATGCGCCCCCGGTGCTGGTGCTCGACCTGAGCCGGGTGAGCTTCTTCTGCGCCGCCGGCGTCAACGCGCTGCTGACGGTCCGTCGGCGAGCCGGCTCGGCCGGGTGCACCCTGGTGCTGCGCAGGCCCTCCCGGATCACCGTCGCGGTCCTCGACATCGTCGGCCTCACGGATGACTTCACCACCGAGTGACCCTGCCCTTCCCTCCACGGCTGTCGCGGACGGCGGCGGTCCCCTCGGACTCCTACCGGCCGGCAGGCCGCAGATACCCGAGGTGGGTCAACCCGAAACGGCGGAACACCCGTGAGCCGAGCCACGGGCGGTTCCTCCCGCCGCCCCGGGAACCGGGGGCTCAAGCGCGTCGACGGCCCGGCCCATCCGGGTGACGGCCTCGGTGAGGATCGCGGGGGAGGTGGCGAAGTTGAGGCGTACGAAGCCGGCGCCGCCGGTGCCGAAGACGTGCCCGGAGCTGAGGGCGACCCGCGCCCGGTCGAGGAACATCTTCGCGGGCCCGGCGACGTCGCTGGCCACCCCGGGCTCGCCGGACGACTGTTCGGTGGCGACGCCCAGCGCGGTGCAGTCCAGCCAGGCGAGGTAGGTGCCCTCGGGACGGTGGTGGGTGACGGCCGGGAGGTGCGTCGCCAGCAGGGTCTCCAGCAGGGTGCGGTTGGCGTCGAGGCCGTCGAGGAGGAGATCGAGCCACGGACCGCCGGCACGGAACGCGGCGGTGTGCGCGAGGACGCCCAGGTGGCTGGGACCGTGGCCGACCTCTTCCGGCATGCGACGCAGGTCGGCGGCGGCCCACGGCCCGGCGACCGCGAGCGCCGCCTTGAGGCCGGCGAGGTTCCACGCCTTGGAGGCGGAGGTGAGGGCGAAGGCGTCCTCGGCACCGGCCACCGTCAGGTACGGGGTGAAGTGCGCCCCGGGGAGCACCAGCGGGGCGTGGATCTCGTCGGAGATCACCCGTACGCCGTGCCGGTTGGCCAGCTCGGCCACGGCGTCGAGCTCGTCCCGGCGGTGGACCACACCGGTCGGGTTGTGCGGGTTGCACAGCAGGAACGCGGGCCGGCGACCGAGGGCCCGGGCCCGGCGGAACGCCTCGTCCAGAGCGTCGCGGTCGATCCGCAGGTCCGGCCCGAGCGGGGCCTCGATCACCTGCCGGCCGGCGTGGCTGACGAAGGCGTAGAAGGGCGGGTAGACGGGGGAGCAGACCACCACGGCGTCGCCGGGACCGGTCACCAGCCGGAGCACCTCGACGATGCCCATCATCACGTCGGGAACGACGGTGGTGTGGTCGACGCGGAAGCCGTGCCAGCCCCAGCGGTCGGCGGCGAACTCACCGAGCGCCTCGGCGTACGCCGTCCCGTGCGCGTAGCCGGTGTCGCCGAGGTCCACCGCGCGGCGCAGCGCGTCGGCCACCGGCGGTGCGAGGGGCACGTCCTGCTCGGCGACCCAGAGGGGGAGCACGTCCGGCGGGTGCATCCGCCACTTCACGCTGCTGCGCTGCCGAAGGTCGTCGAGGGTGAGCACGGTGAGCGGATTCCGGGCGGCGGAGGGGGCGGGGCCTGCCATGCCCACCACCCTAGGCCGTCGGGCGGGCGGCGTCGTTCCGCTGCCGCGCGGCGGCCTGCCGGCGCAGCTCGTGACGGGCCAGGGCGTTCCGGTGCACCTCGTCGGGCCCGTCGGCGAACCGCAGGGTGCGGATGCCGGCGTACGCGGCGGCCAGCGGGAAGTCCTGGGACAGTCCGGCGGCGCCGTGCACCTGGATCGCCTTGTCCAGGATCCACTGCACGGTCGCCGGGGTGGCGATCTTGATGGCCTGGATCTCGGTGTGCGCGCCCTTGTTGCCGACCGTGTCCATCAGCCAGGCCGTCTTGAGCACCAGCAGGCGCAGCTGCTCGATCCGCACCCGCGACTCGGCGATCCACTCCCGGACCACGCCCTGCTCGGCCAGCGGCCGGCCGAACGCGACCCGCTGCTCGGCGCGGGCGCACATCAGCTCGACCGCCCGCTCGGCCAGGCCGATCGAGCGCATGCAGTGGTGGATGCGGCCGGGGCCGAGCCGGGCCTGCGCGATGGCGAAGCCGTCGCCCTCGGCGCCGATCAGGTTCTCCACCGGCACCCGTACGTCGTGGAACGCCAGCTCGGCGTGGCCGCCGTGGTCGTGGTCGTCGTACCCGAACACCTCCATGCCGCGGATGATCTCCAGGCCCGGGGTCTCCCGCGGGACGAGCACCATGGACTGCTGGCGGTGCCGCTCGGCGCGCGGATCGGTCTTGCCCATGACGATGAAGATCCGCGCGTTCGGGTTCATCGCCCCGGTGATCCACCACTTCCGGCCGTTGATCACATAGTGGTCGCCGTCCCGCTCGATCCGGGTGGCGATGTTCGTGGCGTCCGACGAGGCCACGTCGGGCTCCGTCATGGCGAACGACGACCGGATCTCCCCGTCCAGCAACGGTTCCAGCCACTGCTTGCGCTGCTGGCCGGTGCCGAACATCGCCAGCACCTCCATGTTGCCGGTGTCCGGGGCGGCGCAGTTCAGCACGGCGGGCGCCAGGTGGCTCCGCCCGGTGATCTCCGCGAGCGGGGCGTACTGGAGGTTGGTCAGGCCGGCGCCGTGCTCGCCCGGCAGGAACAGGTTCCACAGGCCCCGCTTCCGCGCGGCGCTGCGCAGCTGCGCGAGCACGGGCACCGAGTCCCACGCCCACCGGTCGCCGAGCTGACCGAGCTGCTCGTGGAAGACCGGCTCGGCCGGGTGGATGTGGCGGTCCATGAAGTCGAGGAGGTTGTCGCGCAGCCCCTCGGTCCGCGGGTCCAGGGAGAAGTCCATCAGTGCTCCTTCAGGTAGGTCAGGCCGGCGTCGAGGAGGACCTCGGTGACCTCGCCGAGCTGCGCGAAGCCGGCGCCGACGGTCTGGCCACGCAGGTGGCGGACATGGATGCCCTCGAGGATCGCGGCCAGCTTGAAGGCCGCCAGGCCGAGGTGAAAACCGAGTGGCGGGAGGGCGCGTCCGCTCGCCGCCGCGTACCGTTCGAGGATCTCGTCCTCGGTCAGGAAGCCGGGAGCGGACGACGCCTCGGCCACCGCCGTTCCGACGAGCCGGCCGAGACGCTGGTAGAGCACCAGCAGCGCCAGGTCGGTGAGCGGGTCGCCGAGCGTGGCCATTTCCCAGTCGATGACCGCCGCCAGGCGGTCGCGATCGTCGACGAGGACGTTGTCGAGGCGGTAGTCGCCGTGCACGATGCCCGGCGCCGAATCGGCCGGCACGCCGGACGCCAGGCGCGCGTACAGCTCGTCGCCGGCGGGCAGGTCCCGGCAGTACGACGCGTCGAGCTGCTTCTTCCACCGCCGCACCTGCCGGCCCAGGAATCCCGCGGGCCGGCCGAAGTCGGCCAGTCCCACGGCCTGCGGGTCGACCGCGTGCAGGGTGGCGAGGGTGTCGACCAGCCTGGCCGAGATACCCCGGGTGCGTTCCGGGCCGAGCGGCTCCAGCTCGGCCGCCTGCCGGTACGCCGTGCCGGCGACCCGCTCCATCACGTAGAACGGCGCGCCCAGCACGCCGGCGTCCACACAGAGCGCGTAGGTCGCCGGCACCGGCACGTCGGTGGCGCGCAGCGCCGACATGACCCGGTACTCCCGGGCCATGTCGTGCGCGGTCGACAGCACGTGGCCCAGCGGAGGCCGGCGCACGATCCAGGTCGTCCGCCCGTCACCCACCTCATAGGTGAGGTTGGACTTCCCGCCGGCGACCAGCCGGGCGGTCACCAGCACCGCCGCCCCGGGCACCGTGGCGGCGAACCAGTCGCCGAGCCGGGCCAGGTCGAGGCCCGGCGGGTCCTGGGGCGCCGGGCCGGTCACGGGACCAGGACGCTGACGGTCTCGACGACACAGGCCGGCTTCGCCGCGCCGGCCAGCTCGACGGTCACCTTCGCGGTCAGCTGGTAGCCACCGCCGCCGGGCACCAGCGACAGCAGCTCCACACCGGCCCGCAGCTCGGAGTCGACGGGGACCGGAGCGGGGAAGCGGAGCTTGTTGGCGCCGTAGTTCACACCCATGCTCACGCCCTGGACCCGGTAGACCTGCCAGACCAGCATCGGCACCAGCGACAGCGTCAGGTAGCCGTGGGCGATGGTGCCGCCGAACGGGCTCTCCGCCGCCCGCACCGGGTCGACGTGGATCCACTGGTGGTCGCCGGTGGCCTCGGCGAAGGCGTCGATCTGCTGCTGCGTGATCCGGTGCCAGCCGGAGTGCCCGAGGTGGGTGCCGACCGCCTGCTCCAGTTCCTCGATGCCCTGGAAGACCTTCATCGTCTCTTCCTCCACTCAGGCCTTCGGCCCACCGGCGACGTACAGCACCTGGCCCGACACGAAGCCGGCGGCCTCGCTGACGAAGAACGACACCGCGTGCGCGATGTCCTCCGGCGTGCCGGTGCGGGCGACCGGGATCTGCGCCGCGGCGGCCCGCTTGAACTCCTCGAACGGCACGCCGAGCCGGGCCGCGGTGGCGGCCGTCATCTCGGTCTCGATGAAGCCAGGGGCGATCGCGTTGGCCGTGACCCCGAACTTCCCGAGTTCGAGGGCGAGGGTCTTGGTGAAGCCCTGCAGCCCCGCCTTCGCGGCCGCGTAGTTGGCCTGACCGCGGTTGCCCAGTGCGGACGTGCTGGACAGGTTCACGATCCGCCCCCAGCCGGCCTTGGTCATGTGGCCCTGCACGGCGCGGGTCATCAGGAACGCGCCCCGCAGGTGCACGTTCATGACCGCGTCCCACTCGTCGGCGGTCATCTTGAACAGCAGGTTGTCCCGGGTGATGCCGGCGTTGTTGACCAGGATCGTGGGCTCGGCCAGCTCCCCGGCGATCCGGTCCACGGCCGCCTGCACCGCCTGCTCGTCGGCGACGTCGGCGCCGACGGCCAGGGCCCGGCCGCCGGCGGACCGGATCTCCTCGACGACCGGCTCGCCGGCGGCCTCGTCCAGGTCGACGACGGCGACGGCGAAGCCGTCGCGGGCCAGGCGCCTCGCGACGCCGGCCCCGATGCCGCGGGCCGCTCCGGTGACGACAGCGGTGCGGGTGATGGTCATGGCGGGTCAGCTCCTCGATGGGTACGGATGGGGCAGGTCGGCGCCGCGGTGTGGCCCTGGGCCGGTCACGGGACGTACACCACCCGGCCGACGGTGGAGCCGTCGGCGAGCCGCTGCACCCCGGCGGCCACCTCGTCGAGCGGGAGGCGCTCGCTGACCAGGGGCCGTACGGCGCCGTGTGCGGCCAGCGCGGTGAGGGCACGATGGCACTCGGCGACGGCGGCCGGGTCGTGGCGCTGGTAGAGGCCCCAGTGCAGGCCGACGATCGAGTAGTTCTTCACCAGGGCGTGGTTGAGCGCGGCGGACTGGATCTGGCCACCGGCGAAGCCGACCACGACGATCCGGCCCTCGAAGGCGACGCACCTGGTCGAACGTTGGTAGGTGTCCCCGCCGACCGGGTCGTAGACGACGTCGGCGCCCCGGCCACCGGTCTCGGCCTTGACCACCTCGACGAAGTCCTCGGCGCGCCGGTCCACCACCACGTCGGCGCCGAGGGCGCGGGCCACCGCCGCCTTGTCCGGCCCACCCACCACACCGATGACCCGGGCGCCGGCCGCCTTGCCGAGCTGGACCGCAGCGCTGCCGACGCCGCCGGCCGCGGCGTGCACCAGCAGCGTCTCGCCGGAGCGCAGCCCGGCCCGCCGGTGCAGGCCGAACCAGCCGGTCTGGTAGCCGATGTAGAGGGCGGCCGCCTCGGCGTCGTCGAGCGCCGCGGGCGCGGGGAACGTGGTCGCCGCGTCCAGCAGCGCGAATTCGGCGAACCCGCCGTACGGCAGCGTCGCGCCGCCGAGCACCCGGTCGCCGACGGCGAACCCGTCCACGCCCGCGCCGAGGGCGACGACCTCGCCGCACAGCTCCACCCCCGGGGTGAACGGGAGTTCCGGCCGGACCTGGTATTCGCCGCGGCACATCAGGACGTCCGGGAAGTTGGCCGGACTGGCCAGCACCCGGACCACGAGCTGCCCGGGGCCCGGGGTCGGATCCGTCACGTCGACGAGCCGCAGCACGTCGACGGGCTCGCCGAGCGCGGTCACCCGCCATGCCTTCATCGGAGGCCCCCCTGGTCCTCGAGCTGCCGCTGGAGCGTGTTCATGCCGTCGAGCCAGCGGTCGGTGTCGGTGGCACGGTGCCGGTAGTAGTCGGCCACCCGGGGATGCGGCAGGACCAGGAAACGGTCGTCGTGCAGGGCCTGCCACGCCGCCTCGGCCACGTCCTCCGGGGTGAGCGCGCCGTCGCGGCTGAGCAGGTCCCGCAGCGGTCCGGTGTTGTCGAGCATCCGGGTCCGCACGCCCTGGGGACAGATGGCCTGCACCACGACCCCGCGATGTCGGTAGGTCGCCGACAGCCACTCGGCGAACGCCACGCAGGCGTGCTTGCTGACCGCGTACGCCGGGTTCCCGAGCGTCGTGAGCAGCCCGGCCGCGGACGCGGTCACCACGAAGCGGCCAGCGCCGCGCTCGATCCACGCGGGGATCAGCAGTCGCGCGGCGCGTACGTGCGCCAGGACATTCACCTCGTGGCTGGCGGCCCACTCCGCCTCGGCGGCGTCCAGCCCGCGCCCGCGGTCGATCCCGGCGTTGCCGAACCAGATGTCGATGCTGCCCAGGTGGCCCCGGGCGGTCTCGACCAGCGCGGCGACGCCCGGCTCGCCGGCGGCGTCGCCGGGAGCCGCGAAGCCGCCGATCGCCTCGGCCACCCGCAGGGCCGCCTCGGCGTCGAGGTCGTTGACCACGACCCGCGCGCCCTCGGCGGCGAGCCGGGTGGCCAGCGCGCGGCCGATGCCGTGCCCCGCGCCGGTGACGACGACGCCGCTGTCCCGTACCGGCATCAGACACCGCCGGTCAGGGTGAGGCCGCCGTCGACGACGAGCAGCTGGCCGGTGATCCAGGCCGCGTCCTCGGAGAGCAGGAACGCGACGACGCTGCCGACGTCGGTGGGGACGCCGAGTCGCCGGAGCGGGTACGCCGCCGCGACCTCCTCCTCGCGACCCTCGTAGAGGGCGGTGGCGAACCTCGTCTTCACCACGGCCGGGGCGACCGCGTTCACCCGGATGTCCGGGCCCAGCTCGACGGCGAGCTGCTGGGTGAGGTGGGTGAGCATCGCCTTGCTGGCGCCGTAGAAGCCGATGCCGGACGCCGGCCGGACGCCGGCTACCGAGGAGATGTTGACGACCGCGCCACCGTGTTCGCGCATCCAGGCGCGGTGGGCCTGCTGCACCCAGGACAGCGCGGCGAGGCAGTTCACCTCGAAGACCTTGCGGGCGGCGGTCAGGTCCAGCTCGACCAGCGGGCCGTACGCCGGGTTGATGCCGGTGTTGTTGACCAGGAAGTCCGCGCCGCCGAAGGTCTCGACCGCCCGGGTCACCACCTCGGCCTGGTGGTCGGGATCGTCGGCGTGGCCGGCGACGCCGACGGCGTGCTCGGCGCCCAGCCGGGCGACCGCCTGGTCCAGCGCCTCCTGCTTGCGGCCCGTGACGACCACCGTGGCGCCCTCGGCGACCAGCCGTTCGGCGACGGCCAGGCCGATGCCGCGGCTGGCACCGGTGACGATCGCCGTACGACCGGCGAATCTGCTCGACGCGGCCTCCGACACGGCCACCCCCTCCGAAGTTACTAAGCGCTTGCTTAGAATGTGTCTGAGGGAGTGTGCGACAGCCTGACGCGCGTCGTCAACAGGTCGGGCCCGGCCGGTTTGTGGTATCAATGCCGGCCGAGGCTCAGGAGGGAAGGACGGACATGGTGACCGACAGCGCCGAGCAGTCCCGCGCCGACGCGACGCGCGCCCGGCTGCTCGACGCGGCCGTCACCGCGTTCGCCGAGCGGGGCTTTCACGGCACGACGACCCGCGACATCGCGGCCGCGGCCGGGCTGAGCCCCGCGGCGCTCTACGTGCACCACCGGTCCAAGGAGGAACTGCTCTACCTGATCTCGCGGTCCGGGCACGAGCACGTGCTGCGGCTGGTGCGGGAGGCAGTCGCGTCGTCCGCCGACCCGGCCACGGCGCTGCGGCGGGTGGTCCACGACTTCGTCGTGACCCACGCGCGGGACCACACCACCACCCGGGTGGTGAACTACGAGCTGGCCGCGCTCAGCCCCGCGCACCTGGCCGAGATCCGCGAGATCCGCCACCACATCGAGCAGGCGATCCGGCAACTCGTGGAGGCGGGCGTCACCGCCGGGGTGTTCGAGACCCCGGACCCGCGCATGGCGGCCGCGGCCCTGCTGTCCCTCGGCGTCGACGTGGGCCGGTGGTACCGGGACGGCGGAGACCTGGTCCCCGAGTACATCGCCGCCCGGTACGCCGAGATGGCGCTGCGGATCGTCGGCGCCCGCTGAGCACCACGTCGACGCGCGGTCAGGCTCCGCGGCGGCCGTAACCGGCGGGATCGGGTTCAGGACGACCCCGGGGGCAGGTCACCACACGCAGGATCGGGGCAGGAACGCCCAGGCGATGCCGGCGGCGAAGCGGTTCCCGCGCCACTTTGCCATGATCCACTGGCGGTCCTTGGTGACGTAGCGGATGTCGATCTGTGCGCCGGCGGGGGCCGTGCCGAGCGGGTGGACGGCGACGGCGGGTCCTGACCCGTACGCTGCGGCGGCGCCGATGTTGCCGTATGCGCTGCAGGTCGTGCGGGCGGTGGTGGCCCTGAGCCCGCCGCCCTTGTTCTCGCTCCACACCCCGTAGGGGCTGCACAGCGGGTCGACGCCGTTGGCGGTGCAGAAGACCTGCTCGGAATGCCACCAGCGCAGTTGGTCCGGGGAGCCGTCGGCGTTGCTGGAGCCGATCACATTGGGGCCGCCGGCGCAGCTCGGGGACGAGAAGCCGGTGCGCTCGATGGCGAACTTGCGCGTGCCGTAGGCGTAGGCGCACCCGTCGAAGCTGCCGCCGGCGTAGCCCCAGGGCCAACGGGTGATGCCCTCGGTGTTGCCGGCGCTCGCGTCGCCGGTGTCGCGGATGTCCATGTGGTCGAAGCTGGACTTGACGGCGCCGTCGGCGAAGACGAAGTCACGGGCGAAGAGGTAGCCGACCATGGGCCCGTTGGCCTTGTAGCTCAGCAGCACCCAGCCCGGTCCCATCCCGGTCTGCGCCCAGGAGTCCTCCGCCGCCGTCTGTACCCGGTTGACGCCGTACCCCCAGGCGGCGGCGGGGGACGGGGCGGTCAGGGCGGTCACCGCCAGGACGGCGGCCAGCACCGTCGCGAACCAGGTCACGCTACGCCACCGAGCCATCGCCACTCCTCGATCCGAGCCTGGCGGAAACCTACATCGTTCTAGGTGGATATGGCAATCTCCTTCTCCCGTCGTCGCAGGAAACCTGCCGATGGTGTCCGCGTCTTGCACCTATCTTTCATGGCCTGCTACCTTGCGCGCACCGTCTAGCGAAAGAGCTAAATATGCGAATGTCCACCAAGGCGGTCGCGTTGGCAACAGCACTGGGCATCGTGCTGGGCGCACCCCCCGCCGCCCAGGCCTACGTGGTGCCGCGCCACGCCGTCAACATCTGCCAGAGCGCCAGCTTCTACGACAACTACGACTCGGCCTCCGGCCCCTACGGCCTCAAACGGGTGCTGGAGTACGGAAACAAGATCGGTCACACACCCGGTGCCCACCCGGTCTACAACGGCTGGGCGGCGACGTTCGACTTCGGCCCCAACGACTGGGGCTACATGCGCATCGAGTGCATCGGAGGGTACGACTCATGGTGACCTCGTCATCCCGGTCCGCGCGGCTGGCCCGCCTGGGGGTCGCCGCCGCAACGGCTGCCGCGCTGCTGGCGGTGTCGTCGCCGGCGCAGGCCGCCAACGGCACCATCGGTGTGCGGGAGACCGTGTGCGCCGAGTCGTTGTTCGTCCGCACCGAACCCCTGGGCGCCTGGATGGGCACCCTGTACGCCGGGCAGACCTTCCAGGTGAAGGGGCCCAGGAGCGGCGGCTACATCTACGGCTTCGCCTACGGCCACGTCAACCGCAACGGCTGGGTGCAGGACGGCTGGTTCTGCTGAACCGGGGTAGGCCTGCGTCGGATCGGCGCAGGCCCACCGCCCACCGCGCGCCGCGCCGCGGTTCGGGTCAGCCCACCTTGGGAACGCCACGGGAGATGATCGCGGCGAAGTCGACGCCGCTCGGCAGGGTGCCGAACGCCTGGCCGTGGTCGCCGCCGAGGCGGGAGGCGCAGAAGGCGTCGGCGACGGCCGGGTGGCCGTGCCGCACCAGCAGCGCGCCCTGCAGGACCAGGGCGAGCCGCTCGACGACCCGGCGGGCCCGCAGTTCGAGGTCGTCGTGGTCGGACAGGTCGGCCTGCACCTGGCGCAACGCGGCGTCCAGCCGCGGGTCCGCGCCGGCGGCGGCGGTCACCTCGGCCCGGAACGCCTCCACGACCTGGGGCTCCCTGGCGACCGCGCGCAGCACGTCCAGTGCGGCGACGTTGCCGGAGCCTTCCCAGATCGAGTTCAGCGGCGACTCGCGGAACAGCCGGGGCAGGCCCGACTCCTCGACGTAGCCGTTGCCGCCCAGGCATTCGAGGGCCTCGGCGGCGTGTGCCGGCCAGCGCTTGCACACCCAGTACTTGCCCACGGCGAGGGCGAGCCGCTTGAACGCCGTCTCGCCGGCGTCGCCGCGGGCGGACCGGTCGGTGGCCCCCGCGAGCCGCATCATGAGGACGGTGGCGGCCTCGGACTCGACCGCGAGGTCGGCGAGCACGTTGCGCATCAGCGGCTGATCGACGAGGTACCGGCCGAAGGTGCGCCGGTGGGTGGCGTGGTGGGCGGCGGTGATCAGCCCCTGGCGCATCCCGGCCGCCGCCCCGATGACGCAGTCGAGGCGGGTCAGGTTGACCATGTCGATGATGGTGCGCACGCCCCGGCCCTCGTCGCCGACGCGCCAGGCGACGGCGTGCTCGTACTCGATCTCGGCCGAGGCGTTGGACCGGTTGCCGAGCTTGTCCTTGAGGCGCATCAGCCGCATCAGGTTGCGTGTGCCGTCCGGCAGGACCCGCGGGACGAGGAAGCAGGTGAGGCCGCCCGGTGCCTGGGCGAGGGTGAGGAAGAGGTCGCACATCGGCGCCGACGTGAACCACTTGTGCCCGACGAGCCGGTAGGTGCCGTCCGGGTCGGGGTGCGCCACGGTGCTGTTGGCGCGCACGTCCGACCCGCCCTGCTTCTCCGTCATCGACATGCCGGCCAGCAGGCCCTGCTTGGTCAGCGGCGGGCGCAGCCCGAAGTCGTACGCCGTCGCGGTGAGCAGCGGCTCGTACCGCGCGGCCAGGTCCGGGCTGTGCCGCAGCGCGGGCACGGCGGCGTAGGTCATCGAGATCGGGCAGCCGTGGCCGGCGTCGGGTCGCCAGGCGTAGAACTTGGCCGCCCGGGCCACGTGTGCGCCCGGCCGGTCGTCGGCCCACGGCGCGGCGTGCAGCCCGTGGGTGACCGCCGTGCGCATGAGCTCGTGCCAGGCCGGGTGGAACTCCACCTCGTCGATCCGGTGGCCGTAGCGGTCGTGGGTGCGCAGGACCGGCGGGTGCTCGTTCGCCAGCCGCCCGTGCTCGATCGCCGACGCGGCGCCGCCGAGCCGGCCGAGTTCGTGCACCTCGGCGGCGGCCCAGCCGGCGCCCTCCCGGTCCAGCCCGTCGAGCAGGGCCGGGTCGTCCGCCGCGTCGTGACCGGCCAGCGGGGGAACCTGGTTGAACACCTCGTGTGTCGTCACGGCGATACTCCCAGCGCGCGGTGGATGAACCTGATCAGGTCGGGGATGGTGCCCGGGCCGGCGACCCCGGCGGCCAGCGGGCCGACCATGGCCTCGGCCAGGGCGCCGACGAGCGCGGTCGCGGTCAACTCGGGGTCCTGCGCCGGCAGTTCACCGCTCGCCACCCCGGCCGCCACGTGACCGGCGATCAGATCGGCGTAGGCGCGGCGGAAGGTGAGCCGCTCGGCGTCGACCGCCGGGTCGACCGGCTCGGCGAGCAGCGCGTACGCCAGCCGTGGGGACTGCAGGGCGCGGCCGGCGAACGTCTCGACGACGGCCGACATCTGCGCGGCGACGGTGGCCCGCAGCGCTGCGGCGCGTGCGACGGCGTCCACCTCGCGCTGCGAGGCGGTGCGGAACACCTCGGCGAAGAGGTCGGCCTTGGTGGGGAAGTGGCGGTAGACGGTGCCCGTCGCGACCCCGGCGCGCTCGGCCACGGCCGCGACCGAGCAGCCCGCGTAGCCGTGGCCGGCCATGATCTCCAGCGCGGCGGCGATGATCCGCTCCCGGGAGGCGCTCAGCCGCGCCTTCACCCGCTCGGTGCTCCGGTACGCCACCCAAGAAGTGAACCACCATTCAGTCCTTGGTCGCAAGGTCCGTCCGGTTGCGTGCCGGGTGCCGGGATCACCCGGCGGAATCGGTCACAGCTTGGCTGCGGTCGCCCGTCATGATCTTGGTGTGGCTCCACCGATCAGGTACCGTCCCCTGTCACACCGTCTTTGCACCAGCCCTGGCTGGCTGTCATACCAGGGTCGATCGGAGGGACACTGCCGTGACTTTCCAGAGCGCAGTCCGCAGGGCTGGCATTGTCGTGGCGATCGCCGCCCTCGCGGCGAGCGCGGGATGCGCCAAAAAGGAGGACGGCGAGACCCAGGCGAGCGGGGTCAAGCTCGTCGAGAAGGGCAAGCTCACCGTCTGCACCCACCTGCCGTACGCGCCGTTCCAGTCCAAGGACTCCGCCGGCAAGGTGGTCGGGTTCGACGTCGACGTGATGGACCTGGTCGCCAAGGACCTGGGCGTCGAGCAGAAGATCGTCGACACGCCGTTCGAGGGGATCAAGTCCGGCCAGGACCTGAACACCGGCAAGTGCGACGCCGCCGCCGCCGGCATGACGATCACCGAGGAACGGCAGAAGGTCATGAACTTCTCCGATCCGTACTTCGACGCGACCCAGGCCATGCTGGTCAAGACCGGCAAGGCGTACAAGTCGCTCGACGACCTCCGGGGCAAGAAGCTCGGCGTCCAGGCCGCGACCACCGGCCGCGACTACGCCAAGAAGGTCGCCGACGAGAAGGGCCTGCAGCTCGTCGAGTTCGAGGATCTCGCCGCCGAGCAGCAGGCACTGGCCAACGGCCAGATCGAGGCCGCCATCAACGACCTCCCGGTCTGGACCGAGTACATCAAGGAGCACGCGGGCGGCTTCGAGGTGGCAGCCGAGTTCGACACCGGTGAGCAGTACGGCTTCTCGGTGAAGAAGGACGGCAACCCGGAGCTGGTCAAGAAGATCAACGAGGTGCTCGCCAAGGCGAAGCAGGACGGCACCTACGACACGATCTACGAGAAGTGGATCGGCAAGAAGCCGACCGCCTGAGCCACCCACCCGGCCGGAGGGCGCGCCCGGCGCGCCCTCCGCCCCGGCACCCCTCCGCACCTCTCAAGGAGCGCCGAACGTGAAGCTGCGACGCCGCCAACGAGAGCGGCTGTCCCTCTGGCTCCAGTACCTGGCCTTCGTGGCCGTCATCGCCGTGGTGATCTTCGCGGCGGACTGGGGCCGGCTGCGGGAAGCGTTCTTCCGCGTCGACATCATCGAGTCGATGTTCCCGACGATCATCACCGTCGCGCTGCGCAACACGATCCTCTACACGCTGGGCGCGTTCGCCTTCGGCCTGGTCTTCGGCACCGTCCTGGCGCTGATGCGACTGTCCCGGGTGGCGCCGTACCGCTGGGTGGCGACGGCGTACATCGAGCTGTTCCGGGGCCTGCCCGCGCTGCTGGTGCTCTTCCTGGTCGGGTACGGCATCCCCATCGCGTTCCCGGAGCGGGAGATCCCCGGTGGCGTGTTCGGGTCGATCGCGATCGGCCTCGGGCTGACCGCCGCGGCGTACATGGCCGAGACCATCCGGGCCGGCATCCAGGCCGTGCCGAAGGGGCAGATGGAGGCGGCGCGCACCCTCGGCATGTCGCACTTCACCGCGATGCGCACGATCGTCATCCCGCAGGCCTTCCGGATCGTGATCCCGCCGCTGACCAACGAACTGATCCTGCTCACCAAGGACTCGTCGCTCGCCTACGTGCTCGGCGTGACGGCGCAGACCATCGAGGTCACGAAGTTCGGCCGGGACACGCTCAACGACCGGGTGAACGCCACCCCGCTGCTGGTGGCCGGGCTCACCTACCTGGTCATCACCCTGCCGCTCTCCCAGGTGGTACGCCGCCTCGAACTCCGCTACGCCAAGGCTCGGTGACCCCCATGACGACCAGCCAGTCCCAGCCCGCCGTCGAGATCCGCGACCTGCACAAGTCCTTCGGGCCACTCGAAGTGCTCAAGGGCATCGACTTCGAGGTCGGCCACGGCGAGGTGGTCTGCGTCATCGGACCGTCCGGGTCCGGCAAGTCCACGCTGCTGCGGTGCGTCAACCTGCTGGAGGAGCCGACCGCCGGCAGGATCTGGGTGAACGGCACCGAGATGACCGACCCGGACGTCGAGATCGACTCTGTTCGTCGCGGCATCGGCATGGTCTTCCAGTCGTTCAACCTCTTCCCGCACCTGACCGTGCTGGACAACCTCACCATCGCCCAGCGCCGGGTGCTCCGGCGCCGTCGGGCCGAGGCGGAGCGGGTCGCGCGGGCCAACCTGGACCGGGTCGGCCTGAGCGACAAGGCCGGCGCGTTCCCGGCGCAGCTGTCCGGCGGGCAGCAGCAGCGGGTCGCCATCGCCCGGTCGCTGTCGATGGACCCCGAGCTGATGCTTTTCGACGAGCCGACCTCAGCGCTCGACCCCGAGTTGGTCGGCGACGTCCTCACCGTCATGCGCAAGCTGGCCGAGGACGGCATGACCATGATGGTGGTGACCCACGAGATGGCGTTCGCCCGGGACGTCGCCGACCGGGTGGTGTTCATGGACGGTGGCGTGGTGGTCGAGCAGGGGCCGCCCGACGAGGTCCTGGGCGCGCCGCGGCACGAGCGGACCCGCTCGTTCCTCTCCCGGGTCCTCGACCCGACCCACGTCGCGCAGCTCGGGCGGCCCGACGAGTCCGCCGAGCCGCCCGGGCTGCCGGCCGACGACCGCCACCAGCTGTGACCGCCGCGGCGGTGTCGTACCCCTGGTTAGGCTCGACCCCATGGGAGATCCGTTCCGGGTCCGCGTCACCGTCCGCGGCTACGAACTCGACACGCAGGGCCACCTGAACCAGGCCGTCTACCTCCAGTACGGCGAGCACGCCCGGTGGGAGTGCCTGCGCGCCGCCGGCATCCGGCAGGACCGGCTTCTCGCCGGCGGCGTGGGGCCGGTGGCCCTGGAGGTCACCCTGCGCTACCTGCGGGAGCTGCGCGGCGGCGACGAGGTGGACGTGTCCTGCGAGTTCCGCTGGGGCGAGGGGAAGACGTTCCAGATCGTGCAGGACCTGACCCGCCCGGACGGCACCCCGGTCGCCGGCATCACCGGGGTGGGCGGCCTGCTGGACCTGGCCTCCCGTCGGCTGGTGCCCGACCCGCGCGTGCGGTTCCGTCAGCTGGCCAGCGACCCGGCGCCGATGAACCTCTGAGTCGCCTAACGGCCGGCGCGCAGGTAGGCGAGCACAGCCAGCACCCGCCGGCGGTCGCGGTGCTGGGCGGGATGCGGGCGGCCAGGCTGGTCCTCGGGTCCACCGGGGTGGCCGGCGTGGTGCTCTTCATGGGGCAGGTCGACCTGGGCATCGGGGTCGGCGGGATGGAGCGGGTGGCGGTGTTCCCGCTGCTGCTGTGGACGGTGCTGGTCGGGGTGCGGGTGTTTCGGGCCGGGCGGGATCGACGCCTATCCTGAGCGGGTGGAGTGGGAGTTCAGCGGCGAGGTGTGGTTCTGGCGGGGGCCCGCACCCTGGCACTTCGTCACCGTTCCCGACGAGCTGTGCGGGGAGTTGGAGGCGGCCTCGGCGTCGGTCACGTACGGCTGGGGGATGATCCCGGTGACCGCGCGGATCGGCGGGACCGGATGGGAGACGTCGCTCTGGCCCAAGGACGGGCGCTACGTCGTGCCGGTGAAGACCGCGGTCCGCAGGGCCGAGGGGATCGCGCTGGGCGACCGGGTGGACGTCCACCTGAGCGTCGCGCGGTGACCGGTCGACGGGGAGCGGGAGCGGATGGAACCCTCGGGCACGGCGGAAGCGGCGACGCTGCTCGCGCAGGCGCGGCGGCTGGTCGTCTTCACCGGCGCGGGCATGTCGGCCGAGAGCGGCGTACCCACCTTCCGTGACGCGCTCACCGGCCTCTGGGAACAGTTCGACCCCCGGGCGCTGGCCACCCCGGAGGCGTTCCGCGCCGATCCCGCGCTGGTCTGGGGCTGGTACGAGTGGCGGCGCGGCGCCGTCCGCCGGGCCGAACCGAACCCGGGGCACCGGGCCGTGGCCGTCATGGCGGCCCGGGTGCCGGAGACGGTGGTGGTCACCCAGAACGTCGACGACCTGCACGAGCGCGCCGGCTCCGCCGCCCCGATCCACCTGCACGGCAGCCTGTTCGCGCCGCGCTGTTCGGCCTGCGCCGAGCCGGCGCCCGTGCCCGGGGCCGGGGAGGAGCCGGGGGAGGGTCGGCGGCTGACACCGCCCCGCTGCGGGCGCTGCGAGGCACCCGTCCGGCCGGGGGTGGTGTGGTTCGGTGAGGCGCTGCCGGAGCAGGCCTTCGAGGCCGCCGTGGAGGCGGCGTACCGCTGCGACGTGCTGCTCACCGTCGGCACGTCCGGCCTGGTGTATCCCGCCGCCGAGATCCCGCAGGTCGCGGCCCGCCGGGGCGGCACGGTGATCCAGGTCAACCCGGAGGAGACGCCGCTGGACGCGGTGTGCGCGGTGAACCTGCACGGACGGGCGGCGCGCGTGCTCCCGGCCCTCGTACGGGGCGCCTGGGGTGACGCCGCCGCCCCGGCGTGACCGGGGACGGGCCGCCGCGTACCGACCGGCAATCACCGGAATCCGCGAATCGTCGCACGTCGTGCGGCCTACCGTCGGCGGAGGCGATCGGTCGGTCGGGATGACGGAAGGCGACGGACGTGGGGCGGGACGGGGGACGGCGGGGGCCGGTGTGGCCGCGCCCGCCCGCTCCGGCGCCGGCCGGGCGCCGCGTGACGCCGTTGGACCGGATCGCCTCGGACGCCTACAGCCAGACCCACCTGCTGCTGATCACCGGGGTCATCTACCTGGCCCTCGGCGTCGAGCAGGTGCTCGGGCTCGTCGCCGGGGTGCACGGGGCCGACGAGCACGCCGCCAGGTTGACCTGGTCCGCCTCGGTCGCCCTGCACGGGGGCGCCGCGCTCTTCCTGGGCGGCCGGCTGCTGTTCCTCCGGCTCACCGGGCAGCCGGTCCCGCCGGCGCAGCGGGCCGTCGTCGTGCTGGTCCTGCTCCTGCTGCCGCTCGGTTGCTGCTGCCGCCCGCCGCGGCGCTCGGCGTGCTCGGCCTGCTCCTGCTCGCCGCGGTCGCCGTCGAGCGGCTGTCCGGGCGGCGCGGGGCGTCCACCCCGGCCGCCGCCTCCTGAGACCGGCCCGTCCGCCGCCGGGAGCCGCCGCCGGGAGGCCGGCGGGTACCGGATGATCAACGTTTCTCCGGTCCTGGTTTGAAATTCCCGCGAAGCGGAGAAGTGCAGGTCGCGCGGGCAGGGTGGCCCGCGTGACTACGGGAGGTGGCCATGTCACGGAGACTGCGGGCGACCGCGTTGGCAGGGGTGCTGACCCTGGCGATCAGCGGCTGCGGCGGAGTGGGCGGCGGGGGTGACTCCGGCGGTGGCGCCACCAAGGGCAGCGGTGCCCTGAGCACCATGGGGTTCGGCCTCTCGGACGAGATCGCCAAGACGCGGGTGGACGCCTTCAAGAAGGACCACCCGGACGTCCAGCTGAAGATCACCGAGGGTGCCTTCGACGAGCAGCAGTTCCTCTCCGCGGTGGCCTCCGGCAACCCGCCGGACCTGGTGTACATGGACCGCAAGCTGATCGGCACGTACGCCAAGCGCGGCTCGATCCAGCCGTTGACCGACTGCGTCGAGAAGCAGCAGATCGACCTGGGGCAGTACCGGCAGGCCGCCAAGGACCAGGTCACCCTCGACGGCACCGTCTACGGCATCCCGGAGTTCTCCCAGGTGCGGGTGCTCTACCTCAACGAGGCGCTGCTGAAGCAGGCCGGCCTCACCGCCGACGACGTGAACCTCGCCGACTGGGCGGGCCTGCCGGCGGTCAACGCGAAGCTGGCCAAGGTCTCCGGCGGCCGGCTCAGCCGGATCGGCATCGACCCGAAGATCCCCGAGTTCCTGCCGATGTGGGCCAAGGCCAACGGCGCCGAGATGATCTCGGCGGACGGGGCCAAGGCCAACCTGACCGACCCGAAGGTGGTCGAGGCGCTGACCACCGGCGTCACGCTCATCCAGGACCAGGGCGGCTGGGGCAAGTTCAAGTCCTTCCGGGACACCTTCGACTTCTTCGGCGCCGGGAACCCCCTGGCCAAGAACCAGATCGCGGCGTGGCCCATGGAGGACTGGTTCCTCAACCAGGCCGCCAAGAACAGCCCCAAGGCCGAGCTGGTCGTGAAGCCCTTCGTGGACCGGCAGGGCAAGCCGCTGAGCATGTCCTCCGGCCAGGCGTGGGTGGTCACCAAGGGAGCGAAGAACCCGGAGGCGGCCTGCGCCTTCGTCAAGCAGATGACCGCCACCGACACCTGGTTCGCCGCCGCGAAGGCGCGGGCCGAGGCCCGCAAGGCGGCCAACCTGCCCTTCACCGGCGTCTGGACCGGCAACACCGCCGCCGACAAGAAGATCTTCGACGAGCTGTACCAGCCGACCGGCAACAAGCGGTTCGACGACGCGGTGGCCACCATCCGTGCGGCCCAGGACGCCGCGTTCGCGATGCCCGCCTCGCCGGCCGGCGCCGAGTTCGACAAGGCCTGGACCGAGGCGGTCAACCGGGTGCTCTCCGGGCAGGCCCAGCCGGCCGAGGCGCTGGCCCGGGCCCAGCAGGAGGCGACCGCCGCGCTGGACAAGGCCGCGGGCTGACCCCGGCCATGGCCACCACCGTCACCCCTGACGTTCCGGGCCGGCGGCGCCGCACGCCGCTGGCCCGGCGGGAGGCCCGCTGGGCGTACGTGTTCCTGGCGCCCTGGATCGTCGGGTTCCTCGCGTTCACCGCCGGTCCGATGGTCGCCAGCCTCTGGCTCAGCTTCACCGAGTACGACGTCATCAACGCGCCGCGCTGGAACGGGCTGGACAACTACCGGCAGCTCGTGTCCGACCCCCAGGTGGCGCGCAGCCTCGGCAACACCGTCTACTACACCGCGCTGCACGTGCCGCTGGTGATGCTGATCTCGCTGGGGCTGGCCCTGCTGCTCAAGCGGGTCGGCCGCTGGCAGGGCTTCTTCCGTACCGTGTTCTACCTGCCGGTGATGACCCCGGCGGTGGCCGTCGGCATCCTCTTCCTGCTGCTGCTCAACACCCAGGACGGCCTGATCAACCGCGGCCTGGCGCTGCTCGGGATCGACGGTCCGAGCTGGACCACCGACCCGGACTGGGTGATGCCCGGGATCGTGCTCATGAGCCTGTGGAGCCTCGGCTCCACGGTGATCATCTACCTGGCCGCGTTGCAGAACGTGCCCCGCGACCTGTACGAGGCCGCCGACCTCGACGGGGCCGGCGCGTGGGCGCGGTTCCGCCACGTGACCCTGCCGATGATCTCCGGCTCGCTCTTCTTCACGTTGATCGTCAACACCATCGCGTCGCTGCAGATGTTCACCGAGGTCTACACCATGTACTTCGGGAACCGGCAGACCCAGGGCTCGTTCAGCAGCGATGCGGCGTCGTTCTACGTGATCCATCTGTTCCAGGAGGCGTTCCAGTTCCTGCACATGGGCTTCGCCTCGGCGATGGCCTGGCTGCTCTTCCTGATCATCCTGATCATCACGGCGGTGCAGGTGAAGCTGAGCAACCGGTTCGTCTACTACGAGGGGGAGGACCGGTGACCACGACGAGTCAGCCGGTGGGCGACGGCGTCGCGAGCACCGTGGTGGCGCCGGTGGCGGCGCCCCGGCCCGATGCCCGCGAGGAGGGCCGGCGGCCGCGCTGGCAGCGCATCCTGTTCGTGGTCGCCCTGGTGGGCGCGGCGGTGATCTTCCTGCTGCCGTTCGTCTGGCTGGTCAGCGCCTCGCTGCGGCCCCGGGAGTACGTCTTCGCCCCCGGCTTCCTGCCCACGCCGTTCGCGCCGGACAACTACGCCGAGGCCTGGCAGGCCATGCCACTGCTCACCTGGCTGTTCAACAGCGTGGTGGTCGGGGTGGCGGCGGCCGCCGCGGCGACCCTCTCCAGCGCCTGGGTGGCGTTCGGGTTCGCGTACTTCCGGTTTCCCGGCCGGAACCTGCTCTTCGGCCTGGTCCTCGCCACCATGATGCTGCCGTTCGCGGTCACCATGATCCCGACCTACCTGATCTGGAACCGGCTCGGCCTCGTCGACACCCAGGTGCCGCTCTGGGCCGGCAACCTCTTCGGGTCGGCGTTCTACATCTTCCTGCTGCGGCAGTTCTTCCTCAGCCTGCCGCGGGAGTATTTCGAGGCGGCCCGGGTCGACGGGGCGAGCTATCCGCAGCTGTTCTGGAAAATGGCCTTCCCGCTGATCCGCCCGGCCCTGCTGGTGGCGTTCGTCTTCGAGTTCAAGGCGAGCTGGACCGACCTGATCAAGCCGCTGATCTACCTGCGCAACGAGCAGCTCTACACCCTGCCCCGCGGGCTCAAGGTGATCCTCGACCGGTTCGGGTACGGCGGCGAGCAGCAGTGGGAGATCGTCCTCGCCGGCAGCGTGATCGCCACCGTACCCATGATCATCCTGTTCTTCCTGGCCCAGCGGCACTTCGTGGAGGGCATCGCCACCACCGGCCGCAAGGGATGACCGCCCTCAGCCCGCCGGTTCGTCGAGGAAGGAGAGAGCGGCCGCGGCGAACAGCGGCGAGCTGAAGATGCTGTAGTGGGTCAGCCCGGGCAGGATGGCCAGCGCGTGCCCGCCCTTGGGCCGGCCCTCGCCCGTCCAACCGCCGTCGCGCAGGCCGCCGTCGAGCAGCCGGAACACCTCCACGTAGTGGCTCGGCGGCGCCATGTCGGCGTCGGCGGCGACGATCAGCGTCGGCACCCGCAGGCCGCTGACCTCCTCGGTCAGGTCGAAGTCCTCCGCCATCAGCGCGCCGATCTTGTCGAGCAGCCGGGGGAAGTCCTCCGGGCGCGGCGCCACCCGCTGGTAGAGCTGGTACATCGGGGTGTCCGTCATGAACTGCGCGGCGGCACCCGTCACCTGGCCCTGCTGCGCGCGCATCTCGGCGTAGATGGCGTCCGACCGCACGTGCGCGGACGCCGCGACGAGCCGGCCGATCTTCTCCGGGTGCGCCACCGCGGCGCGCAGCGCCACGCCGCCGCCGAGCGAGTAGCCCACCAGATCGGGCCGGTCCAGCCCGAGGTGGTCGATGAGCGCGGCGATGTCGTCGGCCATCGTCCCCAGATCGAGCGGGCGGTCGACGTCGGCGGTGCGGCCGTGACCCTGCAGGTCGACGGCGATGACCTGGTGCCGCGCGGCCAGCGCGGGCAGCACCGGCCCGAACATCTCGCCCGACCCGAGCCCGCCGTGCAACAGGATCAGCGGGTGCCCGGTGCCGTGCGTCTCGTAGTAGAGGTTGATGCCGTTGACCTCGGCGTAACGGCCGACGCCCGCGACGTCGGCGGTCCAGTCGGTGGCGGTCACGGTGGCGCTCCTCCCGTGTGGGGACGTGCGGGGCGGACCCCGACGGCGCCGGCCGCGAGGTCACGGACTGCGGCCTCACCCTACGCAGCCGGAGCGGCCCCGCGCTGCCCGCCGCGCCGGGTCAGGAGAAGTGCGTCCGCGGCCGGGGAAGGCGTTCCCCGGCCACCACCAGGTCGACCTTCTCGTTGTAGAAGGCCACCAGCCCGGCAATCGGCAACAGCGCGGCCGTGGGGAAGTCGTACGACCAGGCCAGGTCCGGATGCACCCGATCGCCGGCGCGCACCGACCAGTAGCCGCTGGTGCGGCCCTTGTACGGGCAGGCGGTCCGGGTCCGCGACGGCACGAGGTGCCCGAACCGCACGTCGGTGCGGCTCAGGTAGTAGCGGGTCGGCAGGCCGGTCTCGAAGACCAGCACCGGCGAGGTCGACTCGGCCAGCACCGTCCCGCCCAACTCCACCCGGACGTGCCGGGTGGAGCGCAACGCGTCCACCCGGGAGTACGGGCTGCGGGGGTGGACGAAGACCTCCTCGTCCTCCTCGAACCAGGCGTCCAGCGCGGCCCAGTCGAACCGGATGGTGTCCGCCAGCCCGGGCGGCGCGTCGTCCCCGTACCACCGGGCGCAGCCGGCCCGCGCGAACTCGCCGACCCGCAGCCCGTGCAGCCGCGCGGTGCCGCGCCGGGTCTCCTCGGTGCGTCCCTCGTCGACCAGCAGGTCCCGACGGACGTCGGCGGCGGGCACGTAGTACTGCGGGTAGGGCGGCCACTCCCAGACGTAGCGGGCACGGGCGGTGTCGAGCACCAACTCGCCGGACAGGAAGGCGCGGATCCGGCGGGGCGCCGGCTCGATCCGGCCGACCTCGGCGGCCGGCTGCGGGTAGTCGGGCACGGTGTCTCCTCGCGTGGGAATGTGCGGCGGACGGTTCAACGAGCCGATGTGACCTGGGGCACCTTCGGCGGTGGTGGGAATGAGACCGGCCGCCGGGGATTTGCTGCCAGGTGTGACCACTGCGCAGTCCTCCCCCGCCCCGACCGCCGAGACACCCGGTGACCTGATGAGCCGCGGGCAGCAACTGCGCCTCGTGCTGGTGCTCGGCTCGCTGATCGCGATCGGGCCGCTGACCATCGACATGTACCTGCCCGCGCTGCCGGCCATCACCGCCGACCTGGAGACCACCTCGGCGGCCGTGCAGCTCACCCTCACCGGCACCCTCGCCGGGCTGGCCCTCGGCCAACTGCTGATCGGCCCGCTCTCCGACGCGGTGGGCCGGCGCCTGCCGCTGCTCGCCGGGATCGCGCTGCACATCCTGGCCTCGCTGCTCTGCATGGTCGCGCCGACCGTCCAGGTGGTGGGCGTGCTCCGGGTGCTGCAGGGACTGGGCGTGGCGGCCACGACGGTGGTCGCGACGGCCGTGGTCCGCGACCTGTTCAGCGGCGCCGCCTTCGCCCGGCTCTTCTCCCGGCTCATGCTGGTGATGGGTGCGGCACCGATCCTGGCGCCCACCCTCGGCAGCGGGCTGCTGCGCTGGTCGGACTGGCGGGGCGTGTTCGTGGCCCTCGCCGTCTTCGGGCTCCTGCTGGCCGTGGTCGCGGCGGTCGGGCTCCGGGAGACCCTGCCGCCGGAGCGCCGCCGGCACGGCGGCGTCGCCGCCGTCGGCCGGGACTACCGCGCGCTGCTGCGGGACCGGACCTTCGTCGGGCTCGTGCTGGTCGCCGGGCTCGCCATGGCGGCGCTCTTCGCGTACGTGGCCGGGTCGTCGTTCGTCTTCCAGGAGCGGTACGGGCTGGACGAGCAGCAGTTCGGGCTGGCATTCGGCGCCGGGGCGGTCGGCCTGATCACCGCCACCCAGCTCAACGTGCGGCTGCTGCGCCGGTACACCCCGCAGCGGATCCTGGTCACCGCGCTCACCCTCGGCACCGGGGCCGGGCTGGTCCTGGTGAGCTTCGCCGCCACCGGCGTCGGCGGCCTGCCGGCCGTGCTGGCCTCCCTCTGGGTGGTACTCGCCGCGGCCGGTCTGGCCATGCCGAACGCGCCGGCCCTGGCGCTGTCCCGGCACGGGGAGGCCGCCGGCACCGCCGCGGCGCTGCTGGGCGCCGTCCAGTTCGGCGTCGGCGCGCTCGCCGCGCCGCTGGTCGGCGTGCTCGGCACCGGCAGCGTGGCGATGGCCGCCGTGGTGGCCGGTGGCATGGCGGTGGCCCTGATCGTGCTGCTCACCGTCGTCCGGCCGGCGCGGCTGGCCGAGGTCGAGCCGGCCGCGGTCGCCGTCGCCGTGCACTGACCGCGGGCGCCGGCCCGCCGTTGCCCGCCTGAGCGGCGGGCCGGCGGATAGGGTCGGGAACCGTGCGGACCAAGCAGGAGCTGGGGGCGGCCATCCGGGAGCGGCGACGGGCGGCGCTGGTCGTCAACGCGCACTCCCGCCGGGGCCGCCGGCTCTACGAGACCGTCCACTCCCGACTGCGCGCGGCCGGCTTCACGCTGCTCGGCGCGTACCCGGTCGACCGGCCCGGTGAGCTGGACCGGGTGCTCGCCGAGGCCGCCGACCTCGGGCCGGACCTGCTCGTCGCCGGGGGCGGCGACGGCACCATCGGCGCCGCGGCCCGGCTGCTCGCCCACCGGGACATGGCGCTGGGCCTGCTGCCGCTGGGCACCACCAACAACTTCGCCCGCACCGTCGGCGTCCCGCTCGACCTCGACGCCGCCGTCGGGCTGCTCACCGACGGCAAGGTGATCGACGTCGACCTGGGGCTCATCGGCGACACCCGGTTCACCAACCACGTCGGGATCGGGCTGTCGGCCGACATCATGCTGACCGCGCCGCCGCGGCTGAAGCGGGTGGTGGGCCGGCTCGCGTACCCGCTGACCGCGTTGGGGCTGCTGGCCCGGCACCGGCCGCTGCGGGTCACCGTGCGCGCCGAGGGCCGGGAGCACGGCTTCGACACCCACCAGGTGTACGTGGCCAACGGCGGTTTCCACGCCGGCCGGCCGATCACCGCGGACGCCAACGCCGACGACCGGCTGCTGGTCGCGTACCCGGTGGGCGGGCCGACCCGGCGCGGCCTGCTGCGCGAGACGGCGCGCAACGCGGCGGCCGGGCACCGCCGCACCCTCGGCGACGAGCCGTTCCTGGCGGTCCGCCAGCTCTGGCTGGAGACGGACCGGCCCGCGCGGATCGAGGTCGACGGCGAGCCCTACGGCCAGACGCCGGTGCGCATCGGGCTGGACCCGAACGCGCTGCGCCTGATGGCCGCGGCGGACAGCCCGGACCGCTGAGCGGTCAGTCCCGGCGGTCCTCGTCGGGGGTGGGGATCTCCTGGTTCTGCTCCACCGCGTCGGCCGGGGTGACGTCGTCGCGCACCGCGTCGGCCAGGCCGGTGTCGTCGCTCGGCGGCGTCAGCACGCCCTGCTCGGCCAGGTCCGCCTCGGTCGCCTCCGGCACCGCGTCGGAGATCGTGTCCGGCGGGCCGACCACCGTCTCGTCCTGCCGCTGCTCCTGCGCGTCGGCCTCCGGCGGCCGGCGCAGCGGATCCTCGTCGCCGACGCTCATCGCGGTCCCGCGCCCGTCACCGGCTGCGCTGCACGAACGGGGCGGTCTGGTCGGCCACCTCGCCGTACTCGGTGGGAAGTTGGGCGACCACGTCCCCGTAGCCGGCGGGGTCGATGGCGTCGCGGAGCACGTCGAACACGGCGGTGACCCCGTCCTTGGCCCGGTCCACGTCGAGGTCGGCGCGCTCGCTGACGCGTTCCACGAAGACGTCGAGCCCGAACCGCTCGCCGGTCTCGCTCCCGCCGAAGGCGTACGCCCGCAGCGCCTCGGGAAGCCGGTCGGCCAGGTCCCGGGCCTCCCCGCCGTCGATCCGTTCCGCCAGTGTGGTCAACGTGGCCTGCGTGACGGCCGTGGCCTGCTCCGACGACATGCCGCAGCGTTTCGCCACCGAGCCGATGAACTCGTCCTGGTCCACCTCGACGCCTCCCTCTCGGCTGGGAGAAGCCGTCTTCCCGCGCTCCGCCGCCGCAAACGAGGGGCTGCGGCGGCCCCGGGGATCGACCTCCGGGGCCGCCGTCGGGCTACCGTCAGCGGTAGACGTGCACCGGGGTGCCGATGCGGATGGTGGTCCAGAGCCGGTCCATCGCCGGGACGGGCACCCGGACGCAGCCGTGGCTGGCCGGGTAGGTGGGCACGGAGTTCGCGCCGTGCACCGCGTAGCCCCGGTAGAAGTAGTTCGGCCGCCACAGCAGGCCGAGGTCGCTCTGCCGCCAGCCGTCGATGCGCCGTTGCACCGTCCAGTTGCCGGTCGGCGTCGGGGTGCTGGCCTTGCCGCTGGAGGCGTCCAGGATCCGGACCACCGCCCCGCCCTTGGCCAGGTAGACCACCTGCCGGGTGAGGTTGGCCTCGACCGAGTAGCCCGGGTGGGTGTACTTCGGTTTCGGGACGACCGGACGGTCGAGCGCCGCCCAGGTGCGTGGCCCGACGATGCCGTCGCGGGCCAGGCCGTTGACCTTCTGGAAGGCGACGACCGCGTGGTGCGTCGACGGCCCGAAGATGCCGTCGACCCCGCCCACGTCGTAGCGCAGGGCCGTGAGCCGCGTCTGCAGCGTGGTGACCGCCGCGCCCCGGGAGCCCTGCCGAAGGGTCGGCTGGCTGGTGGCGGCGAGCGTGACGGCCGCGCCGGTGGTCGGGCCGGCGGCCGATGCGGGGGCCGCCGAGGCGGGGCCCGCCGGGACGGCCAGGCCGGCCAGGCCGGCGGCGACCAGGAGAGCCGTCCCGAACGCGGCGGGATGGCGGTGGCGCCTGGTGTGTGACGAGACGGGAATCATCGTCCCTCCCTTCCGAACTCCTACCCCGAAGGTAGTTCGCGGACGAGGAAAAGTCCGCGCCTTCGTCCGGTTTTGGCCCTGTCAGGCGACCCGCGGCGCCGGCAGGGTCGGCAGGGCCATGCGCCGGGCCGTACCCGAGATGTCGCCGGTGCGCTCCACGGACGCCTCCGGGGCCGGGGCCGCGCCCTCGACGACGGCCGTGCCCGGCCCGGCCGCGTCACCCCCGTCGGCGGCGGTCCCGACGGAGGTGAGCAGCGCGACCAGCCGGTCCACGTCGTCGGCGGGCATCCGGAACGAGCCGCGGCACATCGTGCCGCTCCACAGCGACAGCACGACGGCGCCGCGGTCCGGGTGGTAGCTGACCCGGAGCGTCCGGTCCTCGCCGCGCAGGTCGGTGAACAGGTCCCCGAAGGTGGGCATCGGTCGCACCTCTCCCATCCACCCAGGATGCCCCGCCGCCGTGGTCAGCGGAAGGGCTCGCCGTGCCGGGCCCCGGGGGCGGGGGTAGCGTGCACCGCGGAAACGCGCAGCGCAGGGAGGTCCGGAGAGTGCAGACGACGACCGTGGACGTGCCGACCGGCGACGGAGCGGCGGACGCCCTTCTCGCCCGACCCGACGGGGACGGGCCCTTCCCGGCGGTCCTGGTCTTCATGGACGCCTTCGGGCTCCGACCGAGGATGGCCGAGATGGCCGGGACGATCGCCGCCCGCGGGTACGTCGTGCTGGTGCCGAACCTGTTCCACCGCTTCGGCCGCGCCCCGCTGGTCGACCTCGCCGGCCTGCACGACGAGAACCGGCGCGGCGAGCTGTTCGAGAAGATCTCCCCGATGATCGGCGCGCTCACTCCGGACGTCATCGCCCGGGACACCGCCGCCTACCTGGACTTCCTCGCCGCGCAGCCCGGCGTCGCGCCCGGCACCGCGGCCCTCACCGGCTACTGCATGGGCGGCACCAACGCCCTGCGGGCCATCGAGGCGCACCCGGACCGGATCGCCGCGGTGGCCGCCTTCCACGCCGGGCGCGTGGTGACCGACGCCCCGGACAGCCCGCACCTGGGCGTCGGCGCGGTCACCGGCGAGCTGTACTTCGGCCACGCCGACCAGGACCCGTCGATGACCGCCGAGCAGATCGCCACGCTGGAGAAGGCCCTGGACGCGGCCGGCGTCACCTACCGCTCGGAGGTCTACGCGGGGGCCCGCCACGGCTACACCCAGTCCGACACCCCGATGTACGACGAGGCGGCCACCGACCGGCACTGGTCCGCCCTGTTCGACCTGCTCGACCGCACCTTCCGGCGCTGATCCGGCCCCCCCGGGCCGACCGCAACCGGACGATTCACGCGCGCCGCGCCGGGTAACCGCCGCCATGGCCGACGAGCGCCCCGACTCCGTCCGCTCGCCCCTCGACCAGGCTGCCGAGCGAGCCGGGCGGGAGCTGGCCCACGTCCGCGCCGAGAGCTCCGCGGCGGGCCGGCTGCGGCTGCGCCAGCTGGAGCTCACCGTCGTGATCGCCGTCCAGGCCGGGCTGGCCGCGGCGCTCGCCGCGCTGCTCGCCCAGCGCCTGCTCGGGTCCGGCGCGCACGTCTTTGCGCCCGCCGCCGCGGTCGGCACCATCGCCACCGCCATCGGCCAGCGGGCCCGGCGCACCTTCGAACTGCTGGTCGGGGTGGGGCTCGGCATCGTGGTCGGCGACGTGCTGCGCGACCTGCTCGGCTCCGGGTCCTGGCAGACCGGCCTGGTGGTGACCCTGGCCGTCGCTACCGCGCTGCTGGTCGCCGGGCGCGGCGGCGCCCTGGTCGGCCAGGCCGGCGGTACGGCCGTGCTGATCGCCACCCTCGCCCCCGTCGAACCCGGCCTGGAGCTGCCCCGGATCTTCGACGCGCTGGTCGGCGGCCTGGTCGGCCTCTTCGTGGTGGCGCTGCTGCTGCCGGTCAACCCGCTGCGGGTGCTCGACCGGGCGACCGAGCCGATCGTCACCGCGCTCACCACCGAACTCGACGCCGTCGCCCGGGCGCTGACCACCCGGGACGCCGACGCGGCCGTCCACTCGCTGGACCGGATGCGGGGGCTCGACGCCGACGTGGGGCGGCTCAACGAGGCGCTCAGCGGGGCCGAGGAGGTGGTCACCCTGGCGCCGGTCCGCTGGCGCCGGCGCGCCCGGTTCCACCGGTACGCTGCCGCCGCGCAACACCTGGAGCGGGTGATCCTGTACGCCCGCTCGGTGGCCCGCCGCTCCGCCACCGCCCTGCAGTACGACGAGCCGATCCCGCCGACCCTGGCCGACGCCGTGACCCGACTCGGCGAGGCCGTCCGGGTGATGCGCCGCGAGTGCCGCGACGGCGAGGACCTGACCGACACCCGCCGGCTGATCCGGGAGAGCGCCGAACTGGCCGGCCGGGCCTGGGCGCAGGGCGCCCGCTCCTACGGCGACGGCGTGATCACCGACCTGCGTACGGCCGACAGCGAGCTGCTGCGGGCCACCGGCTGCGACCCGAACGAGGCCAACCGGATGGTGCGCACGGCGGCCGGCGCGGGCGAGGCGGAACTGCGCCCGCCGCTCCGGGCGCGCATGCCGAGGGCGGTCTCGCGCACCCCCCGGGCCCGTCGGCGCACCCGGATGGCCCGGCACACCCGTGGCCGCCCCGACCCGTTCCGCCCGCCGACGCGCACACCCCGCCAGAGCTGATCCCGGTGCTGCCGCGAGCGGGCGGCAAACCGGAGCCACGAGCCCGGAACTGGCCGCTCCCACGGCCGCGCCCGCTGGCTAGCGTCGGCCCATGAGCATCGACCGCGCAGAGCTGTCCCGGCGGTTCGCCGCGTTGACGACCGCCCACGTCGCCGACGCCTGCCTGCGGGCCGCCGTCCCGGTGCGCTGCGCCCCGGCCGGCGTCCGGCCGGTGCTGGCCGGGGGCCGGCTGGCCGGGCGGGTGCTGCCGGCCCGGCACGTCGGCAGCGTCGACATCTTCCTCGAGGCGATCGACCGGGCGGCCCCCGGCGACGTGCTGGTGGTGGACAACGACGGGCGCACCGACGAGGCGTGCGTCGGCGACCTCGTGGTGCTGGAGGCGCAGGCCGCCGGCCTGGCCGGCCTGGTGGTCTGGGGGCTGCACCGGGACACCGACGACATCCGGGCGGTCGGGCTGCCGGTGTTCAGCCTCGGTGCCACCCCCACCGGTCCGCAGCGGCTGGATCCGAGGCCGGTCGAGGCGCTGGCCTCGGCGCGGGTCGGGCGGTGGACGGTCGACCCCGACGACGTGGCCCTGGCCGACGAGGACGGGGTGCTCTTCGTGCCGACCGGCCGGGCCGGCGAGCTTTTCGACCTCGCGGAGTCCATCCGGGACACCGAGCGACGGCAGGCCGACCGGATCCGGGCCGGTGAGCCGCTGCGGGCACAGGTCGGGTTCGGGGCGTACCTGGCCGGCCGGGCGGAGAACCCGGCGCTGACCTTCCGGGAGCATCTGCGCGCGGTGGGCGGCGCCATCGAGGAGTGAGGTCGGCCGGCGCTCAGGCGCCGCGGGCCCAGAGGGCCAGGCGTACCCGGTTGGGGCTGTCGGTCTTGGTCATGAGGCTGGTGATGTGGGTCTTGACCGTCGTGACGCCGATGTGCAGCCGGTCGGCGATCTCGGTGTTGGACAGGCCCTCGGCCACGAGGTTCAGCACGTCCCGCTCGCGCGTGGTGAGGCCGTGCACCGGTCGGGGCACCTCGGCGCGCGCGTGCACCGCCCGCTGGACGAGCCGCCGCAGCACCTCCGGGCTGAACGGGCTGTCCCCGGCAGCCGCCCGGCGTACGCCGTCGAGCAGGTCGGCGGGGGGTGCGTCCTTCAGCAGGAACCCGCAGGCGCCGGCGGTCAGCGCGGGGTAGAGGTGGTCGTCGTCGCCGAACGTGGTGAGCACCAGCACCCGGGTGGCGGGGCGCTCGGCGAGGATCCGGCTGGTCGCGGTGATGCCGTCGACGCCGGGCATCCGCAGGTCCATCACGACCACGTCGGGCAGCAGCCGCGCGGCCAGGCCGATCGCCTCCCGGCCGTTGTCGGCCTCGCCGACCACCTCCAGGTCGGGCTGGGCGTCGCAGAGCATGCGCAGGCCGGCGCGGATGAGGTGCTGGTCGTCGACCAGCAGGACGCGGATCACGCCGGCTCCGGCGCGTGGGGTCCGGCGGGACGGGGGCGGGGCGCCGCCGTCTCGGGCGGGCGGGCCGGGGAACCGGGTGGCCCGTCCGGTGCGGGGGCCCCGGCGGGCAGGACCGTCCGTACCCGCCAGCCGGCGTCGGTGGGGCCGGCCTCCAGCCGCCCGCCGAGAACCTCGACCCGTTCCCGCATCCCGGTGAGGCCGTGGCCGCCGCCGGCCGGCACCGCGGCCGGCACCGGCCCCCGCCCGTCGTCCGACACCTCCCAGTGCACGGCTCCGTCGACCACCGACACGGTCAGCCGGGCCCGCGCCGCGGTGCCGGCGTGTTTGGCCACGTTGGTCAGCGCCTCCTGGGTCAGCCGGAGGACCGCCTGGCTCCGCACCGCGTCCAGCGTCCCGACGGACGAGTCGACGTCGGCCTCCACGGTGACGCCGGCCTGGCGGGCCCGGTCCACCGCCGCGTCCAGCGCCGCCGGGAGCGCCGACGGCTCGATTGCGGTGAGTGCGGCGTCGCGTACCCCGTCGGGGCCGCGCAGCACCGCCACCAGGCGGCGCAGGTCGTTCAGAGCCGCCGTCCCGGTGCTGTGCACGTCGTCGAACACCTCGCCCACCCGCGGATCCAGGTCCGGCAGCACGTGCCGGGCCACGCCGACCCGCAGCACCATCGACGCGACGTGGTGCGCCACGACATCGTGGAGCTCGCGGGCGATGGCGCTGCGCTCGTCGGCGCGGGCGGCGCGGCTCTCCGACTCCCGCCGGCGCTGCTCCGCCGCGGCCCGCTCCTCGGCCTGCCGGGCCAGCTCCCGGGTGGTCCGGATGACCAGGCCGAGCAGCAGCGGCAGGCCGACCTCGACGGTCAGCCCGAAGACGCCGGAGAGCAGCCGCCGGACCGGGTCACCGATCGAGTCGGTCATGTCCACCGCGGCCAGCAGCGCGGCGGCCAGCCAGATGGTCCGGGGCCGCTCGGCCCACATGGTCAGCTCCAGCAGCGCCCAGCTGGCTCCGACCTGGTTGATCGTCGTGTCGTCGACCAGCGGGAAGGCGACCGCCAGCAGCGCGGCCTGCGCCACCAGGTTCACCAGCGGCCGGCGGTGGAACAGGAGCGCGACGGCGAACGCGACCAGGGCCAGCGCCCACTGCGTGGTCGTCGGCGCGTGGTGGCCCTGCGCGCCGAAGACCAGGTAGCCGAGGCCGCTGAGGTCCAGCAGCAGCATCCGCGCGAGCGTGTCCCGCGCGTCGAACAGGCGTCCCACCCAGCCCATGACGCCAGCCTAGGCGGTGCGATCGGGAGCCGGGGGGACCGCCGGCCGGGCCCACGCGGAGCGCAGCCCGAGGTGGACGGCCAGGCCGAGCGGCCCGAGCAGGATGGTCAGCACCAGCACCGGCGCCATGAGCAGCGCCGGCATGCCCCGCTCGCGGCTGTCCCGCCACATCCACCGGCCGACGAACAGGTCGAAGCCGATCATGTGGGCCCAGGCCGCCGCCGCGCCGTCCACACTGCCCAACAGGTCCCGGACGCCGGCCAGGGTCGGTGCGGTGACCACCGGCAGCACCCGGCCGAGCGCCGGGAGGACCAGGATCGCGTAGATCAGCAGGACCGGGAGCACGATCAGCGGCGAGCCGACGATCCGGGCCGTCCACGACCAGCGGGGCGCCAGGATCATCAGCGCCCAGAACGGCGCGGCGACCGCGAACGTCAGGGTGAACAGCGTCCCGGTCATGCGACCACCACCACGTCCGGGCGGCGCTGCCCGCCGGCCAGGACGGCACCGGCGGCGGTCGCCGTCGCCGCCACCAGGGCCGCCGCGACGGCCAGGGTGAGCGCGTCCGGGCGCAGCAGCGGCTGCCCGCGCAGCGCCTGCCAGGTGAGCAGCAGCGTGACCGCGCCGTACGCCGCGCCGGCGACGAGCAGCAGGCGGGCCCGGGTCGGCTCGTCCAGCCGGGTGGCGAGGAAGCGGTTGAGCAGCATCGCCAGCAGCGGCAGCGCCTGGAGGGCGTGCAGCCCGACGAAGTGCCCGATCCGCAGGTCGCCGCCGGTGGTGCTCCAGCCGACCAGGGGCAGCCCCGGCCCGCCGTCCGCCACGCCGACGCTGTGCGCCCCGCTGATCCCCTCGGCCGCCGACTCCGGCGTGCGGGTCACCATCGGGACGGCGACCAGCATGCCGAGCAGGGACAGGCCGAGGCCCAGGCGGACGGCGTATCCGGCGACCCGGTCGGCCGTGGGCCGCAGCAGCGCCACGATCCCGATGACCAGCTGGGCGACGAAGAGCACCATGATCGCCGCGCCCATGGCCGAGAACAGCGCGGCGTTGAGCGGAGTGGTGCCGTTGAAGTGGCTGGTGGTGCCGCGCAGCACCTGCGTGACGATGATCGCCATCTCCACCACGGCCACCGCGACGATCACCGTGGCCGCCCACTCGGCGACCCGGCTGCGGCGCGGCAGCAGGGTGAGCATCCAGGCGAGGGTGACGCCGTAGAGCACGAACGAGACGGCGAACTTCAGCGGCTTGAGCCAGATCGGCGCGCCGGTGAGCACCTGCGGGTCGGCCACGACGCCGACCGCCGCGACGACGGTGAGCGCCGTCATCGCCGCGACGAAGAGCATCAGGGGGCGGTGCCAGCGCGCCGCCCGGTTCAGCACGGTAGTCATGCCTGTAGATGCTGGTGGGCCGGCCGCCCGGTCGCGCCCGACCGGAGGCCCCGATGCCGGCCGCAGGTCGGAGACGCCGCCTCCTACCGGGGGAGGAGGCGGCGCGCGAACGCCGCGTACGTGGGCCCGTCGGCCCGGTCGAGGACGGCGAAGGTGACCAGGTCGAACCGGCCCGCCGCGTCGGCCAGGGCGGTCGCGAACGCCTCCGCCACGGTGCCCGGGTCGTTGCGGAACACCCCGCAGCCCCAGGCGCCGAGCACCAGCCGCCGGTGGCCGTGCGCGGCGGCGACGGCGAGCACCCGCCGCGCCCGGGCACGCAGCACCGGGGCCACCCGGTCGGCGTCGGCGGGCTGCTGGCGCAGCAGGGCGCCGCGGTTGGGCGCGGCGGCGGTCAGGAACGACACCTCGTGGAAGGCGTCGAGCAGCCGCCCCCGGTCGTCGCGGAACACCGGCACCCGGGGCGAATGGATCACCCGGTCGCTGTAGAGCAGGTCCCGCTGCTCCCGGTGGTACGCGTAGAAGTCGGGAACCGCCGTCAGGCAGGGGAACAGCGCCGAGGCGCGGGCGATGCTCTCCTCCTGCGCCTGTGCCCCGGTGCGGAAGCCGCCGCCCGGGTTCTTCGCCGAGGCGAAGACCAGCGCGGCGACCTCGCCGTCGGCGGCGAGCCGGCGGGCGGCGTCCAGCGTGCTCTCCCCGGTCACCTCGACCGTCGGGGCGCCGCCACCGGGCGCGGGGGCGGGCAGCGGCTCGGCGGGCAGGTGCAGCCGGGTGCCGGCGACGGCGGCCCGCACCGGCTCGGCGAGCGGGACGGTCCGGCCCTGGCCGTTGACGTATCCGCCGGCGTCGAGGACGGCCAGTGTGTCGTGGGCCAGCGCCCGCAGCCGCGCGCTCACGACGGGCCGGCCGGCAGGTGCTGGACGAGTTGGACCGGGTTGCCGTCCGGGTCGGCCGTCCAGGCGATGAGCAGCCGGTCCAGCCAGACGTGCGGGGCGGCGAGCGCCGGCGCCCCCGCGGCGGTCAGCGTCGCGTACGCGGCCGCGGTGTCGTCGGTCCAGAGCACCACGGCCGCGCGCTGCCCGCGCGGCACCGGGTCCAGCCCGTGGTCGTCGCGGGTCGACGCCACCGAGGCGATGCCGATCCGGTAGGCGTCCAGCGTCAGGTCGACGTGGATCGGCGTGCCCTCGGCGGGCATCCGGAACGTCTCGGTGAAGCCCAGCCCGGCGTAGAAGGCGGCGGCCCGGGGCACGTCCTCGCTGAACAGGATCACCTGCGGGGTGCGGAACATCGACACCGGTGGACCGTACCGTCAGTCGGGCAGCATGGGCATCTCGAATCCGGGGTCGCGGCCGAGCAGCACCCCGCGGGTCAGCGCCCGCGAGCCGAACCGGTCCCGCACGGCGTCCACGGCGGCGTCCAGCGCCGGCCCCGGGTCGCGGGTGAACGGCAGGGTGAGCTGCACGTGCCCGTCGTCCAGGTTGCCGACGGCGACCCCGATCAGGGTGACGCCCCGGGTCTCGATCTCCGGCAGCGCGGCGCGCAGCAGCGACCGGGCGGCGGCCCGTAGCGGCCCGGTCTGCGCGGTCGGCTTGTCCAGCGTGTGCGCCCGGGTGGCCCGGGTGTAGTCGGCGAAGCGCAGCCGCAGGGTCACCGTGCGGCCGGTGCGCCGGGCCGCCCGCAGCCGCCCGGTCACCCGGTCGACCAGACCGGCCAGCACGGCGTCCAGCTCGGCGGGGGAGTGCGGCTCACGGCCCAGGGCGTGCTGCGCGCCCATCGAGGAGCGCCGCCGGCCGACCTGCACGGCGCGCGGGTCGCGGTTGTGGGCGAGGGCGTGCAGGTGGCGGCCGGCACCCGCGCCGAGCAGCGACACCAGGGTCGGCTCGTCAAGGCGGGCCACCTGCCCGACGGTGCGCAGGCCCCGCTCGCGGAGCTTCGCGGCGGTGACCGGGCCGACGCCCCAGAGCCGTTCCACCGGCAGCGGGTGCAGGAAGGCCAGCTCGCCCTCCGGCGCGACGACCAGCAGCCCGTCCGGCTTGGCCACCCCGCTGGCCACCTTGGCGAGGAACTTGGTCCGGGCCACCCCGACGGTGATCGGCAGGCCGACCTGCCGGCGTACCTCCCGGCGCAGCTCGGCCGCGATCCCGACGGGCGGGCCGACCAGCCGGCGCAGCCCGCCCACGTCGAGGAACGCCTCGTCGATGCTGAGCCCCTCGACCAGCGGCGTGGTCCGCCGGAAGATCTCGAACACCGCCCGGCTGGCCGCCGTGTAGGCCGCCATCCGGGGCGGCACCACGACGGCGTCCGGGCAGAGCCGCCGCGCCTGCCGGCCACCCATGGCACTGCGCACCCCGCGCGCCTTCGCCTCGTAGCTGGCGGCGAGGACCACGCCGCCGCCGACGATCACCGGCCGGCCGCGCAGCCCGGGGTCGTCACGTTGCTCGACGGAGGCGTAGAACGCGTCCAGGTCGGCGTGCAGGATGGTGGCCTCGCTCGACACGGGACCATGTTCGCACAGATGTTCGAACGGCGGGCCGGTCAGGGCATACTGATCGCCAGTTTGCCCAGGGCACCGGCGAACTCGGTCAGGGCCCGGGGCACCTCGTCCAGCTCGTAGCGGCGGCCGACCGGCACCCGGACGCGACCGGCCAGCACGTCGTCGGCGATCCGGTCGAGGGTCCTCCGCTCCGGTTTGCCGAAGATCGAGACGGCCGCCGGGTGCTGCTCGGGGCCGAAGCCGATGGTGGAGGCCAGCCGCCCGTCGGCGGCCAGCAACCCGGCCAGCGGTGCGCCCTCGCCGGCCAGGTGCACCACCGCCGAGACGCCGTCCGGGGCGAGCGCGCGCACCTGCCCGGTCAGGTCGCCGGTGTAGTCGACCACCTCGGCGGCGCCCAGGTCGCGGACGAAGTCGGTGGCGGGGCCGGGGCGGGCCGTGGCGACGACCCGGGCGCCGGCGAGTCGGGCGTACTGCACGGCCAGCGCGCCGACACCGCCGGTCGCCCCGGCCACCAGCACCGTGTCGCCGGGCCGGACGGCCAGCGCGTCGAGCGTGTCGATGGCGGTGGCGCCGGCCAGCCCGAGCACGCCCGCCGTGGAGAGCTCGATGCCGTCGGGGACGCGGGCGATGCCGTCGCCGCCGCCCACGCTCACGTACTCGGCCCACGTGCCGTCGCCCAGGTAGGGGCGCATGAGCACCCCGAACACCGGATCGCCGACCCGGAACTCGCTGGTGCCGCCGATCGCCTCGACCTCGCCGGCGAAGTCCTTGCCGAGTACCACCGGGTACCGGTAGTCCATCGCCCCGCGCATCGCCCCGTCCGCCGCCTTGCGGTCGAAGGCGTTGACCGAGGACGCCCGCACCCGGACCAGCACCTCGTCCGGGCCGGGACTCGGTCGGGCCAGGTCGTCCCGGGCGGTCGGCGCCGCCCCGTCCCGGTCGAGAGTGATCGCCCGCATCCGCTCGTCCCTTCTCCTGCGCCCGGCGGCGCCCGTCGGCCGCCCGGGCCGGGGCGGGTTTCCCGCCGGGGCAGCGGCTACACCCGGCCCGGTCCGGCGAGGGCGGGCCGGTCAGGCGCCGCGGGCGCGGGGCCGGCGGGACAGCGAACTCGGCGCGTTCACGCCCGCCTCGTCGCTCACGCTCATCCCCAGCCGCTCGACCAGTTCGCCGCCCAGCCAGCCGGTGAACCCGGCCAGCACGATGCCGGCGAAGCTGCAGACCAGCGCGCCGGCGTTCGGTTCCCAGTTGTCGGCGCCCCGGCGCAGCAGCCAGCTCACCGCGAACAGCACCAGCACGACCACGTTGCCGAGGCCGTGCGTCGCGCCGACCCGCTTGGCGCGGGTGCCGGCCGGGATGGCCCGCCAGTCGATCAGGCCGAACACCGCCGCGACCAGGCCGCCGATGATGCCGGCGGCGATGGTGTACGCGGCGGAGACCTGGAAGCCCGTCCGGTCGGTGATCAGGTACAGGATGTCGAAGATCACCGAGGTGGCGAGCAGTCCGAGCGGGAACACGATCAGGATGGGGTGGATTGCGTGCCCCATCGACTTCGCGCGACTCTCCATGCCGGTCCTTCCTTCTCGGCCCCAGGCGCGGCCGGTTTCCCCGCTCGGCGCCGACTACACCTCCCGCCGGGCGAGGGTGATGGCCTGCCGGGGCGGGCGGCGGACCACCGCGAGCCGGTCGCCACGCACCCGCACCGAGGTACGCCCGCCGTGCCGCCGCCGCACCGTCAGGTCGACCGTCGCGCCGCCCACCCGTACGCCCTCCAGCCGAAGGTCGGGCAGCCACTCGGGCAGGTGCGGGTCGATGAGGACCGCGTGCAGCGGCGCGGCCGGGCGCACCGCCAGCAGGGCCTGGACCAGGGCGACCACGGCGCTGGCCGACCAGGCCTGCGGGGAGCACGAGTTCGGGTAGACGCCCGGGTGCGGGTGGGCCGCGTCCCGGGGCAGGCCGCTGAGCACCTCCGGCAGCCGGTGTTCGGTGAAGAGCGCCGCGGCGCCGAACATGCCCTCGGCCAGCCGGTGCAGGTGCGGCCAGCAGCCGTACCGGGCCAGCCCCACGCCGATGGTGCCCGCCTCCACCGGCCAGACGCTGCCCCGGTGGTAGCTGAACGGGTTGTAGGCCGGGTGCTCCGCCGACAGGGTCCGCACGCCCCAGCCGCTGAACATGTCCGGGGCGAGCAGCCGGTCGGCCACCCGCTCGGCGACCCGGGTGGGCACGATGCCCGTGGCGAGCAGGTGACCGTCGTTGGAGTTGGTCGAGCGCACCGGGCGCTTGTCCGGCCCCAGCGCCATCGCGTAGCAGCCCCGGTCGGGCAGCCAGTACGCCCGGTGGAACCGCCGGCGCAGCGCCCGGGCCCGGGCCAGCAGGGCGGCGCCCCGGGCCGGGTGCCCCGTCACGGTGAACACGACGGCGGCGTGCCGGAGGGCGGCGTACCAGTAGCCCTGCAGCTCGCTGCTGGCGATCGGGTTCGGCACCACCTCGCCCCGCTCGTCGACGATCGCCGTGTCCGAGTCCTTCCAGCCCTGGTTCTTCAGCCCGCCGGGGGAGCGGCAGTGGTAGTCGAGGAAGCCGTCGCCGTCCGGGTCGCCGTACCGGTCGATCCACTCCAGCGCCCGGCGTGCCGTGGGCAGCAGCTCCCGCACGGTGTCCAGGTCGCCGGTCCAGGCCAGGTACTGGCCGAGGAACACCAGGAAGTCCGGCGCCGTGGACCAGTCGCCGTAGTAACCGGTGAAGGGGTTCAGCCCGAGCAGCGACACCGGCCCCTGCCGGGCCTCGTGCAGCGGCTTGCCGGGTTCCTCGTCCCGCCAGTCGTCCAGCCGCCGGCCCAGGTGCTCCGCGTTGAGGCGGAGGCTGTCGGCCAGCATGGTGGGGCCGGCCAGCAGGGCCTGCCAGGAGGCGGTCATCGTGTCCCGACCGAAGATCTCCTGGTAGATGGGGAGGCCGGCGATCGGCGCCGTCGGGCCGGCCGGCTCGCCGAGTGGCAGCACGGCCAGGTCGCGCACGGCGCACCGCCAGGCCGCGGTGACGTCGAAGTTGCTGCTGGACAGACGGGCCAGCTCGGCGTCCAGCCGCGCCCGGGCCCGGGCGGCGGGGTCGTCGGGCTCGGCGAAGGTGGCCGGGGGCGGGGGTAGCCGGGTCCCGTCGAAGACCGGCTCGACGAGCAGTTCGGCGCCGGCGCTGCCGCCTGGCGGCACGGCCAGCTCGACGCTGAACCCGCCGTCGGCGTACGCCACCGGGGCATCGGCGCGCAGCCGGACCGCCACCGCCCGGTCCAGGCCCCCGTGCCGGTAGGTGAGCAGCAGCTCGGCGGAGTCCGGGTCCCACCCGGCCCCCACCTCGCCGACCTGGAGCCGGCGGCCCGCCTCGGCCTCGCTGGTGTCGGCGAAGTCCGCCTCGACCGTCACCCCCAGCCGGAACCGCAGCGGCCGGGCGGCGTAGCTGACCACGGTGAACCGGCTGCGCAGCCCGGGGCCGACGAACCGCTCGACGGTCAGGTACGCGGCCCGCGACGGCAGCACCTCCCCGTCGCCCAGCTCCGCGTAGGAGAGCTGGGCGTGCCCCCGCACGTTGGCGGTGGCGAACGGCACCGGCTCCCGGCCGTCCACGGTGATCCGCTCCCGGCTGAGCACCCGGGTGTTGCGGGCGTAGAAGCCCTGCGGGTCCGCCCCGGCGATCCGGCCGCGCACATCGGTGACCAGGGTGCTCCACCCGCTCGCCACATAGAGGAGATCGGGCCGGACGCGCAGGTTGCCCACCCAGGTCATCCGCCCGCCGTTACCCGTTGGCGCCCCCGCTACACCGCGGGGTCAGGGCGCGGTGCGGGCCCGGTCCCGGACGAGCAGCTCGACGGCCACCGCGATGGCCACCGCCTCCACGGCCAGCAGGGTGAGCAGGATCAGCAGTTGGGTGGCCCCGGCGCGGACCGGACCGGCCCCGCCGAGCAGCACGCCGACGAACGCGCCGGGCAGGGTGACCAGCCCGACCGTGCGGGTCTGGTCGAGCGCCGGGACGAGGGCCTGCCCGGCGGCCGGGCGGCAGATCTCCAGCGCGGCGTCGCGGGGGAGCAGCCCCAGGGCCAGTCCGGCCTCGTACTCGCCGTGCCGGGTGCGCAGCTCGTCGAGGGTGCGCCGGCCGGCCAGGCTGGTCGCGGTCATCGCCCCGCCGATCAGGATGCCGGCGGTCGGCAGCACCACGAGCGGGGTCGCCGGCAGGGCCCGGCTCGCCAGGAGCACGGCCAGGCTGGGCACCACCCCGGCGGCGATGGCCAGCGGGGCGACGCGGGCCGGCCCCTCCGCGCCGATCCGCCGGCGCGCGGTGAACGCGGCGACGACGTACATGAGCAGCACGAACGCGGCGGTGCTCCACCAGGCGCGGAGCACCGCGACGATGACCAGCGAGACGACGCCGAGCTGGACGGTGGCCCGGGCCGCCGCGGTGAGCACGGTGCGGGCCCGGCCGAGCCCGGTGAGCCGCAGCACGGCGGCGCCGGCCAGGGTGAGCGCGGTGAGCGCGACGACCAGAGCCGGGCCGATCGGTACCGTGCCGCCGCTCACCCGGTGATCGTATGCCGGCGGCCGGCCGGCGGGTGCGCTCCCGCCGGCCGGCCGGCCGATGTCACCGGCCGTAGACCTCGAACTCGTAGAGCGAGAAGCCGTACGAGGTGGCCCGCTTGACCCCGTACATCCGCACGTAGCGGGCGGTGACCGGGGCGAGGGTCACGGTGTCCGTCCCGCCGTTGCCGGCGGTGGTGCTGAACACCGGCTGCCAGGTGCCGCCGTCCGCGGAGACCTCGATCCGGTACGCGCTGCCGTACGCGGCCTCCCAGCGCAGCACCACCCGGCTCACGGTGTGGGCCGAGCCGAGGTCGACCCGGATCCACTGGTTGTCGTTGTAGCTGCTGGCCCAGCGGCTGCCCAGGCTGCCGTCGACCGCCTTGTCCGGGGTGTGGCTGGTGAGGAACTGGGTGCTCGACGCGGTCGTGACGCGCCCCTGGGCCAGGTTGGTGACGTCGTCACCGCGGCGCGCCGGGAACGAGACGACCTGCTGGTAGGTGGGGCGGTTCTGCCAGGCGATCAGCGGGTGGGTGATGCCGCCGAGCCCGGACTGGGCGATGGCGTCGGCGCACCACTGGTCGCCCGCCCCGCACGACTTGTCGCCCGGGTAGACGGTGCCGACCGGCACCGCGGCCGCCTGCCCGAGGGTGTCGAGCAGGCTCTGCCGGCAGGCACCGAGGTTGCCGTTGCCGCAGTACGGCCGCCCCAGCCCGCCGGCCACCGGGTCGCCGAGCACAGTGCGGATGTCCTTGTCGACGTACCCCCACCAGCCGTACTGGAAGGAGGAGCCCTTGTGCGGCTGGCCCTGCAGCGCCCACACGGCGCTGCCGTCGCGCCCGCCGTTCTGGCCGCCGGACGGCGCCTCGTTCACCTCGATGGCGTCGACCAGCGCCGCGTAGAGGTCGGGACCGAGGCCGGGGCGGAACTCCGCGGCGGCCAGCAGCGGCCACCAGGCGTCGAAGATCCGGATGGCGTCGGCGTGCTGGTAGACCCTCGACCCGGCGGCGGTCTCCACCCGGCGGGCGCCGGCCTGCTGCCAGGCCCGCAGCTTGGTCACGGCGTCGGCCAGCGCCGGGTCGGTGACCGGCGCGCTGCCGAGCACCCGGAGCAGGTCGCCGAGGACCTGCTGTCCCCGCAGGTCGGTGACCGCGGCGTCGGCCATGATCCGCACGACGTCGGCGCGGCCCAGTTTGCGCTGGGCGATCGCGGCGCGCACCGGGCCGTCCAGGAGCTGGGCCCGGTGGACCGGGCCGAAGCTGAAGTTGCCGTCGGCCGCGCCGAAGTCCCGGGCCTGCTTGTTGTTCCAACTGACGTAGTAATCCTGGTTCACCGACTGCGGGTGGGCGGCGGCCGGGGTGTAGGTGGCGGTGTTGGTGTCCGGGTTCCAGCCGACCCACTCGTAGGCCGCCTCGGCGCGGGTGGGCAGGTTGGGGTCGGCCGTGGACGGCCGGACCGGGTTGGATCCGGAGTTGAAGTAGGCCGCCTCGGTCGAGTTGACGTAGAACCAGTTGAACGCGTAGCCGACGGTCGCGGCGGACTGCTGGAACGCGGCCGCGGAGCCCATCGCGGCCGGGTCGTTGTACGCCTGGAAGCCGATCGCCGAGTCGGCCTCGTGCCGGTAGGTGGAGCGCAGCTTGGTGAACGCGGTCGGCTGCCCGTTCACCAGCCCCCGGTACGCGACCAGCCCGTACCGCGTGCGCAGCGCGCGCAGCGTGTACGAGCCGGCCGGGGTGGAGTCGGCCAGTGTCGGCGACCAGGAGTTGCGGTGTTCGATGACCTCCATGGCCACGCACTGCCCGTGCCACAGGTAGCGGGTCGACCCGAGTGTCGGGGCGCTGCCGTCGGTGGTGCACAGCGGCACGGCGTACGTGTCGGTGAGGTCCTGGGCGGCGGAGGTGGCGCTCCACGCGTAGTCCTGGCCCCGGCCGAGCAGCACGTACAGGTTCAGCCCGGCGAAGGCGGCGCCGCGGGCGCTGACCCCCGGCCCCTGCAGTTCCTGGAGCATGAGCAGTTGCGGGGCGAAGTAGCCGGTCTGCGGGCCGAACACGGCGACCGGGTTGCCGGTGGTGGTGTGCCGGCCGGAGACCACCACGGCGTTGGACATGCCGTGCGAGCGCAGTCCGGCGAGACCGCTGAGCAGCCCCTGCGTGCTGGCGCCGCCGCCGCCGGCCGTGGCGGTGGTGGCCCCGCCGGTCTGGTCGTAGGCGAGCGGCTCGGACACGACGCTGCCGGCGTCGGGGAGCACCGCGCCGGTCGCGCCGGCCGGGGTGGCGCCGTACGGGAAGCTCTGCCCGTCGTGCAGGGTGAGCACGGTCTCCGGGTCGTTCTGGGACCGGAACGCCTGCCAGACCCGGTCGCCCTCGGCGGCGCCGAACTTCGCCCGGGCGGCCACCCGGACCAGGGCGGACTGGATCTCGGAGCCGCCGCCCCCGCCGAACAGCCCGCCGACGACGCCGGCGGTGGCGATCAGGTCGGTCATGGTGAAGTGCTTCGGTTTGCCGGCGCCGGCCAGCACGTACTCGCCGGGGTAGTTGTCGGCGCTGATGGACTGGTCGATGTAGGCGTTGACGCCGGCGATGTAGTCGGTGACGTCGTCGTAGAGCTGCTGGCCGCGGGCGCCCTTCTGGCGCAGCGCGTCGACCTGGGCCTGCAGGTCCGCCTCGGTGTAGGGCGAGTTGGCCCAGATGCTCTGCTCCAGCTCCCGGTTGCCCGGGGCGCCGCCGGCGAAGGAGGTGAGCGTGCCGCGACCGGCGTGCCGCAGCAGGTCCATCACCCAGAGCCGGTCCTGGGCCCCGGCGTAGCCGGCGCCGAACATGGTGCCCGAGCGGGTGGTGCCGGTGACGTGCGGCACGCCGGTCGCCCGGTCGCGCACGATGGTGACGTCCGCGCGGGGCCGCACGGTGCTCTCCACCTGCCCGTCGGGCACGCCGAACGAGGCGTCGTTGTAGAACTGCGCGATCTGCTCGTCGGTGAGCCCGGCGTAGCCGTAGACCAGGTTCGCGTACTCGTCGAGTTGGTCGCTGGAGTGCGCGGGGCGGGTGCCGAGCGCCTGGTGGGCGAGGATCGCGGCGAGGGTGGCGTTGCCGTTCTCGCCGGGCGGCAGGATGTCGGCGCACTGGCCGAGGCAGTAGTCGTCGGGGGCGAAGGTGGTGGCGGCGAGCGCCGGTGACGGTGGGACGACCGTCAGGGCGCTCGCGGTGAGGGCGGCGGCGGCCAGCGCCGCGAGCCGGGCACGGGTGGTGGGACGGGGCATGGCGGATCCTCCGGGATGTGCGGAGTCGGGCCGGGGCTGCGCCCGGCTACCGCTTGCCGACGTCTCGCCCTCCGTGCCCGGGCGTCACACCCGGAGGTGAGAGTGACTCATGTCTACCTCCGGGTAATGATTGATGTCGTTCCATGCCTTGGGATAGATGCCGTTCACCAGGCGCGAATGCCGACGTTTCGGCGCGATTACGGCAGCGCGAGCACGGCCTGGTGACCCAGGTGGTCCGACGCCCACCGGCCGGCGGGGGTCTGCCGCTCGGTGCCGAAGACCTCGCTGGACACCGGCACCACCGTGCCGCGGACCAGCACCATGTCGATCCGGTGCTCGACGTCGTCGGCCGGCTCGGTCAGGTCGTCGCCCAGCCCGGCGGTCCAGCCGGGGTCGCCGGGGTGCAGGACCGGCCAGGTGTCGACCATCCCGCCGGCGACCAGGGCGAGGTACGCGAGCCGGTTGTTCGGGTCGGGCAGTTCGGGTCCGCTGTTCAGATCACCGACGAGGATCAGCCGGCCGGGCACGCTCAGCGGGCCGCGCAGCAGCTCCTGCGCCTGCAGCAGGCGTACCCCGGGGTGGAACGCCTCCAGGTGGGTGTTGACGAACCGGAAGGCGCGGCCGCCCAGCGCGGCGTCCACCGCCGTCCAGCCGCGGGTGCTCGTGGCGGTGCCGCCGGTGGCGGCGAGCGGGAAGACCAGGTTGTTGACGAAGTTGCCCGACGAGGTGCCGTTCACCTTGATCCGGCCGCCGTGCCGCATCAGGATCACGTCGCGCATGGTGAGCCGGACGTCCCGCAGGTGGGGCGCCCCGGCCGGGGCCTCCAGGTCCGCCTCGTCCCGCGCCACGACGACGTCGTACGGGTGGCCGGACTCGGCCAGCTCCGCCATCAGCAGGGCCAGGTAGTCGTACCGGACCTCGGTGGCCGGGGCCGGGTCGCCGAGCGGGCCGGTGCGCCAGAGTGCCACCTCCTGCAGGCCGACCAGGTCGGGCTTGCGCTCGCGGATCTCGTCGGCGATCAGCGCCGCCCGGGCCGGGAAGTCGACCAGGTCCACGTGGCTCAGCAGGGCGGCGTTCGCGGCCAGGAACGCCGGCAGGGTCGGCGCGGTGATCGACGGCGTGAGATCCCCGCCCAGGTAGAGATTGCGGGTCAGCACGGCGACCTTGGGCCCGGCTTCCGCGTGTGCCGGTGGGGCGACGAGCCCCAGGCCGGCCACCGCGAGGGCGGCCGCGGTGGCCAGCCTGGCCAGGCGTCGGAGGTGTGCGCGAGGGCTGCCGTCCATGACTGTCGTCCTTTCCGGCGGGATCCGTGGATCCGCGTACGCTAACGCCGGTCAGGCCAGCGTGGACACCGCCGTTCGGGCCACCTCCACCCGGCGGTCAGGCCTGGGGCTGGCCGATGTCCACCATCCAGGAGGTGCCGAACCGGTCCACGCACATGCCGAACTCGTCGCCCCACATCTGCTTCTCCAGCGGCATGGTGACGGTCCCGCCCTCGGCGAGCTGCTCCCACCAGCGGCGCAGGTCGTCCACGTCGTTGCCGCTCAGGCTGACCGCCATGTTGGTGCCCGGGGTGAATTCCATCCCGGGCGGGGTGTCGGAGGCCATCAGCGTGAAACCGCTGGGAGTCTCCAGTTGCGCGTGCATGATCCGGTCGGCCAACTGCGGGTCCGGGTTGCCGAACTCGCCGAAGGTGTTCATCCGCAGGTCGCCGCCGAACACCCGCTGGTAGTGCTCCATCGCCTCCCGGGCGTTGTCCTGGAAGCTCAGGTACGGATTGAGTCTGGACGTCATCGTCTCGCCTCCTCGGTGTCGTGACCTGGGCATCGTCGCAGAGGGACGGGCCGCGGCCAACGAGGCGCGACGGGCGAGTGTGGACGGGAGCGGTGGAGGTGGCGCCGTTGCCACCTCCACCGCCTTCCCCGCCGGTGCGCCGTCAGTTCTTCTGGAACGACTGGCGCACCACACCCCCCACCAGGGCGCACCAGGTGGTGGTGCTGACCTTGCCGTTCGGCGCCAGACCGTGCAGGCGCTGCAGGTCCTGAAGGGCCTTCTTGGTCGGGTGGTCGTACGCGCCGGTGATCGCCACGTCGGCGTAGCCCTTCAGGTTGAGCATGAACTGCACGGCCTGCACCGGGATGCCGGTGGCGTCCTTGTCCAGCTCGGGCGCGAGGGTCTCCCAGGTCGGCGCGGTGAGGGTGGCGTCGATGTCGACCGGGATGCCGTTGCGCGCCTGCCAGTCCTGCACGGCCGCCACGGTGGCGGCGTCGAACACGCCGGTGACCGGGACGGTGTAGCCGCGGAAGGTGAGCAGGTACTGCGCGACCTGCACGACCGGGCCGCCGACGAAGCGCCAGATGTCCGGCCAGCGGCGGGCCGGCACGTCGGCCAGGTGGGTGCCGAGCTTGGCGAAGACCCGGCGGCGCAGCGCCGGGAACTCCCGGTAGAACATCGCGCCCGGGCACTGCGTGGCCCGGAAGTCCCAGTGACCGAAGATGTCGTGCGCGTGCAGCCCGTACTGCCGGCAGACGGTGGTGCAGAGCTTCACCAGCGAGTCGAGCAGCTCGTCGGGCGGGGTCTCGGTGACGTAGGTGCCCTCGTTCTCGATGCCGATGGCCCGGCCGTTCTCGCCGGGGCAGTGCGCCGAGATCATCTGCCGGTCGCCGGCCTGCAACCGCTCCAGGCTGCCGTGCCGGCCCTCCAGGACGTGGCCGCCCCTGCTGACCGTGAAGTGCTGCCCGGTGTCCGACCAGCGGTTGGTGTCCATGTGCAGGTCCTGGCAGTCGCGGGCGAGCTGCTTGGCGTGTTCCTCGGAGTAGTCCGTGCTGTTCGGGAACGCCATGTGGTGCACGATGATCTTGTTGGTCGCGATCGCGCTGATCGACAGCGGATCCGCCGGCGGGCGGGCGCCCCACTCGTCGCAGCTGATGATCCAGTCGAGGTCCGCGTCCGGCGCGGCCTGCGCGGCGGCCGGGAAGGCGAGTTCGCTCCCGACGACCGCGACCGCGGCGGCGCCGAGGCCGGCCCGCAGCAGGGTACGACGGTCCAGCTCGGGGTGGTCGAAGTGCATGGCATCTCCTCAGTGGCCCGTGGGTGGCCGGGCGTGTAAAGGAACTCCAACTGCTGCGCGCGAAGTGGAGAATATTGCCAGGATCGGTCGGTGCGCCAGAGGACAAATGCGACGACCGCCGATCGCGGGACCTTCTCTCCTACCGCAGGAGTAGGCGATGTCACGTCCGGTGGGTGGGACGGCGAGCGCCCCGCCGCCGGTCGTCGTGGCAGCCTGGACCCGTGCAGCCGCCCCGCCTCACCGGTGTCCTGGTGCTCGTCGCGGTGCTCGCGGCCGCCGCCGCCTTCGGCTGGTGGCGACGCCGTCGCGACGGCCGGCTGCGCGCCGTGTCCCCGGCCGGCGACGCGCCGCACCGGGCCGCGTTGGCCGCCCTCGGTGTCCGCCCCGGCACGGTCACCCTGGTCCAGTTCTCCGCCCCGGTCTGCGCGCCCTGCCGGGCCGCCCGCCGGGTGCTCGAGGACGTTGCGGGGCGGCTCGACGGGGTCGCCCTGCTGGAGGTGGGCGTCGATGAGCACCTCGACCGGGCCCGCGAGCTGGACGTGTGGCGTACCCCGACGGTGCTGCTGGTGGACGGCGCCGGCCGGATCGTCCGGCGGGCCGCCGGCGTGCCGGACCGGGCGGACCTGCTCGCCGCGCTCGTCCCGCTGGCCGGCGGGGTGCGGGCGTGACCGGGGTCCGGCTCATCCGGCGGCGGGTGGTGGATCACGGGCGGCTCGCGGCGAGCCTCTGTGCGCCGGTCGCCACCGCCTGACCCACCCCTTCGCCGCCGAACGGAAGCCCTCATGCTGCTCGACCCTCGCGGGCCGCGGTTCGCCGCCGCCCTCACCACCGTCGTCCTCGCCGTCGCCCTGGTCACCGGCTCCGGCTGGCTCGTGCTGGCCCAGGCCGTCGTCTTCGCGCTGACCGCCGTCCACCCGCGACTCGGCCCGTACGGCCTGGTCTTCCGCGCCGTGGTCGCGCCCCGGCTGGCCCCGCCGGCCGAGCTGGAGCCGTTCGCCCCGGTCCGCTTCGCCCAGCTCGTCGGACTCGCCTTCGCCACGGTCGGCGCGGCCGGCTGGCTGGCCGGGCTGCCGCTGCTCGGGCTGGTCGCCACGGCCGCCGCGCTCGCCGCCGCCTTCCTCAACGCGGCCTTCGGGCTCTGCCTCGGCTGCGAGGGCTACCTGGCCATCCGCCGGCTCACCGGCCGCCCCCTCGCCGCCCGGACCCCGGCCCGCCCCGGCTGACCGGCCCCGCCCAGCTCAGCCCCGGTTGGAAACGTTTTCGTAACGAGCCCTTGACCTGACCGTCGGGTCTGGCGCAGACTCCCGGAAACGTTTACAGCAAGCAGCTGGAGGTGCGGGGCGTGGGTCGTAAACGTTTACAGGAGTCGGTCGACGGCCGGCCCACCGTCCACACCGTCGCCGCCCGCGCCGGTGTCTCCATCGCATCCGCCTCGCGCGTGCTCAACGGCGTCGGCGGCAGCCCGGAGACCGTCCGCAAGGTGCGCGAGGCCGCGGCCGAGGTCGGGTACGTGCCCAACGCCATCGCCCGCTCGCTCCAGTCCCAGCGCACCGGCCTGGTCGCGCTCGCCGTCGAGGACATCGGCAACCCGGTGTACGTCGAGATGATGCGGGCCATCGAGTCCGTGGTCGCCGCGTCCGGGCGGCAGCTCCTGGTGCACGCCACCGGCGGGCAGATCGACAACGAGACCGCGCTGCTGCGCCGGCTGGCCCACCGCTACGTCGACGGGATGATCGTCTCCCCGATCCGGGTCACCGACGACCACCTCGCCGCGCTGGTCGACAGCCCGGTGCCGGTGGTCGTGGTCGGCCAGCTCGCCGCCGACGCGCCGGTGGACAACGTCCGCACCGACTCGCGTACCGGCGTGGGGTTGGCCGTCGACCACCTGGTCGCGGCCGGGCGGCGGCGGATCGGCTTTGTCAACGGTCCACTGGACACCGTGCCCGGCACGGCGCGCGACGCCGGCTTCCGGGCCGCCCTCGCCGGGCACGGCATCGCGCTCGACGAGCGCCTGGTCGAGGTCGGCGACTTCCGGTACGCGGCCGGCCGGGCCGCCACCGAGCGCCTCCTCGCCCGGGCCCAGCCCGACGCGCTGGTCTGCGCCAACGACCTGATCGCCGTCGGCGCGCTGCACGCCCTGCTCGCTGCCGGCCGGCGCGTCCCCGACGACGTGGCGCTGGTCGGCATGGACGACACCGAGCTGGCCCGGATGATGTTCCCCCAGCTCTCCAGCGTCTCCCTCGGCTCGGCCGAGCGCGGTCGCCGCGCCGCCGAACTGCTGCTGTCGCGCATCGCCGACCCGACCCTGCCGCCGCGCCGCGAGCAGGTCGCCCCCAGCCTCGCCGTGCGCGCCTCCAGCGCCACGAGCCCGCCGTTCGTTCCCGCGCCGGCCGAGCCGGCGCCCGCGCCGCGTACCCCGGAGGTGACGGCATGACCATGGTGGCCGAACGGCCCGACGTCGCCCGCGCCGACGGGCCCCGCAAGGCCCGGTCCCGCTCCGACCGGCTCGGCATCTACCTGCTGCTGCTCCCGTCCCTGCTGCCCATCATGGTGCTGTCGGTCTTCCCGCTGCTGCGGGGCATCTACCTCGGCTTCACCGACGCCCGGGCCGGCCGCAACGTCGAGATCAGCTTCACCGGGCTGGCCAACTACCGGGAACTGCTCGGCGACCAGCTGTTCTGGAACTCGTTCAAGATCGGCCTGCTCTGGGCGGTCGGGGTGACCGTGCTCCAGTTCGTGCTCGCCCTCGGCCTGGCGCTGCTGCTGAACCAGCAACTGCGCTTCCGCGGAGTGGCCCGGGTGCTGGCCGTGGTGCCCTGGGCGATGCCGCCGGTGGTCGTCGGCATCCTCTGGAAGCTGGTCTACCACCCGGACGCCGGCCTGCTGAACGAGTTCTTCCACCAGATCGGCGCCGACGGGATGCGCACCAACTGGCTCGGCGACTTCAGCACCGCCCTGCCCGCGGTCATCATCGTCGGCGTCTGGGCCGGCATGCCGCAGACCACCGTGGTGCTCCTCGCCGGGTTGCAGGGCGTGCCGCGTGAGCTGCACGAGGCGGCCGCCGTCGACGGCGCGAGCACCTGGCACCGGTTCCGCAACGTCACGCTGCCCGCCATCGCGCCGGTCGTCGTGGCGATCACCTCGCTCGACTTCATCTGGAACTTCAACTCGTTCGGGCTGGTCTACGTGCTCACCGCCGGCGGACCGGGCGGCAAGACCATGCTGCCGATGCTCTTCGCCTACGAGGAGGCGTTCCGCTACGGCAACTACGGCTACGCCGCCGCCCTCGGCAACGTCATGGTCGTGATCATCGTCGCGCTGCTCGCGGTCTACCTGCGGCGCCGACTCCGGGAGGCGAACTGACATGTTCGGAAAGCCGAGCCGCACCGGGCGGACGCTCCAGTACGTCGCGCTGACCGGCTACCTGATCTTCCTCGGGTTTCCGCTGGTCTGGCTGCTCTCCACCGCGTTCAAGCCGCCGCGCGAACTGGTGCAGCTGCACCCCACGCTCATCCCGAGCAATCCCACCGTGCAGAACTTCGTGCAGGCCTTCACCGAGCAGCAGCTCGGCCGGGCCGCGCTGAACAGCCTCCAGGTGTCGCTCGCCTCGGCGGTGCTCACCGTGCTGGTCGCGCTGCCCGCCTCGTACGCCCTCGCGCGGTTCCGGACCAGACTCGGCACGGTCGCGCTGGGCTGGGTGCTGCTGTCGCAGCTCTTCCCGTTCGTGCTGCTGATCATCCCGATCTTCCTGATCCTGCGGCAGGTCGGGCTGGCCAACACGCACGCCGGGCTGGTGCTGATCTACGTGGTCTGGGCGCTGCCGTTCGCCCTGTGGATGCTGCAGGGCTTCGTCCGCAACATCCCGCGCGAGCTGGAGGAGGCGGCCAGCGTCGACGGCGCCAGCCGGCTGCAGGTGCTGCGCCGGGTGGTCTTCCCGCTGCTCGCACCGGGCATCGTGGCGACCGCGCTGTTCTCCTTCATCTCCGCCTGGAACGAGTTCTTCTTCGCGCTGGTGCTGGTCAAGACGCCGGAGCTGGCGACCCTGCCGGTCGCCCTGGCCCGGTTCGTCGGCATCGAGGGCACCGCCCGCCTGGGTCCCCTGGCGGCCGGTTCGCTGCTGGCCACCCTGCCGAGCCTGATCTTCTTCGCGGTCATGCAACGCCGCCTCTCGTCCGGGTCGCTCGCCGGCGCGGTCAAGGGCTGACCACATCCCCCACACCCATCACCAAGGAGGAATCCCCCATGCTCCGTAGCAGGTTCCGTCGACTCGCCGCGGCCGCCGCGGTCGCGGTCGTCGGGCTCGGCGCCCTCACCGCGTGCGGTGACGGCGGCGGCGAGGACGAGAACTCGTCCGGCCCGGTCAAGCTGCGCTTCCTCAGCCTCGCCTGGCAGAAGGAGTCGCTGCAGGCCAACAAGGACCTGGTCGCCAAGTGGAACGCCGAGCACCCGGACATCCAGGTCGAGTACGTCCAGGGCGACTGGAACTCGATCCACGACCAGCTGGTCACCTCGTTCGAGGGCGGCGACGTGGCCGACGTCGTGCACTACGAGGCCTCGGCGATCGGCGAGTTCAGCAAGCAGGGCTACCTGGCCGACGTCTCCAAGCTGCTGAGTGACGACTTCAAGGGCCAGATCGACCCGGGCGTCTGGGACACCGCCACCTTCGACGGCAAGGTCACCGGCGTGCCGTTCCTGCTGGAATCGCAGGTCGTCATCGCCAACAAGAAGCTCCTCGACGCCGCCGGCGTCGCCGTCCCGCCCGCCGACGGCGGCTGGACCTGGGACGAGTTCCAGGCCAACGCCCAGAAGCTCACCAAGCCCGGCCAGTACGGCGCCGCCTGGGCGCTCAAGTCGCCCACGAACCGGGTGCTGAACCTGGCGCTGAACTACGACGGCAAGTTCTTCTACAGCGACGGCGGCAAGACCGAGGTCAAGGTCGGCGACGCGGAGAAGGAGGTGCCGAAGCGGATCCACGACATGCTCTACACGACCAAGTCGGCCTCCCCGGAGGCGCTCGGCATGAGCGGAGCGGACACCCTGCCCGGCTTCTTCGGCGGCAAGTACGCGATGCTCCCGGGCTCGGTCTCGCTGCGCCAGCAGATGGTCGAGCAGGCCCCCGCCGGCTTCGAGTGGGTGACCCTCCCGCCGATCAAGGGCCTCTCCGCCAAGCAGGCGGCCAACCCGCAGACCCTGTCCATCGCCGAGGACAGCAAGCACAAGAAGCAGGCCGCGCAGTTCCTGGAGTGGTTCCTGAACCCGACCAACATGGCCGCCCTGGCCAAGGGTGACTGGCTGGTGCCCACCGGCAAGCAGGCCAACCAGGAGCTGGTCAAGCTCACGAACGGCAAGCAGGGCTGGGACGTCGCCGCGGACAGCGCCGCCGACCTGACCGTCGCCCCGTTCCAGAAGGCCGACGGCTACCCGGAGTGGAAGACCAAGTACGCCACCCCGGCCCTCCAGCAGTACTTCGCCAACAAGATCACCCTGGACCAGCTCGGCACGCAGCTGGTCGACGGTGGCAAGCAGGTTCTGAGGTAACCATGTCACTCTTGCTCGACACGTCGGTCGGTTGCCTGGTCGGCGCCGCGGTGGGCGACGCCCTCGGCGGGGCCACCGAGACGGCACTCCCGGAGCAGATCCGCACCCGCTTCGGCGGCTGGGTCGAGGGGATCGTCCCCCCGTACCACGCCGACTGGGCCACCGCGCGGCCACTCGCGCCGTACCACAAGGGCGACGGGCACATCACCGACGACACGTTGATGACCCACGCCCTGGTCCGGGCGTACGCGGCCAAGCGGGACCACCTCGACGCGTACGACGTGGTGGAACTGCTCGTCCCCGACCTGATCGAGCGGGTGGTGTACATCCCGGACCTGGAGCGGGACGGGGTGACCTTCCACCGCCTGGCCGCGGCCGAGCGGTGGCTGGTCACCCGCCTGCACCACGCCCACGCCGACCCGCGCGAGGCGGGCGTCGGCAACATCGTCAACTGCGGCGCCGCCATGTACATGGCGCCGGTCGGCATCGTCAACGCCGGTGACCCGGCCGGGGCGTACGCCGAGGCCGTGGAGATCGCCGGGGCGCACCAGCAGAGCTACGGCCGGGAGGCCGCGGCGGTCTTCGCCGCCGCGGTCGCCGCCGCCGCGACCCCCGGCGCGAGCGTCGACGACGTCGTGGCCGCCACCCTCGACCTGGCCCGCGACGGCACCCGCGCCGCCATCGACGCGGTGGTCAAGGAGGCCCGCGGGCACGACGACTGGAAGGCCGCCATCCCGGCGCTGCGCGCCGCGGTGGCCCCCTACGACACCGTGGGGGAGGAGTACCGCAGCCCCGGCCTGGGCGCCCGCCGCCCGAGCCGGCTGCACGCCATCGAGGAACTGCCGGTGGCGCTGGGCATGCTCGTGGTGGCCGGCGGCGACTACCGGGCGGCCGTGCTCGGCTCGGTGAACTACGGCCGGGACGCCGACTCCACCGCCACCATGGCCGGCGCGATCGCCGGGGCGCTCGGCGGCGCGGCGGCGGTGCCGGCCGAGTGGTCGGAGGTGGTCGCGACCGCGTCCCGCACCGACCTGGTCGAGCCCGCCCGGGTCCTCGCCGGGGTCGCCACCGAGGTGTTCGACCGCGACCGGGAGCGCTTCGCCCGGCGCGCCGAGCGGTTCGGCGGGCTGGCATGAGCGCTGCCGGGACGCCGGCGGCCGGGCTGCGGCTGAGCTGGGTGCAGCCGGAGGACCTGCTGCCGCACGAACTGGCCGCGAGCCGCGACGAGGGCCGCGACGTCACCGCCCTGGCCGACCGCTGGGCGGCGGCCGGCGGCGACGTCACGGCCCCGGTCACCGGGGCCTCGCCGGTGCCGGCGCCGCCGGCGCTGCGGGCCCTCGCCGTCGACCTGCTCGACGCCGCCGACGCGCTGCCCGGCCCGGACGCGGCCGACGAGCCGGACGACCTCGACGGGGTCCGCAAGACCTGGCCGGGCGCGTGGGACCTGCCGACCACCGTCGAGCGGGACCGGCTGCACGGCGCCTGGCTCGGCCGGGCGGCGGGCTGCCTGCTCGGCAAGCCGGTGGAGAAGATCCCCCGTCACGGAATCCGGGAGATCCTCTCCGCCACCGGCCGGTGGCCGCTGCGCGACTGGTTCACGGCGCAGGGGCTGCCGGCCGACGTGGCCGCCCGCTGGCCGTGGAACCGCCGCAGCGCCCCGACCAGCCTCGCCGAGAACATCGCCGGCATGCCCGAGGACGACGACCTCAACTTCCCGCTGCTGGCGCTGCGCGTCCTGGAGACCCACGGTCCCGGCTTCACCAGCGCCGACGTGGCCCAGGCCTGGCTGGACTGGCTGCCCGCCGGGCGGGTCTTCACCGCCGAGCGGGTCGCCTACCGCAACCTGCTGCTCGGCCTCACCCCGCCGGACACCGCCCGCCGGCACAACCCGTTCCGGGAGTGGATCGGCGCGCAGATCCGCACCGACGTGTACGGCTGGACCAACCCCGGCCGCCCCGACCGGGCCGCCGAGGCCGCCTGGCGCGACGCGGCCGTGAGCCACGTCCGGGCCGGCGCGTACGGGGCGATCTGGGTGGCCGCCATGGCCGCGGCGGCGCCGGTCGCCGGCGACGTCGACGCCGTGCTGGACGCCGGCGAGTCGGTGCTGCCCCCGGGCAGCCGGTTCACCGCCGCCGTCCGCGAGGCGCGCGCCCTCGGTGCCGGGGGTGACGACTGGGAGAGCATCGTGGACACCCTCTACGCGCGGCACGGCCACCTGCACTGGGTGCACGTCCGCAACAACGCCGCCCTGGTCGCGGCGGCCCTGGCGTACGGGCGGGGCGACCTGGAACGGTCCATCTGCGCGGTGGTGGCCGGCGGCTGGGACACCGACTCCAACGGCGCCACCGTCGGCGCGGTCACCGGGGCGCTCACCGGCGCCGCCCGGCTGCCGGGGCGCTGGGTCGCGCCGCTGCGCAACCGGTTGGCCAGCAGCATCGCCGGCTTCGACGGCATCGGCTTCGACGCCCTCGCCGACCGGACCCTGGCCCTTTCGGTGCGGAGTGCCGCATGAGCGCCCGGGTGGTGGTGGTCGGCAGCGCCAACCTGGACCTGGTGGTCACCGCGCCGCAGCTGCCCCGTCCCGGCGAGACGGTGCTCGGCGACGACTTCCGGATGGTGCCCGGCGGGAAGGGCGCCAACCAGGCGGTCGCCGCCGCCCGGGCCGGCGCGGACTGCGCCTTCGTGGGCGCGATCGGCGGCGACGGGTTCGGCGGGCTGCTGCGGGACAACCTGGCCGGCGCCGGTGTCGACGTCGCCGGCCTGCGGACCGTCGACGGGCCGTCCGGGGTCGCGCTGATCGCGGTCGACCACGCGGCGGAGAACTGCATCGTGGTCGCACCCGGCGCGAACGCCGCGCTGACCCTCGACGACGCCGACCGCGCCACGGTGGCGGCGGCCGGCGTGCTGCTGCTGCAACTGGAGGTGCCGCTGTCGGAGGTCACCCGGGCCGCCGGCTGGGCCCGCGCCGGTGACGCCGCCGTGGTGCTCAACGCCGCCCCGGCCCGGCCGCTGCCCACCGAACTGCTCGACCTGGTCGACGTGCTGGTGGTCAACGAGCACGAGGCGGCGGTCGTCGCCGGGGTGTTCACCGACGAGCCGGCGGCGCTGCTCGACTCGCTGGTCGACCTGGTGCCCCGGGTGGTGCTCACCCTCGGCGCGCGCGGCGCCGCCTACGCCGACTCCGACGGCGCCCGGATCGAGGTGCCGGCCCCGAAGGTCGACGCGGTGGACACCACGGCCGCCGGCGACGCGTTCACCGGCGCTCTCGCGGTCGCCCTGGCCGAACGCGGTGGGCTCACCGGGGACACGGCCACCGCCGTGCTGCGCTGGGCGTGCGCCGCCGGCGCGGCCTGCGCCGAGCGCCCCGGTGCGTCCACCGCCCTGCCCGAACGGGCCGCCATCGACGCGCTGTCCGCCGCCACCTACGGAGGGGTCGAGTGAGCTTCAACCCGTACGTGCCCCGGCCGATCGACCGGCCCACCGAGGTCCCGCTCGGCGGGCACGCGGACCTGACCACCCTGGACGAGGCGAAGATCTTCGCCGCCCCCGACGACCCCGCCGACTGGCCCGCCTGGCGGGAGCAGCTCACCCGGTGGCGGGCCGACGCCCGCGGCCGGCTCGGCTACACCGGTGCGCACTACGACGAGATCGCCGGGGACTGCTTCAGCGTCTGCCTCGCCTGGCTCTGGGACGAGACGCTGTACGACCACGACCGCGGCGAGTTCACCGTGGCGGCGTTCCTCGACGCGGCGCGGCGCGACTTCGGCGGCTTCGACGGGGTGGTGCTCTGGCACGCGTACCCGGTGATCGGGCTGGACGAGCGCAACCAGTTCGACTGGTACCGCGACGTGCCCGAGCTGCCCGAGGTGGTGCGCGCGTTCCAAGCCGCCGGCGTCCGGGTGTTCGTCGACTACAACCCGTGGGACACCGGCACGAGGCGGGAGCCCGGCGCGGACGCCGAGGAGGTCGCCGCGCTGGCCGGCCGGCTGGGCGTCGACGGCGTCTTCCTGGACACCCTGAAGGAGGGCGCCGGCGAGCTGCGCAAGGCCCTCGACGCCGTCCGCCCCGGCCTGGTCCTGGAGGGGGAGAGCCGGGTGCCGCTGGCCCGGATCGCCGACCACGCCATGTCCTGGGCGCAGTGGTTCGCCGACTCGGACACCCCGGGCGTGCTGCGGGCCAAGTGGTTCGAACGCCGGCACGTCCTGCACCACACCCGCCGCTGGCACCGGGACCACCTCGACGAGCTGCACTCGGCCTGGCTCAACGGCTGCGGTGTGCTGGTGTGGGAGAGCGTCTTCGGCGTCTGGGTCGGCTGGAACGAGCGGGACCGGGCCGTGCTGCGGGCCATGCGCCGGGTGCAGGCCAGCCACGCCGCGTGGTTGCGCGCCGAGGACTGGGTCCCGCTCGCCGACCACCCCGGCGCCGGCCAGGTGTACGCCTCCCGCTGGACCCACGACCAGCCGCTGTGGACGGTGGTCAACCGGGGCGCCGACCACGACGGCCCCTGGCTGCTCACCGACGCCCGGCCGGGGCGCTTCGTCGACCTGGTCACCGGCGCCGAGCTGGCCGTCACCGAACTCGAGGACGGCCGGGTGGCCGTCGGCGGGCCGCTGCCCGCCGGGGCGATCGCCGCGGTGGTCGCCACCGACACCCCGGTGCTCCGGCACGAGCCGCCGACCGGGGACCCGTCCTTCCCGGCCCGGGCCGCCGTGCGCGCCCGCACCCCGTGGTCGCCGCTCGCGGCCCTGCCCGACGGCATGGTGACCCTCTCCGGTGGCCGGCACGAGCTGACCGTGCACCACCGGGTCCGGGAGACCGGCCTCTACGGCGAGGCCCCGTACGTCGACGAGTGGAAGCCGCTGCCGCCGCGCCTGCACCACACCGGCACGCTGCGCCGCCAGGTCCGGCTCGGCCGCTTCGCCATCGACACCCACGAGGTCACCCACGGCCAGTACGCGCGCTTCCTCGCCGCCACCGGCTACCGGCCGGTCCGGCCGGAACGGTTCACCGCCGGGCAGGGCCCCGCAGACGCCCCGGTCACCGGGGTCGACCTCGCCGACGCCCGGGCGTACGCGGACTGGGCCGGGCTGCGGCTGCCCACCGAGGACGAGTGGCAGGTGGCCGCCGAGGCGGGCCTGCTGGCCCGGCGGGAACCCCTGGTGTGGAACCTGACCGAGAGCGAGCACTCCGACGGGCGGACCCGGTTCGTCATCCTCAAGGGCGGCTGCGCCTACCGGGCGGAGGGCTCCGACTGGTATCTCGACGGGGGCCCGCAGCCGCCGGACGTGTCGGTGAAGCTGCTGCTCACCGGCGCCGGCCTGGGCCGCTCCACCTCGATCGGCTTCCGCTGCGCCGCCGACCTGCCCGAAGGAGCCCTCCGATGAGAAGAGCCTGGCGCCCCGGCGCCGCCCTCGTCGCCCTGCTGACCGCCGTCGGGCTGGCCGGCCTCGCGCCGGAGACCGCCGTCGCCGGCAAGGAGCGGTCCGGCACCCTCACCACCGCCGCCGCCCCCTCGCCGGCCCTGGGCGCCGCCATCGACTACACCGTCTACCTGCCGCACGGCTACGCCGACGCGGCGAACGCCGGCACCCGCTTCCCGGTCCTCTACCTGCTGCACGGGCGCGGCGACACCATGCAGGCGTGGACCCGGGTGAAGAGCGACCTGGACCGGCTGATCGCCGACGGCGAGGTGCCGCCGGTGATCGCCGTGCTGCCAGACGCGCCGTGGAGCGAGCGCGGCAACTGGTACGTGGACTCCGCGTACACCGGCGCCGACCGTCCGGGCCGGCCGGTGGAGACCGGGTTCACCCGCGACCTCGTCGCGCATGTCGACGCCACGTACCGCACCGCCGCCCACCGCAACGCCCGGCTGGTCGGCGGCTACTCGATGGGCGGCGCCGGCGCGCTGCGTTACGCCCTGGCCCACCAGGACCTCTTCGCCAACGCGCTGGTGCTCAGCCCCGCCATCTACCGGCCGCTGCCGCCGGCGGACTCCTCGGCCCGCGAGTTCGGCGCGTTCGGCGACGGCGACGACCTCTTTTCCGACGAGGTGTACGAGCGGCTGAACTACCCGGCCCTGCTCCCCGGCCTCGACCCGGAGTCGCCGGTGCGGATGTTCATCGCCGTCGGCGACGACGAGTGGGCCAACCCCGACCCGGCCGACGCCGCGCACGACCTCGACTACGAGGCCGCCACCCTCTACAACACCGTCCGCCGCGCCGACGGCGTCGCCGCCGAGTTCCGCGTCCTCGACGGCGGGCACGACTGGGACGTCTGGCGGCCCGCCTTCGTCGACGGCCTGAAGCATCTGGCCGCCACGCTCAGCGTCACCCCGCCGGCCGGGCTGCCCGCCCCGCTGCACGGCACCGCCGGCGCCGACTGGGCCGGCGGGGTCGCAGCCCACCCCGACGGCGACGTCACCCTCGGCTACGCAGCCTCCGCCGCCGTCGCCGGCCAGCCGTACGCCGGCGGCCTCGACGCGGTGGTCACCCGGCTCGCCGCCGACCGGCGCACGGTCCGCTGGACCAACCAGTTCGGCACCGCCGCCAACGACCGGCTCTACGGGACGGTGCCGCTGCCCGACGGCGGCGTGCTCACCGCCGGGTACACCCGCGGCGACCTCGACGGCCGGCACCCGGGCAGCCCCGCCGACGACGCGTTCGTGGCGAAGCTGACGGCCACCGGGCAGCGGGCCTGGCTCACCCAGGCCGGCGACCCCGCGAAGGCCGACCGGTTCTACGCGATCACCGGCGCCCCCGACGGCGGCGCCTACGTCGCCGGCTACACCAGCGGCGCGTTCGGCGGGACCAGCGCGGGCGACAAGGACGCGGTGCTCGCCCGGATCGCCCCGGACGGCACGCTCGCCTGGACGCGGCAGTTCGGCGGCCCCGGCGAGGACAAGGCGTACGCCGTCGCGGCCGACGCGAACGGCGTCTACGTGGCCGGCGGCACCTCCGGCGCGCTGCCCGGGACCACGCCGCTCGGCGGCGCCGACGGCTGGCTCGCCCGGTTCACCCCCGACGGCACCCGCGACTGGGTGACCGTGGCCGGGGGCGCCGGGGACGACCTGCTCGGCGGCGTCACCGTCACCGGCGCCGGCCAGGTGGTGGCCACCGGCGCCACCGCCGGCGACGTGCTGACCGTGGCGTACACGGCCACGGGCGCGCCGCGCTGGCGGACCGTCACCGGCGGGCGCGGCGCGGACGCCGGCACCGACGTGCTGGCCCTCGCCGACGGCTCCGTCGCGGTGGTCGGGTTCACCGGCAGCACCCTCGGCGTGCCGGCCGGCGGCGCGGACGTGCTCACCCTGCGCCTCGACGCCAGGGGCCGGCAGGTCGCCGTCGCCCAGTACGGCACCGCCCGCGACGACGCGGCCGACCCGTTCGGCGAGGAGAACGTCTACGCCACCGTCGCGCCCGACGGCCGGCTGCTGGTCAGCGGCCGCACCGCCGGCACGCCCGCGGGCGGCGCCGCGCTCGGCAACGGGGACGTGTTCCTCGCCGCCGTCGACCCCACGAAGGGGACGCCATGACCACGACCGCCCCGCTGCACGGCGTCAAGGTGGTCGACCTGGCCACCCTCTTCGCCGGCCCGCTGGCCGCCGCGTTCCTCGGCGACTTCGGCGCCGACGTGGTCAAGGTGGAGCACCCCGCCAAGCCGGACCCGTCCCGGGGGCACGGCCCCGCCCGCGACGGCGTCGGCCTGTGGTGGAAGGTGCTCGGCCGCAACAAGCGGACGGTCACCCTCAACCTCTCCGACCCGCAGGGCGGGGAACTGCTGCGCCGGCTGCTCGCCGACGCCGACGTGCTGGTGGAGAACTTCCGCCCCGGCACGCTGGAACGCTGGGGTCTCGGCCCGGACGAACTGCACGCGGTCAACCCGCGGCTGGTCATCGCCCGGATCAGCGGCTTCGGGCAGGTCGGCCCGTACGCGCCCCGGCCCGGGTTCGGCACTCTCGCCGAGGCGATGAGCGGGTTCGCCGCGGCCACCGGGGAACCCGACGGGCCGCCGACCCTGCCCCCGTTCGGGCTGGCCGACTCGGTCACCGCGCTCGCCGCCGCGTACGCGGTCATGCTGGCCCTGCGCGGGCGCGACCTCACCGGCCGGGGTCAGGTGGTCGACCTGGCCATCATCGAGCCGATCATGGCGATGCTCGGCCCGCAGATCACCTGGTACGACCAGCTCGGCTACGTGCAGCCCCGGCTGGGCAACCGGTCCAACAACAACGCGCCCCGCAACACCTACCGGTGCGCCGACGGGCGGTGGGTGGCCGTGTCCACCAGCGCGCAGAGCATCGCCGAGCGGGTGGTCCGCCTCGTCGGCCGCCCGGAACTGGTGGACGAGCCGTGGTTCGCCACCGGCAGCGGCCGGGCCGCGCACGCCGACGAACTCGACGCGGCGGTCGGCGCGTGGGTGGCGAAGCGGGACCGGGACGAGGTGGTGGCCGCGTTCGAGTCGGCCCAGGCCGCCGTGGCCCCCGTCTACGACGTGCGGGACATCCTCGCCGACCCGCAGTACGCGGCGCTCGGCACCGTCGTCACCGTCCCCGACGAGGAACTGGGTGAGGTGCGGATGCAGAACGTGCCGTTCCGGATGTCGGACAGCCCGGGGGAGATCCGGCACGCCGGCCGCCGCCACGGCCAGGACACCGACGCGGTGTTCGGCGCGCTGGGCCTGACCGGCGACGAGCTGGCCGCGCTGCGCGAGCGCGGGGTGATCTGATGCTGCTCACCTGGCTCTACGTGCCCGGGGACCGGCCGGACCGGTTCGCCAAGGCGGTCGCCGCCGGCGCCGACGCGGTCATCCTCGACCTGGAGGACGCCGTCGTGGCCGGCCGCAAGGCGTACGCCCGCGACGCCGTCGCCGAGTTCCTGGCCGACCCGCAGCCGCTGCCCGTGCAGGTCCGGGTCAACGAGCTGACCGGTCCGGACCTCGACGCCGACCTGGCCGCCGTCGTCGGCCGGCCGGGGCTGGCCGGGTTGCGCCTGCCCAAGGTGGAGTCACCGACGACCGTGGCCGCCGTGGCCGCCCGGGTCGACACCCCGCTGCACCCGCTGGTCGAGTCGGCCGTCGGGCTGGAGTCCGCGTACGCCATCGCGGCCGCCCACCCGGCGGTGGCCTCGCTCGGGCTCGGCGAGGCCGACCTCCGCTCCGACCTGGGCGTCGCCGACGACGAGGGCCTGCTCTGGGCCCGCGGCCGGATCGTGGTCGCGGCCCGCGCGGCCGGCCTGCCGCCGCCAGCCATGTCGGTGTACGCCGACGTGGCCGACCTGGACGGCCTGGCCGCCTCCTGCGCGGCCGGCCGGCGGCTCGGCTTCCTCGGCCGGGCCGCCATCCACCCACGCCAGCTGCCGGCAATCGCCGACGCGTTCCGCCCGGCCGACCGGGAGGTGGACCGGGCCCGGGAACTCCTCGCCGCGATCGCCGACGCGCAGCTGCGCGACTCCGGCACCGTGGTGCTGCCCGACGGGCGGTTCGCCGACCGGGCCATGGTGGCCGCCGCCCGCCGGGTCGTCGACCTGGCCACCCGCTACGCCGCCTGACCCGACAAGCCCTCCCGCTGCGCTGCCTTATCCTGACGGCCCGTCCGCCACGCCGCCTGACCCGACGGTCCGCCGTCGCCCGCACGATCGCCGGATGCCGGGCCGGTGCCGCCGCCCGTACGCTGGCCCGGGCCGGCAGGGGAGCGGGGGAGCGGCATGGGCGATCGGGCGCGGCTGGACCGGCGGAGCCTGCTCGCCGCCGCCGGTGGCCTCGCGGTCGCCGGGATCAGCGTGCCGGTCGGCCTGGCCGCCACCGGCGACCCGCCATCACCGGGACGCGGACGGCGGCCGATCAGCATGGCCATGCACCTGCACGCCTCGTTCAGCGAGGGCGTCGCCAGCTACGCCGCCCACCTCGACCAGGCCCGCCGCAATGCCGTCGACGTGCTCTGGTGGACCGACCACGACTTCCGCGTCGCCGCCCACGACCACCGCCGAATGGTCCACTTCGACGGCCCCGAGGAGCCCGAGGGCGGGCTCGCCTGGACCTGGCAGGCGTCCACCGAGGGCCGGCTCACCGCCTCCGCCGCCGACTTCGTGCCCGCTCCGCACGCCGCCGACGAGGACGCCGGCAGCAGCGCGCTGCGGCTCACCGCCGCCGGCGCCGGCACCTTCTGGTACGCCGGCAGGGCCTGGAACTGGACGCACACGGGGAACATCTCCGACACCACCCTGCACCTCGACGTGCTGCCCGAGTCCGCGGGCCCGGACGCCGCGCTGATCGTCGAGATCGCGCTGTCCCACCACCCGGCCGGCGCCGGCCGCCCCGCCGGCCAGCTCGTGGTCCGCTACCGCCTCGGCGCGGCGACCGCGACCCGGCACCGCGCCGACGGCCGGCACGGCACCGTCGACCTGCCCGCCCCGGCCGGCGCCTGGCGGCGGCACACCCTCGACCTGCTGGCCGACGTGCGGCGCCTCTGGCCGGACCTGGTCGCCGGGGACAACTCGCTGCGCGGGCTGCGCCTCGGAGTACAGGTCGGTTCCGGCGCCCGCGGCGCGTTCGTGGTCGACCGGCTGGTCTTCGACCGGGCCCGGCGCGCCGGGCAGGCCGGCGAGGAGCTGCGCGCCGAGGTGCTGCGCGGCTACGCCGGGGCGTACCCGGGGGTCACCCACCACCGCGCCTACGAGGTGTCAATGGTCCGGCACCTCAACTGGTTCGGCGGCGATCAGACGCTGCCGTCCTTCCCGTCCCCGCCGTACCGGGACAACGACGTCGGGGCGACCGAACGGATGGTGGAGTTCCTGCACGGTCACGGCGGGGTGGTCTGCTGGAACCACCCCCTCGACGTGGAACGCCGCGAGTCCCTCGCCCGGCTGCTGGTGGAGCGGCACGCGCTCGGCGTCGACCTGATCGAGATCGGTCGCGATCCGGTCGACGACCACCTCTGGGCGTACGACGTGGCGGCTCGCAACGCCATCCCGGTCACCGCCGTCGGCGTGACGGACGACCACGACGGCACCGACTGGCGGGCCGGGCGGGACCGGCACGTCACGTACGTCTGGGCGGCCTCTACCGGCCGCGACGACCTGGTGGCGGCGCTGCGCGCCGGGCAGGCCTGGTTCACCGACCTGGCCCGCTACCGGGGCGCTCTCGACCTGGAGTTCGGCGGGCGCAGCGCGATGGGCGCCGTGGTGACGACCGACGCCACCGACCCGACCGTGCGGCTGCGCGCCACCGACCTGCCGGCCGGCGCCACCCTGGAGGTGGTCACCGGCACGGTCGACCTGGCCGGCGTCGCGGACCCGACCCCGGCGATCCGGGTCGGACAGGTCCCGTGGCGGCAGCTCCGCGAGGGCTGGCACGACGTGCCGGTGGAGGTGGGCGTCGGCGCGTACCTCCGCACCCAGGTCCGGGGGCGCGGTGGGGAGATCGTCGGGGCGAGTAACCCGGTCTGGCTGCTGCGCCAGGCCCCACCCCGCGGCATCCCGACCGCCCGCCGCTTCTGAACCCGACGCGACGAGGGCTCACTCGACCAGCCGTCGCCGTGTCCACCCCACGAACCGCACATACAAGGCATCCGCGCCGGGCATATCGTCGGGGTTGAGGCGGTACAGGTCGCCCGCGGCGTCGAACAGGCAGCCGGCCATGTGTACGGCCTCGTCGGCGCGGCGGAGATTCGGGACATGCTCGGCGGCATCAGCCGCCAGCGTGTCAACGTCATCACGAACGCGAAGGGCTTTCCCGACCCGGTCGCCGTTCTCCAGATGGGCAAGGTCTGGCGCAAGCGGGACGTGGAGCGGTGGATCGCCGAGCACCGCCCGACGCAGGACTAACCAGGGCGCACAGTCCGATCTTGGAGGGTTTCCGTGCGCTGCTAACGGTCGCCAAGATTCACAGCGGCGGCGGCGGGATGGCCGGGTGCGGGTCACGGGCACCGCGGCCATGCCGCGCCCGGCGGAACCGGTGCGGGCCCGGCGGCAGGCGTGAAGCGCGCACTCGTGAAGCGCGGCAGGCGTGAAGCGCCGGGGAGCGGGTACGCGCGCCGCCGGGAGGCGGGCGCCTCCGGGATCGAGGGAGACCATGGCAGCCGCCGCCGTCGTCGTGCTGGTCATCGTCGTGGTGCTCGTGGTGCTCGTGGCCTCGCTGAGCATCCGTCTGGTGCAGCAGTACCAGCGTGGCGTGGTGTTCCGGTTCGGCCGGGTGCTGGAGCGCATCCGGCAGCCCGGCTTCCAGCTGATCATTCCGGTCGCCGACCGGATGGTGCGGGTGAGCATGCAGACCACGGTGATCGGGGTGCCCGCGCAGGGGGTGATCACCCGGGACAACGTCACGCTCACCGTCGACGCGGTCGTCTACTACCGGGTGGTCGACCCGGTGAAGGCCCTGGTCAACGTCCGCGACTACCCGTCGGCGGTGCTGCAGGTCGCGCAGACCGCGCTGCGGTCGGTGATCGGCAAGGCGGATCTGGACACGCTGCTGCGGGACCGGGACCGGATCAACGCGGAGCTGAAGACGGTCATCGACGCGCCCACCGAGAAGCCGTGGGGCCTGCTCATCGAGCGGGTGGAGGTCAAGGACGTGTCGCTGCCGGAGGGGATGAAGCGGTCGATGTCCCGGCAGGCCGAGGCGGAGCGGGAACGCCGGGCCCGGGTGATCGCGGCGGACGGCGAGTTCCAGGCGTCGCGGCGGCTCGCCGACGCCTCGCGGGCGATGGCGAACACGCCGGGGGCGTACCAGCTGCGGCTGCTCCAGACGGTGGTGGATGTGGCGGCGGAGAAGAACAGCACCCTGGTCATGCCGTTCCCCGTCGAGCTTCTGCGCTTCTTCGACCGGCTCGCCGGCGGGGGCACCGAGCAGGCCGCACCGGCCGGGCCGGGCGCGACGGAGCAGGCCGGGCCGGGCCGGGCGGAGCAGGCGGGTCCGGCGCTCGGGCCGGTCACGGAGAACGTCGCCGCGGCCGCCGCCGACGGGGACGGGCGCCGGCCGGCATCATGACGGGGCGGCGTATATACCGATAGCCGGTATATGCTCGCCGGCATGACCGACAGCCCCCTACGGGAACCGACGTTCCTGGTCCTCACCGCGCTCGCCGAGACACCCCGGCACGGCTACGCGGTCATCGAGGACGTGCTGCGCATCTCCGACGGGCGGGTCCGGTTGCGCGCCGGCACCCTCTACGCCGCCCTCGACCGGCTGCGCGCCGACGGCCTCATCGAGGTCGAGCGCGAGGAGGTCGTGCAGTCCCGGCTGCGCCGCTACTACCGGCTCACCGCGCTGGGCGCGACCCGGCTCGCCGACGAGGCGGCCCGGCTGCGCCGCAACGCCGACACCGCCGGCCGCCGGCTGCGCGCCGCCGGCCTGCTGCCCGGGGGAGGGGTGGCGTGAGCGCCGCCGAGCTGGAACGCCGCTACCGCCGGCTGCTCGCCGTCCACCCCTGGGAACACCGCCGGGTGTACGAGGAGGAGATGGTGGCCGTCCTCCTGGCCGGCGCGCGGCCCGGGCAGACCCGGCCCGGGCCGCGGGACACGGTCGACCTGGTCGGCGCCGGCCTGCGGGCCCGGCTGAGGGTGGGCGCACGGGGGTTCACCGAGCCGGCCTGGGCCGACGCCGCCGCCGTCACCGGCGTCCTGGTGGCGCTGGTCCTCTGCGCCGGGGCCGGGCGCAACCTGCTCGACCAGCTTCTGCTGGACCCGTCCCTGCCGCCGCCGGTGCGCCCGGCCGCCCCCGACCTGGTCGACTGGCTGCGCGTGGCCGGCTGGGCGACGGTGGCGGTGACCGCGCTGGCCGGGCTGCCCCGCGTGGCCGCCGGCCTGGCCTGGGCCGGGGTCGGCGGATGGCTCGTGCTGGTCGGGCCGGGGGTGGGCGACCAGCCGACATACGTGGTCGACACCCTGCCCCAGTTCGCCCTCGCCGTGGTGGCCTCGGCCGCACTCACCGTGCCCGCCCCGGCTCGCCGGGCCGTCGCGGTCCTCGGCGTGCGCCGGCTGGCGGTGCTGGTGGCCGCGTGCCTCGCGGTGGTGTCGGTCCTGGCGGTCAGCCGGCTGACCCGGCCATCCTTCCAGGTCTCCGCCGACAGCCACCCCGTCTACGTGCTGTACGACCTGGAAGCCCGCAGCGAGCTGGTGATCTGGCTCTACGTCGCCGGGCTCGCCGCCGCGGCCCTGGCCGCCGTCGCCGCCCTGGCAACCCTGGACCGGCCGGTCCGCCGGCGGATCGCCGTCCTGCTGGCGCCGGTCGCCGCGCTGGCTCTGGTCATCGACACCGCGCTGGCCGGGTGGGCGGTGTCCACCGTGCACATGGGACACACCATCGCGCTGGTGCCGGCCCAGTGGCTCATGCTCGTGCTCGTGCCGCCGGTCACCTTCCTGGCCGGGGTGCTGCTGGTGCGCCGGCGCGAGGAGACGCTGCGGATGGTGGCGCTGGGCCGGGCCGCCGACCGGGAGCGCCCCGCCGGCTGAGCCGCGGCCGGTGGCCCCGCGCTCAGGCCGGGGCCACCGGTGCCCGCTCGCCCGCCTGCTCGGGCACGGCGACCGTCGCGGCCGGCCTCGGCAGGGTGAAGACGAACCGGGCGCCCTCGGCGTATCCGTCGTCCAGCCGCAGCGTGCCGCCGTGGTACTCGATGATCTTCTTGCAGATGGCCAGCCCGATCCCGGTCCCGTCGTAGGAGCCCCGGGGGTGCAGCCGCTGGAAGATCAGGAAGATCTTGTCGGCGTAGCGGGGGTCGACGCCGATGCCGTTGTCCGCCACGGCGAACTCCCAGCCGGCCTCGTCCTCGGTGACCGCCACCCGGACCCGGGGCGCCCGGTCGGGGTGGCGGAACTTCACCGCGTTGCCGAGCAGGTTCTGCCAGAGCATGGTGAGCAGCGTCGGGTCGCCGTGCACCACGGGCAGCCGGTCCGCGACGATCTCGGCGCCCGCCTCGGCGATCGGGTGGGAGAGGTTCGACTCGGCCTGGGCGAGGACGGCGGCCAGGTCCACCTCCCGGTCGTCGCTGTAGACCCGGCCGATCCGGGAGAACGCCAGCAGGTCGTTGATCAGGTTCTGCATCCGGGTCGCCCCGTCCACCGCGTACCCGATGTACTGCCGGGCCCGGTCGTCGAGCTGGTCGGCGTAGCGGCGGTGCAGCATCTGGCAGAACGACGCCACCTTGCGCAGCGGCTCCTGCAGGTCGTGCGAGGCCACGTAGGCGAACTGCTCCAGGTCCTCGTTGGACCGGCGCAGCTCGGCGGCCTGCTGTTCGAGGGCGTCCCGGTGGCGGCGGCTGGTGTGCAACGCGTCTACCACCCGCTGCCGCATGGTCTCCACGTCGGCGGTGAGCCGGGCGATGTCGGCCGGCCCCTCCGGGGCGAGGCGGTGCTCGAAATCGCCGCCGGCGACCCGCCGCACCGAGGCGCCCAGCCGGTCCAGCGGGCGCAGCACCGTGGTGCGGACCAGCACCGAGATGACGATGCTGGACAGCAGCAGGGTGGCCAGGATCGCCACGAAGAGGAGGTCCCGCAGCGCGCGGGCCCCGTCCAGGTCGGCCCGGCCGGCCGCCTGTTCCCGGTCCAGCCGGGCCTCCAGGCCGGTCAGCGCCGCCTGCGCGGCCTCGAACGCGACCCCGGCCTGCCGCACCACCGGCGCCAGCTCCGCCGCGCCCGTGCCGGCCCGCCGGGCGGCGATCAGCCGGGCCGGGTACTCGGCCCGCCAGCGCTCCGCGAGGACCAGCGCCGTGTCCAGCTCACGGCGCGCGTCCGGCTCGCCGGCGAGCAGGTCGCGGGCCCGCTGAGCGGTCGCGCGCTCGGCGGCCACTCCTTCGTCGTACGGGCGCAGCACCTCTGGGTCGCCGGTGACGACGTACCCGCGGACCGCCGCCACCTGCTCCAGCAGCCCGCTCTCCAGCCGGCTCACCGCGGTGCGGGCCGGGGAGATGTGGTCGGCCAGCCGGTTGGAGACCGCCGCGGTGTGGGACAGCGCCACCGCGCCCACCCCGCCGCCGGTGAGCACCAGCACGGTCATCCCCAGCATCATGACGCTCAGCCGCCGGCTCGTGGTCATCCGCGCCGGGCGTCCCTCGGTGACGGTCGTGGCGGCCGTCGCTGCGCTGCTCACGGCAGCACAGTAACCGAGTGCCGGTTAATCGCGCGGACGCGCTCAGTCGAGCAGCGCGCCACCGGTGGGCAGCGGCAGCTCGGGCAGTGGAAGCCCGGACACCGACACCGACGGCAGCGGCAGCGGCAGCCGGGGCAGCGGCAGCAGCGGACTGCCGGCCGGGGTCGGCGGACGATTCGACCCGGACCTCGGCGTGCCACCCGAGGTGGCGGGAGCCGGCCGGGACGTACCGCCGACGGTGGGGCTCGGCACGGCGGTGGGCGCGGGGGTGGCCGGGGCGGTGCCGGCCGGCGCGGTGGTCGGCGGCGCGGTCGTCGCCCGGGCCGCCGCCAGGTCGTGGGCCAGGAGGTCGAGCGCGGCGCCCAACCGCGTGACGGCCGCCGGGTCCTCGACCCGGGCGAGGTCCCGGCGGCCCTGCGCGACCAGCGCATCGGCGTCGTCCAGCCGGCCGGCGTCCAGGGCCGTCCGGGCCCGGTCGACGGTGTCCTCGATGCCGCGGACCTCGGCCTGCTGCGGGTGCAGCAGCCGCGTCAGCGACCAGAGCGGGCTGCCCGGTCCGGCGTCGCGGCTGCCGATGCCGAGCCCGGAGACCAGCGCCAGCAGCGCCACGGCGGCGGCCGCCAGCCGCAGCGTCCAGGGGCGGGGGCGGCGGACCGCCCGTCGAGCGGGCGCCTCGTCGGCGGGGGCCGGCGCGCCGGGGCGTACCGCGGTTGCCGGCTCCTCGGCGAACTCGGCCCGCCAGAGGGCGAGCAGCCCGGCGAGCGCGTCGCCCTCGGGCGGGGCCTCGCCGCGGCCGAGCGCGTCGAGCAGCGCGTCGTCGCGCGCGATGGTCCCCAGGTCCATCGCGTCGTCGCCGTCGCCCGGCGTTCGCCCGGTCATGCCGCCACCTCGTCCAGTGAGCCCCCGGCCAGGGTACGGAGCCGGGTCAGGGCGCGGGACTGGGCCATCCGGACCGCCGCCGCCGACATGCCGACGATGCCGCCGACCTCCTCCGCGGACAGCCCCGCCGCGACCCGCAGCAGGATGATCTCCCGCTGCACGTCGGGGAGCCGGTCGAGCAGGGCGGACAGCCGCCGGGCAAGGTCGCTCGCCATCGCCTGCTGCTCGGGACCCGGTGCGGCGTCCGGTCGCTCGACGGGAGTGTCAGTGGGGGTGACCGCGGCGTCGCGGACGGCGGAGCGCTGGGCGTCGGCCACCTTGTGCGCGGCGATGCCGTAGACGAACGCGGCGAACGGGACGCCCTGCTCGCGGTAGCGGGGGAGCGCGCGCAGCACGGCCACGCACACCTCCTGGGCCACGTCGTCGGCGGTGGTGTACGCCCCGCCCACCCGGCCCAGCCGGGCCCGGCAGTAGCGGACCAGGCCCGGACGTACGCCGACGAGCAGCTCCTCGACCGCCGCCGGGTCGCCCGCGGCGGCCCGGCGGACGAGTTCGGACTCGATCACTGTCGTCATGGCGTTCGTGGAACATCCTCATCGCCGGCCGGTTTCCGGCACGTTATCGACACCTCCGGGGTTTTGCATAGCTCGCCGGTCGTCCCCGGACCGTGACGGAAAGTAGTTGTTGCGTCCGGTCGACCCCGCCCGATGTCCCAGGTAGGACACGAAGGGAGGGGAACGATGGGCGTCGAGGTCGCGGTACGCGGACTGACCAAGTCCTTCGGCGGGCACCCGGTCTGGTCGGACCTCACCCTGACCCTGCCCGCCGGGGAGATCTCCGTCCTGTTGGGACCCTCCGGCACGGGCAAGTCGGTGTTCCTCAAGACGCTGGTCGGGTTGCTCCGGCCCGACCGGGGCTCCGTCCTCATCGAGGGCCGGGACCTGCCGAAGCTCTCCGAGCGCGAGCTGTACGAGGTCCGCAAGCTGTTCGGCGTGCTGTTCCAGGACGGCGCGCTGTTCGGCTCGATGACCATCTACGACAACGTGGCGTTCCCGCTGCGCGAGCACACCCGCCGCTCCGAGTCGCAGATCCGGGCCGTGGTCACCGAGAAGCTGGAGATGGTGGGCCTGGTCGGCGCCGAGCACAAGCTGCCCGGCGAGATCTCCGGCGGGATGCGCAAGCGGGCCGGGCTGGCCCGGGCGCTCGTCCTCGACCCGCAGATCATCCTCTTCGACGAGCCGGACTCCGGGCTGGACCCGGTGCGGACCGCCTACCTCAACCAGCTCATCGTCGACCTCAACCAGCGCACCGAGGCGACCTTCCTGATCGTCACCCACGACATCAACACCGCCCGGACGGTGCCGGACAACATCGGCCTGATCTACCACGGGCACCTGGCCATGTTCGGGCCGCGGGAGATGCTGCTGTCCAGCACCGAGCCGGTGGTCCGGCAGTTCCTCAACGCCCAGCGGATCGGCCCGATCGGGATGGCCGAGGAGAAGGACGCCGAGGAGCTCGCGGCCGAGGCGCAGGCCGGCGTGGAACTCCCGCCGCTGCCGCCGATCCCGCTGCAACTGCCCGCCTCCGACGGGCAGCCGCGCCGGGCCGAGCGCCCGCCGGGCCAGTGGTGCCGCGAGCACGGCGTCACCCCGCCGCCCGGGTCGTTCGAGGGCAGCCGGGCGGCCGACCCGAGCGAGGTGGCGGTGTGAGCGCGCCCGTCGCCGCCGTCCGGAACACCGGCGAGTTCTTCGCGTTCTGCCTGGACACCCTGCGCGGGCTGGGCCGCCGGCCGGTGCAGGTCCGCGAGTTCGTGCAGCAGGCCTGGTTCATCAGCTCGGTGTCCATCCTGCCCGCCGCGCTGGTCTCCATCCCGTTCGGCGCGGTCATCGCGCTGCAGCTCGGCTCGCTGGTCCGCCAGCTCGGCGCGCAGTCGTTCACCGGCGCCGCCTCGGTGCTCGCCGTGGTCCGCGAGGCCGGCCCGATCGTCACCGCGCTGATCATCGCCGGCGCCGGCGGCTCGGCCATCTGCGCCGACCTCGGCGCCCGCAAGATCCGCGAGGAGCTGGACGCCATGCAGGTGCTCGGGATCGACCCGATCCACCGCCTCGTGGTGCCCCGGGTGCTCGCCTCGATGCTGGTGGCGGTGCTGCTCAACGGCCTGGTCAGCGTGGTCGGCGTGACCGGCGGCTACGCGTTCAACGTGGTGCTCCAGGGCGGCACGCCCGGGGCGTACCTGGCCAGCTTCCAGGCCCTCGGCCAGCTGCCCGACCTGCTGGTCGGCGAGGTGAAGGCGCTGCTGTTCGGTGCCGCCGCCGCGCTGGTCGCCAGCCACCAGGGAATGACCGCGAAGGGCGGGCCGAAGGGCGTCGGCGACGCGGTCAACCGCAGCGTGGTGATCACCTTCATGCTGCTGTTCGCGCTGAACTTCGTGGTCACGGCCGTGTACTTCCAGGTCGTCCCGCAGAAGGGGAGCTGACGTGACGGTCCTGCGGTATCTCGACGACCTGGGCGGGCAGCTCGCCTTCCACCTGCGCGCCCTGGCCTGGGCGCCGCGCACCCTGCGCCGCTACCGCCGCGAGGTGATCCGGCTGCTGGCCGAGGTCAGCTTCGGCACCGGCGCGCTCGCCGTGCTCGGCGGCACCGTCGGGGTGATCTGCTTCCTCACCTTCTTCACCGGCACCGAGGTCGGCCTCCAGGGCTACCAGGCGCTCGACCAGATCGGCAGCAGCGCCTTCACCGGCTTCGTCTCGGCGTACTTCAACACCCGGGAGATCTCGCCGCTGGTGGCCGCGCTGGCGCTGTCGGCCACGGTCGGTTGCGGCTTCACCGCCCAGCTCGGCGCCATGCGGATCTCCGAGGAGGTCGACGCGCTGGAGGTGATGGGCGTGCCCTCGCTGCCGTTCCTGGTCACCACCCGCATGATCGCCGGTTTCGTCGCGGTGATCCCGCTGTACGTGGTCGGCCTGCTCGCCAGTTACCTGGCCACCCGCACCATCGCGGTCGGCTACTTCGGACAGTCCGCCGGCACCTACGACTACTACTTCCACCTGTTCCTGCCGCCCGAGGACGTGCTGTGGTCCTTCGGCAAGGTGCTGGTGTTCAGCGTGATCGTGGTGCTGGTGCACTGCTGGTACGGCTACACCGCGAAGGGCGGGCCGGCGGCGGTCGGCGTCGCCGTCGGCCGGGCCGTGCGGACCGCGATCGTCGCGGTCAACGTCGTCGACTTCTTCCTGTCCCTGGCCATCTGGGGCGCCACCACCACCGTCCGGATCGCGGGGTGATCATGCGACACCGTCTGCTCGGCCTCGTCTTCGTCGCCCTGCTCACCGCGGCGCTGACCGCCGCCGTGCTCCAGTACCGCGGGGCGTTCACCCCGGTCGACCGGGTCACCCTCCGCGCCGACCGCGCCGGCCTGCACCTCCTGGAAGGCGCCGACGTGAAGGTACGCGGGGTGGTGGTCGGCGCCGTCCGCTCGGTGCGCAGCGACGGCCACGGTGCGGTGATCGGGCTGGCCCTCGACCCGGCCACCACCGGCCGGATCCCCGCCGACGTGACCGCCCGGCTGCTGCCCAAGACCCTCTTCGGCGAGCGGTACGTGGAACTCGTCCCGCCCCCGGGCAGCACCGCCGGGCCGATCCGTGACGGCGCGGTGATCAGCCAGGACCGCAGCCGCACCGCCGTGGAGCTGGAACGGGTGCTCGACGAGGCGCTGCCGCTGCTCCAGGCCGTCCGCCCCGAACAGCTCGCCACCACCCTCGGCGCGATCACCACCGCCCTGGAGGGGCGCGGCGACCGGCTCGGCGCGAACCTGGCCCGGCTCGGCGCGTACCTGCGGCAGCTCAACCCGCAGCTACCGACCATCACCGAGGACCTGCGCCAGCTCGCCACCGTCCTCGACAGCTACGACGCGGCGCTGCCCGACCTGCTCGCCCTGCTGCGCGACGTGACCGTCACCGCCCGCACCATCGGCGACCAGCGCGACCAGCTCGCCGCGTTCCTCGCCGACACGACCGACACGGCGGACACCGCCCGCGGCTTCCTGGACCGGCACGGCGACCAGCTCATCCGGCTCGGCCAGGTGAGCCGCCCGGTGCTGGAACTGCTCGCCGCCTACGCGCCGGAGTACCCCTGCCTGGTGCACGGGCTGGTCGACCTGCAACCCCGGGTCGAGGAGGTCTTCTCCGGCGGCCGGATGCACATCACCCTGGAGGTGACCCGCGACGGCGGCCCGTACGAGCGGGGCCGCGACGAGCCGGTCTACGGCGCCGACGACGGCCCGGACTGCCGCGGCCTGCCGAAGCCCCGGGTGCCCGCCCCGGAGGTGGCCGTCGCCGACGGCTACGACTACGGCGGCACCCGTACCCCGAAGCCCCTGCCCGTGGGTGCGCCGGCCGGCGGGGCGCCCGCGGGGCCGGCCTCCCCCGCGATGGGCCGGGCCGGCACCGGCGAGGAGCAGGCCCTGGTGAAGCCGCTCGTCGGTGGGCTCACCGGGACACCACCCGCCGAGGTGCCCGACATCGCGGTGCTGCTCTGGGGTCCGCTGCTGCGCGGAGCGGTGGTGACCGCACGATGACCGGGAAGACGACCCCCGCGCTGGTCAAGCTGCTGGTGTTCGCGGCGATCACGCTGCTGGCCACCGGGCTGCTCGCGCAGACCCTCGGCGCGTTCCCGCCCGGCGGCACCACCTACCGGGCCCGGTTCACCGACGTGACCGGGCTGCTCGCCGGCGACGACGTGCGGATCGCCGGGGTGCGGGTGGGCAAGGTGGCGGACATCCGGGTGGTCGACGACACGACCGCCGAGGTGGCCTTCACCGTCGACCGGACCGTGCCGGTGGCCGTCGGCGTCCGCGCCGCGGTCCGCTACCGCAACCTGGTCGGCCAGCGCTACCTGGCGCTGACCGAGGGCCCCGGCGACCCGCGCCCGCTGCGCCCCGACGGCCTCATCCCGCTCACCCAGACCAAGCCGGCGCTGGACCTGACCGTGCTGTTCAACGGCTTCCGGCCGCTGTTCACCGCGCTCGACCCCGCCGAGGTCAACAAGCTGGCGTACGAGATCGTCCAGGTGCTCCAGGGCGAGGGCGGCACGGTGGCCAGCCTGCTGCGGCGCACCGCGTCGCTGACCAGCACCCTGGCCGACCGGGACGCCGTGATCGGCCGGGTGGTCACCAACCTCAACCAGGTGCTGGGCACCCTGGCCGGCCACGACCGGGAGCTGGACCAGAGCATCACCCAGCTCCAGCAGTTCGTCTCCGGGCTCTCCGCCGACCGCACCGCCATCGGCGAGGCGCTGGTCAGCCTCGGCGAGCTGACCGACACCACCGCCGGGGTGCTGCGCCAGACCCGGCCGCCGCTCGCCGCCGACGTCCGCGCCCTCGACGACCTGGCCGGCACGCTGAACCGCAACTCCGCCGTCATCGACGCCACCCTGGGCCGGCTGCCGCAGCGCTACGAGTCGCTGACCCGGGTCGCCTCGTACGGCTCCTGGTTCAACTTCTACCTCTGCGACTTCGACGGCCGGCTCGCCGTCGACGGCCACGCTCCGCTCACCGTGCCCGGTGTCGACGCCACCGCCGCGCGCTGCGCCACCGGAGGTGCCCGGTGAAACCGTTCCGCGAACGCAACCCGGTGATCGTGGGCGCGATCGGGCTGACCGTGCTCGTCGCCGCCCTGCTCGGCGCCTTCCAGCTCGACCGGATCGCCGCGCTGACCGGCCGGTCGTACGCCGCCGCGTTCCACGACGCCAGCGGCCTGGACACCGGCAACGAGGTCCGGGTCGCCGGGGTGCGGGTCGGGCAGGTCACCGCCGTGGAACTCGCCCGCGAGCCGCACCCGTACGTGCGCGTCCGGTTCCGGGTCGACGACGACGGCGTACGCCTCGGCCGGGACACCGGCGCGACCATCCGGATCAAGACGGTGCTCGGGCAGAAGTACCTGGCGCTCGCCCCGGCGGGCTCGGGGAAGCTGCCCGAGCGCGGGCAGATCCCGCTGGACCGCACGGCCGCCCCGTTCGACGTGGTGCAGGCCGTCACCGGCCTCGCCGACACCCTCGACAAAGTCGACACCGATCAGCTCGCCCGGGCGTTCACCACCCTGTCGGAGACCTTCGCCGACACCCCGCCCAGCGTGAACACCTCGCTGACCGGGCTGTCCCGGCTGTCCCGCACCGTCTCCTCCCGCGACGCCGAGTTGCGCACCCTGCTGTCCCGGGCCCGGGGCGTCACCGGCGTGCTCGCCGAGCGGGACGAGGAGTTCCGCAAGCTGGTCACCGACGGGGAGAAGCTGCTCACCGAGGTCAGCCGGCGGCGGGACGCCATCCACCAGCTCCTGGTCGGCACCGACCAGCTCGCCACCCAGCTCTCCGGGCTGGTCGCCGACAACCGCACCCAGCTGCAACCGGCGCTGCGCAAGCTGCGCGACGTGGTCGCCGTGCTGCAACGCAACCGCGACGACCTGGAGCAGACCATCCGCCGGATGGGCCCGTTCGTGACCGCGTTCGCCAACGTGGTCGGCAACGGGCGCTGGTTCGACTCGTACGTCGACGGTCTGCTCCAGCCGTACCTGCCCGCCGCCACCGGAGGTCGCTGATGCCCGGTCGGATCCAGCGCTGGCGGCGACCGCTCGCCGCGGCCACCGTGCTGCTCACCGCCGTCGCCGTCGGGGCTGCCGTGTGGCGCCACGAACCGCCCGAGCGGCGGGTCGTCGCCTACTTCACCCGCGCGGTCGGCGTCTACGCCGGCTCCGACGTGCGGATCCTGGGCGTCCGCGTCGGCGAGGTCGAGAAGGTGGTCCCGCAGGGGCGGGTGGTTCGCGTCGAGATGCGCTACGACCCGGAGCTGCGGCTGCCGGCCGGCGCACAGGCACTGATTGTCCCGCCCAGCGTGGTCAGCGACCGGTACGTGCAGCTCACCCCGGCGTACACCGGCGGCGCGGAACTCGGCGACGGCGCGCAGATCCCGGTCGACCGGACCGCCGCGCCCATGGAGATCGACGACATCTACGCCGCCCTCGACGAGTTCAACCGGACCCTCGGCCCGCAGGGCGCCAACGCCGACGGGGCCCTGTCCGACCTGGTCGCCACGGGCCGGGCCAACCTGGACGGCAACGGCGCCGACCTGCACGACACCCTCGACGGGGCCTCCCGCGCGCTGACCACCCTGTCCGCCGGGCGCGGCGACCTCTTCGGCACGGTGGTCAACCTGCAACGCTTCACCACCACCCTGGCCCGCAGCGACCAGCAGGTACGTCGCTTCCAGGAGCAGCTTGCCGACGTCGCCGAGCAGCTCGCCGGGGAGAAGGAGGAGCTGGCCCGGGCGCTGCGCAACCTGGCCGCCGCGCTCGCCGACGTGACGACCTTCGTCCGGCAGAACCGGACCGCCCTGACCTCGAACGTCACCGCGCTGACCGACATCACCCGGGTCCTGGTCCGCCAGCAGCGGGCGGTCATCCAGATCCTCGACGTGGCGCCGCTCGCGATCGGCAACCTCAACCTCGCCTACAACCCCCGCTCCGGCACCCTGGACACCCGGGACAACCCGCTCGGCCCGTACGACCCGGCCACCTTCGCCTGTTCCCTCATGGTCGACCAGCTTCCCGTCGCGGAGGTGCCGGCGATCTGCACCAAGCTCGCGCAGACCCTGCGCCAGCGTGGACTGCCCCTCACCGATCAGCTGCGCAAGCTGCTCAAGCTGCCGCCCGGCGCCCCGGCGGGAGGCGGGTCCCCACCGGGATCCATCAGCTCCCCCGGTGCGCCGACCGCCGACGAGGCGCCGGGCGGCCCCTCCATCCCGAGCGACCTCACGCTCGGCGGCATCCTGCGAGGCCCGGCGTGACCGCCCGGCCGGCCCGGCCGACCGGCGCGTGGGCCGCCGCCCGGTTGCCGGCCGCCGCGCTGGCCGTGGCCCTGCTGCCCGCCGGGTGCGGCCTGCCCGAGGTGGCCGACCTGCCGCTGCCCGGCGGCCGTCCGGCCGGACCCGGCTACACGATCACCGCGGAGTTCGGCGACGTGCTGGACCTGGTGCCCCGGGCCGCCGTCAAGGTCGACGACGTCACCGTCGGCAGCGTCGAGAAGATCTCCCTGGACGGCTGGCACGCCCGGGTCCGGCTGCGCATCGACCGGGCGGTGCGGCTGCCGGCGAACGCCACCGCCGCCGTCCGCCAGAGCAGCCTGCTCGGCGAGAAGTACGTGGCCGTGGCCCCGCCGCCGGCCGAGCCGGCCCGCGGCGACCTCGCCGACGGCGACCTCATCCCGCTGTCCCGCACCACCCGTGGCGCCGAGGTGGAGGAGGTCCTCGCCGCCCTGGGCCTGCTGCTCAACGGCGGCGGCCTGGCCCAGCTGCGCACCATCAACGCCGAGCTGAACAAGGCCCTCGCCGGCCGCGAACCGGCGTTGCGGGACACCCTCGCCCAGCTCGACACCTTCCTGGGCGGGCTGGACCGGCAGAAGGCCGACATCGTCCGCGCGATCGACGCCCTCGACCGCCTCAGCGGCCGGCTGGCCCGGCAGCGGCAGGTCGTCGGCGACGCGCTGGACTCCCTGGCCCCGGGCCTGACCGTCCTGGCCCGGCAACGGGCCCAGCTCACCAAGGCGCTCACCGCGCTGGGCCGGCTCGGCACCGTGGGCACCCGGGTGGTGGAGCGCAGCCGGGCGGACACGGTGGCCGCCGTGACGTCCCTGCAACCGATCCTGGAGCAGCTCGCCCGGGCCGGCGACGACCTGCCGAAGTCGCTGGACTTCATGCTGTCGTACCCGTTCCCGCCGAACGTCACGGGCGCGATCGTCGGGGACTTCGTGAATCTCTCCGTCACCGCCGACCTGGACGCCGCCGGCATCCTGGCCAACCTGGTGGCCGCCGCGCCCGCCCCGGCGCCGCGGACCTCCCGGCCGAAGACCCCGACGGCGCCCCGGCCGCCGGCCACCGGCGGCCCGGCCCCGGCCCGGCCCGGCGCCCATCCCGGCGGCGGCGTCCTTCCCGACCTGCCGCTGCTCAAGTGCCTTCCGGACCTGGAGCACTTTCCGGCCACCTGGACGCCGCCGAAGGAGTGCGGCCTGCCGGAGGGCTGCAAGCTGCTCAAGCCCGGCTCCACCGTGCCGCTCGGCGGGCTGCTGCTGCCCAAGGGGCTGGTACCGCCCGGCACCGCGCTCCCCGTCGGCACCGAACTGCCCGACGGCACCGTGCTCACCGCCGAGTGCGTACTCCCGCTGACCGGCGCCATCACCGGCCAGATCGGCGACCTGACCGACGTGCTCGGGGGAGGGCTGATCCCGTGATCGGACGCACCGTGAAGCTCCAGGTGCTCGCCTTCGTGCTGGTGAGCATCCTCGGCGTCGGCTACGTCGGCGTCCGCTACGTCGGCCTCGGCGAGCGGCTGTTCCACACCGGCTACGTCGTCCACGTCGACCTGGCCCGCGCCGGAGGGCTCTTCGCCAACGCCCCGGTCACCTACCGCGGCGTGCCCGTCGGCCGGGTCACCGCGGTCGCCCTGCACGGCGACGGGGTCCGCGCCGACCTGCGCCTCGACCGGGGCGTCCGGGTCCCCGACGCGCTGCGCGCCGTGGTCGCCCAGCGCTCCGCCGTCGGCGAGCAGTACCTCGACCTGCGCCCCGAGCGCGACGACGGGCCGTACCTGGCCGACGGGGCGGTGATCCCGGCCGACCGGACCGGCCTCCCGCTGGCCCCGGAGACCCTGCTGACCAACCTGGACGCGCTGGTCCGCTCGGTCGACCCGGACGACCTGACCGTGCTCGTCACCGAGCTGGGCACCGCGTTCGAGGGCAACGAGCAGGCCCTGGCCCGGATCCTCGACGCCGGGGACGCCCTGCTCACCGAGGCGGACCGGCGGCTGCCCGAGACCCTGGCGCTGATCCGCGACGCGCGGACGGTGCTGACCACCCAGGCCGAGTCCACCGAGGCGCTGCGCCGCTGGTCGGCCGGGCTGGCCCAACTCGCCGCCACGCTCCGCTCCGCCGACCCGGACCTGCGCCGGCTGCTGGCCGGCGGACCGCCCGCCGGGGTCGAGCTGCGGGCGCTGCTGCGCGGCCTGGAACCCGACGTCGGCGTGCTGCTCGGCAACCTGGTCACCGTCAACGGGATCGCCGCCCGGCGGCTGCCCGGCATCGAGCAACTGCTGGTGGTGTACCCCATCGCGGTGGCCGGCGGATACACCGTCACCCCCGGCGACGGCACCGCCCACCTCGGCCTGGTGGTCAACGTGGGCAACCCGCCGTCCTGCGTCTACTCCGGCGGCGCCACCGCCTGCGACGCCGCCGAGCGGGCCGCCGGGGCGAGCGTGCGCGGCGCCGGGAACGCGCCCCGGCCCTCCGGCGCCGACCCCGCACCCCCGCCGGAGGCCGACCGGGGTGGCGACCCCGGGTACGACCCGACGACCGGCCTGGTGCTCGGCGCCGACGGCCGCCCGTTGCAGTTCGGCGGCACCGGCGGCCAGTACCGCACCGCCGGGGCCCAGTCCTGGAAACAGCTGTTGCTCGCCGGGGTGACTCCGTGACCGGCGTACCCGAGGAGGTGGCGGTGCCCAGCCGTAAGAACACCACGTTGAAGGTCATCAAGGGCGCGAAGGCCGGCGGCCCGACCGTGCCGCGCCGCCGCCTGGTCAACCGCGCGGTTCCCGCATCCGCCGAGCCGATCGAACGGGTGCTGGAACGACTCGACCGGGAGCCGGTCGAGGACCCCACCGAGGCCGGCGACCTCACCGTCGTCGGTGACCCGGCCGAGGTCGAGGACCTGCCCGAGCCCGAGCGGGAGCCCGCCGATCCGGACGCCGACGCCGACGCCGATCCGGACGCCGACGCCGACGCCGAGCCCGACGCCGACGCCGAGCCGACCGGCACCGCGCCGCCCCGGCGGCACCGGGCGCTCACCGCGCTGCTCGTGGTGCTGCTGGCCGCCGCCCTGGCCGGCGCCGGCGTGCAGGGCCACCGCTGGTACGTCGACCGGGCCACCGACCAGGCCCGCCGGGAGGCCGTGGCCGCCGCCCGACAGGCCGCGGTCAACTTCGTCTCGGTCAGCGCGGCCAGCGTCGACCGGGACCTCAGCCGGATCACCGCCGGCGCCACCGGGGACTTCAAGGACGAGTTCACCCGCGGCCAGGCCCAGGTCCGCGCCGCCGTCGTGGAGAACAAGGTCCAGTCGCAGGGCAGCGTGCTGCGCGCCGGGCTCGTCTCCGGCGACCGGCGTCGCGCGGTGGTGCTGGTGGCCGTCGACGCCACCGTCCGCAACGTCAAGGCGCCCGACGGGCGGCCGTCGCACTACCGGATCCAGCTCGACCTGGTCCGGGACCGGGAGTCGGGGGACTGGCTCGTGACCAAGCTCCAGTTCGTCGGATGACCGACAGGAGGAGACCGATGCGCCTACCGACCGTCCTGCGTCGACCCCGGGTGCGGCTGCGGCCCGTACCGGTGCTCGTGGTCGCGCTGCTGCTGGCCGCCGCCGTGGCGGTGGCCGGCTGGACCGCAGACCGCCGCGCCGGCCAGCGCGACCAGGCCGTACGCCAGGCCCTGGCCACCGCACCGGCCGCCGCCAAGGCCCTCTTCTCCTACGACTACCGTACCTTCGACGACAGCGTCGCCAACGGTCGCACCTTCGCCACCGGCGCGTTCGCCGAGGAGTACGCGCAGACCACCACGGCGCTCAAGGCGACCGCCACGAAACAGCAGGCCGTGGTGCTCGCCGAGGTGTCCGCCACGGGCGTGGTCGACGCCGAGCCGGACCGGGTGGAGCTGCTGCTCTACCTCAACCAGTACCGGCGCAACGTGACCACGGCGGGGGAGAAGGTGGACCAGAACCGGGTGGTGCTCACCCTGGTCCCGGTGCACGGCGAGTGGAAGGTCGTCCAGGCCACCGCCATCTGACCGACGGGCTTGCCGGCGTCTGCTAGCAGTGGCGGTGTGTCCGCTACCGACCATCCGCCGGCCGGCCCGCCCGGCCCGCGCACGACCGATCCCGGGCCCGGCCCGCACCCCGGGTCCGGGGTCGCCGTCCGGTGCCCGGAAGCACCCGTTGCGCCGATGGACGGCGGCGTCGTCGCGACCAGAATGACCAGCGAGGCGGAGGCCGACACCCGCCCCTGGAACGCCGTGGAGGCCGTCGCATGAGCGGCTGGCAGCTGTCCGGCTACACGCCGGTCCGTCGGCTCGGCGCCGGTGCGTCGGGCAGCGTCGTGCTCGCCACCCACGACGCCACCGGCACCCCGGTCGCCATCAAGTACCTGGTGCGCGACCTCGGCGCCGACTCCTCCTTCCGGAGCGCCTTCCGGGAGGAGGCCCGGCTGCTCGGCGAGATCGACGACCGGCACGTCAGCCGCCTCTACGAGTACGTCGAGTCCCCGCACGGCGCGGCCATCGTGATGGAGCTGGTCAACGGGGTCTCGCTGCGCCAGATGCTGCGCGCGCACGGCCCGACCACCCCCGAGGCGGCGCTCTGCGTGCTGAAGGGCTCGCTCGCCGGCCTCTCGGCCGCCCACGCCCGTGGCGTGGTGCACCGCGACTACAAGCCCGAGAACGTGCTGGTCACCGGGGAGGGGCTGAGCAAGCTCGCCGACTTCGGCATCGCCATGCCGGTCGGCCAGGGCTCCGACACCACCGTCTCCGGCACGCCCCGCTACATGGCCCCCGAGCAGTGGACCGGCGCGCCGGCCAGCCCGGCCTGCGACATCTACGCGGCCACCGCCACCTTTTTCGAGTGCCTCACCGGCCGGCCGCCGTACGAGGGGCCGGACCTGTTCACCCTGCGCGAGCAGCACGCCTCCGCGCCGATCCCGACCGACCCGGCCCCCGCGCCGGTCCACGAGCTGCTCCGGCACGGCATGGCCAAGCGCCCCGACGAGCGGCCCCAGCCCGCCCAGGTGTTCCTGGAGATCCTCGATCGGGTGGCCGGCGCCGGATACGGCGGGGAGTGGGAGGAGCGCGGGCTGCGCGAGCTGGCCCGCCGGGCCGCCCTGCTGGCCGCGCTCTGGCCGTTCCCCGACGGCGCGGGCGGCGCCACGAGCCTCGCCAGCACCACGCTCGGCCCGGCGGCGGGGCGCGGCGGCCGGTTCCGCCGGGGGCGCACGCGGACCGCGCTGGCCGGCGGCGCCCTGGTCGCCGCCCTGCTGGCCGGCGGCGCCGGCTACAGCTACGCCGCCCACGAGGACCCGGCCACCGCCGACGGCCCGACCGGCCCGGCCGGCGCCGGCCCCACGACCACCGGCCCGGCCGGCGCCACCCCGACCGGCACGCCGGCGCCGACCGTGACCGTCACCCCGTCCGCGCCCGCCACCCCGCCGGCCACCCCCACCGCCACCCCGAGCGGCTCCCGGTCCGCGACGCCCACCCGCTCGCCGGTACGCAGCAGCGCGCCCGCACCGACCCCGTCGACCAGCACCTCGCCGCCGCCCCCGCCCGACGTCACGGCCCCCACCGTCGGCGGCGTCACCGCCGACCCCGGGCAGCTCGAACCGAACGGCTGCCGGTACGGGTACAAGACCAGCGCGGTCACCGCCACGGTCACCGACGACCGCAGCGGCCCGGCCGCTCTGAAGGTCACCTTCCGCTACACCCTGGAGGGCGCCACCGGCACGGGGGCGATGACCTCCGCCGGGCGCGGCGTGTTCCGGGGCACGCTCGGCCCGCTGCCGGCGCCGAAGCAGAGCAGCCGCATCCCGATCCAGGTCACCGCCGTCGACGCCGCCGGCAACGCGACCACCTCGGCGTCCCCGGTGTACGTGACGCTCTACAACTACTGCACCCCCGGGCTAGGAGTCGTGACCGTGCCCGCTGCCCACACCTGCACCGTGACCCGGGGACGGCCGGCGTGACCCGGCCGGAGGAGCCGACCGAGGCGCTGCCCACCCGGGCGCTGCCCGCCGACCCCGGCGCGACCGTCGACCTGGGCCACGGCGGCGACCCGGACCCCACCCGCACCGACGCGACCGTCCACCTCGGCCCGCCGGCCCGGCCCGCCCCGCCCGTCAGCCCGGACGCGACCGTGCACCTCGGCGCCCCGGCCGCGGGCGCGACGGGCGGGGCCCAGCCGACCGTGCACTTCGGTGCGACGCCCCAGCCGTCGGCGCCGTTCGGTGCCCCGACCGTCGGCGCTCCGGGCCCCGCCGAGCCGACCGTGCACTTCAGCGCGCCGCCCCGGCAGTACCCGGCCGGGCCCGCCGCCGTGGCCCGGGGCGGGGCGACCGCCGGGGCGTACCGGGGGGCGACGGCGGACGCGCGGGCGGCGAGCGGGGCGCCGGCGCCCGGCGGCGAGGTGCGCTTCGGGCCCGGTGTGCCCGCCACCCCGCCGCCCGCCCCGGCCTGGCCGGCGGCGCCGCCGGCACGGCGGCCCCGCCCGGTGTGGCGCCGGGTCGTCTCGGTGCTGTCCACCCTGCTCACCGCGGCGCTGCTGGTGGTGGTCGGGCTCTACCTGTGGCAGCTGCTGCGACCGCTGGAGGTCGAGGGCGTCACCGTGGCGGTGCCCCGGCCGCCCGGCGTGGCCTGCGACGTCACCGTCGACGTGGTGGCCACGGTGCGGACCAACGGTCGCGGCGGGGTGATCCGCTACCAGTGGTTCCGCTCGGACGCTCCACCGGGCGGCCTGCTCACCGAGCGGGTCGGCCGCGGCCAGCGGACCGCCACCCTCACCCTCAAGTGGACGTTCAACGGGGTCGGCGCGACCACCGGAAGCGCCACCGTCAACATCATCGAACCGTCGCCGGTGCAGGCCGGCACGCAGGTCCGCTACCGCTGCCCCGGGGGCTGACCGCGTTTCGCCGACGACCGCTCAGGGTAGCTCCAGGCGAACCGACCCTGACCCTGTGCGTGGAGGCCCTTCGATGAGAGACAACTTCGGGGACGCGGTGGGCGACGCGTTCCGCTCGGTGATGCTGTTCCTGCCCAAGGCGGTCGCCTTCATCGCCATCCTGATCGTGGGCTGGCTGATCGCCAAGGCCGTGCTGAAGATCGTGGACAAGGTTCTGGAGCGGGTCCACTTCGACCGTGCCGTCGAGCGCGGCGGGATCAAGACCGCCCTCGCGCGCTCGAAGTACGACGCCAGCGACATCGTCGCCAAGCTGGCCTACTACGCGGTGCTGCTGGTCACCCTCCAGCTCGCCTTCGGCATCTGGGGCCCGAACCCGATCTCCGACCTGATCGCCGGCGTCGTCGCCTGGCTGCCCCGGGCGTTCGTCGCCATCGTCATCGTGGTGGTGGCCGCGGCCATCGCCCGGGCGGTCAAGGACATCATCTCCAGCGCCCTCGGCGGCCTCTCCTACGGCCGGGTGCTCGCCAACATCGCCTCGGTGTTCATCCTCGGCCTCGGCGTCATCGCCGCGCTCAACCAGATCGGCGTCGCCACCACGGTGACCACCCCGGTGCTGATCGCCGTGCTCGCCACCGTCGGCGGCATCCTGGTCGTCGGCGTCGGCGGCGGACTGGTCCGCCCGATGCAGAGCCGCTGGGAGAACTGGCTGGCCCGGGCCGAGGAGGAGTCGCGGACCATCGCCACCCACGCCCGGGCGTACCAGGCCGGGCGGCGGGACGTCGAGGCGCGGTTCGGCGGGACGGCCGGCCCGTACGCCGAGGCCGAGCTGACCCAGCCGGTGGCCGGCGAGGCCGAGGCGGACCGGACCCAGCCGGTCGCCCCGTACGGCGCGGCGGAGCCGACCCAGCCGGTGCCGGCGCACGCCGACCCGGACCGCACCCAGCCGACCACCCCGCGGCAGCCGACGGCCGAGCAGGCCGCGGACAACGAGGCCACGATGGTCATCCCGCAGGCGGACGTGGACCGCTCGCGCCGCTGACCGACCGTGCGCCGACCGGGGTGGGGCCCTTCCGGGTCCCACCCCGGTCCGTCTGCGCGGGGCGGTCGCGGGGGCCGGGCGCCCGGTTACGATCGGCGCATGCACTGGCGACATTGATGCCCTGCCGAGGGTCGAGCCCGCGGGCCACCGCGGACACCGCACATCCGGTGTCCGTCACGTCCCCGTGGGAAGGTCCCCATGCTCGTCGTCTCCGCGCGCGTGCCCGCCGAGCGCCGGCTCGCCGGCACGCTCTACGCCTACGCGTTCCTCACCGACCTGGTGCTGCTCTATCCGGTCTACACCCTGCTCTTCGCCGACACCGGGCTGTCGGTCGGGCAGATCTCCTCGCTCTTCGTGCTCTGGTCGGCCGCCGGCATCCTGCTGGAGGTGCCCTCGGGCGCCTGGGCCGACGCGGTCTCCCGGCGGCTGCTGCTCTGCCTCGCGCCGCTGCTGGCCGCCGCCGGCTTCGCCCTCTGGGTGCTCGTCCCGTCCTACCCGGCGTTCGCCGTCGGCTTCCTGCTCTGGGGCGCGGGCGGCGCGCTGCGCTCCGGCGCCCTGGAGGCGCTGGTCTGGACCGAACTCGACCGCCTCGGGGCCGCCGGCCGGTACGCCCGGCTGGTCGGCCGGGCGAAGACCGCCGAGCTGCTCGGGGTGGTCGGCGCCATGGGGCTGGCCGCCCCGGTGCTGGCGCTCGGCGGCTATCCCGCGGTCGGCGCGGCGAGCGTGGCGGCGTGCCTGGCCGCCGCGGCGATCGCCACCCGGTTCCCCGAGCACCGGGCGGAGCCGGCGCGCCCCGGCCCGGCGGACGCGGACCAGCGCGACGCGGACCAGTCCGACGCGGACCAGTCCGACGCGTTGCGGTCCGAGGCGGAACAGCCCGACACGGCCGAGCCGGGCTGGTGGACCAGCCTGCGCGGCGGGCTGGCCGAGGCCCGCGCCGACCGGTCGGTGCGGGCGGCGCTGCTGCTGGTGCCGGCGGTTGCGGCGGTCTGGGGCGGCCTCGACGAGTACACCCCGCTGCTGGCGCGGGACACCGGGGTCCCGGCGGTCGCCGTGCCGCTGCTGCTCCTGCTCGTCTGGGCCGGCACCACCGTCGGCGGGCTGCTGACGCCGGTGGGGGAGCGGCTGACCGACCGCGGCTTCGCCGCCCTGCTGGCCGGCGCGGCGCTGGCCCTGGCCGCGGGCGCCCTGCTCCGCCACCCGGCCGGGTTCGTCCTGGTGGGCGTCGCGTTCGCGGCGTTCCAGCTCGCCACCGTGCTGGCCGACGTCCGGCTCCAGGCCCGGATCAGCGGGCCGGACCGCGCGACGGTCACCTCGGTGGCGGGGATGGCCACCGACCTGACCATCATCGCGGTCTACGTCGGGTACGGCGTCGTCGCGGGCGCCGCCGGCCACGCGGTCGCGTTCGCGGTGGCCGTGCTGCCGTACCTGCTGCTGGCCGGCCGGCTGGCCACCCGCCGTCCCGCCCGCCGGTCTCGGGCGAATAGGTCTTTGCCCGACAATACGGCTGTTTCCTGATTACCGTATGGGCGGAAGCGGTCGGCGCCGGTCGTCACCGGGGCGGCCCGGGGCGACCGGCGGTGGGCTGGTCGGGACGGAGGCGACGCGGCGTGACGATGGAAGCAGAGCGCACCCTGCGCGACGAGGAGCTGGCCGGGCTGGCGGACCTCGCCGCCCAGCTGCGGGTCGACTCGATCCGGTGCAGCACGCGGGCCGGCTCCGGCCACCCCACGTCGAGCCTGTCGGCAGCCGACCTGCTGGCGGTGCTCGTCTCCCGCCACCTGCGCTACGACTGGTCGTATTCGGGCAACCGGGCCAACGACCACCTGATCTTCTCCAAGGGGCACGCCTCACCGCTGCTGTACGCGGTCTTCCGGGCCACCGGCGCGATCAGCGAGCAGGAACTGCTGGAGACCTACCGCCAGGCCAACTCCCGCCTCCAGGGCCACCCCACCCCGGTCCTGCCCTGGGTCGACACCGCCACCGGCTCGCTCGGCCAGGGGCTGCCGGTCGGCGTCGGCGTCGCCCTGGCCGGGCAGTACCTGGACAAGCTGCCGTTCCACGTCTGGGTGCTCTGCGGCGACAGCGAGACGGCCGAGGGCTCCATCTGGGAGGCGCTGGACAAGGCCGGGCACTACGGGCTGCGCAACCTCACCGCCATCGTCGACGTGAACCGGTTCGGCCAGCGCGGACCGACCGAGCTGGAGTGGGACCTGGACACCTACCGCCGGCGGGTCGAGGCGTTCGGCTGCCACCCGCTCGTCGTCGACGGCCACGACCTGGCCGCGATCGACGAGGCGTTCGGGCAGGCCCGGCAGGCGACCGGCCCGACGGTGGTGCTCGCCCGGACGGTCAAGGGCAAGGGCGTTCCGGAGATCGAGAACCGGCCGGACTGGCACGGCAAGGCGCTCGAGGCGGACCAGGCCGAGCGGGCCGTCCAGGCCCTCGGCGGCGTGCGGCAGATCCGGGTCGCCGGGCCGCGGCCCGCCGCCGCGCCGCCGGCCCCCGCCCCCGCCGGCCAGCAGCCGGAGCTGCCCCGGTACGAGAAGGGGGCGAAGGTGGCCACCCGCAACGCGTACGGGGACGCGCTGCGCGCGCTGGGCGTCCGGCCGGACGTGGTGGTCCTCGACGGCGAGGTGAGCGACTCGACCCGGGCGGACAAGTTCGGCGAGGCGTACCCGGACCGGTTCTTCGAGATGTTCATCGCCGAGCAGCAGCTGATCGCCGCCGCCGTGGGGCTGCGGGTCCGCGGCTACCGGCCGTTCGCGGCCACCTTCGCCGCGTTCCTCTCCCGCGCCTACGACTTCATCCGGATGGCCGGCATCTCCCGCGCCGACATCGCCCTCGCCGGCTCGCACGCCGGCGTGGAGATCGGCCCGGACGGCCCCTCCCAGATGGGGCTCGAGGATCTCGCCGCCCTGCGCGCCGTGCACGGGTCGACCGTGCTCTACCCGAGCGACGCCGTCTCCTGCGCGGCCCTGGTCGCCGCCATGGTCGACTGCGAGGGCGTCAGCTACCTCCGCACGACCCGCGGCAAGTACCCGGTGCTCTACGACAACGGGGACGACTTCCCGATCGGCGGCAGCAAGCTGCTCCGCGACGGGACCGACGTGACGCTCATCGGCGCCGGGGTGACCGTGCACAACTGCCTCGCGGCCGCCGACGAGCTGGCCCGGGAGGGGATCGACGCCCGGGTGATCGACCTCTACTCGGTCAAGCCGATCGACCGGCAGCGGCTGCTCGACGCCGTGCGGGACACCGGCGGCCGGTTGGTGGTGGTCGAGGACCACTATCCGCAGGGCGGGCTGGGGTCGGCCGTGCTGGAGGCGCTGGCCGACCTGGCCGAGCCGGTGCGGGTCAACCACCTGGCGGTACGCGGGCTGCCCGGCTCCGGGACCCCGGTCCAGCAGATGGACCGGGCGGGCATCGGCGCCCACGCCATCGTCGGCGCGGCCCGCGCCCTCGCCTGACGGCCGCTGGGCGACCCGGCCACGGTGCCACGGGACCCCGGGTCACCGCCGCAGGCGGATCTCCGCCGGATCCCGGTCGCTGCGCAGCCCCTTCCAGGAGGGGTGGCGGAGCCGTCGGTCCGGCGTCCACGAACGGAAGGTGACGTCCCCGACCAGCACCGGGTCGACCCAGACGGCGTGCCGGGCGTGCTCGCGCGGCACCGGGGCGGTGAAGGGCGGGTCCGGCCTGGTCAGCGGCTCCAGGCGGCCCGCCAGGTCGCGCAGCACGGCCTGGGTGAAGCCGGTGCCCACCTGCCCGATGTAGTGCAGCTGGTCGTCCTCGTCGTACATGCCGAGCAGCAGGGACCCGATGGCGCCGGCCCGCCGGCCGGCGCCGGGCTTCCACCCGCCCACGATCACCTCGACGGTGTCGTTCAGCGGCACCTTGACCCACGCCGCGCCCCGGCGGCCCGGCTCGTACGGCGACCGGAGCTGCTTGGCGACCACCCCTTCCAGGCCGAGGTCGGCCGCCGCCGTGGCCAGGTCCCGGCCGCCCTCGCCGGTCCAGTAGGGCGGCGTCTCGACGGTCTCGCCGCTGAGCCCCAGCTCCTCCAGCGCCGCGCGCCGCTCCGTGTACGGCAGGGCCGTGGTGTTCCGCCCGTCGAGGTGCAGCAGGTCGAACAGGTAGTACCGGACCGGGGTCGAGGCGACCAGCGCGGCGGCCGGCGCCCGGACGTGCATCCGCCGCTGGAGCGCCGAGAAGCTGGGCCGGCCGCCGGAGTCGAGCGCCACGATCTCGCCGTCGAGCACCGCCCGCCGCCCGGCCAGGAGGTCCGCGAGCTCACTCAGCTCCGGGTACGCCCGGGTGACGTCCCGGTCGTTGCGGCTGAGCAGCCGCAGCCCGTGGTCGACGTACGCGACCGCGCGGACGCCGTCCCACTTGAACTCGTAGCCCCACCCGGGCCCGGTGGGCAGCGCGCCGGCGCCGGCGAGCATCGGCGGCACGAGCGTCGGCATCCTGACGGCCACGCCCCGATCATGGCCGTCGCGGCCCGGAAGGATGCCGGTTTCCGGGGAACGGAGTCGTTTGTGGTGGTCGCCGGCGGGTAGCCACGCGGTCTCCGGGACGGAAGGACCGACGATGGCGGAACTGGAGTTCGTGGCGAAGGTGGCCGAACGGGCGGGCGTCCCGGCGGACACCGCGCGATCCCTGACCGAGGCCACCCTGCGCACCCTCGCCGAGCGGATCAGCGGCGGCGAGGCGGCGGACCTGGCCGACCACGTGGCGCACGAGCTGCGCCCGCTGCTGGCCCGGGCCCGTCCGGAGGAACCGGAGGCATTCGGGTACGACGAGTTCCTGCGCCGGGTGGCCGACCGCGCCGGGACGGCGCCGGACATCGCGGAGCGGGGCGCGCGGGCCGTGCTGCAGACCCTGCACCGGGTGGTCGGGCACATCGAGTTCGAGCACGCCCTGGCGCAGCTCCCACGGGAGATCGGCGCGCTGGCCCAGCCGGTGCCCCGCACGCCCTGACCGCCCACGGGGCGGGACGAAACGCCCACCCCGATGGCTACCCCGGTGCGGCCGGCCGGCCACTACGGTGGGCTGGTGACCGCCCTGAGCTTCGACCGCCACCGCGCCGAGATCGTCGCCCAGAGCGACCTGCTGCGCACCCACCTCGACGGCGCCGACCTGACCACGCCCGTCCCCTCCTGTCCCGGGTGGAACGTCGGCCAGCTGGCCCGGCACCTCGGCGGCGGGCAGCGCTGGGCGGCCGGCGTGGTGCGCACCCGCGCCGAGCGGCCGCCGTCGGACACCCACTTCCGTGACCTGTCCCCGTACGCCCGGGAGGAGCCGGCGGTGGTCGGCCCCTGGCTGGTGGAGAGCGCCGCCGCGCTGGCCGACGCGCTCGGCGAGGCGGGGCCGGACGTGGCCACCTGGACGCCGCTGCCCGTGCCGGCCGCCGGGGAGTTCTGGGCGCGCCGGTTCGCCAACGAGACGCTGCTGCACCGCGCGGACGCGGCCCTCGCCCTGGGCGTGGACTTTGCCGTCGACCCGGCGGTGGCGGTCGACGCGCTGGACGAGTGGATGGAGCTGGGCTCGCTGCCGCAGATGCTGGACTTCCACCCGCACCAGCGCGAGCTGCTCGGCCCCGACCGCACCCTGCACCTCCACGCCACGGACGTGCCCGCCGAGCTGGGCGCGGAGTGGCTGGTGGACCTCACCGGGGACACGCTCGCCTGGCGGCGGTCGCACGAGAAGGCGACCGTGGCGGTGCGCGGCCCGGTGACCGAGCTGCTGCTGATGGTCTACCGGCGGCGCCCGGTGGACACCGCGGTGGTCGAGGTGCTCGGCGACGGCAAGCTGCTGGACTTCTGGCTGGAGCGCGTCGCGTTCGGCTGAGCGCCGGCCAGGGGTCAGGTCACCGGGCGGGCTCGGTGGTCTGCTCCCACATCGACTTCATCTCGTCGAACGCCTGCTCCATGATCTGCACCATGGCCCGGCGGGCCGCGTCGCCGTCGCGGCGCTGCAGCGCCGAGGCCACGTCGGCGTGCAGCTGCAACGCCTGCTGATCGGGGTGGTGCGGCATCAGGTGGTAGTGGTGCCGGCCGGTGAGCACCTCGGCGACCAGTTCCCGCAGCTTGCCGAACATCTCGTTGCCGGAGGCGGCGAGGATCCGCCGGTGGAACTCGATGTCCAGGCGCAGGAAGCGGTCCTCGTCCCCGGCCTGCCCGGCCGCCCACATCTTCGCAGCGATCCCGACCAGGTCGCTCGCCTCGTCCGGGGAGATCCGGCGGGCGGCCAGCCAGGCGGCGTGCGGCTCGACCGCGGTCCGCAGCTCGGTGATCGAGCGGAGCTGCGCCATCCGGCCCGCGGAGGCGAGCCGCCAGCGGATCACCTGCGGGTCGAAGACGTTCCAGGCCTCGGCGGGGCGGATCAGGACGCCGACCCGGCGGCGCGTCTCGATCAGACCCATGGACGCGAGCACCCGGAGGACCTCGCGGATCACTGACCGGGAGACCGCGTGCCGGTCGACCAGCTCGTCGATGTTGAGCACCGAGCCGGCGGCGAGTTCGCCGCCGCAGACGGCCGTGCCGAGTTCGTCGAGTACGCGGGCGTGCAGCCCGGTCTCGCCCCCGGAGGAGGAGTGATCCACGCGTCGGAGCATATCAGTTGGGGGTCAACCCTTGAATAAATCAGCTTTTTCGGCCTAGCATCCGGTCGTTAAGCGGACGTTACAGCGTTGTGGCGCTCTTCCCCCGGGGCGGCGACCACGAGAAAAGGAGAGATGACGTGCGACGTCGATCGATATTCGGTACGTCTCTGGCCGTGGTTGCCGCCATGGGTCTGGCCGCCTGCGGCGGCGGTGGCGACGACAGCGGCGCGTCCAAGACGGTGCGCGTGACGCTGGCGAACCACGTCTGGACGGAGAACATCAAGGCGGCCCTGCCCGAGTTCGAGAAGCAGACCGGGCTCAAGGTCGAGATCACCCAGCTCGGCGAGGACCAGCTCTCCGACCAGTACAACGTCAAGCTCAACGCCGGGTCGTCCGACCTCGACGTGATGATGTACCGGCCCCTCCAGGAGGGGAAGCTCTTCGCCAAGAACAAGTACCTGGCCGACCTCTCCGAGCAGGTCAAGTCCACCAAGGACTGGGAATACTCCGACTTCCAGTCCGGCCCGGTCGAGGCCACCACGTACGAGGGCAAGTCGGTGGGCGTCCCGATCATCACCGAGCAGGAGGTCCTGTACTACCGCAAGGACCTGCTGGCCAAGGCCGGCCTGAGCGCCGCGCCGAAGACCCTCGACGAGCTCAAGGCCGCGGCCGCGAAGATCAAGTCGACCACCCCCGGCGTCGCGGGGTTCGTCGCCCGGACCGGCAAGTCGCCGGCGGTCACCCAGTTCTCCAGCTTCCTGTACAGCTTCGGCGGTGACTTCGTGGACGGCAGCGGCAAGGCGACCGTCAACAGCGACGCCGCCAAGCAGGCGTACGCCTTCTACGGCGGGCTGATCAAGGACTCCGGCCCGGCCAACGTCAGCACCGACATGAGCTGGCCCGAGGCGATGGCCATCTTCACCCAGGGCAAGGCCGCCTTCTACACCGAGGCCAACTCGCTCTACAAGAACGCCACCGACCCGGCCAAGTCCAAGGTGTCCGACACCGTCGGCTTCGCGCCGTTCCCGGCCGGCCCGGCCGGCTCCAAGCCGTACAACATCCCGTCGTGGGCGCTGGGCGTCAACGACGCCTCGAAGAACAAGAGCAACGCCTGGAAGTTCGTCGAGTGGGCCACCGGCAAGGAGCAGACCCTCGCGCAGCAGAAGGCCGGCGTGCCGGGCGCGCGTACCTCGGTCTGGGGCAACCCGGAGGGCACCGCGAACTACCCGAAGGACCTGGTCGAGGCCATCGCCGCGAGCACCAAGGGCGGCGTCGCCCACGACCGGCCCGTGGTCGTGAAGGTCGGCCAGGCCCGCGAGCTCGTCGGCCAGCCGATCGTCGACGCGATCACCGGCAAGGACCCGGCGGCCGCGGCCGACACCGCCAACGAGGCCTTCCAGAAGTTCCTGGACGACGAGGCCAAGTAGCGCGCGCGGGTGGTGGGGCGGCTCGCCCCGCCACCCGCGTACCCCTGTCGGTCCGCCCACCCCGGAGATCTCATGGCAACCGTCACCACCCCCCGCCGCGCGCCCGGCGGCGCCGGCGTCATGCCCGACACGCCCGGCTGGGCGCGCTGGGCCAACGACCACCGCAAGTGGCTCTTCGCCGCGCCCGCGATGGCCTTCGTCGCCGCCTTGATCGTGATCCCGCTGGGCTGGACCGCCTGGCTCAGCCTCACCGACGCCGAGGGGTCGGTCCGCGCCGAGAGCGAGTTCGTCGGCCTGCGGAACTACCTCGACGTGCTGTCGGACACCGACCGGTTCTGGCCGGCCGTCGGGCGGACCGCCGCCTTCACCGTCGTCGCGCTGCTGTTCGAGGTGGTCCTCGGGATGGCCATCGCGCTGCTGCTGTGGCGGCCGTTCAAGGGCCAGAAGTGGGTCCGGGTCGCCATCCTCATGCCGCTGGTCGCCACCCCGGTCGCGGTCGGCATGATGTGGCGGCTCATCTTCGACCCGAACATCGGCCTGGCCAACCAGGCGCTCCGCTGGGTCGGCATCGGCCCGCAGCCCTGGCTCGCCGGCCAGCACTCCGCCCTGCCCACCACGATCTTCATCGACGTGTGGCAGTGGACGCCGATGGTGGTGCTGATCCTGCTCGCCGGGCTGAGCTCGCTGTCCGAGGAACCCCAGGAGGCGGCGCGGATCGACGGCGCCAGCACCTGGCAGCGGTTCCGGCACGTCACTCTGCCGCTGCTGATGCCCACGGTGATCGTCGCGATCCTGCTGCGCGGCATCGACGCGCTGAAGACCTTCGACATCCTCTACGCCACCAAGGGCCGCGGCGGCGGCTCCTTCCACGAGGTGGAGACCCTGAACGTGTACGCCTACGGGCTGAGCTTCGACTACAACGAGTACGGCGTCTCCTCCACCGTCCTCATCCTCTTCTTCCTGATCATCATCGGGTCGATGTGGGCCCTGACCGCGCGGCGCAAGGAGGCCAAGCGATGAAGGCCAGTCCCGCGTACCGGGTGTTCCGGGTGGTGGCCCTTGTCCTCGTGGTGCTGTCGCTGGTCACGCCGCTGCTGTGGATGATCGCCGCATCCTTCAAGACCAACGTCGACATCTACGACACCGGCAAGGCGCTGGTCTTCTCGCCCACCCTGGACAACTACGCGACGGTGCTCAAGCAGTCGCACTACGTCCAGTTCATCGGCAACAGCCTGTGGGTGGCGTTCGCCGCCACCGTGCTGTCGCTGCTGCTCGGCGTGCCGGCCGCGTACTCGATGAGCCGGTTCAACATGAAGAAGTCGGCCCTCGTCGTGCTGATGGCCCGGGTCATCCCCGGCGTCTCGCTGCTGGTGCCCTGGTACTACGTCTTCTCGAACCTGAAGCTGGTCGGCGGCTTCACCGTGCTGATCCTCAGCCACATGTTCGTCTCGCTGCCGTTGATCGTCTACATCATGATGGGCTTCTTCGACGGCCTGCCCGAGGAACTGGAGGAGGCGGCGCTGGTCGACGGGCTCACCCACATCGGCGCGTTCCGCCGGATCACCCTGCCGCTGTCCGTGCCGGGCATCGCCACGGCCGGCATCCTGTCGTTCATCTTCTCCTGGAACAACTTCATGTTCGCCCTGGTCCTCTCCGGCGCGGACACCAAGACCCTGCCCGTGGCGATCTTCGACTTCGTCGGCTACGCCAGCATCGACTGGGGCGGCCTCATGGCCGCGGCCACCGTGGTCACCCTGCCGATCATGGTGATCGCCCTGTTCGTGCAGAAGTACGTGGTCTCCGGCCTGACCGCCGGCGCGACGAAGGGCTGAGCACCATGACCACCATCGCCCGCATCGAGACCTTCCTGGTCGCCCCTCGCTGGCTCTTCGTCCGGGTGGAGACCGCCTCCGGGATCGTCGGGTGGGGCGAGGCCACCTGCGAGGGCCGCTCCGAGACCGTCCGCGCCGCCGTCGACCAGCTCGCCGAGCTGCTGATCGGCCGGGACGCGCTGCGCATCGAGGACCACTGGCAGGTGCTGACCAAGGGATCGTTCTACCGGGGCGGGCCGATCCTGGCCAGCGCCGTGGCCGGCCTCGACCAGGCGCTCTGGGACATCGCCGGCAAGCACTGGGGCGCGCCCGTGCACCAGTTGCTCGGCGGCCCGGTCCGCGACCGGATCCGGGTGTACGGCTGGGTCGGCGGCGACGAGCCCGGCGAGGTCCGCGACCAGATCAGCGCCGCCCTCGACACGGGCCTGACCGCGGTCAAGATGAACGCCGCCGGCCGGATGAGCGCGGTGGCCTCGGTGGCCGAACTCGACGCCGTGGTCCAGCGGGTGGCGGCCGCCCGCGAGGTGCTCGGTGACCACCGGGACGTCGCGGTCGACTTCCATGGCCGGTTCAGTCTGGCCAGCGCCCGCCGGGTCGCCCCGCTGCTCGAGCCGTACCGGCCGTTCTTCCTGGAGGAGCCGGTGGTGCCGGAGAACTCGCACCTGATCGGCGAGTTCGTCCGCTCCACCACCACGCCGGTGTCCACGGGGGAGCGGCTCTACAGCCGGCAGGAGTTCCTGCCCGTCCTCCAGGCCGGCATCGCGGTGGCCCAGCCGGACCTCTCGCACGCCGGCGGCATCACCGAGGTCCGCAAGATCGCCGCGTTGGCCGAGGTGTACGACGTCCAGCTCGCCCCGCACTGCCCGCTCGGCCCGATCGCCCTCGCGGCCTGCCTCCAGGTCGGCTTCGCCACGCCGAACTACCTGATCCAGGAGCAGAGCATCGGCATCCACTACAACCTCGGCGCCGAGGTGCTCGACTACTGCCTCGACAAGACGCCACTGACCTTCGTGGACGGGTACGTCGAGCGGCTCACCGCGCCCGGCCTGGGCATCGAGATCGACGAGGCGGCGGTGCGCGCCGCCGGCAAGCGCGGCCATGCCTGGCGCAGCCCCATGTGGCGGCACCGGGACGGCTCCTACGCGGAATGGTGATCATGACCCTCGACCTCACCGCCGAACTCGCCGCGACCCGCCTGCTGGCGGTCATCCGCGGCACCGACCCGGCCGCCGCGATCGCCACCGGCACCGCCCTGCTCGCCGAGGGCGTCCGCGTGGTCGAGGTGGCCCTGACCACGCCCGGCGCGCTGGACGCCATCGCCGCGATCCGGGCCGCCGCCCCGCCCGGCTCCCTGGTCGGCGCGGGCACCGTGCTCACCCCGGCCGCCGTCGCCGACGTGGCCGCGGCCGGCGCGCAGTTCATCGTCACCCCGGCCGTCGTCGACTCGATCGGCGAGGCGGCCCGCCGGGGGCTGCCGGTGGCCGCCGGGGCGCTCACCCCGACCGAGGCGTACGCCGCGGTCCGGGCGGGAGCCGCCGCCGTGAAGCTCTTCCCGGCCTCGCTGGGCGGGCCGGCGTACCTGAAGGCGCTGCGCGACCCGTTCCCGGACATCCCGTTCGTCGCGGTCGGCGGGGTGGGGCTGGCCGAGCTGCCCGGCTACCTTGCCGCCGGGGCGATCGCGGTCGGCGTCGGCGGCCCGCTGGTGGGCGACGCCGCCTCTGGCGGCGACCTCGACGCCCTCCGCGCCCGGGCCCGCTCCTACCTGGCCGCCGTCGGATGACCGGCGCCGAACCCCGCACCCTGGCGGCCATCGTATGACCGCCCTGGACCTGCTCACCTTCGGCGAGGCGCTGGTCTCGCTGCGGTCGGCCGGGCCGCTCACGGCCGGTGGCGCGCTCACCCCGCACCTGGCCGGGGCCGAGTCCAACGTGGCGATCGGGCTGGCCCGGCTCGGTCACCGGGCGGCCTTCGCCGGCCGGGTCAGCGACGACGAGCTGGGTGGCTTCCTGCTGCGCCAGCTCCGCGCCGAGGGAGTCGACGTGACCCACGTGGTCCGCGACCCCGAGCGTCCCGCCGGGCTCATGTTCCTGGAGCGGCGCACCGCCGACCTGACCCGGGTGCTCTACCAGCGGGCCGGGTCGGCCGGGTCGGCGCTGGGCGTCGACGACCTGCGGCCCGCCCTGGCGGCCGGCGCCCGGGTGCTGCACCTGACCGGGATCACCCCGGCGCTCTCCGCGAGCGCCCGGGAGGCCGCCGGATGGGCGGCCGAGACCGCCGCGCGGGCCGGCACGCTGGTCTGCCTGGACGTCAACCACCGGGCGAAGCTGTGGTCCCGGGACGTCGCGCGAGCCGTGCTCACCCCGCTCGCCGGGCACGCCTCGGTCGTGGTCGCGTCGGCCGACGAACTGGACCTGGTCGGCGCGCCCGGCGCGGACGAGGAGACCGTGGTGGCCGGGCTGCTGGCCCGGGGCGTGTCGACCGTGCTCGTGAAGCTCGGCGGCGACGGCGCCCGGGCGTACACCCGCGAGGGCCGCCGGGACGCGGCGGCACTGCCCGTGACGGCGGTCGACACCGTCGGCGCGGGAGACGCCTTCACGGCCGGCTACCTCTCCGCCCACCTGGACGGGCTCGACCTGGCCGGGCGGCTGCGCCGCGCGGTCACCCTCGGCGCCTTCGCCGTCGCCGGACCCGGCGACTGGGAGGGCCTGCCGCGCCGGGACGAGCTGTCCCTCCTGGACTCCCGGCAACCCGGCGACACCCTTCGCTGACCCACCCCGAGAAAGGCACCCGCGTGAAGATCGTCGCAGCGGACGTGATCGTCTCCAGCCCCGACCGAAACTTCGTCACCCTCCGGATCACCACCGACGAGGGACTGACCGGGCTCGGCGACGGCACCCTCAACGGCCGGGAGCTGGCCGTCGCGTCCTACCTGGCCGACCACGTGGTCCCGCTGCTCATCGGGCGGGACCCGCACCGCATCGAGGACACCTGGCAGTTCCTGTACCGGTCGGCCTACTGGCGGCGCGGGCCGGTGACCATGGCCGCCATCGCCGCCGTCGACGTGGCGCTGTGGGACATCAAGGCCAAGGCCGCCGGGATGCCGCTCTACCAGCTCCTCGGCGGCGCCTCCCGGACCGGGATCATGGCGTACGGGCACGCGTCCGGCCGGGACCTGCCCGAGCTGTTCGACTCCATCCGCGCGCACCTGGAGCTGGGCTACCGGTCCATCCGGGTGCAGACCGCGGTGCCCGGCATCAACGCCGTGTACGGCGTCGCCGCCCAGCCCAGCATCGACGGCAAGCGGTACGACTACGAGCCCGCCCAGCGCATCCCGCTGCCCGCCGAGGAGGACTGGGACACCCGCGCGTACCTGCGCCACCTGCCGGCCGTGTTCGAGGCGGTCCGCAACGAGTTCGGCCCCGAGCTGCCGCTGCTGCACGACGGCCACCACCGGATGACCCCTATCCAGGCCGCGAAGCTCGGCAAGGCGCTCGAACCGTACGACCTGTTCTGGCTGGAGGACTGCACCCCGGCCGAGAACCAGGAGGCGCTGCGGCTGGTCCGCCAGCACACCACCACCCCGCTGGCCATCGGCGAGGTCTTCAACACCGTGTGGGACTACCAGACGCTGATCCGCGAACAGCTGATCGATTACGTCCGGTCCGCCGTCACCCACACCGGGGGCATCACCGCGATGCGCAGGCTGCTCGACTACGCCGCCCAGTACCAGATCAAGTCCGGCATCCACGGCCCGACCGACATCTCGCCGGTCGGCATGGCCGCCGCGCTCCACCTCGACCTGGCCATCCACAACTTCGGCATCCAGGAGTACATGCAGCACGGCCCGCTCACCAACGAGGTGTTCCGGCAGTCGTTCACCTTCGTCGACGGGTACCTGCACCCGGGCGAGCAGCCCGGCCTCGGCGTGGAGCTGGACTCCGAGGCGGCCGCCCGGTTCCCGTACCAGCCGGCGTACCTGCCGTTCAACCGGCTCCAGGACGGCACCGTCCATGACTGGTGACCGGCCGCCCACCCGGCACGTCGTGGTGATGGGCGTGTCCGGGGCGGGCAAGACGACGGTGGCCCGGGGGATCAGCGAGCTGACCGGCTTGCGGTTCGCCGAGGCCGACGAGTTCCACTCGGCCGCCAATGTGGCCCGCATGCGCGCCGGCGTCCCGCTGGACGACGCGGACCGCTGGCCCTGGTTGTGCGCCCTGGCCGGGTGGATGGCGGACCGGCACGCCGAGGGGGTGTCCACCGTGCTGACCTGCTCGGCGCTGAAGCGCGCCTACCGGGACGTGCTGCGGCAGGGGCCGGCGGACGTGGAGTTCCTGCACCTGGACGGGGCCGCCGAGCTGATCCGGGACCGGTTGGACCGGCGGGTCGGGCACTACATGCCGGCCAGCCTGTTCGACTCGCAGCGGGCCATCCTGGAGCACCTGGGGCCGGACGAGTCTGGCGTGGTGCTGGAGGTGGCGGCGCCGCCGGACGAGCTGGCCCGGGCGGCGGTCGCCCGGCTCGGTCTGCCGGTGCGCGCCTCGGTCGCCGGCCCCTGACGGGCGCTCGCCGGCCGGTGGGCGGGGCGCCGCCGGCCGGCGGTCAGTCGGGTAGCGCGTCCAGGTAGACCCAGCGGCCGTCCTCCCGGACGAACCGGCTGTGCTCGGCCACCGTGCCGGGCCGGCCGGCCTCCCGGTAGTGCGCGCGGAACCGGACGGTGCCCTCGGCGTCGAACAACCCGCCCCGGTCGGTGTCGAGCACCTCCAGCCGGGTCCACCGGGTGCCCGGGTCCAGCCGCAGCCGGGGTGGCCGGGTGATGGAGTGCCAGCTGCGCAGCAGGTGCGCGGCGTCGCCCACGGCGAATGCGCTGTACCGGGACCGCATCAGCGCCTCGGCCGTCGCGGCCGCCGCGACGCCCCGGTGGATGGGGCCGCAGCAGTCCGGGTACGGCAGGCCGGACCCGCAGGGACAGGGTCCGCCCGTCGGGTCGGCCACGCTCCGGCGGGCACCGCGTTTCGCCACCCGGTCATTCTCGCCGACGGCTCACCGGGCGCTCGTCCGGGCCGTCCGCCGGGTGCCGAACGACTCCATGGTGGTCGCCTTCCGCGCCGGCGTCCGCGTCTCGGCGACCCGGCGGGCCTTGGCGCCGGCCGCGGCCTTCTTGGCGGTGGCCGCGCGGGCCGTGCCCTTGGCGGCCGGGGCCTTCTTCGCCGTGGTCCGCGTGGCCGGTGCCTTCTTGACCGTTCTCCTGGTGCCGGGCGCCTTCTTGGCAACGGCCTTCTTGGCCGCGGCCTTGGTGGCGGGGGCCTTCTTCGCCGCCGTGGCCTTCTTCGCCGTGGTGGCCTTCTTCGCGGCGACGGCCTTGGCGGTGGGCCTGCGGGTGGGTGTGGCGGTGGTGGCCGAGGTGGCCTTCTTCCGCGCCACCCGCGCCGTCGTCGGGGTGGGCTTTCCGCCGGGGCTCTTGGCGGCGGTCGCCCCGGTCGCCCGCTTGGTGGCGGTCGCGACCTTCTTCGCCGCGGCCTTGTTCGGCATCGGGGCCTTGCGGGCCCCGGTGGCCTTCCTGGCGCTGCTGGGTCTGGTGGCCGCCTGGGCCATTGGTCCTCCTCGCGGTCCGCCGCGGCCCGGACGGGCATCGTCCGGCGACGTCGGGCCGGCCGGCCCGCGCGGCGCGCGTGTCTTCCCGCCGCGCCGGTGGTCAAACACCGTCGTGGATTGGCCCAGTGAAACGCACACGGATCGGCACTGCCGATGGGCCGGTCGTCGACCTAACGTCGGATCGGCACCGGAGAACGAGAGGACCTGAACGACCATGACGACCGTCGACATGTGGTTCGACCCGCGCTGCCCGTGGGCCTGGAACGCCTCCCGCTGGCTGCTGGAGGTGGAGCGGGTCCGCGAGGTCCGGGTCCGCTTCCACGTGATGAGCCTGTCCCTGCTCAACGAGGGACGCGAGGGGCTGGAGGAGTGGTACCGCGAATGGCTGAAGCCGGGCCTCGGCCCGGTCCGGGTCTGCGTGGCCGCCGCGCAGAAGCACGGCCCGGAGGTGCTGCGCGACCTCTACACGGCGCTGGGCGAGCGGATCCACCACGAGCGCGCCCCCATCGGCCGGGACCTGTACGCGGCGGCGCTGACCGAGGTCGGCCTGCCCGTCGACCTGGCCGACGCCGCCGACGCCACGGACCACGACGAGGCCCTGCTGGCCAGCCACCAGGCCGGGCTCACCCCGGTCGGCGAGGACCTCGGCACGCCGACCATCCACGTGACCGGCGCCGACGGGTGGGTGAACGCGTTCTTCGGGCCGGTGGTGGCGCCGATCCCGGCCGGCGAGGCCGCCGGCCGGCTCTGGGACGGGGTGCTGCTGGTCTCCGGCACCGACGGGTTCTTCGAGCTGAAGCGGGCGCGGACCCGCCGGCCGATCGAGCACACCTGAGGCTGACCGGGCCGCGGCGGGTGCGCTGCCCCACCCGCCGCGGCCGGCGTCTCAGACCCCGATCCGGGACCAGTCACCCCAGATCGCGAACGTCATCCCCCGGCTCGCCTGGATGTTGACGAACAGGGTGTGCCCGTCCGGGCTGAAGGTGGAGCCGGCGAACTCGTCGTTGGACCGGTCAGCTCCGGTGCTGCTGACCAGCCGGTTCAACGCGATGTCGAACAACTCGCCGCGCGGGGTGAGCCCGCGCACGTAGTTGTCGTTCACGTTGTCCTCGCAGACCACCAGCGTGCCGCGCGGGCTGGTGGTCACGTTGTCCGGGAAGTCCAGCACATCGGGCCCGGGCGACTCGTACAGCAACCGCAGCACCTGCGCCCGGCAGTCGTAGGCCCACACCTGGCCGTGCCCGTTGCCGAATCCGTCGGCGACGGGGCCGGTCGACGTCTCGGCGGGGCCGCCGCCCTGGGTGGCCGTGAAGTAGACGACGCCGTCGTCGTACGCCGACCCCTCCAGGCGGGAGAAGTAGGCGGCGCCCCGGTCCCAGCCCTGCCGCGAGACGTACGTCAGCGCCTGGTCGTTCGTCGTCGGCGCGGCCTGGCCCGGGGTGTACGGGAACCGCGGCGCCGGGTCGTCGATGTCCACCCACTGCACGGGGTACGTCGCGTGCCGTCGCTGCGCCGCGGCCAGGTTCAGATTGCGGCGACCGCGCACCGCGAGCATCTGCAGCCGGCCCCCGTCGGCCAGCCGGCCGGACCTCATCGGGTCCACGGGGGGCGTGTACCGGTAGAAGCCGGACGGGAAGCCGAAGTTGTCCTCGGTCAGGTACAGGTGCCCGCCGCGCGGGTCGTAGGCCACCGACTCGTGCGCGAAGCGGCCGGCGGCGGTGATCGGCGCCCGGTCCGACTGCCCGTCCGCGGGCACCTCGTAGACGAAGCCGTGCGGCTGGGTGAGCGGAACGTTGGAGGTGCCGGTGAAGTCCGGGCCGACGTCCGGCCCGTTGACCGTCTCCTCACAGGTGATCCAGCTGCCCCAGGGCATCCGACCGCCGGAGCAGTTCATCATGGTGCCGTTCAGGCTGGTCCACGAGCGCCGGACCTCGCCGTGGCGGGTGACCTCGACCGTGGTGGTGCCGCCCTGCGCCATCGGGTCGTACGCCGCGGCGGCGTCGCCGAAGGCGGGGCCGGGGTTGTTCACCTCGTGGTTGCGGACCAGCCGGACGGTGCCGTCCGGCCCGCGGAAGGCGCCCATGCCGTCGTGCCGGCCGGGCAGCCGCGTGCCGTCGTCCAGCGTCACGGGGAACTCGGTGTCGTGGAACGAGCGGTACTGGAAGCCGTCGGGCAGGTGCAGGCGGACCTTGCCGTCGCGCAGGTCCGGCACAGGCCCCAGGGTCGGGTCGGGTGCCGGACGCCGGCCGACCGCGCCGGCCTCGCCACGCGCCACGAACCCGATGAACGGGCCGCCGAGGACGGCGCCGCCGGCCGCGACGACGGCGCCGCGCAGCAGGGTGCGCCGGTGGAGATCAGGCATCGGGACTCCTTTGTCGCCAGGTCGCCGTCCATCGAGGCCGGGGACCGATCCTCCGAGTGATCCTCGTCACCTGTTCACCGCATGGCAACCTCTGAGCAGGGTCGCGGCCGGGTTCGGTACCTCAGGTCGGCGTGGTCGAACTGTTCAGGCCGCCGGCAGGTCCACCGGCAGTGGCACCGGCCGCTTCGCCACCCGGTCGTCGCCGGAGGAACGCCCGCGCAGGTGCCGACCCAGCCAGGGCAGCAGGTGCCGCCGGGTCCACGCCAACTCGGCGCGGACCGCCTCGTGGCGGGGGCGCCGGGCGGCCGGCGGCAGGGGGCGTGACCACGAGTCGTCGTACCCGGGCAGGCCGGCGGTGTGTGCGAGCGCCGCGGCGATCCGCTCGTGGCCGGCCGAGTTGGCGTGCAGCCGGTCGTCGCTCCACAGCCGCGGGTCGGAGGCCACCGGATGCGCGCCCAGGTCGAGCAGGGTGGCCCCGGTCTCGGCGGTGGCCGCGCGGACCGCCTCGTTCAGCGCCAGCACCCGGCCCCGCAGCGGGCGCGCCAGCGGCATGACCGGCGCCGGGTCGGGCAGGGTGAAGGTGAGCACGGTGGCGCCTTGGCCGACCAGCGCCCGCTGCATGGCGCGCACGTCCTCGACCACCCGGTCGGCGTCGAAGGACGGCCGCAGCACGTCGTTCATGCCGGCCACCACGGTCGCCAGGTCGGGGGCCAGCTCCAGCGCCACCGGCAGCTGCTCGGCGCGGATCCGCGCGGTGGTGCGGCCGCGGATGGCGAGGTTCGCGTACTCCAGGCCGCCCTGGGCGCGGGCCACCGCGAGGGCGAACCGGTCGGCCCAGCCCCGGTAGCCGCCCGCCTCGTCCGGGTCGTCCAGCCCCTCCGTGGTGCTGTCGCCGATCGCCACGTACCGCCGCCACATCATGCTGGCCAGCCTACGGAACCCCGCCCGGCCGTTCCGGGACAGCGCCCGCACGGCTCGACCGCTAGCGTGGGGCGGAACATGAGCCCGACACAACGTCGCCTCGACCCCGACCAGGTCCGGCGCTACCTGGCCGCCTCGCTCGGCCCCACGCCCGGGGTGGCCGACTGCGGGCCGCTGACCGGCGGCGGGTTCGCCGCCGTCTGGTGGGTCACCCTCGACGACGGGCGGGCCGTGGTGCTCAAGGTGGGGCCGCCGCCGCACATCCCGCTGCTGCGCTACGAGCGCGACATGATCGGGGCGGAGGCGCGCTACCTGCGGCTGGTCGCCGCGCGGGCGCCCGCCGTGCCGGTGCCGCCGCTGCTGCACCACGGCCGCGACCCGGTGCTCGGCGACTGGCTGCTCACCGGCCTGCTGCCCGGCCGCACCCTGTGGGACCTGACCCGGGCCGGCGCGGAGGTGGGCCCGGTCCGGGCCGAGTTCGGCCGGGCGCTCGCCACGCTGCACGGCGTCACCGGCGACCGCTACGGCTACGACGGCGGCCGGGCCGGCGCGCCCACGTGGCGGGGCGCGTACACGTCCATGCTGGACGACCTGCTCGCGGACGCGGCGGACTGGGCGGTGCCGCTGCCCGTGCCCGCGGCCCGGATCCGCGAGCTCGTCGAGCGGCACGCCCACGTCCTCGACGCGGTACGCCGCCCGGCGCTGCTGCACTTCGACGGCTGGGCCGGCAACGTCCTCGCGCTCGACGACCCCGACGGGACCCCCCGGCTCAGCGGACTGGTCGACGGGGAGCGCCACCTCTGGGGCGACCCGCTGCTCGACCTGGTGTCGCCGCTGCTGTTCCGGCGCGCCGAGGACGAGCCGGACGACCCCCTCGTGCGCGCCTACCGGACGGCCGCGCCGTTCCCGCTGGACGCCGGGGCGCGCCGCCGGCTCGGGCTCTACCGGCTGCACCTCTACCTGCTGATGACCGTCGAAATGCCCAGCCGGGGCATCACCGCCGAGTCCGACCCGTGGCGGGTGGCCCGCCTCGCCGAGCTGCTCGACGTCGAACTGTCCGACCTGGAGCGCCCGTGACCGGTCAGAGCCAGCCGGAGCGCCGGAACAGCCGGTGCAGAGTGACCGCCGCGGTCGCCATCAGCAGCAGCGCCCCCGCGTAGCCGTAGCGCCAGCCCAGCTCCGGCATGTGCGCGAAGTTCATCCCGTAGACGCCGGCCACCGCGGTCTGCGTCGCGGCGATCGCCGCCCAGGCCGCGATCTTGCGCATGTCGTTGTTCTGCTCCACGGCGAGCTGCGTCAGCCGGGACTGGAGGATCGAGTTGAGCAGGTCGTCGTACGAGCCGATCCGGTCCACGGCCCGGGTGAGCCGGCTCTCCGCGTCGGCGAACCAGCGGTGCAGCCCCGGCGGCGGGCCCTCGCCCCGCTGCTCCAGCAGTGCGCGCAGCGGCGCCTGCAACGGCAGCACCGCCCGCTTGAACTCCACCACCTCCCGCTTGAGCTGGTAGATGTGCTGGATGTCGGCGTCCCGGTCGCGGGCGAAGACGCTCTCCTCGACGCGTTCCAGGTCCCGCTCCAGATGGCCGGCGACCTCCAGGTAGAGGTCGACCATCCGGGCGCAGACCGCGTACGCCACCGCCCACGGCCCCTCGGCCAGCAGGCCCGGCCGGCGCTGCACGTCCTCCCGCACCGGGCTCAGCGCACCCGTCGCGCCGTGCCGGACGGTGAGCGCGAACCGGTCGCCGAGGAACACCATCACGTCGCCGGTGTCGATCACCTCGGACGTGGCGGTCAGTTCGGTGTGCTCCACGTAGCCCGCCGTGCGCAGCACCAGCAGCGTCACGTCGCCGTGCCGCTGGACGGTGGGGCGGTGCCCGTCGGCGAGGGCCTGCGCCACGGCCAGCTCGTCCAGCCCGAAGGTCCGCCCGACCGCGGCCATCACGGCCGCGCCCGGCTCGTGCAACCCGAGCCAGACGAACGCGCGTCGGGTGCGGCGGGCCCGGTCGTACGCGTCGACGTAGTGCGGCCTGCCCGGCTCCCGCCGGCCGGCCACGTAGACCGCGCAGTCCACCACCGCGTCCGGATTGGCCCGGCGCGGCGCCGGCCCGGCCGTCTCGTCGGCGCGCCCGAGCAGGCGGGTCAGGAGGCCGGGCAGCAGCCGCCCGCCCCACCGGGTCCGTGTCGCCGACCGGCCCACCGCGCACCTCCGACCGCCGAGGAACTGACGGCCTACCGTACGGCCTGCCGGCGCTCCGGCGGTGCCGGGCCCGCGTCAGCGGGCGGCGGTGGCGAAGACGACGATGTTGTCCGGGTAGCTGCCGGTGCGCGGGTCGAACCGGCCGCCGCAGGTGATCAGCCGGAGCCGGGCCTCGGCGCCGCCGCCGTACACCCGCTCGGTGGGGAAGCGTTCCTTCGGATACGCCCCGACGCCGTCCACGGTGAACACGGCGACCCGGCCGTCGGCCCGGGTGACCTCGACGGTGTCGCCGGGGCGCAGCCGGCCGAGGTCGAAGAAGACCGCCGGGCCACGCAGCGAGTCGACGTGTCCGACCAGCACGGCGTTGCCGGCCTCGCCCGGGGTGGGTCCGCGGCGGTACCACCCGGCGATCTCCGGATGGTCCAGCGGCGGCACCTCCAGCGCGCCGGTGGTGTCCGTGCCGACCGGGACGATGTCGGCGTCGACGCCGATCCGGGGAATGGCGACGCGAAGCGGCTCCGAGCGGGGGAGCACCGGGCCGGCCGCGCCGGAGCGCTCGGCGGTCGGCGCGGCCGAGGCGCCCGGCTGAGGCGGCGGGTTCGAGGTGGTGCCGAGGCCGGCGGCGACCAGTCCGGCCCCGGTGGCGCCGGCGAGGGTGACCGCGGCGACGATGGCGGCGGTGCGGCCTCTCGACGGCCCGTCCGCCCGGTGGCGCTGCGACGACAGGGTCCCACCTCCGTCCGTCGTGGACGCGGTGCCCGCGCCGGTTCGACCGGCGCGGGCACCCGCTCAGGGATGGTGTGGCGGGCCGTCAGGCGACGGCGTTCGCGCGCCGGCGGCGACGCACCATCACGTACGTCCCGCCGGCGACCGCCGCGGCGGCCAGCGCGCCGCCCGCGACCAGCACGCCGGTGTCGCCGTCCCGGCCGCCGGCGCCGGCCTGCGCGCCGCCGATCGGGGTGACGGTGAAGCTGGCCGTGCCGCCGTTGCTGCCGTCGCCGCAGGTGGTGGTGACCGTGTACGTGCCGAGGGTGAACCCGGCGGTGAAGAGTTCGGCGCTCAGCCCGCCGCCCGCCGCGGCGGTGGTGGATCTGACGTTCTGGTCCCGGTTCGGACCGGTGACGCGGAAGAGCGCGTCGCCCGCCTTCGGGTTGCACGACGTCGTGGTGAGCACGACGGTCCCGCCGACCGGGGTGGTGGCCGGTGAGACGGTGGTGTCCGCGAGGGCGGCGGCCGGGAGCAGCAGTGTGCCGAGGCCCACGCCGACCGCCGCCGATCCGAGAACTGTCTTTGCCTTCATCCGCGTCTTCCCTCACTTTTCGTCCGCTGTCTGCGTGGGACGTCGTTCGGGTGGCCAACTCCGTGACTAGCACCGGTGTGGCCAACACTAGGAGGGTTGCAACGGTCACTGGGCGTAATTGAGAAATCTTCGCTGTCGTCACGTGTTCCCGGTCGCTCCCGGGTGCGGCGGACATGCCCGCCCAGCACGGGCAACCGGGCGGGACGGCTCGTCCTGGCCTGCGTGGAACGTCCCGTCCCGACGGTGCCGGCGCGTCTGTCCGGTTCGATCCCGGCTGCGCCCCTCGGCCGGACCTGGGGAAGTCAGCGGGACGGCGGCTCGGGGCGGACCAGGCCCGCGTCGTAGGCGAAGACCACCGCCTGGATCCGGTCCCGCAGGCCGAGTTTGGTGAGGATGGCGGAGATGTGCGTCTTCACCGTGGCGGTGCTCAGGAACAACCGTTCGGCAATCTCCGCATTGGACAGTGCCCGCGCGGCGAGCGTCAGCACCTCCACCTCGCGGGCGGTGAGCGCGGCGAGTCGCCCCCGCTCGGCGGGCGCGCCGGGCAGTCGATCGGCGAACCGGTCGAGCAGCCGGCGGGTCACCGTCGGCGCCAGCAACGCCTCGCCCCGGGCCACCACCCGCACCGCCTCGGCCAGGTCGGCCGGGCGCGTGTCCTTGAGCAGGAAGGCGCTGGCTCCGGCGCGCAGCGCCGCGTACACGTGCTCGTCGAGGTCGAAGGTGGTGAGCATGACCACCCGCGCCGGGTTGCCGCCGGACACCAGCTCGCGGGTGGCGGCGATGCCGTCCTGCCGCGGCATCCGCACGTCCATCAGCACCACGTCGGGCCGCGTCCGGTTCGCCACCGCCACCGCCTCGACCCCGTCGGCGGCCTCACCGACCACGGTCAGGTCGGGCCGGGCGTCGATGACCATCGCGAGCCCGGCGCGGATCAGTTCCTGGTCGTCGGCGATCACCACGCGGACGTTCACTGTGCCACCTCGGTTCGCGACTGCGGGCCTCGCAGACCCGGCTCACTCCTCGCGCTCACTGTGCCGCCCCGACCGGCAGCCGGGCCGCGACGCGGAACCCGCCGGCGGGCAGCGGCCCGGCCTCCAGCGTGCCGCCCAGCAGCCGGGCCCGCTCCCGCATGCCGACGATGCCCCGGCCCGCGCCCGCGCCCGCGCCCGCGCCAGGGCGGCGCGGCGGCGTCGTGCCGTCGTCGACCACCGCCAGGCTCAGCACGCCGTCGCCGTAGCGGACGCTGACGTCGGCCCGGGTGGCGTGGCTGTGCCGCAACGCGTTGGTCAGCGATTCCTGGACGATCCGGTACGCCGACAGCTGCACCCCGCCGGGCAGGTCCTCGGCGTCGGCGTCCCGGTCCATCGTCACCTCCAGACCCACCGCCCGGACGGCGTCGGCGAGGTCGTCGAGCTGCGCCAGCCCCGGCTGCGGCCCGTCCGGATCCGCGCCGTCGTCGGTGGCCAGCGCGTGCAGCATCGCCCGCAGCTCGGTGAGCGCGGACCGGGCCGCCGTGTTGATCGCGCCGAGCGCGGCGCGGGCCCGCTCCGGGTGCGCGTCGAAGACGTCCTCGGCGGCGGCGGCCTGCACGGCGATGACCGCCACGTGGTGGGCCACCACGTCGTGCAGCTCGCGGGAGATCCGTTCCCGCTCCCGGCCGAGCACCTGCCGCTGCTGGTCGCGGCGGCGGTGGGCGTGCCCCCGCTGCAGCTCGCCGAGGGTCCAGCCGAAACCCAGCGCGGTCACCGCGAACAGCAGGTCCCGCCAGCCTCCGGTGACCAGCTCCCACGGCGTGGGAAGGAGCAGCAGCCCGAGGGCGACCAGCGAGAACCGGGGCGGGCGGAGCCGGGCGACGTACGCCAGCGGCACCGTGACCAGCCCGAGCCAGCCGAGCGGAGGGCAGAGCGCCTCCAACCCGACACCGGCGAGCGCGGCCACCGCGAGCGCGTACCCCGGTCGCCGGCGGATCCACAGCAGACAGCTGGCCTGCGTGGCGGCGAGGCCGACCGCGGCGGCGGTCCCGCCCGCCGAGGTCGGGGGGGTGCCCGGGGCGAGCAGGACGGTCAGGGCGACGGCGAGCAGCACGGCGGCGATGCCGCCGTCGAGCAGCAGCAGGAAACGGGAGTGGGACCGGCAGTTCACGCCCCGGATGCTAGGCCGCGCACCCGCTCGGAATCATCGGTCGCCAGACGGAGATCCGGGCCGGATCTGGTCCCCGGGACGGAGCGGCGAACCGGTCCTCGGCGCGATCCGCGGGCCCCGGCGTGGGCCTAGCGTCCCTGGTGACCGATTCCGCTGATGGAGGTACGCACCGATGGACACCACGACCACCCCCGCCGTCATCGCCGCCCGTCCGGCACGCCGCCGCGACCGTGCCGTGGCGGTGCTCGCCACCACCGCCGCCACCCTGGCGGTGTGGGTCGCCGCCGTCCCCGTGGCCGGGGTGGACCTGGTCGCACGCAACGGCGGGACCGAGCAGTCCGTGACCGCTGTCGCGGTCGGGGTCAGCACCCTGCTCGCCGGCTTGGCGGGGTGGGCGCTGCTGGCCGTGCTGGAGCGGTTCACCGCCCGGGCGCGGGCCGTCTGGACGGGCGCGGCCGCGCTGGTGCTGTTGCTGTCGCTGCTCGGCCCGCTCGGCGGGGGAGTGGGCACGGCGGCGATCCTGACCCTGGTCGCCCTGCACCTGGTGGCCGCCGCCGTGCTCGTGCCGATGCTGCGGCGCACCGCCCGCCGCTGAGGTGCCGGACCGGAGCCGCCGCCACGGGGGTGGGCGGCTCCGGTCCGACCGGCGCACTCGTGGCGCGGCGGGCTCAGTCGGCCGCGACCGGCTCCGGCAGCGGCGCGCCGGTCTCCAGCAGGCTCTTGAGGCTGGCCAGCAGCTCCGGCCAGCCGCCGCTGCCGTCGAGCTGTCCGCTGATCGCCCGGTGCATCTCGCTGTCCGGGGAGAAGTCGTCGTGGGTCACGGTCAGCCGGACCGTCTCGCCGTGCGGGGCGAGGTCGAAGGCGACCTTCGAGCGGCGCTCGCCGAGCCGGGCGGCCAACTCCTCGTCGGACCAGCCGAAGTGCGCGGCGTGCTCGGGCTGGAAGCCGTGCCAGCTGTACGCCAGCCGCCGGTAGGGCTCGGCCTCCAGCACCCGCTGCCCGAGGTCCTTGGGTTCGGCGTCGGGGGAGTCCTGCCAGAGCAGGGGCGAGCCGGGCCGCCAGTCGGAGACCAGGGTGACGCCGCCCCAGTAGCGGCGGGTGAACTCGGGCGCGGTGAGCGCCGTCCAGAGCCGCTCCGGCGTGGTGCGGATGTAGGTGGTGTAGACGAACGTCGGGCTCGCCATGGGCTGCCCCTCCAATGCTGTCTGCAGGTCGGCGAGGGCCTGTGCCCGTGCCCGGTCGTACCGGCCGATCCACCGGTCGGCGACGGCGTTGATCGGGGCGGCGTTGAGGTGGTGCAGCTTCTCCCGCCCGCGTCGCGTGGTGGTGACGAGGCCGGCCGCCTCCAGCACCGCGAGGTGCTTGCTCACCGACTGTCGGGTCATGTCGAGCCCGGCGCACAGCTCGCGCAGGCTCTGTCCGTTGCGGACGTTGAGGCGGTCGAGCAGCCGGCGCCGGCTGGCGTCGGCCAGTGCCCGGAACACGTCGTCCACCCGTCGTCCTCTCCAGAAATGCAACCCGTTGGCTGCCTGTTGAAATGATAGGCAGCCAACGGGTTGCGTGTCCAGTCGGCTCGTGCCGTGAAGCTAGCCTCCTAGGATGCTTCAGAAGGTGTGCGGTGGTCGACCGGTTACGCCGTTGCACCGACCGTGATGGATCACGTCGTGCCCGGATGCGGGCGGCGCCCCCTCCCGGCGGCGGTGGCGGTCGGGAGGAGGCCCGCTATCTGGTCACGCGACCGGTTCGGGGGCGGCGCCCGCGCCGGTCTCGGTGCGGACTGCGGGGACGAGCCGGCTGTCGCCCGCGTCGGCGTGGTAGTCGTCGGCGGTCGTGCCGTCGGTGCCGTCGGTCACCTTCGCAGCCTGCAGAATCAGCGTGCCCAAAACCGCAACCACCAGGTTCACCAGTACGGCCACAAAGCCGACGTAGACCGTCTTGGTGGTGTCGAAGCCGAATTCGCCGAGGGAAAAGGCCGAGCCGCCGAAGTGCTGCCGGCCGTTCGCACCCGGGATCTGATAGAGCATCCACATGCCCAGGCCCATCCCGGCGACCCACCCGGCGATCAGCGCGCCTCGGTGGAACCAGCGGGTGTAGAGGCCCAGCGCCACCGCGGGCAGCGTCTGCAGGATGATGACCCCGCCGATCAACTGCAGGTCGATGGAGAACTGCGGGTCGAGGAAGACGATGCAGCCGACGGCGCCGACCTTCACCACCAGCGAGGTGATCTTCGAGACGTTCGCTTCCTGGGCCGGGGAGGCGTCGCGCCGCAGATATTCCTTGTAGATGTTGCGGGTGAACAGGTTCGCCGCCGCGATCGACATGATCGCCGCCGGCACCAGGGCGCCGATCCCGATCGCGGCGAACGCGATCCCTGCGAACCACCCGGGGAACTGCTGGTCGAACAGCAGCGGCACGATGGTGTTGTTGTCCACCGAGCCCTCCTTGGCGCCTGGCAACGGGGTTACCCCGGCCGCGATCGCCATGTAGCCGAGCAGTGCGATCAGCCCCAGGAGCAGGGTGTACGCGGGCAGCGCCGACATGTTCCGCCTGATCACGTCACGGTTCCGGCTGGCCAGCACGCCGGTCAGGCTGTGCGGGTAGAGGAACAGCGCCAGGGCCGAGCCCAGCGCCAGGGTGATGTACTGCCACTGGTTGTTCGCGTTGAGCACGATCCCGTCACCCGGCGCGGGCGATGCCTGGAACTTCGCGTCCGCCGCGTCGAAGATCTTCCCCCAACCGCCCAACTTGTACGGCAGGTAGATGACCGCCACCAGGATCACGATGTAGATCAGCGAGTCCTTGACGAAGGCGATCAGCGCGGGCGCCCGCAGGCCGGACTGGTAGGTGTAGGCCGCCAGGATGGCGAACGCGATGATGATGGGCAGATGCCGGGCGACGGTGCTCTCGCCGGTCACCCCCATCGTCTTGAGCACCGCCTCGATCCCGACCAGTTGGAGCGCGATGTACGGCATCGTGGCGGCGATGCCGGTAATTGCCACCAGCAGGGCCATCGTCGGCGAGCCGAACCGGGTCCGAACGAAGTCGGCCGGAGTGACGAAGCCGTGCCGATGCGACACCGACCAGAGCCGGACCAGCACGAGGAAGACGATGGGATAGACGATGATCGTGTACGGCACGGCGAAGAACCCGGCCGCGCCGGCACCGAAGAGCAGCGCCGGCACCGCGACGAACGTGTAGGCCGTGTAGAGGTCACCACCGACCAGGAACCAGGTGATCCACCCGCCGAAGCTGCGTCCGCCCAACCCCCACTCGTCGAGGTGTGCCATGTCCTTCGGCGCTCGCCACCGCGCGGCCACGAACCCCAGGGCGCTGACCAGGAGGAAGAGGAACGTGAAGACGATGATTTCGGTGAGGTTGTCCCGCCACATCACTGAACCCCCTTCGTTCGCGACTGCGGGGCTCGCAGGCCCGGCTCTCTCCTCGCGCTCACCGGTCACCCCGCTTCTTCGTCATCTGGTAGACCACCGTCGTGGTGGAGACGCCGAGGATGATGAAGGCCAGTTGCAGCCAGTAGAAGGTCGGAAAACCCCACAGCCGCGGCGCGTCCCGGTTGAACAAGGGCGTGATCAGCGGCACCACGATCGGAACGAACAACAGCCAGTTCCACGGGCTGCTGTCCTTGGCTCTGGCTCTCGGATTCGCCGGCACATTCAGCTCCTGTTCGTGTCTGCGGAAGGGGATCGGTGCGATCTGCGGGATATTCGGACTGGCCGGCGCGATGGCCGGAGTCAGTGCGGACCGGGGCGCCCGGTACGCCCGTGGGCCAGGTAGGCGCAGGCCAGGCAGGCTGCCGTCAAGGGGACCCACGCGAGCTGGTACCAGTGGAAGAAGGGCACACCGAAGAGTCGCGGTTCGGCGCGGGCGAACACTGGCGTGGCCACCGCGCCCAGGACGGGCAGCGCCAGAGCGGCCGCCTGTAGCCACGCCCAGGCGCGGGCAGGCCGTTCGGTTGGCGCCACGACGTCGCCTTTTTCACCTCGGTCCATAGGCGTCTCCCCTTCGCCTCGACGCTTGATTCTCATGTTTCGGAGTGGTTAACTCTCGATCAACTTCTCTTGCTCTACTGCGTTCCTTCCTGCTGGTTCCCTCACCACCTCAGTTGCGGTCCGAACCCGAAAGGTTTACCCGCATCGGATGTGGACCCCGCCAGCCGCACGGGAGGAACCAGCAAATGGCAGAGTTCGCGGTCCGTAGTCACACCGAACGTGGGAAGCGGACGTGACAGCGGCGGTCGCCGCTGTCGTCGTCCTGTCGGCGTCCGTGGTCGCCCTCGTGGCCTTCCGCGGCCGCGGTCGCCGCTCGCTCGCCGGGCGCGACCTGGCCGGCTGGGCCCTGGCCGACCGCAGCCACGGGCATCTGATGACGTGGTGCGTCCTGGGCGGCACGATCTACACCGCGTACACGTTCCTGGCCGTTCCCGGGCTCGTGTTCGGCTCCGGCGGTGTCGGCTTCTACGCTCTGACGTACACGGTCGTGGTGTACGTGTTCGCCTTCATGGTCCTGCCACGACTGGCCGGCATCGCGCGCACCCACGGCTACGTGACGGGAGCCGACTTCATCCGCGGCAGGTACGGCAGCCCGGGCCTGGCGCTTGCGGTGGCGATCACCGGGATTCTGGCCACGATGCCGTACATCGCCCTGCAGTTGCTGGGCATACGGGCGGTGCTCAGCGTCCTCGGGGTCGAGTCCGACGGTGTTGTGGGAGACCTGGTGCTCACCGTCGTGTTCGCGGTACTTGCCGTGTCGACCTACCGGCGCGGGCTGCGGGCGCCCAGTGCCGTCTCCATCGCCAAGGCGATCCTGGTCACGGCGTCCGCCGTGTCGATCGCGGCGCTCGTGTGGACCCGGGTCGGTTCACCGGGCGAGCTGTTCGCCGCGGCGGAGCAGACAATCACCGCGCGGGACAGCCGATTGAGCGTCGTGCTGGACCCGGCGCTGGGGCCCGCGTACGTGTCGTTGGCACTGGGGTCAGCTCTGGCGCTGTTCGCGTTTCCGCACGTGCTGATGGTCGCGTTCTCGGCCCGCACCGACGACGTCGTTCGGCGGTCGACGGTGACGCTGCTCGGCTGGACCGGCCTGCTCGGGCTGTTCGCCGTGTTCGGCGTGGCCGCGCTGGCCTCGAACCTCGTGCCCCCTCCGGGACGGGCCGACCTCGCCGTACCGATGCTGGTGCACGAGCTGGCACCGGCATGGCTGGCCGGGGCCGTGCTGGGCGCCCTGGTGGTGGCGGCACTGGTGCCGGCCGCCGTCATGTCGATCGGGGCTTCGGCCCTGTTCGCCCGGAACGTGTATGTGGAGTACGTCAACCCGACCGCCACCGCGGAGCAGGAGACCAAGGTGGCCCGGGTCGTGTCGCTGCTCGTGAAGCTTGGCGCCTTGGGCTTTGCCATGGGCCTGCACGATCAGAACGCCATCAACCTTCACCTGCTGGGCGCGGTGTGGGTCCTGCAGACGTTGCCCGCTCTCGTCCTCGGCCTCGCACGCCGGGCACCGCACCGGTTCGCTCTCGTGAGCGGATGGTTCGTCGGGATGATCGCGGGCACTGCGATGGTCGCCCACGGCGGCTTCTCACCGACGGTGCTGGTGTCCCTCGGGCCGGTCCACACGCAGCTGTACGCGGGGCTGCTCGGGCTCGCGGTCAACCTCGTCGTCGTCGGCATGGCCGAGTTGCTGCTGCGCCGATGGGGGCCCGGCCGGGGTCTCGATCGGACGGTGGACCGACGAAATACGCGGACGCTGCCGGCCACCGTTTCGCCCTCGGTGCCGTCATGAACCTCGACCGAGCGCAGCGCCGCGGCACCGTGGATCGCCGCAACCAGCCTGCGCAATCCGGGATCGTCGACCCTGACCCCGACGGCTCGCTGGCGAAGGGACCCGGCCTCGATCTCCGCGATGTGGAACGCGAAGCCGCGATGGTCGCCCTTTTCGACGGACTGCACGCCCAACTCGTCCGACTTGCCTTCCTGCTCGGCGCCGACCACGACGCCGAGGACCTGGTCTCGGAGGCGTTCTGCGAGCTACATCGACGCTGGTACCGGCTGCGTGATCCGGCGGCGGCACCGCAGTACCTGAGGTCGATCGTCTGTAACCTGACTCGTATGCACATCCGGCATCTGCAGGTGCGTCGCAGCCATGCCGGCGACGAGCTGCCTGCGGGCCGGTCCGGCGTCGTGGACTCGGCGGAATCGTCCGTGCTGCTCCGAGAGGATCAGCGAGCGGTCGTGGTGGCGCTACGGCAACTGCCGGTGCGCCAGCGCGAGGCGCTGGTGCTGCGCTACTGGCTGGATCTGAAGGAAGCCGACATCGCCGGCGCGATGGGCATCAGCACCGGTGCCGTGAAGTCACACATCTTCCGGGGCATGAGCGCCCTGGCTGCGCTCATGGGCGCGTCCCGATGACCATCGACGAGACCGAGACCCGGCTCCGGGACACCCTCCAGGTGCTGGCGACCACCGCCGTCACCTCCCCGGACGCATACGCCAACGCCCGCGGCAAATGGCAGCGGCGGGAGCGGCGCCGGCGGCTGGTCACCGTCGTCCTGGCATTGCTGCTGGTCGGCCTGGCCGATGTGGTCGGGCTCTGGGCCCTCAGCAATCACCACCACACGAAGCCGACGCCGTACGACAAGCCGGTGGCCCCCGGAAACGAGGTCCGCCTCGACAGTGTCGTGATCATTCCCTGACCCGGGCTGGTAAGCAGGGCGGTCCGTCGCGGGCCTGCGGCGCGCGGAAGGGGCGAGCGCCCGCTGACATCGCGAACGCTCGCCCCTCGCCTCGTGGCAGGTGTCAGGCCATCTTGCCGGACAGTTCCCAGGCCGCGTCGACCAGCCGGTCGACGTCCTGGCTCTGGTGGAACAGGTGCGTCGAGATGCGGACGGGACGATGCGACTGGGCCGATCCGATGACGGGGAAATCGCTGTTGCGGATCGTGATCCCGTACTCGTCGTGCATCCGCGCGACGAACGCGGCCGACTTCTCCGCGTTGAGCACATCAGTCCGATTGCGGAACGGGTTGAACGACGTCAGGGCGCAGACCAGGCGCGGGTCGTCCTTGGGGGAGTACAACGACTGCACCCCCCACCGCTCGACGACGAGCTCCTTGAGGTACGACGACAGGCCGACGACGTGGTTCTCGATGCGCTGTCGTCCGATGCGGTCCCACACCCCGCAGACGGTCCTGACTCCTTCGGTCAGGGCAATGCTGCCGTTGCCGACGGACTGGAGGTAGCTGCCGATGTTGTAGCTTGCCGTGTCGGTCGACGAGCGGGGCGGCACGCCGCCTTCCTGCGGGTAGCTGCTGGACACGACCGGCCAGAACTCGGGCAGGGGGTTCGGGTTGTACTGGGACAGGACCTTGTTGCGGATGTACAGCACGCCGGTTCCGCCCGGACCGCACTGCCACTTGGCCGCGGAACCGGCGAGGAAGTCCACGCCGAGCTCGTGGAAGCTGTAGTTCATCATCCCGGGGATGTGTGCGCCGTCCACGACGCTGATCAGGCCGTGCTCCTGCGCGAGTTTGGCCAGCATCCGGATGGGCAGCATCGTCCCGGTCTTGTACGTCGGGGCCGAGAACAGCAGGACCTTGGTCCGGGCGGTGATCGCCCGCCGGAACAGCTCCACATAATCCTCGGCCCGCTGGTCGTTGCCCACCGGCAGGGCCACCTTGCGGATGACGACGCCGTACCGATCCCGAGCCAGGGCCATCGGGACGAGGCCGCCGCCGTGCTCGTGATTCGACGTCAGGATCTCGTCACCCGCCCGCAGATTCAGCCCGGCGATGATCTTCGACATGCCGTCACTGGTGTTGTGCGAGATCACGAGCTCGTCCACGTCGCAGCCGTACCCACGCGCCGCGACGGCCCGGACGTCGGCGAAGTCGCTGTAGGCGGAGAGGGCGTCCCGGGCGACGCTCCGATTCGTCTCGTCCAGGACGTCCAGGACCTCGCGGGGTGGGGAGCCGACGGTCCCCACGTTCATGAAGAGGACCTTCTTGTCGAGGGTGAACAGCTTCTCGACCTGGCGCCAGAAGTTCGCGTCGTTCGCGAGCGGCAACGACGACGACCCGGCAGCGGCCAGCGGGGCTGCCGTCGCGGGAGAGGCGGCGGCGAAATTCAACCCGGCCGCACCCGCAACGACGGCGCCCGCGCCGGCGCCCATGAACTGGAGAATGCCTCGACGCGACACGCCCTTGGGCGCCGTGTCCCCAGGGACTGGGGCCTTGGTGTTCAGCACAGTAGTGTCCCCCTTCTTGGTGAAGTCAGCGCACCGCGATTGCGGAGATCTCGACCTTGGCGTCCTGCGGCACCCGCGCCACCTGAACGGTGGCCCGGGCCGGCGGCTTACTGCCGAAGAACTCGGCGTACGCGGTGTTGAAGCGGGCGAACTCGTTGAGGTCTGCCACGTAGACCGTGGTGCTGACGACGTTGTCTAGCGTCATGCCGCCGGCCCGCAGCACGGCATCGAGATTCCTCAGGGCCTGGCGCGTCTGGTCCTCGATGGACGCACCTGCCAGGAGCTTGTTCGTGACCGGGTCGATGGGCAGCTGCCCGGACAGGTACATGGTGTCGCCCACGGCGATGGCCTGGGAGTAGGGACCGATGGCGGTCGGGGCGTCCGGCGACGTGACAACGCGGTGTTGCTTGCCACCGTTCTTCTGTTCGCTGGCGTTGGCGGCCGGTTCGTGTCCTGCGGTGACGGCACCCGTGGCGCCGGCCAGCGCGCAGGCGAGGATTGCGGCAACCAGGCGAATCCGTCGAAATCCGACAATGGAGGGTCTAGGAGACACGCGTCTCTCCGCTCTTCGTGGATATCTGCCGACTTCCGCAGGCCTGCGAGCTTGTCGTCATCCGTAAGTTGCGTCCCGCGCGCGTACGGTTTACCGCCCAGAGCTACTTGTTTGGCCGCGACGTCGGCGCCGGCAGTGCGGTGACGGCTTGATCAACCCTGGAGAGCCGGGCGAAGCGGCGACGGGAAGGTGCCCGCCACCTCGGCGAGCTGGGGTGGATCCTGGGGGAGGGGGTTAGGGGAGGAGGCCGGCGCGGCGGGCGGCGACCACGACCTCGAGGCGGGTGTGCCCGCCGAGCTTGCGCATCGCCGAGCGCAGGTAGCTCTTCACCGTCTCCGGGCGCAGCCCGAGCTGCCCGGCCACGTCCGCGTTGGTGCAGCCCAACGCGACGCAGGCCAGCACGTCGGTCTCCCGGGGCGACAGGGTCACCGCCGCCGGCGGCCCCGGGCGGCGTACCGCCCCGGCGAGCCGGTCGGCGACGGCGTCGAGACGGTCGCGCAGCTCCGGGTCGGCGATCCGGCCCAGCAGGCCGCGCAGCTCGGCGTGCGCCTGGCGGACCTGCTCCCACTCGGGCCCGGTCGGATCCGGGCCGGGCGGCACGGCCGGCAGGGTGGCCAGCGCCGCCCGGGCGGCGTCCCGGTCCGCGAGACGGCGTTCCAGGTCCCGGCCGGCGTCCACGGCGGCGGCCACCAGGCGGTCGCCGAGGGGCAGGCGCTGGCGTACCGCGCCGTAGAGGACCGCGCGGACCTCGCGGCGCACCACCACCGGCACGGCGACCACCGACCGCAGCCCCTCGGCGGAGACCGGGGCGTCGTACTCGTGGCTGATCGAGCGGGCCACCGGGTAGTCGTCGACCCGCAGCGGCAGCCCGAGGGCGAGCGCCTTCCCGCCGAGCCCGGCGCCGGCGTGGATGGCGAGGCCGCGCAGCGCGGTCGTGCTGGTGCCCGCCAGCTCGGTGATGGTCATCCGGGCCGGGCCGCCGGGCTGGACCAGCCCGCCGAAGGCGACCGGCAGGCCGGTGCGGCGGCGCAGGGTCAGCAGGCCGCCCCGGACCTCGTCGGCGTCGTCGCGCGGGTAGAGCGTCACCATCTGGCTACCTCCCCGCCGACCACCCCCGTCCGGGGGTGGTGAGACCTGCGTCACCCGATCGAGGATCAGCGTACTGCGCGCGGCACCGTCCCCTCCCGGCCGCGCGCCCGGGACAGGAAGGACATCCCATGGCCACCGCCGGCACCCAGGCCTTCCGTGAGGCGCGCGACTTCCTGCTCGCGCACCGGGCGGACCACGAGACCGCGTACGAGAAGTTCCGCTGGCCCCGGCTCGACGAGTTCAACTGGGCGCTGGACTGGTTCGACGTGCTCGCCGAGGGCAACGACGACACCGCGCTGCGGATCGTCGAAGCGGACGGCGGCGAGGGCAGCTGGTCCTACGCCGAGCTGTCCGGCCGCTCGAACCGGGTGGCGAACTGGCTGCGCCGCCGCGGTGTGCGGGCCGGGGACCGGCTGATCCTCATGCTCGGCAACCAGCTCGAACTCTGGGAGACCATCCTCGCCGCGATCAAACTGCGCGCGGTGATCATCCCGGCCACGCCGCTGCTCGGCCCGGCCGACCTGGCCGACCGGCTGGCGCGCGGCGCGGCCCGGCACGTGGTGGTCGGGGCGGAGCACGCCGGCAAGTTCGTCGAAGTGGCCGGCGACTACACCCGGATCGCGGTCGGCGCCCCGGTCGACGGCTGGCACGACTACGCCGACGCGTACGGCGCGGACGACGGGTTCACCCCGGACGGGCCGACCCGGGCCGACGACCCGCTGCTGCTCTACTTCACCTCCGGCACCACGGCCCGGCCGAAGCTGGTCGAGCACACCCACGCCTCGTATCCGGTGGGGCACCTGTCCACGATGTACTGGATCGGGCTGCGCCCCGGGGACGTGCACCTGAACATCTCCTCGCCGGGTTGGGCCAAGCACGCCTGGAGCAACGTGTTCGCGCCGTGGAACGCCGGCGCCACGGTGTTCGTCTACAACTACTCGCGCTTCGACCCGGCGGGGTTGATGGCCGCCATGGACCGGTGCGGGGTGACCAGCTTCTGCGCGCCGCCGACGGTGTGGCGGATGCTGATCCAGGCCGACCTGACCCAGCTCGCCCGCCCGCCGCGCAGCGTCGTCGGGGCGGGGGAGCCGCTGAACCCTGAGGTGATCGAGCAGGTCGAGGCGGCCTGGGGGGTCACCGTCCGGGACGGGTACGGGCAGACCGAGACCACGGCGCAGATCGGCAACCCGCCCGGCGCGCCGGTGAAGCCCGGCTCGATGGGGCGTCCGCTGCCCGGCTACGTGGTGCGCCTCGTTGACCCGGTCACCGGGGAGGTGGGCGAAGACGGGGAGGTCTGCCTGGACCTGGCGCACCGGCCGACCGCGCTGATGGTCGGGTACCACGGCGACGAGGAGTTGACCACCACCGCGATGCGCGACGGCTGCTACCACACCGGGGACATCGCCTCCCGGGACGCGGACGGTTACCTCACCTACGTGGGGCGCACCGACGACGTGTTCAAGGCGTCGGACTACCGGGTGTCGCCGTTCGAGCTGGAGAGCGTGCTGCTGGAGCACGAGGCGGTGGCCGAGGCGGCGGTGGTGCCGTCACCGGACCCGGTGCGGCTGGCCGTGCCGAAGGCGTACGTGGTGCTCGCGCCCGGCTGGACGCCGGGCCCGGAGACCGCGGCGGCGCTCTTCGCCCACTCGCGCGCCCGGCTGGCCCCGTACCTGCGAGTGCGGCGGGTGGAGTTCGGCGAGTTGCCGAAGACCATCTCCGGCAAGATCCGCCGGACCGAGCTGCGCGCCGCCGAGCGGGACAAGCACGCCGCCGCCGAGGCGCGGCCGGCCGGCGAGTACCGCGAGGAGGACTTCCGGTGAGCCTGCCCTCCTACGCCAGCGGGACCTCCGACGCGCCGCTGCTCGGGGACACCATCGGCGCGAACCTGGCCCGCGCGGTCGAGGCGTACCCGGAGCGGGAGGCCCTGGTCGACTGCCCGAGCGGCCGGCGCTGGACGTACGCCGAATTCGGCCGCGTCGTGGGTGAGCTTGCCCGCGGCCTGCTGGCGGCGGGGGTGGCCAAGGGCGACCGGGTCGGCATCTGGGCGCCGAACTGCGCGGAGTGGGTCCTCGTGCAGTACGCCACCGCCACGATCGGCGCGATCATGGTGAACATCAACCCGGCCTACCGGCGGCACGAGCTGGAGTACGTGCTGAACCAGTCCGGGGTGAGCCTGTTGGTCTCCTCGCCCGGCTACCGGGGCAGCGATTACCGGGGCATGGTCGCCGAGGTCCGGGACGCCTGCCCGGCGCTGGGCACGGTGGTCTGGCTCGGCGAGTCGAGCTGGGACGACCTGGTGGCCGGCGGGGCGGCGGTGCCGGTCGAGCGGCTGGCCGCCCGGGCGGCGGAGCTGAGCTGCGACGACCCGATCAACATCCAGTACACCTCGGGCACCACGGGCTTCCCGAAGGGCGCGACGCTGTCGCACCAAAACATCCTGAACAACGGCTACTTCGTGGGTGAGCTGGTCCGCTACACCGAGCAGGACCGGATCTGCCTGCCGGTGCCCTTCTACCACTGCTTCGGCATGGTGATGGGCAACCTGGCGGCCACCAGCCACGGCGCCTGCGTGATCATCCCGGCGCCGACCTTCGACCCGGCCGCGACGCTGCGCGCGGTCGCCGCCGAGCGGGCCACCTCGCTGTACGGGGTGCCGACCATGTTCATCGCCGAGCTGGCCCTGCCGGACTTCGCCGCCTACGACGTGTCCAGCCTGCGCACCGGCATCATGGCCGGCTCGCCGTGCCCGGTCGAGGTGATGAAGCGGGTCATCGACGGGATGCACATGGCCGAGGTGGCGATCTGCTACGGCATGACGGAGACCTCGCCGGTGTCCACCCAGACCCGGCACGACGACGACCTGGAGCGGCGGACCGCGACGGTGGGGCGGGTGCTGCCGCACGTCGAGGTTAAGGTGGTCGACCCGGCGACCGGGGTGACCGTGCCCCGGGGCGAGCCGGGGGAGCTGTGCACCCGGGGCTACTCGGTGATGCTCGGCTACTGGGACGAGCCGGAGAAGACCGCCGAGGCGATCGACGTGGCGCGCTGGATGCACACCGGCGACCTGGCGGTGATGCGCGAGGACGGCTACCTGACCATCGTCGGCCGGATCAAGGACATGATCATCCGGGGTGGGGAGAACGTCTACCCGCGCGAGATCGAGGAGTTCCTCTACCGGCATCCGAAGATCTCCGACGTGCAGGTGGTCGGCGTCCCCGACGAGCGCTACGGGGAGGAGATCCTGGCCTGCGTGATCCTGCGGGACGGGCACGACACGCTCACCGTTGAGGAGGTGGCCGGGTTCTGCCGCGACCGGCTGGCGCACTACAAGGTCCCGCGGTACGTGCGGGTGATGGACGCCTTCCCGATGACGGTCAGCGGCAAGGTGCGCAAGGTCGAGCTGCGCCACGCCGGCCCTGCCTGACCGTCACTCCCCGGTGCGGCCGTCGGCCAGCTCGCGGACGATGTCGAGGTGGCCGGCGTGCCGGGCGTACTCCTGGAGCACGTGGAACAGGATCGCGGCGAGGGTGGGGCGGCGAGCCGGGTCGGTGAACCGGCCGCCCAGCGCGGCCGGGGTGTCCAGCGGGGTCGCCGCGACGATCTCCCGGGTCCGCCGGCCGCCGCCGTGCAGGGCGGCCACCAGCTCGGCGACGCTCTCGTCCGGGCCGGCGTGCCAGCTGTCGTCGGCGCGGTCGCCCCACGGGTCGGGGACCGGTTCGCCGAGGAAACCCCAGACGAACCAGCGCCGCTCCATGAAGGCCAGGTGCTTCACCAGCTCCACGGGCGTCCAGCCCGACGGCACCCGGCTGGTGCGGGCCTGCGCGTCGGTCAGGCCGGCGAGCCGGTCGGCGACCGTGTCCCGGTAGTAGTCGAGGTAGGTGAGGAACAGCGTCCGCAGGTCCGAGGACGGGCCCGGTTCCGGGAACGGCACGCGCATGCCGGGCAGTATGCCGGACGGTACCGCTGGCCCGGCTGGCCGGCCGCCTAGCCGTGCCCGAGCTGCGCGGCGACCCGCTCGTGCAGCGCCGCCAGCGCCGGGCTGACCGTCGCGGTCAGCGGCGTCGGATCGGCCAGCCGGGTGGCCGGCTCCGGTAGCCAGGCGAGATCGGCGTCGAAGCGGCCCCGGGCGGCGCGAACCGCCTCGGCGGGGTCGGTGGGGTCGAGTCGGCGGCCACCGCGCATGACCGGCACCAGCAGCGGCTCCCGGCCACCTGGTGGTGGCTCGTCGCGCAAGCCCACCACATCCCCTGCCGCTCCGGTCGGGTCACGGAAGACCTGCTTGGCGGCGGGCAGCGTGGCTTTGCCCGGGGACAGCTTCAGCACCGGCCGGTCACCGTAGGCGACCAGCTTGTAGGCGCTGTCCAGCGACGGCGCGTCGTACGAGACGCCCATCTTGGTGCCCACGCCGTACCCGTCGATCGGTGCGCCCTGCGCCACGAGCCCCGCGATGACGTTCTCGTCGAGGCTGCCGCTGGCGATGATCTTGGCCTGCCGCAGCCCGGCGTCGTCCAGGATCGCCCGGGCCTGCCGGGCCAGCGCCCCGAGGTCGCCGGAGTCGAGCCGTACGCCGAGCGGGCCGGTCAACCCGAGTTCGGTGACGACGTCGACGGCGGCCCGGACTCCCGCCGGCGTGTCGTAGGTGTCGACCAGGAAGATCGGGTTCGTGGGGAAGTCGGTCGCGAACGCACGGAACGCCGCCCGCTCGTCGGGGAACGCCTCCACGTACGAGTGGGCCATCGTCCCGGACGGGGCGAGGCCGTACCGCATTGCGGCCTCGACGTCGCTGGTCGCGGCGAAGCCGGCGATGGCCGACGCCCGCGCCACCCCTGCGCCGGCTTCGATGCCGTGGGTGCGGCGGAACGCGAAATCGATCAGCTGCGCGCCGCCGGCGGCGAGCCGGCAGCGGGCCGCCTTGGTGGCCACCGCGGTGTGGAAGGTGATCAGGTTCAGCACGCCCGTCTCCACCAGCTGCGCCTCCGCGATCGGCGCGGTGACCTCCAGCAGCGGCTCGTCGGCGAAGACCACGCGACCCTCCGGCACGGCCCACACGTCCCCGGTGAACCGCAGTCCGGCCAGCGCCGTCAGGGCCGGCCGGTCGAACCCGACGACGTCGCGTAGGTAGCCCAGCTCGGCGTCGTCGAAGGCGAAGCTGGTCAGGAACGCCAGCGCCTCGGCCAGCCCGGCGGCGACCAGGAAGCCGCGCCCGGGCGGCAGCCGGCGGACGAAGAGGCTGAACGTGGCGTGCTCCGTCATGTCCCGGCGCAGGTAGCTGGCCGCCATCCGCAGCTCGTACAGGTCGGTACGCAGTCCCGTCATGCCACCTCCTCCACCACGCCACCACTGTGATCCATCCGGTTGCGAGGCGTACGGGAAATGGAAGATCCGCCGCGGGCGGTGCCCGGCCGGGAGCGGATCAGCGGGGGCCGGCGGCCCGCCAGAACTGGCGCGGCGCGTAGCCCTCGCGGCGCAGCCAGTGTTCGGTGTAGACGATCCGCTCGGCCGGCACCACGACCAGCGGCCCGGCCGGCGGCTCGTCCAGCGACCGGGACCGCTCCACGTGGTCGGACTGCCACCGGTACGCCGGCCAGTGCCGGTCGAAGTCGGGCTCGCCGGGGTGCAGCACCCGGGCCCGGCCGAAGACCTGCGCGCCGCGGCTGCTGGCCTGGCCGACCAGAGGCGCGAAGACGCCGACCGAGACGCGCGGGTCGGCGGCGAGGTTGCGCATCTTCGGCGAGTCGGCGACCGCGGTGAACATCAGGGTGAAGTCCAGGTGGAAGTAGCGCACCGGGGTGGCCAGCGGGCCGTCCGGGCCGGCGGTGGCCAGCACGCACATGTTCTGCGTGGAGAGCAGGTGGAGGATGCGCTCCTCCCAGCCGGCCCCGGTCGAGGCGGGCGGTGGGGGACGGGCCGGCGAGCCAGGGGTTCGTGACGGGCATGTTTGATCTTTTCATCCGGGGTGCGACCTGGAAAATCCGCTCGGGGTGACGCCCCGGGGGCTGGTAGGTTCGCTCGCCGTGACGGGGATCGCGGGGGATCGGCTCGACGGGCGGTTCGCCCGGCTCTGGACGGCCAGCACCATGTCGGCGCTGGGCAGCGGGATGGCCACGGTGGCCGCCCCGCTCTACGTCGCCTCGCAGACCGACGATCCGCTGACCGTCTCGGCCGGCGCCGCGGTGGCCTGGCTGCCGTGGCTGCTGTTCGCGCTGCCCGGCGGGGTGCTGGTCGACCGGGTGGACCGGCGCCGGCTGATGGTGGTCATCGACTGGCTGCGGGTGGCCGTGCTGGCCGTGCTGGCGGCCGCGCTGGTCACCGACCGGGCCGGGGTGCCGCTGCTCTACGCGGTGCTGTTCGTGGTCAACACCGGCGAGGTGGTGTTCCGCACCGCCGCCCAGGCCGTCGTGCCGGCGGTGGTGCCCCGGTCCCGCCTGGAACGGGCCAACGGCTGGCTGGGCGGGGGCACCCAGATCATGCAGAACATGGTCGCCGGACCGCTCGGCGGCTTCCTCTTCGTGGTGGCGGCGGCGATCCCGTTCGCCGTGAACGCCGGCACGTACGCGCTCAGCGCCGTCCTCGTCGGCCTGCTCGCCGGGTCGTACCGGGGCTCGCCGGGGGTGGGCGGGCGCCGCTCGGTCCGCGTGGAGGTCGCCGAGGGGTTCCGCTGGCTGCTGTCCCAGCGGCTGCTGCGCACCATGACCCTGCTCATCGGGTTGCTCAACGTCACCCTGACCGCCGCCCTCGCGGTGCTGGTGCTGCTCGCCACCGACCGGCTCGGGCTCGGCTCGGTCGGCTACGGCGCGCTGTTCACCTGCATGGCCGTGGGCGGGCTGCTCGGCTCGGCGGTCGGCGACCGGCTGGTCGCCGCCATCACCGCGACCTGGACCGTCCGGGTGGGCCTGCTCGTCGAGGCGGGCCTGCACCTGGCCCTGGCCGCCTCGCGCAGCGCCGCGGTGGTCGGCGTGGCGCTGTTCGCCTTCGGGATGCACAGCGCGCTGTGGAACATCGTCGCCAACTCGCTGCGCCAGCGGCTCACCCCGCCCGCGCTGATGGGCCGGGTGGGCAGCACCACCCTGTTCATCGCGGCGGGCGGCAACTGCGTCGGCGCGTTGCTCGGCGGGGTGGTCGCCGACCGGTACGGGATCACCGCGCCCTACTGGGTGGGGTTCGTGGTGGCCGTGGCGGTGATCGCCGCGACCTGGCGGGTGTTCGACCGGGCCACGGTGGCCGCCGCGTACGCCGATCCGGCCCCGGACGGCCGGGACACCCCGGCGCCCGTCGCCTGAGCGGGGCGACCCGGCTCAGGGCCGCGGCGGCACCGGCAGGGTGACGCCCTGCGCCGCGGCCTGGTGCGCCAGCTCGATCAGCTCGACCACCCCGACGGAGTCCGCCGGGTCCACCGGCAGCGGCGCGCCGTCCCGCAGCGCCGCTGCCAGCTGCGCGTAGAAGTCCTGGTAGCGGCCCGACTCGGTGGGCACCGACCGCAGCTCGCCGTCGGCGCCGAGCCGGCCGTAGCGGTCGGGGTCGACCTCGCCCCAGCCCGGGGTGCCCGGCCGGCCGCCGTCGCGCAGCGCCGCCTCCTGCGGGTCCAGCCCGTAGGTGGTGTAGGCGGCGCGGTCGCCGAGCACCCGGAAGCGCGGGCCGAGCTGGGCGGTCACCGCGCTCATCCACAGGTGGGAGCGGACCCCGCCGGCGTGGGTGAGCGCGACGAACGCGTCGTCGTCCACCTCGGCGCCCGGCCGGCGCCGGTCCACCTCGGCATAGACCCGCTGCACCGGGCCCAACAGCTGCACCGCCTGGTCGACCAGGTGGGCGCCGAGGTCGAACAGGGCGCCGCCGGCCTCGCCGGGTGCGGCGCTCTCCCGCCAGCCGGGCTTGATCGCCGGCCGCCACCGCTCGAACCGGGACTCGAAGCGGGCCACCCGGCCCAGCTCGCCGGCCTCGATGAGCCGGCGCACGGTCAGGAAGTCACCGTCCCAGCGGCGGTTCTGGAACACGGTCAGCGGCACCCCGGCGGCGGCCGCCTCCGCGACCAGCGCCCGCCCCTCGGCGGCGGTCGGCGCGAGCGGCTTGTCCACCACCACGGGCAGCCCGGCCGCCACGGCGGCCCGGGCCATCGGCACGTGCTGCCGGTTCGGCGTGGCCACCACAACCAGGTCGAGGGTGTCGGCTGCCTGCCAGAGCTGGTCGGCGTCGTCGAGCACCCGGGCGTCCGGGTGCTCGGCGTGGACCTGCGCTCGGCGCTCCGGGTCCCGGGTGACGACCGCGTCCAGCCGTAGGCCGGGCGTGGCGGCGACCAGCGGGGCGTGGAACACCCGCCCGGCGATCCCGTACCCCAGCAACCCCACCCGCAGCGGCGCCTGCGCCATGCCGTCCCCCCGTCCTCGATGATCCCCTGCGAAATCTACGCGCCGAGCCCGGCCCGGAACGGCGGGTCCCGGGCGGCGGCCCACCTGCGGGTGTGGCAGCGTGGGCGGGGTGCACCCAACCCCGGTCGAGGTCGACCTCGCGCTGGTCGGCGGCGGCGGTGCCGCCTCCCTGGTGCTGGCCGCCCTGGACCGGCACGACGTCACGGGCCTGCGGGTCGCCGTGGTCGACCCGGTGCGCAAGCGCGGCCAGGACCGCACCTGGGCGTTCTGGGGTGCCCCGGGCGGCGACCTGGGCCCGCTGCTGAGCGCGAGCTGGTCGCGGGTCGACGTGGTCACGCCCGCGGGCCGCCGCGTCCTGCCGCTCACCCCGTTGAGGTACGCCATGCTCCGCTCCGCCCCGGTCTACGACCGGGCTGCCGCGGCCGAGCGGCGGCTGGGCGCCGTGCGGATCGGCGCGCCGGCCGGGGCGCTGGCGGACGACGGTCACCGGGTGACCGTGCACGATCCGGAGGGGCGGCCGCTGGTCCGGGCCGGCTGGGTGCTCGACTCGCGGCCCCGCCCGCCGGTCCGGCCCGGGCGGACCAGTTGGTTGCAGCACTTCCGGGGCTGGTGGCTGGCGGCCGACCGGCCCACCTTCGACCCGGGCCGGGCGGTGCTGATGGACTTCCGCACCCCGCAGCCCGCCCGGGGTGTCTCCTTCGGCTACGTGCTGCCGGTCGACGACCGGTACGCCCTGGTCGAGTACACCGAGTTCGGCCCCGCCGTGCTCACCGACGCGGGCTACGACGCGGCGCTGCGCGGTTACGCCGGCCTGCTCGGCCTGGACCTGTCGGCGTTGCGGGTGCGGGAGGTGGAGAACGGGGTCATCCCGATGACCGACGGGCCGTTCGTGCCCCGCCCGTCGCCGCGGGTGGTCCGGCTCGGCACCGCGGGCGGCGCCACCCGCCCGTCCACCGGGTTCACGTTCTCCGCGATGCTCCGCCAGGCCGAGCAGGTGGCCCGGGCCCTGGCGGCGGGCCGGCCGCCGGTGCCGGCGCCCGCGTACCCGGGGCGGCACCGGTGGATGGACGCGGTGGCGCTGCGTGCCCTGGACCGGGGGCACGTCGGCGGGGTGGCGTTCTTCGAGCGGCTCTTCGACCGCAACCCGGCGGAGCGGGTGCTGCGTTTCCTCGACGGGGCCACCTCCCCGGCCGAGGACCTGGCGGTGATGCGGTCCAGCCCACTGCTGCCGATGACCGGCGCGGTGCTCGGCGACGCGGCCGGCCGGCTGCGCGCCCGGTTGCGTCGCGGCCCGGCCGACGCCGCAGTGGCCGGTCAGGCCGGCTCGTAGCGGGCGATCACGACGCCCTTGGTGGTGGTGACGCGGTCGGTCAGAAGTCAGCGGCCGAGTTCCGCGGCGACCCGGTCGCGGACCAGCACCCGCAGCCGCTCCATCGGGTCGCCGTCACCGGCGCCGAGCCGGTTGCGCACCGCCGCCACGGTCAGTCCCAGCTGCGGGTACGCGAACGCGAGGCTGCCGCCGCTGCCGGCCGTGCCGAACGACCCGTCGGCGTCGACCGCGTAGCCGAGACCGAAGGTGGCCTCCTGCCCGAACACCCACTCCTCGGCGCGGACCGCCACCGCGGAGACCTCCCGGAGGCGTTCCGGTGCGATGAGCCGGACCCCGTCGACCGGGCCGAGCAGCGCCGCGTACATCCGGGCGACCGCGCGGGCGGACATCGTGCCGACCGCCGGCACGTCGGCGCGCAGCACGTCGGGGCGGCTGCCGATCGTGGCGTCCGGGCGGACGTGCGGCGGGGCCACCGCGTCGAAGTTCGGCAGGTTCGCGCTCGCGTAGGTCATGAGGGCGGACAGGCCGGCGTCCTCCAGCCGCGCCAGCCGGGGCAGGTCGGACCCCGGCACGCCGAGGAACAGCTCGCCGGTCACCCCGAGCGGCCCGGCGACCTCCTCGGCCAGCACCTGCGACACCGGCTTGCCGGTGACCCGCCGGACCACCTCGCCGACCAGCCAGCCCCACGTCCAGGCGTGGTACGCCAGCCGCTCGCCGGGCGCCCACCGCGGCTCGGCGTCGGCGAGCAGCCCGCACATCCGGTCCCAGTCGGTGAAGTCCGCGGGGGTGACGTCGGCGGGCAGGGTCGGCAGTCCGGCGGTGTGGGTGAGGGCGTGCCGCAGCGTGATGCCGTCCTTGCCGTGCCGGGCGAACTCCGGCCACACCTCGGCGATGCGCAGGTCGTAGTCGAGCCGCGCCCGCTCGGCGAGCACGTGCACGACGGTGGCGGTGAGCCCCTTGCCGGTGGAGACGGCGTGCACCGGGGTGTCGGCGGTCAGTGGCCGGCCGGTGGTGGTGTCTGCGAACCCGGCCTGCTCCTCGACGATCGGCGCACCGGCCAGGTACGCGGCCACCTGCACTCCGGCCTCCCGCCCGGAGGTCACCAGGTCGTCGATCGTCGCGCGTACCTCGGCCCGCAGGCCGTCCCAGCGTCCGTCCATGATCAGTGACCCTGCCAGAGGGCCCCGCGGGTGTCGTGCGCTTTTCCGTCGCCGGTCAGCCGCCGGGCGGGCAGCGCCCCGATCCGCGGGCGGCGGGTCGGGTGGTCCCGCGCCGCGGCGCACCGGGTAGGTTGCCGGCATGGCGGAGGCGGAGACCGGCGGGGTCGTGGAGATCTGGACCGACGGGGCGTGCAGCGGCAACCCGGGTCCCGGCGGTTGGGGCGTGCTCCTGCGCTGGGGCGGGCACGAGCGCGAGCTGTGCGGCGGGGAGGCCACCCCGACCACCAACAACCGGATGGAGCTGACCGCCGCGATCCGGGCGCTGGAGAGCCTCACCCGCCCGGTCACCGTGCGGTTGCACACCGACAGCACGTACGTGCGCAACGGCATCACCGGCTGGCTGGCGTCCTGGAAGCGCAACGGCTGGCTGACCGCGGCGAAGCAGCCGGTGAAGAACGCCGACCTGTGGCAGCGCCTGGAGGCGGCCTGCGCCCGGCACGAGGTGACCTGGCTCTGGGTCAAGGGCCACAACGGGCACCCGGAGAACGAGCGGGCCGACGCGCTGGCCAACCGGGGCATGACCGAGGCGCGCGCCGCGGCGGTGGCCGCTCGCTGACCCGACGCGGGTTGTGTCGACCTCGGTCGATGGGTAACGTAGCGGATCGATGCCGTCACGGACAGTCGCCCTTTCGGAGGTGTCCGCGTGACCGTTGCTTCCCTCACCGACCTACCGCTCTGGCCACCGACCAACCTCGACCGTGATCCGCTCGTCCCGCTCGACGCGGGGGAGCGGCGGCGGTTCGCCGGTCCGGTCACCCGGGTCCGGCTCCCCACCGACGCCACGGCCTGGCTGGTGACCCGGCACGCCGACGTCAAGCAGATGCTGCGCCACCCCGGCTTCAGCGCCGACCTGACCCGCCCGGGCTTTCCGCTGCTGCGCCGGATCCCGCCCGGCGCGTTCGGCGATCGCCGGGGCGGGTTCATCCGGATGGACGGCGCCGAGCACGCCCGGCTGCGCCGGATGCTCACCGCCGAATTCATGATCAGGAACGTGCGACGGATCGAGCCGCTGATCCGGCAGACCGTCGATCGGGCGCTGGACGACCTGCACGCCGCCGGCCCGCCCGCCGACCTGGTCACGCACGTCGCCCTGCCGGTGCCGTCGATGGTGATCTGCCACCTGCTCGGCGTCCCCTACGCCGACCACGACTTCTTCCAGGAGCGCAGCCGCACGCTCATCGACCGGGACGCCCCGCCGGAACGGGTCCAGCGACACGTTCGGGAGCTGCGCGACTACCTGCACCGGCTGGTCGAGGCGAAGGTGGCCACCGGGGAGCGCGCCGACGACCTGCTCAGCCGGCTGGCCCGGGAGCGGGTCGACACCGGGGAGTTGGCCGTCGACGAACTGGTCGGCATGGCGGTGCTGCTGCTCATCGCCGGCCACGAGACGACCGCCAACATGATCGGCCTGAGCACCCTGCTGCTGCTGCGCCACCCCGCCCGGTACGCCGCGCTGCGTGACGACACCGGGCACGCCGAGGGCCTGGTCGACGAGCTGCTGCGCTACCTCAGCATCGTGCGCACCGGCCTGCCCCGCCTGGCCACCGAGGACGTCGAGATCGGCGGGCGGGTGATCCGGGCCGGGGAGGGGGCGATCGCGGTGCTGTCCCTGGCCAACCGGGATCGGACCGCCTTCGACCGGCCGGACGAGTTCGACCCGTACCGGGCGGCGCAGCAGCACGTCGCGTTCGGCTTCGGGGTGCACCAGTGCATCGGCCAGCCCCTCGCCCGCGCGGAGCTGCGGATCGCGTTGGTGGAGCTGGCCCACCGGTTCCCCCGGCTGCGGCCGGCCGCCACCGCCGGGCGGCTGCCGACCCGGGACAGCTCGGTCGTCTACGGCCTCGACGCACTGCCGGTGACCTGGTGAGCGGGGCCGTGCGGGTCCGGGTGGACCGGGACCGGTGCTGCGGGGCCGGCAACTGCGTGGTGACCGCGCCGGAGGTGTTCGACCAGGATGACGCGGACGGCCTCGTGCTGCTGCGCCGGACCGAACCGTCCGCCGACGCGATCGACCGGGTGCGCCTCGCCGTCGAGCTCTGCCCGGCCGGGGCGATCAGCGTCGCGCCCCGGCCGGTGCCGGAGCGCTCGTCGACACCGTGACCGCGGGTCCGCTCACCGCTCCGGGCGGCCCTCCTCGATCTCCTCCGGCTCGTTCGCCGGGTCGGTGGTGCCGGAGACGTCGGCCACGTCGTAGCCGGCCCGGCTGATCTCGCGGGCGGAGCGACGATCCTCGGCCGGTAGGTCGGCGAAGTCGTCGCCGGTGTCGTCGGTGCTGTGCAGGGACTCGCCCGGCGGGCGCAGCGACGCCTCGTACGCGGTCGCGCCGTCGGGCTCGTCGGTGGCGGCGCGGCCGAAGGACTCTTCACTCGTCATGTGGCACTCCTGCCCATCCGGGGCGGGCGCAAACGCTCACCGGGCCGCGTCCGGGTGCGTCGGCATCGAGGAGCCGCCGGAGCTGCTGCCGGACGCCCCGCCGGCCACGCCGGAACCGTCGTCCTCGGTCACCTCGTCCGGTTTCGGCGCACCCGGCTCCGGCGCGGGCACGTCGGTGTCCGCCTCCACCTGGACCAGCCGGGCCTGGCCGGCCTCGTCCTCGGCGTGCGCCGGGTCGACCGGCTGCCTGCCCTGCCGTGTCTCATATTTCACCGGTCCGCCTCCGTCCGTCGCGCGGTGACGCCGCCTACCCGGCGCCGTCGCGGCGAAACCCGGCCGTCCCACGGTGGATCCCGACGGGCCCCGGGCCGTCGCCGGGCCGTCGCCGGGTGCCGACCGCGCGGCACGTCCCCGGCGGCGGCCCGCCCGGCCCGCCGCGGTGGTGTCGTCAGCGCCGGCCGGCTGGTTCCACCGCGGTCGTCAGCGCCGGCCGGCCATGCCGCCGTGGTGGTGTCGTCAGCGGCGGCGTCGGCCCGCGGACCGTCCGCCGGTCGGCCGCTCGCCCGTCGCCCGCTCACCGGACGACCGCGCGCCCGCCGACCGCTCACCGGACGACCGCGTGCCGCCGGGCGACCCGACCGGGGTGACGGTCAGCGACCAGTGCGCCGGGCGGCGCAGGCCGCGCGGCAGGACCGTGCGGTGGTCGCCGCGGGCCGCGTCGAGCTGGGACTGGTGCACGAACAGGCAGTCACCGAGGTCGGCGCCGCGCAGGTCCGCGCCGCGCAGGTCCGCCCCGGTCAGGTCGGCGGCGCCGAGGTCGGCCCCGCGCAGGTCCGCGCCGATGAGGCAGGCCCCGCGCAGGTTCGCGCCGCCCAGCCCCGCCCGCCGCAGGTCCACCCCGATCAGCACCGCGCCCCGCCGGTCCGCGCCGGCCCGGCCGGCCCGGGCCTGCTCGCCGGTCCGCGACAGCAGCCGGTTGACCCGGGCCCGCTGCGCGTCGACGTCGACGGCGAGCAGCTCCTCCGGGGTGCCGTCGGTGAGCCGTCCCGTCTCGGCGAGGGCGGCGGACAGCTCGTCCCGCAGCGGGCCGGCCGGGGTCAGCGCCACGGCCTCGGTCAGATACCAGAGCAGCTCGTGCAGGGGCCGCATCACCGCGAAGGTGTCGAACATCCGCCGGGCGGTCGCCGGGTCGCTGCGCCAGTCCCGCCCGCCGAAGGTGCCCTGGGCGACGTGCTGGCCGGCGCCGAAGCAGTCGAAGACGGTGCAGCCGGGGAAGCCGCGCTGCCGCAGGTCCCGGTGGATGCCGCAGCGGGAGTCGGCGCGCAGGTTCGGGCAGGCCTGCCCGGCGGGCTTGTCGATCGCGAAGTCGGCGGAGGCGGCGAACGCGGGCGCGACGCAGCAGATCCCGAAGCAGCGCGCGCAGTCGGCGCGCAGCTCCCGGGCGGCGCCCGCCACCTGCTGGTCCACCGCCTCGGACACGCTGTCCGGCCTCCGTCCGTCACCGTCGGGCACGGCCCTCGCACCCGCCGCCATTCTCCGCCCGGGTCCGCCCGGACCGGCCGGCGGGGCACGGCGGTGTGACGGACCGCCGGGGCGCGGCGCCCGCGCGCGGCGGGCGCCGGCCCTCCGGCTCAGAAGTCGAACAGCACGTCGGTGCCGCGGAGCAGGTGGCACCGGTTGTCGAAGGTCCGGGTGTACGCGACCGGCCGGTCCTGCCAGAAGCCCACCGCCCGGGCGGTGACCGGGGCGTACTCCCGGGTGCAGGGGCCGGGCTGCACCTCCAGCGCGTCGAGGTGGCCGTCGACCCGGGCGACGAGGCGGCACGCGGTCGCCGGGTCGGGGTGCAGCCCGCCTTCGGGGCCGCAGGTCAGCACGGTGGCGCGGACGTCGTCGCCGGCGTCGACGGTGAGCAGCAGCGCGGACGGCGTCTCGGGGCCGGGGCGGGGGGCCGCGCCGGCCGCCGTGGGGGCGGCGGTCACGGCGAGGCCGCCGAGCGCGGCGGCCAGGGCCAGCGCGGCGGTACGTCGGGCGAAGGGCATGTGTCGTCCTTCCGTCGGGGCCCCGGGGTCGGGGCCGGGCGTCGGCCCGGGCATCGTGAGACCCGGCCGACGAGAACCCTAAGTGGACGGTGTGAACGCACAGCGTCACGAAGTGTTACACCGTTTCAGCCGGGCCGCCGACGGGTGTGACACGCACCGTCAGACCGAGCGCCAACCGTCGTCCGGCAGGGACGACGCCTGGGGACCCATCATCAGCATCCCCCCGTCCACCGGCCAGGACGCCCCCGTCACGTATGCGGCCGCCGGCGAGGCGAGCAGCGCCACCACGGCCGCCACCTCCCGGGCGTCCCCGGGCCGCCCTACCGGCACGCCCGGGCGCTCCTGGGTGAACGGGTCGACGTCCTCCTGCCCGGTCATCGGGGTGGCGATCTCGCCGGGGGCGACCGCGTTGACGGTGATCCCGTCGGCCGCCAGTTCCTGCGCCATCACCTTGGTGAGCAGCCCCAACCCGCCCTTCGCCGCGCAGTACGCCGACGAGCCGACCCGTGGGGCGTGCTCGTGCACGCTGGTGATGCTGATGATCCGGCCGCCCCGGCCGGCCGCCCGCATCCGGCGGGCGGCCCGTTGGGAGCAGAGGAAGGGCCCGTCCAGGTCCACGGCGAGCACCTCCCGCCACTGCTCCCAGGCCACGTCGACGAAGGGCGTGGCCAGCCCGGTGCCGGCGTTGTTGACCAGCACGCCGAGGCCGCCGAGCCGGTCGGCCAGGTCGTCGACGACCGCGGCCCCCTCGGGCAGCCGGGTCAGGTCCATCTCGGCCACCTCGCAGCGGCGGCCGGTGGCGCGCACCTCGCCGGCGGTGCGCTCGGCGCCGTCGGGGTCGCCGTACCAGGTGATGCCGACGTCGAAGCCGGCGTCGGCGAGCGCCACGGCGCACGCCTTGCCGATGCCGGAGTCCGCGCCGGTGACGACGGCGATCCGGTCGTATTCCTCGTATCGCTGGGGCATGCTGCCGCACTACCCGGATCGGGCGGGCTGAACCAGACGGGGTGTAACCGCTGCGGGCCGGGGTAGCCGGGCCGGATGGACCTGGTCGAGGAGTCGCCCTACCGGTTCCGGATCGACCGGCACGAGCCGATGCGGGTGCCGGGCGTGGTCTTCGCCTCCCGCGCGCTGCTTCCGGACGCCGGCGCGGACAAGTCGCTGGAGCAGGTGGCGAACGTGGCCACCCTGCCCGGCATCGTCGGCGCCTCCTACGCCATGCCGGATGTGCACTGGGGCTACGGCTTCCCGATCGGCGGGGTCGCCGCCACCGCCGTCGAGGACGGGGGAGTGGTCTCGCCCGGCGGGGTCGGCTTCGACATCTCCTGCGGGGTGCGGCTGCTCACTGCCGACGTGGACCGGGACGCGCTGCGCCCGCGGCTGAACGCGGTGATGGACGGACTGAGCGAGTCCACCCCGCGCGGCATGGGCAAGGGCGCCGTGTGGCACCTGACCGACCGGGCCGAGCTCGACGCGGTGCTCCGCGGCGGCTCCCGGTACGCCGTCGAGCGCGGCTTCGGCGTCCAGCGGGACCTGGACCGCTGCGAGGACTACGGCGCGGTGGGCGACGCGAACCCGGCCCAGGTGAGCCAGCGGGCGGTGGAGCGCGGCGCCCGCCAGGTGGGCAGCCTCGGCTCCGGCAACCACTTCCTGGAGGTGCAGGCGGTGGAGGAGGTCTACGACGAGGCCGTGGCGGGGGCCTTCGGGCTGCGCGCCGGCCAGGTCTGCGTCATGATCCACTGTGGGTCGCGGGGGCTGGGCCACCAGATCTGCACGGACTACGTCCGGGAGATGGAGAAGGTGATGCCCGGGCACGGCATCCACGTGCCCGACCGGCAGCTGGCCTGCGCGCCGGTCTCGTCCCACGAGGGCCGGGCCTACCTGGGGGCGATGGCCGCCGCGGCCAACTACGCCCGCGCCAACCGGCAGTTGCTCGCCCACGCCGCCCGGCAGGTCTTCGCCCGGGTCACCGGCGGCGACCTCGACCTGGTGTACGACATCTCGCACAACCTCGCCAAGATCGAGACGCACGAGGTGGACGGGGCGCCGCGCCCGCTGTGCGTGCACCGCAAGGGCGCCACCCGGGCCCTCCCGCCGGGACACCCCGAGCTGCCCGAGGACCTGCGTCCGGCCGGGCAGCCGGTCCTCATTCCCGGCTCCATGGGCACCGGCTCGTACGTGCTGACCGGCGTGGCCGGCTCGCCGGCCTGGGCGTCCACCTGCCACGGGGCGGGCCGGGTGCAGAGCCGCAAGCAGGCCACCAGGGCGGTCGCCGGGCACGACCCGCGCCGCGAGTTGGAGGCGCAGGACATCGCGGTGCGGGGCGCCAGCCGGCGCGGGCTGGCCGAGGAGATGCCGGCCGCGTACAAGGACGTCACCGCCGTGGTGGCGGCCGCCGAGGGGGCCGGACTGTGCCGGAAGGTGGCCCGGCTGGTGCCGCTCGGCGTGGTGAAGGGCTGAGCCCGCTCACACGTCCAGCGTCACCGCGCAGCGCCAGCCGGCGGGCTCCGCGACGAAGCGCAGCTCGTGCAGGGACACCGCCTTGGGAACCGCGCCGACCAGCTCCACGGCGTCCGTGCCGGTGGTCCGCCAGCACACCGCCAGGCCGCCGTCGTCGGCGGCCCGCACCTCGGTCTCCAGCGGCAGCGCATCCTCGGTCTCCAACCGGAAGATCACCTCGTCGAGGACGCCGACCAGCAGGTCCGCGTCGGCGCCCGGCGGCACCCGGAACGCGGTCTCCCCGTCGGCGACCGCCCCCGTGGCGTCCACGAAGGTGTCCACCAGCGCGGTGACCGCCTCGGCCACGCAGCCCTCGCGGTCCGGCGCCCACGCCTCGATGCGGACGTCGGCGGTGTGCGGGATGTTCCGGTGCCCGCGGGCCGGTCGTCGCTCCATGCCCCGATCATGCCGCCGCCGGTCGGTCGTCCCACCGGGTTTGTCGCAGCCGCGAACGCGCGCCGGCGAGATCACCCCGGCCGAGTTCGACGAGATCATGGCGGCCGACGACCCGGAGCGTCCCACCGCCCTACCCGGCGCGGGCTCAACCGGTCCGCACGGCGGGGACCGCGAACTCCGGCGCGGCGGCGGCCAGCACCGCCGTCCGGGCCGGCACGCCCCACACCTCGGCCAGCGCGGCGCCCAGTTCCGCGAGCATCCGGGGCACGACCCGGGGCCCGTCGTCGTGCATCGCCTCGATCACCACCAGCACCTCGGCGGTCTCCGCGCGCACTGCCGACGCGCCGCTCTGCCGGTGCGTCCAGCGCCGGGAGTGGGCCCGGCCGGCCGCGTCGGCGAAGACCAGCTCACCCGGCTCGGGATGCTCCGCGTCCCCGCCGAGGGTCAGGTAGGTCTCCGTGCCAGCGGCCGGGCGCACGGTCAGGTCCCCGGCGATCCGCGCGAGGTCCAGCACCGCCACCGGCACGGCGTACCCGAGGGAGAGGGCGTTGCCCAGGTCGACCAGCGGGTGCAGCCGGGGCAGTGCCCCGTCGCGGCGGAACCGGCGCAGCAGCGACTCGGCCGCGCAGCGGTAGCGGGTGGGCGGCGAACCCATCCGGGCGAAGGCCCGCCGCCAGGCCTGGATCTCCGGGAAGCCGCCCTCGGACCCCCCGGCGAGGCGGGCGCGGGCGGTGTCGGCGTACCGGGCGAGCCGCGGGGTGACGTCGACGGCGGGGGTGAGGCCGGTGGCGTGCAGGACGCCGCAGGTCAGCTCCGGAAAGGTCGACCAGACCTCCGGGGAGTGCCGGAAGCGCACGGGGAAACTCCTATCGGGCGGTGAGGGCCAGGCCGAGGCCCAGGGCGAGGAAGCTGCCGGCGAAGCCGTGCCGCAGCAGCGCGGTCAGCCGGGGCCGGGCCAGCACCCGGCGGCGCAGCGCGCCGGCCAGCAGCGCGTACCCGGCGAAGACCACCAGGGTGGCCACCATGAACACCGCGCCGCAGGCCAGCATCCGGGCCGGTGCGGCCGGCGTGTCCGGCGGGACGAACTGCGGCAGGAACGCCACGAAGAAGACGGTGACCTTGGGGTTGAGCAGGTTCAGCAGCACCCCGTCGCGGAACAGCCGGCCGGCCGGACGGGGCGGGCGGTGCTCGTCCACCGGCAGCAGCGGGCCGTGCTCGCGCAGCGCCGCCCAGGCCATCCAGAGCAGGTACGCGACGCCCAGCCAGGTCACCACCCGGAACGCCGGGGTGCCGGCGCGGAGCAGGGCCGCCAGCCCGGTCACCGCGGCGACCAGGTGCGGGACGAGGCTGAGCGTGCAGCCGGCGGCGGCCACCAGACCGGCCCGGCGGCCGGCGGAGAGGCCGGTGGCGAGGGTGTAGACCACCCCGGTGCCCGGGGTGACCACCACGACGAACGTGGTCAGGAGGAAGGCGATGCTCACGCGATCCAGCCTGCGGCCATAATGGCCCGGTGGACAGGGCCAAACGATCGGCGGTCGAGGGGTCCATAGCGGCCGGTGCCGACTTCCTCCAGCTCGACGTCGGCGAGGCCCCGCCCGGCGGCCGCGCCGACTGGCTGGCCACCCGGCTGCGGGCCGCCATCGCCGACGGTCGGGTGCCGGTGGGCGCCCGGTTGCCGGCCAGCCGGGTGCTCGCCGCCGAACTGGGCGTCTCCCGGGGCGTGGTGACGGAGGCGTACCAGCGGCTCACCGAGGACGGGCACGTGGTCGGCCGGGGCCGGGCCGGCACCGTCGTGGTGGCCACCCCGGCCGCCGTGGTCACCCGCGCCCCGGCGCCACCCCGCCCGCCGCAACTGTTCGCCGCGCGACCGGACACCGCCGTCTTCGACGCGCTGCGCAACGCTCCGGCGGAGCTGGACCTGACGCCCGGCGTACCCGATCTGGCGGCCTTTCCCCGCGCGGCCTGGCTGCGCGCGGAACGCGCGGTGCTGCACCGCCTGGCGCCCGCCGCCTTCGGGTACGGCGACCCGACCGGCACCCCCGCGCTGCGGTTGGCGGTCGCCACCTGGCTGGCCCGCAACCGCGGCATCCGGGTGGACCCGGCCGAGGTGGTGGTCGTGGCGGGGGTGTCCCAGGCGCTCGGTCTGCTCGCCCAGGTGCTGCACGCCGACGGCGTGCACACGGTCGCCGTGGAGGACCCCGGCTCGCTCGGCGTACGCCAGCACCTGAACAACTGGCGGCTGGACACCCCGCCGGTGCCGGTGGACGCCCACGGCCTGCGGGTCGACCGGCTGGAGGCCAGCGGCGCTCCGGCCGTGATGCTCACCCCGGCGCACCAGTTCCCGACCGGCGTGGTGCTCGACGGCGACCGGCGCCGCCGGCTGCTGCGCTGGGCGCGACGCGGCGGCCTGGTGATCGAGGACGACTACGACGCCGAGCACCGCTACGACCGCCCGCCGGTGCCGGCGCTGCGCGGGATGCTGCCGGACCGGGTCTGCTACACCGGCAGCGTCTCCAAGCTGCTCGCCCCGGCGCTGCGGATCGGCTGGGTGCTGGTGCCGCCCCGGCTGCACGCCGACCTGGTGGCGGCCAAGCGGATGGCCGACCTGGGCAACGCCGCCCTGCCGCAGTTGGTGCTGGCCGAGCTGATGGATTCCGGCGCGCTGGAACGCCACCTGCGGCTGCTGCGCCGCCGGCACGTCCGCCGTCGGGACGCGATGATCCGGGCGGTCCACGAGCACCTGCCCGGCGCGGTCGTGCACGGCGCCGCGGCCGGCCTGCACCTGCTGGTCACCCTGCCCGGCGAGGTCGACGACACGGCGCTCGCCGCGGCTGCGCTGCGCCAGGGCGTCAAGGTCCAACCCCTCTCCTGGCACGGCCAACGCCCGCAACCTCCCGGCCTGGTCCTCGGCTACGCCGCCAACCTGCCCACCGACATCGACCGTGCCCTCGCCACCCTCGCCACCGTCCTGCGTGACCTGCGTCGACCCCTTTCCCCGCCTCGTTGATCAAGAGGCTCGCGGCGCCGAGGAGATCGACACCACGCGAACCTCCTGATCGCCCGGGACGTTTCCCCGGCCGGGGGAGGGTAAGTGCCGATGTGGATGGACGGTCCTGACGGTCAGGGGGCGGGGATGGTGGTCGGGCGGGCGGTCGCGACGCGTGCGGGGTCCGGGTTGGACCGTCGGCCGGGTGCGCTCCTGGGTCGCTATGCCACGGCCGCCGTGCTGGTACGCCTGGCCGACGAGGGCGCCCGGGTGGCGCTGGTGCTGCTGGCGATCGAGCGGACCGGCAGCGCGGCGTACGGGGGGCTGCTGGTGGCGGCGCTGATGGTGCCGCACGTGGTGGCCGGCCCGGTGGTCGGCGCGATCGCCGACGCGGTACGCCGGCGCCGCCTGTTCTACACCCTCGCCCTGTTCGGGTACGGCGGGGCGCTGGTCGCCGCGGTGGCGTCGGCGGCCGCGTCCCGGCCGCTGTCGGTCGCCCTCGTCGTGCTGGCCGGGTGCCTCGCGCCGATCATGCTCGGCGGGATGACGAGCCTGCTGGGCGACCTCGTGCCGGACCGGCTGGACACCGCGTTCGGCATCGACGCCACGTCGTACAACCTGGCGGGCATCGCCGGGCCGGCGATCGCGGCGGTGACCGCCGGCGCGGCGGGCGCCACGGCGGCGACCGTGGTGCTGGCCGCGCTGGTGGCCCTGGGCGGCCTGGTGCTGTGGACGCTGCCGATCCGTGACCGCCCGGCACGCGCCCACCGCGACGCGGGGCCCGGCCGGCGCAACCCCCTGGCCGGGGTGCCGCTGCTGTGGCGGCGGCCGCGGCTCGGCGCGGTGACCCTGGCCAGCAGCGTCGGACAGCTCGGCGTCGGCGCCCTGCCGCTGGTCGCGGCGCTGCTCGCCGGCCGGTTCCAGCACACCTCGTACACCGGGCTGTTCCTGGCGGCCGCCTCGATCGGCGGGCTGGTCGGCTCGTTGTGGTCCGCGCGCCACCCGATCCGCTCCCATCCGCCCGAGCGGGTGGTCCTGGTCTGCCTGCTCGCCACGGCGGTGCCGTTCGCGCTGGTGCCGGTCGTGCCGTCGGTGTGGGCCACGCTGCCGTTGTTCGCCGCGGTCGGGGTGCTGAACGGCCCACTGTTCTGCGCGGTGCTCGCGGTGCGCGAGCGGGAGGCGCCGCCGGAGGCGCGCACCCAGGTGTTCACCGTCGGCGCCGGCCTGAAGAGCACCGCGGCCGCCGCCGGCGCGGCGCTCGCCGGGGCCCTCACCGGCTCGGGGGTCGGCCTGCTGCTGCTCGGCGTGGCCGCCTGCCAGGCGCTCGGCGCGGTCGCGGGCGCCGCGGTCCTGCGGCTGCCGGGCCGCGCCGGCCGCCGGTAGCGGCGCGCGGTCAGCCCGGCGGCCGGTGGTAGAGGGCGGCGAGGGCGGTGGCGGTCTCCGCCAGCCGGTCGCGCAGCGTGGCGGGGGAGAGGACCTCCACCTCGGCGCCGAGGCGCAGCAGGTCGCCGTGCGCGTGGGTGAGCGACTCGATGGGTACGACCGCCCGCACCCAACCCGCCGCGTCGGGCGGGCCGGCGCTGGTGTCCACCGACCCGACGACCGCGTCGCTGGCGACCTCGCGCAGCCGCTCCCGGCCTGCGGGGGAGAGCCGGATGGTCGCCTCGTCCCGGTGCAGCCGGGCCCGGAAGGCGACGACGTGCGCCCGCCACCAGGCCGGCAGGTCGAACTCGGGCCGGTCGAACGGCTCGTCCAGCGGGGTCAGGTCGAGGATCTGGTTGACCCGGTAGGTCGCCGGCTCGGCGCGGTCCGGCCCGGCGGCCACCACGTACCAGCGGCCGCCCTTGAGCACCAGCCCGTACGGTTCGAGGACCCGGCTCACCTCACCGCTCCAGCTCCGGTAGCGGACCCGGATCCGGTGTTCCCGCCACACCGCCTCGGCCGCGGCGGCCAGGTACGGCGACGGGTCGCCGTCGGAGTACCAGCCGGGGGTGTCCAGGTGGAACCGTTGCTCGAGCCGGGCGGCCCGGTCGGCGAGCGGCGGCGGCAGCGCGGCGCGCAGCTTGAGTTGCAGGGTGGCCACCACCGACTCGTAGCCCAGCTCGGCGGCCGGCCCGGGCAGCCCGGCGAAGAGCAGCCGGTCGGCCTCCTCGCCGGTGAGCCCGGTCAACCGGGTCCGCCAGCCGTCCACGAGCCGGTAGCCGCCGGCGTGCCCGGCCTCGCCGTAGAGCGGGATGCCGGCGGCGTGCAGCGACTCGACGTCCCGGTAGACGGTGCGGACCGAGACCTCCAGCCGGCGGGCCAGCTCGGCGGCGGTGAGCCGGCCGTGCGCCTGGAGCAGCAGCAGGATGGACAGGAGACGACTGGCCCGCATTCCACTGACACTAGCTGTCAGGGGAGAGGCCCTACCGTCCCGGTATGGCATTCCAGAACAAGGAACTGACCGTGCCGGGGACCGTCGAGGTCGCCGGCCGGCACGTCAAGCGCTACCACATCGACCAACCGGACCGCCGCCTCGAACCGGAGGTCGTCGACGCCGCCTACGCGTACCTGCCGAAGCTGCTGCCCGACCCGGACGGCGGCACCCCGCCGGCGAGCTGGGTGGTGCTGCACCGCGGCGCGGACACCGGCGCGTACCTGCTGGCGTACAGCTGGTTCTTCGACAACGTGGTGGAGTGCCGGATCGCGATCGCCGGCCAGCCCGCGCTGGACTGCCCGGACGACGACCCGGCGCACTTCGTCCCGCTGGACCGGCCCGGCGTCGGCTGCGTGTGGGAGCTGGGCGTGCTGGAGCACGAGCGGGCCGCCTGGGTCGGGCACGTCCTCGCCCCCGACCGGCCCGACGTGGCCGGCTACCTGGCCGACAGCCGCGCCGAGGGGCCGGTGGGTTTCTGATGGGCGACTTCGACTTCCTCGTGGGCACCTGGGACGTGACGAACCGGCGGCTGCGCGAGCGGCACGTCGGCAGCGACGACTGGGACGAGTTCCCGGGCACCTCGGTGGCCCGTACGTTCTTCGACGGCGCCGGCAGCTTCGACGAGATGCGCTGCCCGACCCGCGGCTTCTCCGGCTCGACCGTCCGCATCCTGGACCCGGCCACCGGCCTCTGGTCGATCTACTGGATGAACAGCAAGCGCGGGGTGCTCGAACTCCCGCCGATGGTCGGCCGGTTCGTCGACGGCGTGGGCACCTTCTACGCCGACGACACCGACGAGGGGCGGCCGATCCGCTGCCGGTTCATCTGGTCGCGGAGCACGCCCACCTCCTGCCGCTGGGAGCAGGCATTCTCCACCGACGGCGAGCAGACCTGGGAGACCAACTGGATCATGGACTTCACGCGGACGGGCTGACCTCCGGGGTGGTGGTCCGGTAGATCGCGGTCAGCCAGACGTCGAGCAGCACGTCGACCACGTCCCGCTCGGCCACCGCCGGCCCGTCCCCGGCGAAGGTCGCGTACCAGACCCGCTCGTTCATGGAGTTCAGCGCGATGGCGAGGTCCCGGGCGGGCAGCCCGTCCGGGGCCGCGCCGCGCGCGCGTTCCCCCTCGATGGCCGCCTCGACGGCGCGTACCCAACGTTCCAGCACCTCGGCCCAGAGCCGGCGCACCTCGGCGTTGGTGCCGCGCACCTGGGCGCAGGCCAGCACCACGTCCCGGTGGCCGCCGAAGGTGGCGTGGAACCGGGCGATCAGCTCCCGCCAGCGCGCCCGCGGGTCCTCGGCGAGCCGGACCAGCGCGTCGCCCGCGGCCGCGTTCGCCTCCTCGATGACCCGGTCGAGCAGGGTGAGCAGCACCGCGTCCTTGGACGGGAAGTAGAAGTAGAAGGTGGGCCGGGAGATGCCGGCGCCCCGGGCCAGGTCGTCGATGGAGATGTCGCCGAAGGGTCGCTGCCGCAGCAGCCGCTCGGCGGTGGCGAGGATGGCCACCTCCCGGTCGTCGCCGGTGGAGCGGCCGGGTCGCCGCCCGCGCGTCGGCGCGGCGCCGGTCGGCGTACGGGCGGGTGTCATGTCGGCCGATGTTACACCCGCTCGACACTGTGTCGATTGCACTCGACAGGGTGTTGACTGGCGTCGACGGGGCTGGATAGTGTCCGGTCCACTGCCGGCCGAACGGGAGATGTCATGGCCTCCGACCACGTCGACATCCTCATCGTCGGCGCCGGGCTCTCCGGCGTCGGCGCCGCCGTCCACCTGCACCGCGAGTGCCCCGGCAAGACGTACGCGGTCCTGGAGGCCCGGGGCGCCGTCGGCGGCACCTGGGACCTGTTCCGCTACCCGGGCATCCGCTCCGACTCCGACATGTTCACCCTCGGCTACTCGTTCAAGCCGTGGACCAACCCGAAGGCGATCGCCGACGGCGACGCCATCCGGTCCTACGTCCGGGAGACCGCCCGCGAGCACGGCGTGCAGCAGCACATCCGTTTCCACCACCGGGTCCTGCGCGCCGAGTGGGACAGCGCCACCGCCCGCTGGACGGTGCACGCCCACCGCGACGACACGGGCGAGGACGTCGTGCTGACCTGCGGGTTCCTGTTCGTCAACTCCGGCTACTACCGCTACGACGAGGGCTACACGCCGGACTTCCCCGGCGTGGAGCGGTACGCCGGCCGACTCGTGCACCCGCAGCACTGGCCCGAGGACCTCGACTACGCCGGCAAGCGGGTGGTGGTGATCGGCAGCGGCGCCACCGCGGTCACCCTGGTCCCGGCCATGGCCGAGCGGGCCGGCCACGTCACCATGCTCCAGCGCTCACCCACGTACGTCATCTCGCTGCCCTCGCGCGACCCGTTCGCCGACGCGGCGCGGCGCTGGCTCCCGGCGAAGGCCGCGTACGCGGTGACGCGCTGGAAGAACGTCGCCCTCGGGGTGGCCAACTTCCAGCTCAGCCGGCGTGCCCCCAATCTGGTGAAGAAGTTCCTGCGCCGGGCCGCCAAGGGCAAGCTTCCGGTCGGCTACGACCTCGACCGGCACTTCTCGCCCCGCTACGACCCCTGGGACCAGCGGCTCTGCGTGGTGCCCGACGGGGACCTGTTCACCACGCTCAGCGCCGGGACGGCCTCGGTGGTGACCGACACCATCGACACCTTCACCGAGCGGGGCATCCGGCTCACCTCCGGCGAGGAACTGCCCGCCGACGTCGTGGTCACCGCCACCGGCCTGAACCTGCTCGCCCTCGGCGGGATGACCCTCGCGGTGGACGGCGCCGAGGTCGACCTCGCCTCGACCGTCGCCTACAAGGGCATGATGCTCTCCGGCGTGCCGAACTTCGCCATGACCATCGGCTACACCAACGCCTCCTGGACGCTGAAGGCCGACCTGGTCGCCACGTACGTCTGCCGGCTGCTGCGCCACCTCGAGGACACCGGCGAGCAGATCGTCACCCCGCTCGCCCCGGACTCGGACGACCTCGTGCCGATCATCGACCTGCAGTCCGGGTACGTGCTGCGCGCCGTGGACCAACTGCCCAAGCAGGGCCCGGCGGCGCCCTGGCGGCTGCACCAGAACTATCCCCGCGACGTGCTGCTGATGCGGCACGGCCGGCTCACCGACTCCGGCGTGCGATTCTCCCGCGCGGGCACGCCCGCCACCGTCGCCGACCGGCCCGCGCCCGTCGCCTGACCCCCGAGGAGCGTCATGCGTGACTTCGTCTTTCCCGGCGGCACCGCGGTGCTGACCGGCGCGGCCAGCGGCATCGGCGAGGCCCTGGCGCACGGGCTGGCCCGCCGCGGCGCCGATCTGGTCCTGCTCGACCGGGACGCCGAGCGGCTGGACGCCGTGGTCGCCGCGATCCGCGCCGCCCACCCGGACCGGCGGATCGAAACCCACGTGGTCGACCTCGCCGACGCCGACGCCACCGACCGGGTGGCCGCCGAGATCCACCGCACGCACCCGCGGGTCCGGCTGCTCGTCAACAACGCCGGGGTGGCGCTGGGCGGCCGGTTCGACCAGGTCACCCTGGACGAGTTCCTCTGGGTCATCGAGATCAACTTCCGGGCCGTGGTACGGCTGACGCACGCGCTGCTGCCCGCGCTCAAGGCCGAGCCCGGCGCCCATCTGGTCAACGTCTCCAGCCTCTTCGGGCTGATCGCGCCCGCCGGGCAGGCCGCCTACTCGGCCAGCAAGTTCGCCGTGCGCGGCTTCACCGAGGCGCTGCGACACGAGTTGGTCGACGACGGGGTCGGGGTCACCTCGGTGCACCCGGGCGGCATCCGCACCCGCATCGCGGCCAGCGCCCGGGTGGGCAGCGGCGTCTCGGTCGAGGAGTACGAGGCGGGCCGGAAGCAGTTCGAGAAGCTGCTCTCCATCGACCCGGCGAAGGCCGCCGAGGTGATCCTCCGCGCGGTCGAGCGCCGCCGCGGCCGGGTGCTGATCGGCTGGTCCGCGAAGCTGCCCGACCTGCTCGCCCGGATCGCCCCCGCCGGGTACGGGAAGGTGCTGGCCCTGGGGATGCGACCGCGCCCGGCCCGGGTGCCCGCCCCGCGGCCCGCCGCGGAGCCCGTCGGGTCGGAGCCGGGACGGCCGGCGTGACCCTCGCCCTGCCGCCGGCCGACTCACGGACCGTCGCCGGGCGGCGGATGCGCTACCGGATCGCCGGCGACGGCCAGCCGGTGGTGCTGCTGCACGGCATCGGCCGGACCCTCGAGGACTTCACCGTCGTGCAGGAGGCGCTGGCCCGCGATCACCGGGTGCTCGCCATGGACCTGCCCGGGCACGGCGGCTCCGCGCCGCTGGACGACCGGCACACGCTGCCGACCCTGGCCACGGCCGTCGCCGAGTTCCTCGACGCCGCCGGCGTCACCGGCCCAGCTCACCTGGTCGGCAACTCCATGGGCGGGGCGGTGGCCATGCGGCTCGCCGCCGACGCGCCGGAGCGGGCGGCCAGCCTCGTGCTGGTCAACAGCGCCGGCTTCGGCCGGGAGGTGACCGCCGCCCTGTGACTGCTCGCGGTGCGGCCCCTGGCCCGGCTGCTGCTGCGCCCGCATCCGGCGATCGCCCGCCGCACCGAGCGCGCCATCTTCCACGACCCGGCGTACGTCACCGAGGCGCGGATCGCCACCGCCCTGGCGGCGGCCCGGCAGCCGCACGCCGCCCGGGTGATGCTGGAACTGGTCCGCAGCCTCGGCACCTGGCGCGGGGTACGCCCCGAGTGGCGGGCCGAACTGCTCGACGCGGTGGCCGCGCTCGACCTGCCCGCCCTGGTCGTCTGGGGCGACCGGGACCCGATCCTGCCCGCCGCCCACCTCGCGTACGCGCGGTCCCGGCTGCCGCGGGCGCAGGGCCACCTGTTCCGCGACACCGGGCACATGCCGCAGATCGAGCGGGCCGCGGAGTTCGCGGCCCTGGTCAGGGAATTCTGGTCGCCGTCCGGTGCCGCAGGACCAGCGTGACGGCCACCAGGACCACCAGGACCCCGGCGATCAGGTCGACCGGCGCGAACAGCCACGGCGTCACCAGCACCAGCGCCGCCGCAGCGGGGAACAGCGCCACTCCGAGACCGTGCTTGGCCGGCAGGTGCAATGCCCAGAGGGCGACCAGGAACACCGCGACCGGCACGGCGACCGCGTAGCCGGCCACCCGGCCGGAGACGTGCCCGGTGTGCAGGTCGTGGTCGACCGCCACGGCCAGCCCGGCGCCGACCGCGGCGATCGAGCTGAAGGCGAAGTAGTGGCCGTAGCCCCAGAACAGCGCGCCGGGCACCGATGCCGGCGGCAGCGGGTCGGGCCGGTCGAAGTAGAGCCACCAGATCGCGAAGACGATCAGCGTGCCGGCGGCGGCCACCGACCACAGCTGCCCGTTGCCCGCGTCCACGCCGCGCTGGATCGCCACCGACGTGGAGAGCACCACCTCGCCGAGCACGATGAGGGTGAACAGCTGGTACCGCTCGGCGATGTGGTGCGGGTGCCACGTGGTCTGTCGGCGCCGTTCGCCGAGCACCGGCACCAGCAGGTCGGCGGCGACCAGCACCAGGTACGCGGGCAGGAGCCAGTCGTGCGGCAGGAGGAGCCGGAGCAGCCAGCCGGCCTGCACCACGCCCACGCCGATCGCGAACGTCAGGGAGGTGGCCCGGTGCGCCGGATCGCCGGCGGCCGCCCGCAGCCAGTTCACCAGGGAGGCCAGCCGCATCACCACGTACCCGTAGGTGATCGTGGTGAAGTCGGCGTCGGCGAAGGCGCGGGGCACGCCGGCGGCGAGGACCAGCGCCCCGGCGATCTGCACCAGCACGGTCAGTCGGTAGACGTCGTCGTCGGTGTCGTAGGCGGAGGCGAACCAGGTGAAGTTCACCCAGGCCCACCAGATCGCGAAGAACACGCTCAGGTACGAGCCCAGGCCGTGCCCGAGGTGCCCCGCGGCGACGTCGTGGTGCAGCCCCTCGGACGCCTGCGCGACCGCGACCACGAAGCAGAGGTCGAAGAAGAGCTCCAGCGGGGTGGAGGACCGGTGCTCCTCGTCGCGCCGGCGCGCCCGCATCGGCCGGTACCAGGCCCGGAAGGACGCGCTGTTCTTCACCCGGTGCTCCTCGCCGGCGGCCGGTCAGCTGCGCCCACACGATAACCAGCTAGGCCGCCGCGGACCCCGCCGGCTGGGGAACTCCGGCGGAAAGGGACGGCGCGACGTCGGCGTGGGACAGGGTGACGAGCGCGGCCTCCACGTCCGCCGGCAGCCGGCGCCGGTGCCGCAGCGCCCACCCGGCCTGCCGGGCCGCGTCGCGCAGGCCGGCCCGCCCGGCCGGATCGCTCCAGGCGTCGGCGACCACCGCGCGCAGCACCGGCGCCGGCCGGCGCAGCGCCGCGGTGAGCACCCGGTTGCGTGCCTCCACCCGCCGGCGGGCCCGCGGATCCCGGCCGTCCGGCACCGGCAGGTGGTGGGCCACCAGCTCCGGCACGTACGCGAGGTTCCAGCCCGCGGCGGCCAGGTCCATCGCCAGCAGCGCCTCCTCGCCGTACGTGCCGAGCCGCTCGGCGAAACCGCCGACCTGCCGGTACGCGTCGCGGCGCAGCACCACGGCGCAGGCCAGGAAGCCGAGCACCGTGGGCCCCGGCGCGTCCGGCCCGGTGCCCAGCGGCGCCCGGGCCATCGCGGCCGAGACGGGGTCCCGCCGGGCCGCCGCGCCGACCCGCACCTCCCCGGTGAGCAGCGCGGTACGCGGGTGCCGGCGCAGCAGCGCCACCGCCCGGTCGAGCGCGCCCGGCGCCCAGTACGAGTCGTCGTCGGCGAACGCCACGTACGGGGTGCGGGCCAGTTCTACCCCGACGTTGCGGGCCGCCCCGGCGCCCGCGTTGCGGCCCAGCTCCACCACCCGGACCCGGGGGAACTCCCGGGCCACGGCGGCCGGCGTGCCGTCGTCGGAGCCGTTGTCCACCACGATCACCGGGGCGGTGTGCCGGGGCAGCAGGGTCAGGAGCTGGTCCCGGCGGTTGCGGGTGGCCACCACGATCGTCACGTCCGTCGTCATGGCCGCCCTGGTACCCCGGTCGGCCGGACTCACGCGTGGCGCGGCGGACGGCGGGAACACCCCGGGCATGGCCGAGGTGACGCTCTTCCTCGCCGGTGACGTGATGACCGGGCGGGGCGTGGACCAGATCCTGCCGCACCCGGGGTCCCCCGCGCTGCGGGAGGACCTGGTCACCGACGCCCGCCGGTACGTCGCGCTGGCCGAGTCCGTCGCCGGCCCGGTGCCGCGCCCCGCCCCGCCGGAGTGGCCGTGGGGCGAGGCGCTGCGGCTGCTCGACGCGGAACGTCCGGACGCGCGGATCGTCAACCTGGAGACGGCGGTGACGGCCCGCGGCGAGCACTACCCGGGCAAGCCCGTCCACTACCGGATGCACCCGGCGAACCTGCCCTGCCTCACCGCCGCCCGGCTGGACGTCTGCGCCCTGGGCAACAACCACGTGCTGGATTTCGGCCCGACCGGGCTGGCCGACACCCTGGACGCGTTGCACGACGGGGGGATCCGGACCGCCGGCGCGGGGCGGGACGCCGAGGAGGCATGGCGGCCGGCCGTGGTGCCGCTGGCCGGTGACCGCCGGCTGCTGGTCTGGTCGGTGGGCGCGGTGTCCAGCGGGGTCTTCCCGCAGTGGGCGGCGGAGGACGGCCGGCCAGGCGTGGCGTACCTGCCGGAGGTGTCCGTGGCGACGGCCGGCGCGCTCGCCGAGCGGATCGCGCGGACCGTGCGGCCGGCGGACCTGGTGGTGGTCTCGGTGCACTGGGGGACCAACTGGGGCCGCGAGGTGCCGGACGAGCACGTGGAGTTCGCGCACGCCCTGGTGGACGCCGGGGTGCACGTGGTGCACGGGCACTCGTCCCACCATCCCCGTGCGGTCGAGCGCTACCGGGGCCGGCTGGTCCTCCACGGCTGCGGCGACCTGATCGACGACTACGAGGGGATCGGTGGGCAGGAGGCGTACCGGCCGGAGCTGCGGCTGCTGCACCTGGCCACCCTCGACGCCGCCACCGGCGAGCTGCGGCGGCTGCGCCTGATCCCGGTTCGGATGCGCCGGATGCGCCTGCAACCCGCCACGCCCGCCGAGGCCGGCTGGCTCGCCGACCTTCTCGACACCCTCGGCCAGCCCTCCGGCACCCGCTTCACCCGCAGCGCTGACGGCGTGCTGACCCTCCGCTGACGTGGCGCGGGCCACGTTCGGCCTGGTGGACGGGGGTGCCCGCCAGGCCCGGGCGCATCATAGATACATGACGCATCCCACCCCGGTGCCCGGGACGCGGTCGGCCGGGCCTTCCGCCGCCGAGCGCGCGTACCAGCACCTCAAGCGGGCCGTCCTGGAGCAGGTCTACCCGGGCGGGCTGCTGATCAGCGAGGGGGAGATCGCCGAGGCGACCGGGGTGTCCCGGACACCCGTCCGGGAGGCGCTGCTGCGCCTGGAGGCCGAGGGCCTGGTCAAGCTCTACCCCAAGCGCGGCGCGCTGATCCGGCCGGTCTCCGCCCGGGAGATCGCCGACGTCATCGAGGCCCGCCGCCTGGTCGAGCTGCACGCCGCCGAGCAGGTCTGGCCGCGCCGGGCCGCCATCCGCGACGAGCTGGCCCGCTGGCTCGACGAGATGCGCCGCGCGCACGCCGCCGGCGACGTCACCGCGCTGATGGCCGCCGACCGGGCCTTCCACGCCACCGTCGTGGAGGCGGCCGGCAACGAGATCCTCGCCGAGCTGTACCACCGGCTGCGCGACCGGCAGCTGCGGATGGGCGAGGCCAGCTTCCGGCTCTCGCCGGGCTGGGCCGAGGTCGCCCTCACCGAGCACGCCGGTCAGCTCGCCGCCCTCGACGGCGACGACCCGCGGGCGTGGCTCGACGCGGTCGGCGCGCACATCGACAACGCCGCGACCGTGCTGCGGACCCTGCGGTGACCGCGGCCGTCCGTACGGTCGCCCCGCGTCGCTCCGCCGGCCTGGTCTTCGTGGTGGCCGTCACCGCGTACGTGGCCGCGGTCTTCCACCGCAGCTCGCTCGGCGTCACCGGCGTCGACGCGGCGGACCGCTTCCACATCAACGCCGCCGCCCTGGCCACGTTCAGCGTCGCGCAGCTCGCCGTCTACGCGGCCATGCAGGTGCCGGTCGGGGTGCTGCTCGACCGGTTCGGCTCGCGCCGGCTGCTGCTGGCCGGCGGCGCGCTCATGGTGGCCGGGCAGCTCTGCTTCGCCGTGGCCACCGACGTCCGGCTCGCCGTCGCCGCCCGGGTGCTGGTCGGCCTGGGCGACGCGATGACCTTCATCAGCGTGCTGCGGATCGTGGCGTTCTGGTTCCCGAGCCGGCGCAACCCGCTGCTCGTGCAGCTCACCGGCACGATCGGGCAGCTCGGTGCGGTGCTCGGCGCCGTACCTCTGGTGGCGTTGCTGCACCACGCCGGCTGGACGCCCGCGTTCCTGACCGCGGCGGCGCTCGGCGCGACCGTGCTGCTGGTGGTGCTCGTCGCGGTCCGGGACACCCCGCACGCCGAGCACACCACCGCGCTCGCCCCCGACCTCGCCACCGTACGCCGGCAGCTCGCCGACGCCTGGGCCCAGCCCGGCACCCGGCTGGGCCTCTGGACGCACTTCGTCACCCAGTTCTCCGGCTCGGTGTTCGCCCTGCTCTGGGGTTACCCGTTCCTGGTGCAGGGCCAGGGCTTCTCGCCCACCGCGGCGGCCGGCCTGCTCACCCTGATGACCGTGGTGACCCTGGTCTGCGGCCCGGTGGTCGCGCACCTCTGCGCGCGGCACCCGTTCCACCGCTCGGCGGTGGTGTTCGCCATCACCGCCGGCACCGCCGCCGTCTGGGCGGTGGTGCTGGCGTGGCCCGGGCGCGCCCCGCACGGTCTGCTGGTGGCCCTCGTGGTCGTCCTCGCGGTCAACGGCCCCGGCTCGGTGATCGGCTTCGACTACGCGCGCACCTTCAACCCGGTGCACCGGATCGGCAGCGCCACCGGCATCGTCAACGTCGGCGGGTTCGTCGCCTCGATCCTGCTGATCCTGGCGGTCGGCGTGGTGCTCGACCTGGCCACCCCGGCCGGCCGGAGCACGCCGCCGCTGTCGGCGTTCCGCTGGGCGTTCGCCGTGCAGTACCTGCTCTGGGGGCTGGGCGCGGTGCAGGTGCTGCGCTACCGCAACGCCGCCCGCCGCCGGTACGCCGCCGACGCCGTGCGGGTGTCCGCCGCCACGGTGGGCAGTCCGGTCACGTGAACCGGCGCTTGTGGGCCAGCGAGTCCAGCACCAGCGTCAGCCCGGCGGCGACCAGCCAACTGTCCTTGGCCAGCCCGATGCCGGCCTGGGACGGCTTCAGGCTGTTCGCCTCCCGCATCCCGGGCGTCTTCAGGTAGAGCTGCACCAGGCCGATCCCGAAGGCGGTCAGCCCGGCGCCGGCCAGCAGCGACGGCACGAACGGGGTGAGCAGCGCGGCGCCGAGCGCGATCTCGGCACGGGAGAGCAGCTTCGCGAACTGGTCCGGCGGGAACTGCCGCAGCTGCGGGATCGCCCCGACCGCCATGCCGTGCATGCCGGCGGCGGACTCGCCCTCCAGGGACCGCTTGGACAGCCCGGAATTCAGGATGAACGCGCCGATGCTGAGCCGGAGCGGCGCATGGGTCAACTTCATGATCACTCCCGTCGGTGCCGGACAACCGGGCCCCCGCGTACCCCGCGACGCGCCGGATAACCCGCCGGACGGCAGTGGGTCGCCGACGATGATCGGCGGTAGGTTCGTCGGGGAGCGAACGCAGGGGGCACCGTGAGCGCGAGGAGCGAGCCGGGTCCGCGAGCCCCGCAGTCGCGAACAGAGGAGGGCACCGTGGGTCAGGAAGTCCGGGGAGTCGTGTCGCGGCGCAAGGGCGCGCCGGTGGAGGTCACCACCATCGTGGTGCCCGACCCGGGGCCGGGCGAGGCGGTGGTGCGCGTCCAGTCCTGCGGGGTCTGCCACACCGACCTGCACTACCGCGAGGGCGGCATCAACGACGACTACCCGTTCCTGCTCGGCCACGAGGCCGCCGGCATCGTGGAGCAGGTGGGGGAGGGGGTCACCGAGGTGGCCCCCGGCGACTTCGTGGTGCTCAACTGGCGGGCGGTATGCGGGCAGTGCCGCGCCTGCCGGCGGGGCCGTCCCTGGTACTGCTTCAACACCCACAACGCCGCGCAGAAGATGACGCTCACCGACGGCACGGAGCTGGCACCCGCCCTGGGCATCGGCGCGTTCGCCGAGAAGACCCTGGTGCACGCCGGCCAGTGCACCAAGGTCGACCCGTCCGCCCGGCCCGCCGCCGTCGGCCTGCTCGGCTGCGGCGTCATGGCCGGCCTCGGCGCGGCCATGAACACCGGCGGCGTGACCCGGGGCGACTCGGTCGCGGTGATCGGTTGCGGCGGAGTCGGCGACGCGGCGGTGGCCGGCGCCACCCTGGCCGGCGCGACGACCATCATCGCCGTGGACACGGACTCGCGGAAGCTCGACTGGGCGCGGAAGTTCGGCGCCACGCACACCGTCAACGCCTCCGAGGAAGACCCGGTCGAGGCCATCCGCGCCGCGACCGGCGGGTTCGGCGCCGACGTGGTCATCGACGCGGTGGGCCGCCCGGAGACCTGGAAGCAGGCCTTCTACGCCCGCGACCTGGCCGGCACCGTCGTGCTGGTCGGCGTACCCACCCCGGAGATGACCGTCGAACTGCCGCTCCTGGACGTCTTCGGCCGGGGCGGCGCCCTCAAGTCCAGCTGGTACGGCGACTGCCTGCCCAGCCGCGACTTCCCGATGCTCACCGAGCTGTACCGGCAGGGCCGCCTCGACCTGGACGCCTTCGTCACCGAGGAGATCGCCCTCGACCAGGTCGAGGAGGCGTTCACCCGGATGCACCACGGTGACGTGCTCCGGTCGGTGGTGGTCTTCCCGTGACCGCCCGCGTCGACCACACCGTCACCTCCGGCACGTTCTCGCTGGACGGTCAGACCTTCGACGTCGACAACAACGTCTGGGTGGTCGGCGACGACGCCGAGTGCGTGGTCGTAGACGCGCCGCACGACGTCGGCGCCATCCGGGCGGTGATCGGCGACCGCCGGGTGGTCGCCATCCTGGCCACCCACGCGCACGACGACCACGTCCGGGTCGCGCCCGAGCTGGCCCGGGCCACCGGCGCGCCGGTGCTGCTGCACCCGGCCGACCGGGTGCTCTGGGACCTGGTCCACCCGGACACCCCGCCCGACGGCGACCTCACCGACGGGCAGGTGGTCGAGGTCGGCGGCACCAGCCTGCGGGTGCTGCACACCCCCGGCCACAGCCCGGGCGCGTGCAGCCTCCACGCTCCCGACCTCGGCGCGGTCTTCACCGGGGACACCCTCTTCGCCGGCGGTCCCGGCGCCACCGGCCGCTCCTTCAGCGACTTCGGCACGATCGTCGAGTCGATCCGCACCCGCCTGCTCACCCTGCCGCCGCAGACCGTGGTCCACACCGGACACGGCGACGACACCTCCATCGCCGCCGAGGCGCCCCACCTCGACGAGTGGATCTCCCGCGGGCACTGAGCCGGCCGCCCGGCCGCGTCAGCGGCCCGGTCGGGCGCCGCCGGCCTCAGCGCTCGCCGTCGAGGACCGGCTTGACGTCGAGTACGGGCGTGGCGTCGACCGCCTCCAGGTCGGCCACCCGCAGCCGTACGCCGTCCACGGCGAGCACCCGCACCCGGTGCAGCCCGATCGGGTTCGGCCGGTGCGGCGAGCGGGTGGCGAACACCCCCGCCTCGGGCCGGGACACGTCCCCGCGGGGGTGCACCGCGAGGACGTCCCGCCGGGCCTGGTCCAACCAGGTCAGCACCAGGACGTCCGCGCCGGGCCGCAGCCCGTCCAGCGCCGGGGCGTACGCCTCGTCGAAGACCAGCCACGCCTCCGGGGCACCCTCGTCGCCCTGCTTCGGCGCCGCCGCCGGATCGGTCAGGGGCGACTCGACCCGGCCGACCGGACGCAGTACCTGTTCCGTTCCCGTCACGGGGCCTCCCGGAGCATGTGCAGCCGGACCGTGGTGCCGGCCGCGGTGGTGTGCAGCAGCACCAGGTCGCAGAGGGCGTGCACGATGACCAGCCCCCGCCCGCCGATGCCGTCGTGCGCGGGGGTGAGCCTGCCGGCGAGGGGATCGGCCAGCCAGCCGTCGTCGTGGATCTCGCACACCAGGTGCCGGTCGGTGCGCCACGCCTGCAGGGTGCCGGCGCCGCCGGCGTGTGCCACGCTGTTCGTGGCCAGCTCGGTGACCGCGATCTGCAGGTCGGCCACCCGGTCGGCGGCCAGCCCGGCGGAAAGCCCGTGGCCGGCGACGAACCGCCGGACCTGCGGCAGCGTCGCGAGGTCGTAGCGGAGCACCGCGACCTGCTCGGCCGGGATGGGCAGCGGCTTGTTGTGCCGCTCGCTGACCGCCGTCGGGGCGTACCCGGCGATGCGGCGGCACCCGCCGCCGTCGACCAGCAGCGGGTGCGTGCAGCGGGCCTCGGCGAGCACGCCGGGGTCGAGCCGGCCCGCGTCGTACGGGCAGAGGATGCTCGCGGCCCGGCCCGCGAAGGCCCAGTTGATCGCGGCCTCGTGCTGGGCGCAGGCCCGGTACTCCTCGGCGGTGCGCCCCGCCCAGATCGGCTCGCCGATGATCCGGACCCGTCGGTCGGGATGCCGGTCGGCGAAGGCCTGGAGCACGCACGGGATGATGCGGCCGGGGTTGCGCCCCGCCTCGGTCATGTCGGCCCATCCGACGGCGTCGCCGGTCGCGCCGAGCGCCGCGCGGATCAGCGCCAGCTGCGGGCCGGGCGTGGCCACCAGCACCGGGTCGCCCGCGGCCAGTCCGTCCTGGACGAACGGCACGGTGACCGCCAGCAGGCTCGCGGCGTCGGTGTAGAAGGCCAGTTCGTGGCGGAAGCCGGCCGGTGTCGGGCCGGCGGGCACCCTCACGCCGGGTGCTCCGACGTCGACACGTCGCCGAGCAGGTGCAGCAGCCGGTGCAGCGCCGGCCGGCACCCGACCAGCCGGACGCCGGTGGCGCTGGCCCGGTCCGCTCGCACGATGGCCGTGGCGGCGCCCGCGTCGGCGAAGCTCAGGTCGGAGACGTCCAGCACCGGCGGGGGTCCCGCCGCCCGCTCTTCGGCCGTCACGTCGTCCAGCATCGCGGTGAACGCCTCCCGGTTGCTCCGGTCCACCTGCCCCACCAGCCGCAACCCCGGCGGGTCGGTCGTCCGGTACGCCCGCAGCAGCGGCCCCCAGGTCCGCGCGGCGTGTGGCCCGGCGGTGCCCGGGTGGGCGGCGGCGAGGGCGCGCATCCCGTCGGCCGGGAAGAGCCGCCGGTCGTACAGGCACAGGCCGGCGACCCGCGTGTCCAGGAAGAGCGGGTTGAGCGCGGTCTCGTACCGGCGCAGGTCGTCCAGGGTGACGCCGCTGCGCAGCACCCACGTCATGTCACCGGCCAGCCGGATTCCCGGATAGCCCTCGTGCCGCGCGCGGTCGACCTCGTCGACCACGGTGGCGACCATCGTGTCCGGGGCCGGCCGGGCTGCGGTCGGGTAGGCATCCATGGCCGGCACGATGCGCAGCTGGCCGGCGGCCACGGCGGCTTCGGTCGGCACGCCGACGGCGTCGACGCGGGCGCGCACCGCCTGCGGCGGCGAGGTCTCGGTGAAGCAGACGACCTTGTGACCGAGGCGCAGGCCGGTGGCGGCGAAGCGGCCGACAACGTCGAGAGCGGCGCTCTCGTCGTCGTGCGTCCAACAGACGTGGTCGCCCAGGTGGACCTGGTCGACCACGGTCGTAGCAGTCACGGTGCTGGCCTTCCCGGTCGGCGCGTCCCTCACTGTAGCCCCGGCCCGGGCCGGGGCTGACGTGGCCGCGATCCGCTTGTCGGCGGCGGCGTTCCGGGGTAACCTGCCGGTGGACCCGGATGCCGGCACAACACGCCACCCGGAGTTCGCTCTCCCGAATCTGGCAGCTGACCCGGCGCACGTCGCCGTCCGGCCGCCATCGCGCAGCCACCGCCGTCCGACGCTCGGCGTGGTACCTCCGCAGCAGTCATCTCGGCCTTGTGTTCCCGCGCCGCCCGACGGTTTGCCCACCCGCAGCGCTTCCGACCCTGACGTTGGCGAGCCGGCTCCGGCCCGTTCCCAGGCGCGGCGTGCCCGCGCGGGGGGCCGGCTCTGGCCCGTTCGCGCCTCGCGCGTCCATCGCGGCAAGCCGCACATCCATCGCCTCACGCCCACCACGCGGCGAGCCGAGAGTTCGCCTCGCCGCCTCCGTCCCGCTCGGGACGGCCACTTCTCGAAAGGCACTCGATGACCGACACCCCCACGCCGCTCCCGGTGAGCGGCATCGTCGACACGGTCGACGATCACGCGCTGCTCCGGGTGGACGGCTACCTGCCCTCCACCGCGGACGCCCACCTCACCGCCGCCCAGCTGCGCCGGTACGGCCTGCGCCGCGGCGACCTCGTCACCGGGGCGGTCGCCACCACTCCCCACAAGGGCCGGCACGCGCCGCTGGTCCGGGTCGACACCGTCAACGGGACGACCCCGGACCAGGCGCGCCGGCGCCCGGACTTTCACCGCCTGACGCCGGTCCACCCGCAGGAGCGGTTGCGGCTGGAGACCGAGCCGCACATCCTGACCACCCGGGTCATCGACCTGGTGATGCCGATCGGCAAGGGCCAGCGGGCGCTGATCGTCTCGCCGCCGAAGGCGGGTAAGACGATGGTGCTGCAGGCGATCGCGAACGCGATCACCCGCAACAACCCGGAGTGCCACCTCATGGTGGTGCTGGTCGACGAGCGGCCGGAAGAGGTCACCGACATTTCTCGGTCGGTGAAGGGCGAGGTCATCGCGGCCACGTTCGATCGTCCGCCGCAGGACCACACCACGGTGGCGGAGTTGGCGATCGAGCGGGCGAAGCGTCTGGTCGAGCTGGGCCACGACGTGGTCGTGCTGCTCGACTCGCTGACCCGGCTGGCCCGCGCCTACAATCTGACCGTCCGCTCGGCCGGCCGCACCCTGTCGGGCGGCATCGACGTGGCCGCGCTCACCCCGCCCAAGCACCTGCTCGCCGCCGCCCGGGCGGTCGAGGAGGGCGGTTCCCTGACCGTCATCGCCTCGGCCCTGGTCGAGACCGGGTCCGCCGCGGACAGCCTCATCTTCGAGGAGTTCAAGAGCACCGGCAACGCCGAGCTGAGGCTGGACCGGGCGCTGGCCGACCGGCGCACCTTCCCCGCCGTCGACGTGCGCGCCTCCGGCACCCGCCGGGAGGAGCTGCTGCTCACCGACGTCGAGCGGGACCGCCTGCGCGCCCTGCGTTCCGCGCTGTCCACCCTGGACCGGCAGGCGGCCCTGGACCAGCTGCTCCGCCAGCTCGCCACCACCGGCGGCAACGCCCACTTCCTGGCCCGCCTCGGCGCCGCGACGCGCGGCTAGGATCTGCGGGCATGGACGCTCCCCGAGCCGACGGACCGCCGGCCGTACGCCAGCTGCGCCTGGTCGTCGAGGCCGAGGACTACGACGCCGCGGTCGCCTTCTTCCGCGACGCGCTGGGCCTGCCCGAGGAGGCGGCGTACTCGGGTGGCGACGGCGCCCGGGTGGTGATCCTGGAGGCGGGCCGGGCCACGCTGGAGCTGGCGAACCCCGCGCAGAAGCGGATGATCGACGAGGTGGAGGTCGGCCGCCAGGTCGCGCCCCGGCTGCGGGTGGCGTTCGAGGTGGACGACAGCCGCGCGGCCACCGAACGCCTCGTCGCGGCGGGCGCCACCGAGGTCGCCCCGCCGACGGTCACCCCGTGGCAGTCGCTCAACGCCCGCCTCGACGGCCCGGCGGGCCTGCACCTCACCGTCTTCCAGGAGCTGCGGAGCCCGGCGGAGCGGGAGACCCTGGACGGATTCGGCGCCGACGGCTGAGAATCCGCGTGGCGCAGCGCCGGTGGCCCCGGCGATACTCGGGCCCGTGCCCGACGTGACATTGACCCCCGCACAGGCCGCCGCCCTCCGGTACGTCCGCGACGTCGCCCTCCGGGACCGGCCGGCGGCGCTTGCCGTCATCGCCCGGCACCTCGCCGGCTCCGGCGCCGCGTACCGCGCGGAGGAGATCATCGCCGCGGTGGCCGCGCACGGCCGGCTGACCCTCAACTTCCACCCCGACCGGCTGCTGCGCGACGGCCGCACGGTGGCCGAAGCGCTCGACCAGGAGGGCGTCTACCGCAGCCAGTTTGAGACGGGCGTCTCCAACGGGGGGCTGACCGCCTTCCCCGGCGGCGACCGGGACCGCTGGGAGGAGACGCTGTTCGGCGGGGCGTACCAGCGGCCCGGGGTGCCCGCGGCGGAGCGCCCGAAGTACGGCGGCCTGAACCTGCTCGACCACCCGGACGGCGCCTGCCCCCGGTTCGGCTCCTGCCATCTGCGGCTGCGGCCCGAGGCGCTCGCGCGGGCCACCTTCAGTTTCGGGGACAGCCACACCGAGCCGAAGGACCTGGGCACCGTCACGGTGTTCGAGCCGGTGCTCGCCGCCCTGCTGGCGGCCACCGCCGCGACCGGGATCAGTCTCGGCGTGGCCGGCATGGACACCGGCAGCCTCCTGCGGACCTTGCTGCGCCGCCGCGAGCGGGCGTCCGACGCGGCCGGCCGGGCGCTGGACGACTACATCGAGGCGCAGGTGCACGGTGAGCTGAGCCTCGCCCGGGACGTCGAGGCCGTGGTGGTCGACCCGTCGTTCCGGGGCACGGAGGAGGGGCGGATCCTCGCCGGGATCGCCCGGCGGCACGGCTTCGCGCTGTGCTGGCACACCGGGTTCGAGCTGCCGGTCGACGGCGTGGACGCCGAGTTCCGGGGGCCGGCCATCCCGCCGCTCGCCGCTCGTGTGCACGCCGAGTTCGCCCGCCCGGGGGAGCCGGTGCACGCCGCGCTGATCGGTCGAGCCGCCGCCTCGGTGGTACGCGAGCCGCAACGCTGGGCCGACCGCGGCCCGACCGAGGTGACCCTGCAGCACCTCAAGCAGCTCTGGCACGTCCTGGTCCGGTTCGGCGTCCCCGCGGCCGTCTAGACCGTTTTCCGCTAGGCCGTCCTCACCGTCACGAGCGTCCGGAACGGCGGGTGACCTGGGCCGCAGCCACGGCAGGCTCGGGCATTTCCGGAATGCCCGACACGTGGAGCTGGTTGTGTCCCCCGTACCGCCGGAACGCAAACCCGTACCGGCGAGTAGTTCCCCCCGAGGGGCGCTCACCCCGGAGCGCGTCGTGACGATCGAAAGGGCAACCATCGTGAAGCAGCACTTCACTGGATGGCTCCCCGCCATCGCGAAGACCGCCGTCGCGAAGACCGCCACCGCGAGGACCGCCATCGCCACCAGCCCCAACCGCCGTACCGCGCTGACCGTCGTGGGCGTGGCGTGCCTGGGTGGGCTGGCGTTCGGCCCCACCGCCGTCGCCGCCCCGGTGACCAGCGGCCCGCACGCCGGGGCACTGGCCGCCATCGACCTGGCCACCGGCAAGAAGACCGGCACCGAGACGGTGAAGTCCGGCCTGACCACCGGCAGTGACAAGGTCCCGACCAAGGCCGACCGGCCCGACCGGGAGCAGCTCATCCCGCACGGTGTCGAGGGCGCCCAGTCGCGCATCCCGCTCGACGACGCGCAGCTCGACAACGCCAAGGCCATCGTGAAGGCGGCCAAGGAGAGCGGCGTGGGGGAGCGGGGCGCCGTGATCGGCGTCGCCACCTCCCTGCAGGAGTCGAAGCTGTACAACCTCGGCCACCTCGGCACGTACAACGACCACGACTCGGAGGGCCTGTTCCAGCAGCGCCCGTCGTCCGGTTGGGGTACGCCCGACCAGGTCACCGACCCCGACTACGCCAGCAAGGCGTTCTTCAACGCGCTGAAGAACGTCGGCGGCTGGCACGAACTGCCGCTGACCGCCGCGGCCCAGACGGTCCAGGTGTCCGCCTTCCCGTACGCGTACGCGCAGTGGGAGGAGCAGGCGGCGGACGTCGTCCAGCAGCTCTGGTGACAAGACCCGCGAATCGGCCGGTCCCCGGACAGGGGGCCGGCCGATTCCGTCTTCACGCCGGGGCGCTCTCGGCGCGCAGGCGGGAGGAGCCCGTCCCCACGGACCAGCCCGCCACCCACCGGCTGCCGCTGGTGCTGCTGGTCCGGTCGGCGAGGTGGTACCAGTCCATCCGGCAGCGCTGCGGTGTCACGTCGAGCACCCCGTACCCGTGCCCGTCCAGCTCGGCCCAGCGCACGTGCGGGTTGGTGGAGCGGAGCAGCCCGGCGCCGAGCTGGCTCAGCGGATTGCCGGCCGGCAGCTTGAGGAAGTCGTTGACGTTGTCGCTGGTCACCGACGGGACGACGAACTCCGCAGCGGCCGGCTCGAGCAGGGTCGACCGTGTGGTCACCTCGTTGGCCCACGAGGTGTGGATGTCGCCGGTCAGGAAGACCACGTCCCGGGTGCCGCTGGCCCGGAGATGGTTGACCAGTTCGTTGCGGTCGGCGTTGTAGCCGTCCCACTGGTCGGCGTTGAGCACCGCGCCGTTCTCCGGGATGCCGAGCAGCTTCCCGAGCGGGCCGAGCAGCCAGGACGGCAGCGCGCCGACGTCCAGCCGGGCCATCATCACCGGGTTGCCGACCAGCTTCCACCGGGCGGCGGAACCGGACAGCCCCGCCTTCAGCCAGGCCATCTGCGCGTCGCCGGTGATCGTCCGGTCCGGGTCGTCGACGTCGGCGCCGGAGGCCTGCGCCGACCGGTACGAGCGGAGGTCCAGCATGGACAGCTCCGCCAGCCGGCCGAACCGGAACCGCCGGTAGATCGCCCCGTCCGCGCCGACCCGCACGGGCATCCACTCCAGGTACGCCTTTCGGGCGGCGGCGAGCCGGTCGGCGAACGGGCCCTCGGTGCCCGGGGTGTGGTTCTGCGCGCCGCCGGACCACTCGTCGTTGGCCACCTCGTGGTCGTCCCAGGTGATCACCCAGGGTACGGCGGCGTGCAGCGCCTGCAGGTCGGGGTCGGTCTTGTAGAGCGCGTGCCGGATCCGGTAGTCGGCCAGGGTGAGCACCTCGTGCGCCGGCTGGGTCGGCCGGACCACCCGGCCGGCGGCGGTGAACTCGCCGGTGCCGTACTCGTAGATGTAGTCGCCGAGGTGGACGACGAGGTTGAGGTTGCCCCGGTCGGCGAGCCGCCGGTAGGCGGCGAAGTAGCCCGCCTCCCAGTTCGCGCAGGACACCACCCCCATCCGCAGCCGGTCGACGGTCGCGTCCACGGGCGGGGCGGTCATCGTCCGGCCGGTCGGCGACCAGGCGCCGGCGTGGCCGAACCGGTACCAGTAGGTGGTGGCGGCGGTGAGGCCGGAGACGGTGATCTTCACCGTGTGGTCCCGGGCCGGCCCGGTGGTGAGCGTGCCGGTGGCGACCGGCGCCCGGAAGTCGGGGTCGGTGGCGACCTGCCAGCTCACCTCCACGTCCGGTCCGGCGCCGGAGCCGGGCAGGGAGTCGGGCGTCGGGGTGATCCGGGTCCAGAGCAGGATCCCGTCGGGCAGCGGGTCACCGGAGGCGACGCCGTGCCGGAACGCGGCGGTGGCCGCGCCGGCGGGGGAGGGGCCGGCGAGGGTGGTGCCGGCCAGCACGGCGGTGCCGGCGGAGGCGCCGGCGAGGCGCAGCAGGGTACGACGGTCGAGGGTGTTCGTCATGACCCATGTATCTACCGCCGTCGACCTGTTCCGCGCTGCTCCTGTCGTGCGGAGTTCGCCGGGTCTTCCACGCCGGTTCGCCCGGCCGCGCCTCCACTGGGGACGCGCCCCGGCTCAGCCGCCGGCAGCTCGCGCAGGTCAGGAAGGGGAGGAGCCGCCGGAGTGGCGGTGCCCGGCGACGACGTCGACCAGCGCGGCCACCAGGGCCAGCGTGATGATCGCGACGGCCAGCAGCAGCGAGTGCCGGTAGGCGACGGTGAAGTCGCCCCGGCTGTCGGCCAGCGAGGAGAAGAACAGCGCGCCGACCCCGGCGATACCGGCCGCCGAGCCGATCCGCTGCCCGGTCTGCAGCATGCCGGCCCCGCTGCCCGCCTGCGGCACCGGCACCTCGGAGAGGGTCAGGGTCTGGTTCGGCGCGATGACCAGCCCGCTGCCCAGCCCCGCGAGCAGGAACGGCACGGCGGTGAGCAGCGGCACCGAGTGCTGCGGTGAATGCCGCAGCACCCACACGGTGGCGAGCAGGCCGAGAACCACCACCAGCAGGCCGATGGCGACCAGCGGCCGGCCGTACCGGGTGACGACCCGGCCGCCCACCGCCGAGGCGGCCGCCGAGCCGAGCGCGAACGGGGTGATGGCCACGCCGGCGGCGAGCGCGCTGTAGCCGAGCCCGACCTGGATGTAGAGCGTGAAGATGAAGAAGATCGCGGTGAACCCGGCGAAGTAGACGAGGCCGATCAGCGAGCCCAGGGTGTACGAGCGCAGCCGGAACAGCCGCAGGTCGAACAGGGGCGTCCAGTGGCGGCCGTACCACCGTTCCCAGAGCGCGAAGCCGGCCAGGAAGAGCAGGCCGACGGGGATCAGCGCCCACTTGCCGGCGCCGCGCCACTGCGCCCGCTGCACGAGCGGCAGCAGCACCAGCGTCACCCCGAGGCCGAGCAGCAGCACCCCGACCGGGTCCAGCCGGTGCCGGTCCGGCTGGCCGGCCGGGCGGGCCGGGATGAGCCGCCAGCCGAGCACCACGGCGAGGATGCCGACCGGGATGTTCACGAAGAAGACCCAGCGCCAGCCGTGCTCCTCCCCGCCGAGGTGGATGAGCAGCCCGCCGAGCAGCGGGCCGACCGCGGTGGAGATGCCGATGGTGGCGCCGAGCAGGCCGAACGCTCGGCCCCGCTCGGCCCCTCGGAACAACTGCTGGATCATGCCGCTCACCTGGGGGTTGACCACCCCGGCGGCGGCGCCCTGGACCAGCCGGGCGACGACCAGCCACTCCGGCGAGCGGGCCAGCCCGGCCAGCGCGCTGGTCACCGTGAACAGCGCCACCCCGACCACGAACGCGGTACGCCGGCCGCGCGCGTCGCCGAAGCGCCCGGCCGGCACCAGCACCAGACCGAAGGTGAGCGCGTACCCGGACAGCACCCACTGCAGGTCGCTGGGTGTGGCGTGGAGCGCCCGGTCGATCGACGGCACGGCGACGTTGACGATGCTGACGTCCAGCAGGGTCATGAACGCCGCGACCAGGCCGACGCTGAGGGCCTTCCAGCGGCGTCGGTCGTCGGAACCGCCGGTGTCCACCGGCGCCGACGACCGGTCGGTGCTCATCGTGCCTCCCGAAGACCGTCGATCACGCATCCCCGATCGCTACCCGGCCCCCGGTGGGGCAAACGACGATGTCACGTCATCTGGCGCGCGCACCACCGCGGTCCGAAGTCCAGCCCGGACATCGGTGAGTCCTCCCGGTGCAGCAGCCCCCGCTCGGTGAGCAGGTGCAGCGGTTCGCGGAGCTCCTCCTCGGTCATGCCGGTCTCCTGGGCGATCAGGTCCGGGTAGGGGACGTGTCCCCGCACCTCCAGCGCGGTCACCGCCTGGTACACCCGTTCCTCGATCGCAGACAGCTGTACCTGCTGCATCGCTTCCCTCCTCGGCGTGGACCGCCCGACCGGCGGGCGGCCTGCGCCCGGCGGTTACCCGGGCGGCGTCGGTTGATGCCCACCCGATCGGGGGGTCACGCGCGGCGCGTGCCGGGCAGGCCGAGGGCGCGGTGGCCTAGGCTGCACCCGTGATCATCTGGGACCTCGTCGTCGTCGGTGGCGGCCCCGCCGGCCTCTCCGCCGCGCACGCGGCGTCCCGGGCCGGTCTCCGCACCCTGGTGGTCGAGCGGGCCACCCATCCCCGGTACAAGACCTGCGGCGGCGGGCTGATCGGCACCTCGCTGTCCGAGATCGCCGATCGGATCGAGGTGCCCGCGCACGACCGGGCCGACCGGATCACCTTCACCCGGGACGGGCGACGCGGCTTCACCCGCCGGCACTCCGCGCCGCTGGTGGCCATGGTGCGCCGGGAGGAGTTCGACGACCGGCTGCGCGCCGCGGCGGTCGCCGCTGGCGCCGAGATCCGCGAGGGCGTCGCGGTCCGCGCCGTCGAGCAGGACCCCGACGAGGTACGCCTGCGGCTGGCCGACGGCGACACGGTCCGCGCCCGCACGGTGATCGGCGCCGACGGTTCGTCCGGGGTGACCGCCCGGCACGTCGGGGTGACGTGGCGCCAGGTGGACCTCGGGTTGGAGCTGGAGCTGCCGGTCCCACCCGCCGAGCAGGACCGCTGGCGCGGGCGGGTGCTCATCGACTGGGGTCCGGTCCCCGGCTCGTACGCCTGGGTCTTCCCGAAGGGCGACCGGCTCACCGTCGGCGTCATCGCCGCCCGGGGTGAGGGCGACCAGACCCGGGCCTACCTGCGCGACTTCGTGAACCGGCTGGGCCTCGCCGGGATCACCCCGGAGCACGACTCGGGGCACCTGACGCGGTGCCGGGCGGAGGACTCGCCGCTGCGCCGCGGCCGGGTGCTGGTCGCCGGCGACGCGGCGGGCCTGCTGGAGCCGTGGAGCCGGGAGGGCATCAGCTTCGCCCTGCGGTCGGGCCGGCTGGCCGGCGAGGCCGTGGCCGGCGGCGACCTCGACACCTACGAGCAGGAGGTCCGCCTCCGGCTGGTGCCGGAGATGCGGGCCGGGCACCGGCTGCTGGAGGTCTTCGCGCGGCGGCCCGACGTGTTCCACGCGCTGCTGGCCACCCCGCCCGGTTGGCGGATGTTCGTCCGGTTCTGCCAGGGGCGGGGCAGCTTCGAGCGGGTCCTGGCCCGCCGCCCGGTGCGGGCCGCCCTGGCCCTGCTGGACCGGCTGCCGGCGCGGCGGCCCAGGGCGACCGAACGGTCCGGCGCGGGCGCACGGTAGTCAGGGCACGACGACCGCGCGGCCGTGGATCTCCCCGCGGCGCAGCAGGTCGTACGCCTCCGGCGCGTCCGGCAGCGGGAAGGTCTGCACGTCGGCCTGCAGGTGCCCGGTCCGGGCCAGGGCGATCACCTCCTGGAGCTCCGCCCGTGTGCCCCAGAACGGCACCTCGACCGTCGTCTCCAGCGGGACGGTCGGCGGCTCGTCGGCGACCGGCCGCACCGGCAGGGTGCCGCCGGCCAGGCCGACCAGCAGCACCTGACCGCCGGTGGCGACCACCTGCCGGGCGGTGGTGACGGTGGGGTCGGCGCCGACGAAGTCGAGCACCACGTCCGCGCCGTCCGGCGGCGGGCCGACCAGCACCCGGATCCGGTCCACTGTGTCCGGCCCGGCCTGCACCACGTCGTGCGCGCCCATCCGGCTGGCCAGGTCCAGGGCCGCGACGCTGGTGTCGACCGCGACGATCGTACCGCGGTGGTGGCGGCCAGGATCTGCACCGCCATGTGCCCCAGCCGATGCCGATCACGACGCAGGAGGTGCCGGGGCGCAGCCGGTCCCGGGCCCGCTCGACGGCGTGGTACGGGGTCAGCCCGGCGTCGGTGAGCGGGGCGGCCTGGGCCAGGTCCAGGTCCCCGACGGGCAGCAGCCGGGAGGCGGGCACCACCACGTGGTCGGCCAGCCCGCCGTCGCGGCTGAGCCCGACGCCGCCGGCCGGCACCACCTGGCACTGGTTCTCCGCGCCCCGCAGGCAGGCGCGGCAGCCGCCGCACCCGATGATCCCGTAGACCGCCGCCCGGTCGCCGGACGCCCAGCCGGTGACCCCGGGGCCGACCTGGTCGACGCTGCCGGCGATCTCGTGCCCGAGGGTCATCGGGATCGGGTAGAGCCCGGCCGGCGCGTCGAGGATGTGCAGGTCGGAGTGGCAGGCGCCGACCGCGCCGACGCGCAGCAGCACCTCGCCCGGCCCGGCGGTCGGGGTGGGCACCTCCACCTGCTCCAAAACCCCCGGTGCGGTCATCCGTACCGCGCGCATGGTCGCCCCCACCTCGTCTCCGGCCGGGTCGTCGCGGCGGCTTACCCGAGCCGGATCGGTTGATGCGGCGGTGGCCGGGCGGGCGCACAATGCGGTCATGAGCGAACCGCGCGAGTCGTTCACCGACGAGGAGTACGCGTTCCTGCGGCACGTCCGCTTCGGCGAGCTGCCGCCCGGGGCGCGTCCCGAGGAGCGGGTGGAGTCGACCGAGAGCGAGACCGAGCCGCGCCGGGACCGGCCCGATCCGACCGGCGGGCAGCACGAGTGGGACCTGCGGGCCGGCGGCTGACCGGCCCCGAGACGGCCGACGGGCCCCGGGTGCGACACCCGGGGCCCGTCGTGACCGGTACGGATCAGAAGACCGGCACGCCCTCGCGGACCAGCTTCCAGTTCGCGACGAAGAAGTCGGCCGGCCGGATGACGCCCTTGGCCTGCGCCCAGTCGATGAGCAGCTGGCGGATCTCCTGCTGCTGGTTGTAGACCTGGGTCTTCACGATGCCCGGGAAGTTACCGCCACCGCTGCGCCGGTAGTTGTTGACCGCGACGACGAACTGGGCGTCCGCGGCGACCGGGGTGTCGGTGCCCGGCAGGACCAGGCGGGTGATCCGCTGGCCGACCGGCTTCGAGATGTCGATGTCGTAGTCGAGACCGGAGATCACGTCGTAGTTGTAGTCCGGGACGGCCGGGTCGCTGATCGTGTCCGGGTTGACCGTCGCGCCCACCGGGACGGTGACGAAGTACTTCGCCGAGTACTCCAGGTACGCCTTCACCTCGGCGCCGGTCATGACGACCGCCTCCAGGGTGTTGTCGAAGACGTACAGCCCGGCGACGTCGCGGATCCGTACGTCCCCGGCGGGGAAGACCGCGGTCCGGCTGAACGGCGACGCCTGCGACAGCACCGGCAGGTTCGCGTACGCGGTGCCGGCCAGGGCCGCGGTGACCACCTCGGCCTGGACGTGGTTGATGAAGTCCAGGATCGGGGTGTCCTTGTACCGCGACTCGACGGCGGACAGCTCCACCTCCGACTGCGCCACGACCTGGTTGACGTACCCGACGGTCTTGGAGTGCTGGCCGCGGACGGCCGCGAGCACCGCCGGGTCCTCGACCACGGTGTTGGTGATCAGCATGGTCGAGCCCTTGCCGACGACCTTCCAGCGGCCCTTCTCCCGGGTCAGGGTGAAGTCCATCCGGGTCAGCCGCTGGCCCCACTTCGACGGCTCGGAGGTGAGCACCTGCGCGCCGGTGGCCTTGTTGGTGACGAACTTCTCCGGCACCTCGTTGTGGGCGTGGCCGAAGAGGATCGCGTCGATGCCCGGCACCTGCTCGGCGATCAGCGCGACCGGGTTCTCGTTCGGCAGCTCCGGGCCGTAGCTGGAGGTGCCGCTGTCGCCGCCGTGGGCGGAGATGATGACGAGGTCGGCGCCGCGCTCCCGCATCACCGGCACCCACTTGGCCGCGGTGGCCACCATGTCGGCGAAGACCAGCCGGCCCTCGACGTTGGCCCGGTCCCAGATGGCCACGCCCGGGTTGGTCAGGCCGAGGATGCCGACCTTCAGCGTCGGCGCGCCGTGCCCGCCGAGGTCGACCTCCTTGATCACGTACGGCAGGAAGGCCGGCTTGCCGGTCTTCTCGTTGATCGCGTTCGCCGCCAGGGCGGGGAAGCCGAGCTGGCCGATCCAGGTGGCGAGCAGCGGCAGGCCGTAGTTGAACTCGTGGTTGCCCAGCGTGACGGCGTCGTACTTCAGCACGTTCATGGCGTTGGCCATCGGGTGCGTCTCACCGGTGCTGGTGATCGGCTCCTGCTTGGCGTAGTAGGTGGCCAGCGGGGTGCCCTGGATGGTGTCACCGGCGTCCAGCACCAGGGTCGCCCTGCCCTTGCGCTCCGCGCGGATCTGGTTGACCAGGGTGGCCAGCTTCGCGACGCCGACGTCGTTGTGCTTGCTGTCGTCGAACTCGGCGTCCCGGTAGTAGTCCCAGTTGTAGACGTTGCCGTGGGTGTCCGAGGTGCCCAGGACGGTCAGGTCCCAGGTCTTCGACGGCTTCGGCTTGGCCTCGGCGGGAGCGCCGGCGATCAGGGGGGCGGTCGCGGCGGCGGCCGCGACGGCCAGCACCTGGCGGCGCGAGGCGCCGGAGGAGGAGGTCATGAGGTGCCCTTCCATGGGGGTGGACGCGCCTCGTGGGCGCCGTTGCGCACCATAACGACCGGATGTCACACACGCCACATCGCCCAGAGGTATCTCACCACCACCAGCGCCGCGGGACCCGGCGGCGTAACACCACGGGCACCGTTTCCGTCGCCGGCGCTCGTGGTCAGCGTGGCCAGGCGGCCATCCGGCGGCGGACCTCGGCGACCTGGCCGGGGTCCAGGCCGTACCGGGCGAACCGGCGGTCCGGCACCCGGTCCAGGTAGCGCCCGGCCTCCCGGACGTCGTCGGCGTCCAGCGCCGGGTCCACCTGTCGGGCCAGCTCCAGCAGCTCCGCCACCGCGTACCGGTCCAGCGCGGCCGAGACGTCGATGTAGTCGCGGACCTCCCGGCGGTTGACCAGCGCGGCGGTCTTGTTGGCAATGAGGTCCCGGACGTCCATCACCGGGCCGAGGTCCATCACCACCGGGCTGCGGTACCGGTCGAGCCGGGCCAGGCTGAGCCGGATCTGCCGGCCGTCCCGGCTCACCACGAAGTCCCGCAGGTCCCGGTCGTAGCCGTCGAAGAGCTCGCCCAGCTCGCTGCCCGGATCGGCGTCGGCCACCTGGTAGCCGGCCCGCTCGAGGGCGGCCCGCACGCCGGCCGCCGCGGCGGCGGCCGCGCCCTCCACGTCCGCGAACAGGTCCACGTCCTCCGTCGGGCGGGTGACCAGGCCGTGCGCGGCCCAGGCCACCCCGCCGCCCAGCACGAACCGGTGCGGGCCGGCGGCCGCGAGGGCCACCCGGGCCACCTCCCGGTAGAAGTCGTGCAGATGGGTCACGCGGCGCGCAGGCCCCGGTGCCGGCTCTCCCACGCCAGGCGTACGCCCCGGGGCAGGTTCAACAGCGGCCACACCCGGCGCAGCGTCCCCCCGTGGATCAGCTCGCGCAGGTCCTCGACGCGGCTGGTCTCGCGCAGCACGTTCTCGTACATCCAGAGCAGGTCGTCGGGGTCGGCCAGGTCGAAGGCGCGCTCGCTGCTCCACATCAGGCGCACCGGCAGCTCGACGATGCCCCGGGTGGGGCCGGCGAGCTCGCCGAGGGTGCGCGCCACCACGGCGGGTCGCCCGGGCCGGGCGAGGTGCGCGGTGCTGGTGGCCGACATGGTGTCAGGGTAACCCCTGTCCGGCGTTTTCCCATCGCCCCGACCTGCCACCCGACGCACGAGTCGACCCCATCCGCGCGGTTCGCCGCGTTGTCGTTCGTGACGAACGGCAACTGTCCAAGATCCGCGCCGGGTTCGGCGACGTCTGCGTCGTGTGGGGTGAGTGTCCGGGTCGGGGGTGTGATCGGCGGCATCCGGGTGGCGGAATGGCGGGTGGGTGGGAGTCGTTGTAT